>JALFAQ010000011.1 GCA_022772305.1 Corynebacterium glucuronolyticum
TTGCGGTGTCTTTACGGTTCCAGTCGCGTTGCAGCTCGCAGGCGACTTGGGTGACGCTGGTTAGCTGGGCACCGGCCTGTTGGAGACGCATGAGGGCGGTGTCGTGGGCGACACGTGATGTCCCACCCATTGCGTCTACCACGGGGTAGACCTCGTAGCCGGCACGCAACGCATCCAACGCGGGGAAGGAGAGACAGGCTTCTGTCCACAGAGCCACCATGATCAGTTTGCGGCGACCGGTGGCGTTGACTGCTTCCCGGAATTCTTTGTCCTCCCAGGAGTTAATCGTGGTGCGGTCAATCGGCTCGATGCCGGGGAGGGCATCAGTAAGCTCCGAAATTGTTGGTTTGTTGGCGCCAGTCGCCACATTTACAGTGGTGAGAACCGTTGGCAAGTTGTATAGTTTGCCAAATTCGGCGAGCTTCACTACGTTGCGGACCATTTCTTTCTGGTCCATGGACTTAATGGAGTTAACTTGGACGGGTTGGAAGTCGATGATGACCAGTGCCGCGTTCTCCGGGGTGAGAAGGTGGTCGCCGATTTGGTCGCGGATGGGATCCGAGGTCATGGGATTCTCCTTGTTTGAAGTTGCTGGAAGACTAAAAGGCAACATTTTGTTGTCCTATCACCAACTATACTCGGACCCATGTGATCCCGCTAGAGTTTCGTGGAATCGCCATCGCGCAGCGGGAGTACCGTCGCGCCACATTCTTTAGCCAACAACTCCGCGTTGTGCATTGCAAACTGCACCCCTACTTCGTTGAGTGTCCCGTCGTGGATTGGGATGATCCGCTGCACTGGATGGCGGCGGAGTGCTAGTTCCCGATCGACGTTCTTTGCCCACGGTACTTCCATTGGCAGACACAACACATCGCAGTCAAGCTCGTGCAGGGCATCGCCAGGGTGATACACCGTGTTCGCAATGAGATAGCCCACGTTCTGGATCACAGGGTCGTTCAGGCTTGTCACTGCCTGTATATGGCCGTATACCTCTACCTGTACACCGCAGACGTCAACTATGTCGCCACCATCGACTACAGTCACGGGCACATCCAACGAGTTGGCGACCGACTGTGGCCCAATTACCTGGAGGTTTGGGTTAGTCTCCACTGCGGCGCGGATCGCGGCGTGGTGGGCATGGTCGAAGTGATCGTGGGTGATCAACACCGCCGCCACAGTGGATAAATCGGGAATCGTACCAAACTCGCCGGGATCAACAACGAGGCTAACTCCGTCCACATCGACGGTGATGCAGGCGTGGGTGTATCGGCGTAGGGTAATCATGGTTTTAATAGTATTGCTTAAGTGGCCTTTTGTGCACGAGGTTGGGATAGGGTGATCAGGCTAGCGGGTATTACAACAGAATGCTCAGTATTGTTAGCAGGTTTTCTTCCTTTTCCGATATTCCCCTTCACCCGCTCCTCGTCCGCCTCGCAGTGGTCGGGCTTCCTTTCCGCTCTGGCTTATCTTGCGTTTGCCGCGATACCCGCACTCATGGTGCCTAGCTACCATGATCGCAAGTGGTATCAGCAGCATTGGTGTTTTTTGGGCAAAATCTTCCGGCTAATCCCTCCTGGTGTTGGAAGGACTCTCGGAATCCAACCCAGGTGAGCTCTCTTCATGTCCTATACGCCGATGTCACTGCCACAGCAGCGGGATTCTTCTTCATCGCTGTCACGCTGGGTTGGTGGTTCTCCAGGAAGACCGCCAAAACAGGTGTTTTCTTGGCCCTGCGCATCGTCATCGCGGTGCTCACTGCGATGTCATTGGTAACGGTTGTCCTTACCTGTCACGAGGGCGCCAAGCAGGTCTGACGCGTATCAACAGCCACCACCGCTGTCGCCACAAAAGGCTAGGTCGGTGAGGTTTGACACGGGAATGGCTGAATAGCAGCTGCATCCGAGTCTACTGAGTGCCACACGAGGGCTGTGGTTGCTGTCTATCACATCTGATCACGCCGTCTTCAGTGTTGTGTCCCGCAAAGATGGAAGGTGGCCTCGCTAGCAAGTTCGGCAGGCCCAAGGCGGGGTGCCCCAAGAGGTAATCGCCTCGGTGGGTATCCGGAGTAATTCCTGCAAAGCCATAGTTTCTGTGACGGTCCGTTGTTAGACTGGCGGCCATGACTGAAAAGAACCAATACGCTGTGGATGTGGTGCGCGTTGCACCCACCCATTATCGAGCCACAAATGCCGCTGGTGCCAGCATCGAGTTTGGAAAAGGGGAGGGCCTACTCAATCCCGTGGAGTTGCTACTAGCTGCTGTGGCTGGTTGCTCCTCTATCGACGTGGATGTGGTGACCTCCCGTCGCGCTGAGCCCGAAACCTTCCTTGTCCATGCTGAGGGCTCCAGTGTTGCGGAGGATGGTGCGTCGCGCTTGTCCGATGTTCACCTTAATTTCCATATTTCTTTCTCTGAATCTAAGGAAGGCCAGACTGCCCAATCCATGGTTGAGCGCTTGGTACAACTCAGCCATGATAAGAATTGCACTGTTTCGCGCACGGTGGAACTTCCGACGAACGTCGATTTTACAGTGGAATAGCAGGCATTACTTTGCCGAGGTCAATGACCTCGGTGTGATCTGTATTTGCAACTATTGCCAGATAAAGTCCAAAAAAGTGATGTATACGGGGAAACTGGTGGAATCGGTGGTCGCCAACAGCATGGCCGATTGCGGGGTAGAGGCGTGGAAACGGTTCATTCGATACGAAATGCAGACAATCATCATGTACTAACTCGAAGGTGAAGTGACTGCTGTTGGTAGCAGCTAGCCACACGCATCCAACAACGATGACGGCACATTTGTGTACCTAGCACTTGTTCATGGACACGGTGTGGGGCTCGTCCCCGTCACGATCGGCTCTGGCTACCCGGTTACTTTGGGTAACCCTGGTGTTCTTCCTCTGAATGCACCACGCACCCCGCGCCAGTGACATCGCACCTGCCATTCCTTATCTGTGCAGCAGGCTTTTGGAGAGTCTTCAACCAGATCTACTGGTTCTAGCAGCCTGTGCTGCAAGACGGGTTGGCCACAAAATGCAGTCCAGGTAATCCATGGAGCCGGGTATGGGGCTCTAGCTGCAACTGCTAAGGTACAGGCCGTGAACGTCGATGCTACAGGTTTTGTGGTGGATCTACTCGGAGAGTCTTTTCCAGAACAACCAGGATGGAAACGAGGTGATCTGGGACCTGATCGTAGACGTGACCAAGAGACACCTATCCCCTCTACGGTCGGTGCAGATTACTTAACTTTTTCGACTATGGAAGTGGCGCTCTCGGCCGAATTATTCACAATGCTGCGGGGGCTCACACCTAATGCCTTCTTCTATCTTGAACCGGGTCTTGACCTCATCGTTGTTGAGTGTGAGGAAGGGCCGACAAGTCGTCGAAAAGCGTGCCACAGTAGATGTCACGCGAAAGCTAAGTCTTACCAATTCGTTTTAGACGAGCTTTTGCTACACCAGTGACAGTATGCAGTCTCTCTACCCGGCATAGCGCTGGTACATCTGAAACGTTCGCACGCGCAGTAGCATGAGGGGTAGTGTCGGTTTAGATCATTTTCCGGTCGCATCTGGCTATCGTTTTACCTAAGAAAGAAGAAGATCATGGCTTCAGTCATTGTTAACAATGCCACAGAACTTGCTAAAGCTATCTCCGACAAGGCGTCGCACATCCAGGTTGAAGGTGTTATCAAGGCTCCGTCTTCCATCACCCTCCCGGAAGGCACGGCTTTGTCTGGAGCTGGTACTGGCATTCTGGAATTTACTGGCAAAGGGGTGCGTCTGACAAGAGACAACACCCTGTCTGATATCACCATCAAAACCATTGATTACGAGGTTGCCGTCTACAACGACACGTCAGTGGCAGACGCTGGCACGCTGGTTCTCAACCACGTCAAAACGGTAGGGCAAGTTTATCTCGTGGCTGAACACGCGCTGAAGCGTATTCGAGTAGAAGCCGATCAGGTGCATGTGCTGTCCGCTGATGTTCGGGGACGCGTCGAGCAGCCGCATGGCTTTGGTGTGGATGTGCTACAAGGCGGTCTGACGCTGTGGAACCGCAACCCAGAGTCCGATTCTCGCTTTACAGCAACTCTCAAGGGCATCAACATCGGCACTGCCTTGACTCCAGTGCGAGGCTCAGGCGTATTTTTGGATGGCTACACAGACCGCGAGGGCGCACTCATCGGCGGAGCACTCACCGCCGACCTATTAGAGACAGGCACGGTAATCACCGACGGCGGAATCGCGCCGGGTACCGGCGATAAAATTACCGGAGCCGTATTCGTGCTGGGAGGCTCCATTGTGGAGCGGGTAGAGAACAATGGTCCAACCACAACCCATGGTGCCAACGATATGGCTCTGGATCTGTGGGGGAAAACTACCCGATGGGTTACTAACGCTCCGGTAACCACTACGGGAGCTTCCGGAATTGGGTTTGTGAACTTTGGCCAGATGGGCCACCTAGAAATCAACGCACCGATAGCAACAACGGGGCTGGGGGCGCGCGGATTCAACGTTTATGATGGCTCTGTTGAATCCGCAACCTTTGACTCGATCACTACCCATGGCGACGGTGCGATTGGTATTCAGATTTCTAAACCAATGGGTACGCTAACAGTGCGAGGTGATGTCCGTACTACCGGTGGCGAAGGGATGAGCCTAGTCAAAGGCGTACAAATGCGGTTGAAAGCCAGTGGCGTTTCCATCAAACCTGGTGGCGAACTAGCAGCTCTGACAATCAACGGTAAAGTGGCTACCTCCGGTAAAGATCTCATCAGCTTCGAGGTGCTCGAAGGTGGGAAGATTTCTGAGCTTTCCGTCGGTGGCATTGAGGCTATTGGTGCTGATTCTGTGGCTACCAAGATCGACGGTGACATTCCCGCTGGCTCTTTGGGGTAGCTGTAACGCGCTTTAGGTTAGAGCGCCACGGAAATGGCGTCCTAGCATGTGTGCGGGATCAAGCTGATGCTACCTGCCCGTTCATAAGTGATACGAGGTGCCAGAAGTCTAACAGTTTGTCTTTTGTCTCCATAAGCTTCAGCGTGGCTTAGCACACCAAGTCAGCCGTTTTCCCGATAGCGAAGATAATGTGTGAATGCGAAAAGAGTTGAGTGGGATGGGCATCACGGGTAGCAGGGTACAGGCTTGTCCAAAACCAGCAGACCTGTGATTGCCAGGCCGAGTTTCATCCGCATGCCATGTGAGAGGCCTGATGCAGGGTTAAGCCATCAATACCACTCGGGCTGTTTCTTGCACTGTATGGACTAGCAGTGCCGCTGTAGTGGTGGTAAGCGAACTTCCCAGTGATTGAATTGCGTGAGATTTACGATTGTGGATTGTGATCACGCTAAAACCGCAATGATGGAGATAAGCTTTTTGTGGCTTCACTGTAAGTAGTTTCGCGAGTTGCCTTAATGTGTTTTCATCTCAACTTGAACGAGTCCTGTGGGACGGTAGATTCGGTATCCCAGTCTGCAGCCGTAGCGTCGGGTGCAACTTTGGTCGGTACTACGTCAACAAATTCAAGTAGGATGACGAGCTTAACCAGTATTGGTTACGCAATCGGCACCGTTCTTTGGCACTTCGAAAATGAATTCCAGTAGCTGTAGAGAGGTTAGTGACGAGTCTCTAGGTGGGCCGAGACATTCGAGTTTGTCAGATCGCGATGGAGAAGGGACAATGTGCAAGACGCGATCGAAGTAACAAGCGTGTAGAAGGTTGCTGTGGGAAGATGGAGCCCATGGAGCTTGAGTTTTTGGAAGCGATGGGTTTTTACGCCTCGGCGGAGCAGACGTACCGTTTGGTGATGGATGCGCCGGTCGAGTCGGTGGGGGCGTCGGAGAGCTTCAACCGCGTGTCGGTGTACCGGGATCCGTCGGGAGTAAGTATCTGCTTCATGGAGTCGCTGTCGGGGCAGACGGCGGAGAGCTTCGCGGTGACCGGGGCAAAGCCAGTGCGGGCGACCGGCTGGCAGGTGACACCGGGACTCGTGTGGACAGATGTTTTTGGCAAAGGGGGAGCGTTGCAGACGCGCCTTTTGGTGAGCGTGGATGATCCGCACAGGTATCCGCTGTATTCGTTGCAGTCGGTGGGGGCGCCTGTGCGGTGCGACGGTATGCAGCTCGGTGCGATTGCCTCGGATGTGACCGTGTATTCCTCGGTGGAGGAGTGGGCAGCTAACCAGACGCCGATTAGGAAGGAAGACACGCACCTCAAGGATGATCCGTCAGTTCCAGAAGAGGTGCTCATTGGCCCGAAGTTCATCGGCTGCCCGTGGATCGGGATGCTGCAGGCGGGCCAGGTCGCACCGGCGGATCTGGGGCCACAGGCGGTGTTTAAGGGACTGGTGGAAGAGGTTACTGTTGCTCAGAACGCGCTGACAGGCAGGCCATGGTACCGAGTGTCCGCTGATTGTGGCGTGCCGGTTATGGTGGCGCTGCCTGCTGATATCTCACCGCGGCCACAAGTCGGTGGCGTGATCGATGGCACTGTGTTCATGACGGGCACAAGTGGGATGTGGAATAAATAGACTCGGTTTGTCCTCGGATGTGGGAATCAAGAGGGGAGGTGATGCACTGTGGCGGACACCCCTGTGTATATTCAGTTCGTTGCTGAAATCCTCGATACTGGCTCTGCGCCCTTTTATGCCCTTGCCACAGATGGACAGAGGTATCTGTGCAAAAGCCCGGATAGTCCGCATGATGTTGAGGCAGTAGTAAACGAGGTGGCAATTAGCCTCATCGGAGAGCGACTAAAAGCACAAGTCCGGCCATGGAGGATCCTTCAAGTACCCGAATCTTTAAGAGGGACGCTCATTGAATGAGAGAGCGCTCAGCCTACAGTTTGGACAAACCAGTTTTCGGTTCACGTTTCTTGGCAAACGCGAGCTTAGACTACATCGAAGGTGAAATCCCCGGTATAGAAAAGGACGATAACGTCCATCATGTTCCAAAGATTATTTTGCTTTGGCTACTCTGCAATCCTCAAAAGGATATTCAAATCCTCCTAGAGAAAAAGAATGAAGACTCAATTTGGTCAATCGACCATGGGTTTTGGTTTGATTCTCTTCCTACTCCGTGGAACCTGTCAGAGGTGAATGAACCTTGTGGGAAGCCTCCAATTCCGCGAATACGAAAATCGATTCCTAAGCAGTGTTGGAATGACGCATTGGATGGCCTCACTAGGCTCGACGCTGAGCTAAAAGACGATCTTTTCGAAGCACTTCCCCCGGAATGGGAAGTGAGTCGTGAAAAACGGATCGTCTAATAAGCTACGTTCTCAAGCGTAAGCAATACGCACGTAAGGAACTTGAAGGCCTACGAGCACAGACTGAAGGACGGTGAGCACCATGCGCTTTGATTACTGGACTGTGCGTTTGGTCCCCGATGTCTTCGGCCTGACTACATACGGGGTCGGCGTGGTCGTCGTAAATCCTGACACAGGAGAAACTAGGAACAAGTTCCGCCCTGTTGAGCCACTCCTGCGCCGTCATGAAAACAGAAGGGAGCTAACCACTGGGCTTAAACACTTGGTTGAGGATATTGAACAATCGCAGGATGAGCAGACGGTGCGGGATTTAGGCGGTTCACTCAGCCTGATGGGGCGTCTGGATATTGCTGCTAAACACTCGATGAACGAAGTTCGCATCGATCCTCGTAAGCCGGTAGAGGCTCAGTCGATTGATGCTGCTCTTGAGGTCTTGTATTCGACGTTGATTAGCGGAGGAGACACTTCACAGTCTCGTACTTCCCAAAGTGTCACCCAACTGAGGAAAGAAGTCCAAAAAACATACAGGAACCTACCCAGACTACGAGAAGCCACATGGGTGGATCCAGTTGTGGAACTGTCGCTGTGGAAAATGGATCTCAACCTTGCTGTTGTAGAAAACGAAAAAGTGATTGAGCTGAATCAAGTGTTCAATTTTTCTACTAGCCAGACGGATAAGTTGGAAAGCGACGTAGAATCTTGGACGTTGAAAGTAGATAAGCTCCGTAACGAGGGAGGAACACTTAACAGCGCTGTTCGGAATGCTGCCATCGCAACCGATGCGGGTATCACCTCTCCAGTGTGGGTTCCATCGGAAGGAGAACAGTTAGATCTTTTTGAAGCTTTTAAGTCAAAAGCAAAAAGACTGAATATTACGGTTGTGCCCATAGAGAAGATGGAAACGCACGCTGCAAGGCTTGAGGATTATCTCGCCGCTTAGGCGAGCGCTGCAAAGGCAACTCTGATGAGTGTGAGCACCGGGAGGTGTTCACACTCATTTTGCATTGACGTTCTCTCGGGATGTCATTCCAGACTTCCGGTTGCAGCCGACGTACTAGCTCAGGAGAATTCCGGGCTGCAACAACTAAGTTAACGTGTTTCACTTTCATGAAGCTGGTTAGGTAAGTTGATCTTAGAGTCTAGTGAAAGGCTGGAAGTAATGCGACAGGGAAATGTCCGCCACCGGAATATGACGCGGGTGTTTGGGCTGATTGGATCGGCGGGTGTTGCAGTATCGCGTGCGGAATTGGCGGTGGCATCGGGGCTGACGAAGCCGACGGTGTCGAATCTGGTGGATTCGCTTGTGCAAGCGGGCCTTGTCGAGGAAGGAGAGGCTGTCGCCGGCGTCATGGGTAGGCCGAAGATCCCGCTGCGTCTGAATAGTCATGCGTGTTTCGGGATTGGCCTGGAGATTATGTGGAAGCGGATTCGCGCGGTGGCGATGGGACTAGACGGTGCGGTGCTCAGGCGGAGCGAGTTCGCGCTGGATGTACCAAATGCGGATTACCGGGAGGTAGTGCGCGAGTCGGCGCAGTTGGTGCGCATTCTGCGGGAGAAGGTGCGCGCGGAGTGTGCGAGGCATGGGGTGGAGCAGCCGCACGATTTGGGGTTGTGCCTGGCAATTCCGGGGCGCACAGATGTGGATGGGGAGACGATTCTCTCCGCACCGATTTTAGACTGGTTTGATGTTCCGTTTATTCGTGATTTGCGCAATGAGCTGGGGGAGGGGAAGCATGTCCCGGCTTTCAACGATAATCAGTTGGCGGTGTTGTACGAAGTGAAAGACCGCCCGGGGGAGTCGTTCCTCTTTGTCAGTGCGTCGACGGGTATCGGTGGCGCGGTGGTGCTGGATGGACATGTCTACGGCGGATTAAATGGCTGGGCTGGTGAGCTCGGGCACACGGTGGTGGACCGACATGGGCCACTGTGCCGGTGCGGGCGACAGGGCTGTATTGAGGCATATTTGAGCAGGAAGGCATTGCAGGAGCGCGCCGGGGTAGAGCCAAGCAGACATATTGCGGAGACGATTCAGGTGCTCTTCCAGCGGGAGGATGCGCAGGAAACATCTTTGGAGTTGGGGGAGTCGTTGGGGATTGCGCTGTCCAACGCGCTGAATGTGTTGGATATCAGCAAAGTGGTGTTGGCGGGGTATCTCGTGGATCTGCTGCCGCACATTGCAGGTCCGCTGGCGGAGACGTTGCGTGGTCGTGCGCTGGTCAACGAAGTTGGCGAGGTATCTGTCGAGACATCGCAGGCACCGTTGGAGGCGAGTGTGTTGGGGGCAAGCCGGATGACGCTGCGACCTGTCTTTGAAAATCCTTTTGAGTGGCTCTAGGCACATCTAAATGTGGCCTAGGGCACTGAGTAGGGAGAAAACCGTCCGAATTCACCCCCGGATGGGGTCAAATTAAGTAAAAGTACTTTACTTAATAGTTCACCTTTCTCCATACTTAGTAAGGAAAGTAAACAAACTAAAGGCCGCTACTGGTCGTTCGGAGACGGTGGCGGTTACATCCCCGAAAGGATTCGTCATGGGTGACCTCTGGAACGTAGAAAAAATCCCGTTTGTCGGCAACAACGATGTGAAACAGGACCTCGGCTTCCACTACTACGATGCAGACAAGGTTGTCGCTGGAAAGAAGATGTCCGAGTGGCTGCGGTTTGCCGTGGCATACTGGCACTCCTTCGATGCCCGCCTTGTCGACTCGTTCGGTGCCGGCACTGCTGTCCGCCCCTTCGATCACATCACAGATCCGATGGACCTCGCACTCGCGAAGGTTGAATACGCATTCGAGTTCTACCAGAAACTCGGTGTCGAATACTTCTGCTTCCACGACCGCGACGTTGCACCGGAAGGCGACACCCTCCGCGAGACCAACGCCAACCTGGACAAGGTCGTCGATCGCATCGAGCAGTACCAGAAGGAAACGGGCATCAAGCTCCTGTGGAACACGTGCAACCTCTTCAATAACCCGCGCTTCCTCGCCGGTGCCGCCAGCTCCCCGTACGCGGAGGTCTTCTCCTACTCTGCAGCGCAGCTGAAGCACAGCCTGGAGATCGGCAAGCGCCTCGGCGCCGAGAACTACGTCTTCTGGGGTGGTCGCGAGGGTTACGAGAACCTCTGGAATACGGATATGAAGAAGGAACAGGAAAACCTTGCCCGCTTTTTCCGTATGGGTAAGGACTACGCCAACGAGATCGGCTTCGATGCCCAGTTCCTCATTGAGCCCAAGCCAAAGGAGCCCACCACCCACCAGTACGACTTCGATGCAGCAACCACCATCGCCTTCCTCCAGACCTACGGTCTGGACAAGGACTTCAAGCTCAACCTTGAGGGTAACCACGCTAACCTCGCCGGCCATACCTTCCAGCACGAGATCCGCGTCGCTCGCGATGCCGGTATGCTCGGCTCTATCGATGCCAACCAAGGTGACAAGCTCATCGGCTGGGATGTGGACCAGTTCCCCGTAGATCTCTATGAGACCACCTCGGTTATGTGGGAGGTACTTGCTGAGGGCAGTATCGGACCGAGCGGTGGCCTGAACTTCGATTCCAAGCCACGTCGTACGTCGTTTACCCCGGAGGATCTCTTCCGCTCCCACATCGCCGGCATGGATGCCTTCGCCGCTGGCCTCATCGTGGCAGCCAAGATGCACGAGGACAAGTACATCGAGAACCTCGTGGCAGATCGCTACAACTCCTACAACGAGGGCATCGGTGCAAAGGTTGCAGATTCGTCGTCGACGCTGGCCACCTTCGAGGAGCACTCACTGGATATCCCGCAGTCTCAGCTTCTCCGCGCTACCCGCTCCGACCACATGGAAACCGTCAAGGTAACCATCAACAACTACATTGTCAGCGCCCTGAGCAGCGCCAACAAGTAGGGAGAACCGTCCATGAATAAGAAGTTGTCGATGGGACTGATCTATCTCTTCGGCTCCCTCGGAGGACTGCTCTTTGGCTACGATACCGGTGTCATTTCCGGTGCCATTCTGTTCATTCAAGATGAACTCAACCTCGCTGAATGGGGACAGGGCTGGGTTGTCAGCTCAGTTCTTCTCGGCGCGGTATTAGGCTCGATCGTCATCGGTCCGCTGTCGGATCGTGTGGGTCGTAAGAAGTTGCTGTTGGCCGCATCGATCGTCTTCTTCATCGGTGCTGTCGGCTCTGGTGTTGCGATGGGTCTGGCAAGCCTCCTTATTTCTCGCGTCATCCTCGGCCTTGGTGTCGGCATCGCCTCCTCGCTGATTCCTACCTATCTTTCCGAGCTCGCACCAGCTGATAAGCGTGGTGGCCTCTCTGGCCTCTTCCAGCTCATGGTGATGACGGGCATTCTGCTCGCCTACATTTCCAATTACGCACTGGCCGATATCATCCACGGCTGGCGCTGGATGCTGGGGCTCGCTGCCCTCCCCGCAGCGATCCTCTTCTTCGGCGCGCTCGTGCTCCCAGAGAGCCCTCGGTACTTGGTTCGCAAGGGTCAGCTTTCAGCGGCCCGAGGGATCCTCACACAGATTTACAAGGGCGACTCGGCGGAGGCTGAAACGCAGCTGGTGGGCATCCAAGAGCAGGCTCGCCAGGGGCACGGCCGGTGGGCTGACCTATTCAGCCGCGACGTTCGGCCGGCTCTTGTTGCCGCTCTTGGGCTGGCAGTTTTCCAGCAGGTCATGGGTTGCAACACGGTGCTCTACTACGCGCCGACAATCTTTACCGACGTGGGATTCGGTGTTTCCGCAGCCCTTCTAGCACACATCGGAATTGGTATCTTCAACGTCATCGTCACTGCTATCGCTCTGAAATACATGGACAGCATCGGCAGGCGTCATATGCTTATCCTCGGTGGTGTGGGCATGGCCGTCTCCCTCATCATCATGAGCTTCGCGATGAAGGCCTCGGGCGAATCCCACGCCGCAGCCATCATCTGCGCCATCGCCCTGACTATCTACATTGCCTTTTTCTCGGGCACGTGGGGTCCGGTCATGTGGATCATGATTGGAGAAATGTTCCCGCTGAACATCCGGGGTCTCGGCAACTCGCTCGGCAGCACGATTAACTGGACGGCGAATACCATTGTGTCCCTTACTTTCCCGGCGTTGCTGACCGGTTTTGGAACAGGAACCCTCTTTCTCGGCTACGCGGCGGCGTGCGTCCTCGGTGTGCTATTCGTGAAGTACTACGTCTTCGAAACGCGCAACCGTACTCTAGAAGAGATAGAGGACTACCTCCGCCACCGTGCAAACAAGTCCAAGATCGCTGCGTAAGAGAAAGGCCATTCCATGAAACCGTATGTTGCAGGTGTCGATTCGTCGACGCAGTCGGTCAAAGTCGTCATCGTTGATCCGCAAACCGGTGCCATCGTCCGTGAGGGGCGTGCGTCACACCCCCACGGAACGGAAGTTGACCCCGCATATTGGTGGGAGGCGTTCCTGACTGCTGCAGACGAAGCAAGTGGTCTTGATGATGTTCGAGCTATCTCTTTCGGTGGCCAGCAACATGGAATGGTGTGCTTAGACCGCGATGGCAATGTGATCAGGCCAGCGTTGTTGTGGAACGACACTCGTTCCTCGCAGGCGGCTGAGGATCTTGTGGCTGAACTCGGTGGGGGAGACCGTACCCTAGGCGTAAAGGAATGGGTCTTCCGCACTGGCTCTGTCCCAGTGGCCTCCATTACGATCACCAAGCTGCGCTGGCTTGCCCAGAACGAGCCGGACAATGCGGCGAAAATCGCGGCGGTGTGTCTGCCACACGATTGGCTTTCCTGGAGATTCTCGGGTAGTACGGACATCCACGATCTCGCCACGGATCGCTCCGATGCCTCCGGCACGGGCTACTTCAAGACGCCGTCTGCCGATCAGTCCTACGACCGAAGTCTGGTCGCTCGCGCGCTTCAGATCGACTCAGCGGACTCGATAATCCTGCCACGAATCGCTGGTCCTACCGAGATTATTGGTTACGGCGATCCGAAACGGGGCTGGGACGACATCGCCATCGGCCCTGGCTGCGGAGATAACGCCGGTGCAGCGCTCGGACTCCAGCTTGAGCCTGGTGAAGCCATGCTGTCCCTCGGTACCTCCGGAGTCGTGGCACTGCGCTCAGACAAGCCCGTTGTGGATTCCGACGGCATCATTACTGGGTTTGCCGACGCAACAGGGCAGTGGCTGCCGCTGGCGTGTACCCTCAACGCCTCCCGTATTATCGACGCGATGGCTGCGGTCGTCGGGGTGGGCTACGAGGAATTCAGCAAGCTTGCGCTCTCCGTCGATTCTGCGAAGGGCCTCATCCTCACCCCGTAC
The DNA here is from genome assembly GCA_022772305.1 of Corynebacterium glucuronolyticum. Lineage (GTDB taxonomy): Bacteria > Actinomycetota > Actinomycetes > Mycobacteriales > Mycobacteriaceae > Corynebacterium > Corynebacterium glucuronolyticum_A. Next base: position 13,559 of record JALFAQ010000011.1, read on the forward strand.
TTCGAGGGGGAACGTACTCCAAACCTGCCGGATGCGACAGCGTCACTGACAGGTATGACCTTGGAAAACAGTAAACCTGCCTACGTTGCCCGCGCCGCGGTCGAGGGCCTCCTGAACCTCATGCGTGGTGCTATGGACGCGATGCGTTCCGCCGGTGCTGAGATCAACAAGGTGCAGATGGTCGGTGGGGGTGCCCGTCTCGAGGCCGTCCGCGTGTTGGCTCCAGAAATCCTCGGTGTTGATGTCGAGGTACCCGAAGCTGCCGAGTATGTCGCCTTGGGTGCTGCCCGCCAGGCGATGACCCTCTTATCGAAATAGGTCAAAGTGTAGTCCAACGATCTGGGTTGTACTTTTCTCTTCGAAGTTGTCCGAGTCAATCTCTACACTGCGCATGCCATTATTTACCTGTATACTGACACCTTAGTTGATCTTGATCCGTGTGAGCAGTTGTCGTCGACGAGGACAACTCGAGCGACTATTACGGATACCGAAAAGGCAAACTATCCCTCCGGTAAGCACTTTGAAAAACCGTTTGAACTCATTATTTATTATTTGGGCAGTGGAAAAACAAGCGATTGCAGTAGTACCAGTTATTGGGGAGTAGATTCACCTAGAATCGCTCAACAGTCCACGTTAGTCCATTAGGCAGGGCTAAGCAGAATGCTAGAGACAGGTAGCTGAGAGCTTTCTTTTCAATTTGGAATGTCGGCTTAAGCGGATAAATGTTTGTCTGTGACCTAATGAGCTCTAACTTGTCGTAAGTAGCGATAAATAGAAGGCTCGGAGATCGCTAGTGCATCTGCGAGATCGGCAACAGCTCCCTTTAATTGGAAATAACCGTCGCTATCTAGCAGTTTGACTACGGCGAGACGGTCGTCCGCGGAGTAATGCTCGACATCGACAGGACGCGTAGCGAGCGCAGAGTTAATTGCTCGACTGGTGATGTCTGCGATGGACGAAGACAGCATCTCCGGTTTTTCACTCGTCAGATCGGTATCTGCGCCATCTTGTTCAGCGAAGTAGGATTCGCCAATCCGTTGGGTAAGGGATTCTAGATTCTTGAGAAGAGTTTGATCGGCGTTGATACACAGAGTTCCAACTATGCGTGAACCGCGACGAATGAAATAGGTTGCAGATCGAAGCTGCTTCGTTGAATTGGGGCTTAAGGCTTTGTACCCGGTCACATAGGACCTCTGGTTAGATTCCCCAGCCCTGAGAATGCGGAGCATCAGATCTGTCGCTGGAGCTCCAACCTTGCGACCAGATACGTGTCCATTTGCAATTGCAATGATGGACGAATCTAGGTTCGTTACATCATGAAGGACGACCTCTACTGTCGGGCCGAGCGCTGCTCCTAGAAATTGAATTAAGGGCTTGAAAGAGGCCACGTATTCTGAGTCCGAAGTGGAGGTATCATCTTCTACCTTGTGGTCAATCATTCTTGCCCTTTCAAATTCGATTTCTAGGAGCTGAAACAGCGAGAAAAGCTGTCACCAGGCTCTTTCTAATATTAGCGAGGAATCTATATAGCCGAAATCTTTTAGGTTGCGAATCTTTGAGAAGAGAGGCGGGTACTCGGTTTGAGTACCCGCCTCGTGTGCAGCGTGTTGCAGACACACGCTGTATTTTCTGATCCGAGCTATTGCTTAGAGGTAGGACTCGCCCTTCTTGATGTAGCTATCCATCTCTTCTTCTGGAACCATATTTCCACCAGTGACCCAGCCAAGGTGGGTAGCATTGGCTAGCTCCTCATCAGTAAGGCCTGTGCGCTCCCTATATTCGGCTGCGCTTTCACCAAGGAGCCGAACTGCACCAACAAAGGCGGTCGCGGAGGACGGCTCGATTCTGAGGTCTTCGCTTCCAGCGAGGAGAGCCACAAGGCGGTACATTTCCTTGTCATCAACGGTGTAGTAGCCGTCGATGAGGTACTGCATGTGTCGGCCTACGAACGCGGACGGACGGCCACAAGCAAGACCATCTGCAGCTGTGACATTGTCAATGCCGAAATCTTGAACAGCAAGATTATCGTGCTCACCTGTCATGACACCGAGCATCATAGAGGGGCAGTGAGTAGGTTCCGCAAAAATGCACCGTACGTTGTCGCCGAAGACGGACTTCAAACCGAAAGCGACACCGCCGGGACCGCCGCCGACGCCGCAAGGAAGGTAAGCGATGAGCGGATGGTTTTCATCGATGCGTACGTCAAATGTCTTAAATTGGCCGGCCAAGCGTGCACCAGCTACTGCGTAGCCTAGGAATAGCGACTTAGAGTTTTCATCATCGACGAAGTACATCGTGGGATCGGACTCTGACTGTTTGCGTCCTTCGGCAACAGCAACGGAGTAATCCGATTCATATTCGACCACGGTGACTCCATGGGAGCGCAGCTTATCCTTCTTCCACTGGCGCGCATCTGCAGACATGTGTACGAAGGCTTGGAAACCCAACTGTGCACTCATGATGCCGATGGAAAGACCAAGGTTGCCCGTAGATCCAACGGCTACTTTGTACTTTGAGAACACCTCGCGAGCCTCATCGGAGTCGAGCTTTCGGTAGTCATCTTCAAGAGTGATGAGTCCGTTTTCGAGCGCGATATCTTCCGCGTGCTTCAGAACTTCGTAAACGCCACCGCGAGCCTTGATAGACCCAGAAATTGGTAGGTGGGAGTCGAGCTTAGCCCAAAGTTGTCCGGGGATTTCCTTTCCGTAGTGCGTCTCCAGCTTCTTCTTGAAGCTCGGTACGCAGGCTAGGGGAGATTCCAGAATGCCACCGGTGCGTTCTGCAGCGGGGAATACCTGTGCAAGATAGGGCGCCCACCGCTTCAGTCGATCTCGCGCGTCCTCAATATCGTCGTTGGTTAGTCCAACATAGGGAATGCCTTCCTCGGCGTCTTTTCGCTCCGGGTTAAACCATTCGGTTTCCTCGGTTTTCATCAGCGTATCGATGATCGGGTAGTCGTTCACCCACTGAGAAATGTCTTTTCCAAGTACTTGAGACATGTTGATGATCCTTCTTTCTGGATAGCGTGTTTGGGGAAAACAGATCGTGCTTACACGAATATATGGACAATGAGTACTGCGACGAGAGCAACGATCGAAGCAATCGTGGTTCCCACAGTCAGCGTCTTAAGTGCTGTGCCAACGGAAATTCCCATGTATTCCTTGTAGAGCCAGAAAAGGGAATCCGTAACGTGTGTGAGGCCCATGGCTCCTGCGCCGACGGCCAGTACCAGTACTGCAGGGTTGAGATCCGGGTTCGTAGCCAGCATAGGAAGAACAATTCCGGCTGCAGAGATCATCGCTACTGTCGCAGAACCAACTGCGAAGTGGAGAACCAAAGCAATGAGCCAGGCGATAATAATCGGGCTGACAGGCAGTCCACCAAGAGCATCTGCCAGGGCAGGAGCAACTCCGGACTCCATGAGAACCGCGTTGAATGCGCCACCCGCGCCGATGATTAGCAGAACGCCGCCGATCGGAGCGAAGCTGGAATCGGTAATTTCGGAAAGCTTATTGAGGCCTGCTCCGTAGCGGAGACCAAGAGACCAGTAGGCAAAGAAAACGGAAATCAGAAGGGCAATAATGGGGTGGCCAATGAGCTCGAAGGCCTGGCGGAGACCATTATCTTCAGTCAGAGCGCCTGCGGCGATGGTCTTGCCGACCATGAGCAGCAGCGGAAGCAGAATCGTAAAGAGTGTGATTCCGAAGCCGGGAAGCTTGCGTGGCTTCTCTGGTTCATCTTCATTGGTTTCTGGTGCATCAGCCGTCGTGACAGCAGAGTATGCAACCGATGCGTCGCCGCCACCGGTTAGGCTGAAGACACCTTCCTTGACGGAAGCTGCGTCCGCAGCAACGTGGGCAGCTTCTTTCTTGGTCAGAGCTTGATCAGCGAAGCGCATAAACAGGGGGCCACCGACAAGAGAAGTCGGAATGGCAACAAGTAGGCCGAGCATGATGACCTGGCCGATGTCCGCACCCAGAGTATTTGAGATTGCAGTAGCTGCGGGGTGTGGGGGGATCAGGCAGTGGACGCACATCAGGGAAACAATGAGCGGTACTCCGATTCGGAGGCGACTCATTCCAGCCTTGCGAGCTACCACGAAAACGAGTGGGACAAGTAGAACGAAACCAACTTCGACGAAGACCGGAATGCCGGCGATTAGACCCAAGAGGGACATAACTATTGGGGCTCGCTTTGTTCCAAAGGTGTTGAGCATCGAGGTGGCTAGTTGCTCTGCACCACCAGATACCTCGAGCATCTTGCCAAGCACGGCGCCCAAACCGATGATCAAAACGAGGAAGCCGAGGGTGCCACCTACGCCTTTCTCCAGAAGATCACCGATATCGCCGAAACTGACTCCTGTGACGAGTGCTACTGCTACCGCAGCAACTGTCAATGCCAGAGAACCATGCATTTTAAGAGTGACGATGAGAAATACGATGAGCAGGATCGCTGCTATCAGTACTGTCACGAGTCCTGCGGTTGAGGTAACCATCGGACCTCCTTGTTAGTAGATGTAATATTTCAAGGCCTATTAGCAGTTGTGATAGCGCTTAACAGTGTTAACGCTTTGAGCTCTAGATAAAAACTTTATTACCGTGACAATAATTTATCAATACTGGCGGGCAAAAATATACGGCGATTTAATGTGACTTTTGTCTCGTTGGGCTTAGCGCGTCTATAAGCAGGTGAAATGCCATTATTTATTGGCTTGTGAAGGGAAAATATTGTGTTTTCTGAGCTGCTAGGTCTGTGAGAACACTCTTGAACGAGCATCTCCTGCAACACCTTCAAGTAACTGTGATTGCTGTTGCAGTTGGAAACGAAATCCCGACACCAACGCATGGCTGGGGTCGGGATGCGTGGGAATTGTTCTTTAGCGATTGGTTCCGATGGCTTCGATCTCCTCGAGGGAGCGGCCGCGGGTTTCGGGTACGCGGGTGGAGACGAAGATGACACCAAGGATGCAGATGATGCCGAAGATGGCGAACACTGCTTGCTGGCTCATAGAGGCAACCATGATGGGGAAGAGGAGCCCCACGGCGAAGGATCCAATCCAGTTGAAGGACGAGGCGAGTCCGGAGGCACGACCGCGAATCGCCAGTGGGAATACCTCGCCCACGATGACCCAGGTGAGAGGTGCCCAAGTGAAGGAGTAGAAGGCGACGTAGATGCTGAGGAAGACGACGATGAGCATCGGGTGGGCGTCGTCCATCACGAAGTTGATGATCGCGGGTAGGAGGAATGATAGACCCATGATGGAACCGCCGACCTGGAGGAGACGCTTGCGGTCGAACTTGTCGGCGATGACAAGGAAGAGCAGCGAGCCGAGGACAAGGATGACACCTTGGATGATCGGCCACATCAGAGCGTTGGCAGCTTCGGTGCCGGTAGCCTCTTCGACGATGAGTGGAATGTAGTAGAAGATGGCGTTGGCACCCTGGAACTGCTGGAATGCGGCAACGCCTACACCTGCGATTACGAGGTAGCGGTACTTGCCAGACAGGAGAGTCGACAAGGTTGTGGAGGCTGCAGCAGCATCCTCTTTGGCAGCGGTCTGTTGAATGTCATTGAGTTCCGGCTCGACGAGATGCGCGGGGCGGATGTACGACAGTACTGTGCGTGCTTCGTCAATACGATTGTGGCGGACCAGGAAACGGGGAGACTCCGGCAGGCGCAACACGCCGGCGAAGAGGATAAAGGCGGGAATTGCTGCTAGTCCCAACATGGTGCGCCAGGCAAGGTGCTCTGGGAGATGCTTGAGCAGGAACGCGACGATGTACGAGAGCAACATGCCGGAAACAATCATGGTCTGGTTGAGTCCCGATAGTCGGCCACGGAGTTTTGCCGGGGCCATCTCAGACATGTAGGCGGGAACTAGTGCAGATGCAGCACCCACACCGAGGCCTAGGAAGATGCGCATGATGACGAGGTAGATCCAGCCCTTATTGGGCGCGAATGCGCATAGGAGTGAGAACGCCATAAAGACGAGGGAGGAGATGAGGATCATCTTCTTTCGTCCTAGGCGGTCTGAAAGCTGGCCTGCGAGGGCGCCACCGAGAACGGCACCAAGCATGAGGGAAGAGGTGATCCACCCGATGATGGCAGCCTTTCCGTGCAAATCCCACGCGGACTGGAGGAAAGGTAGGGCACCGGTCATGACACCGATGTCGTAACCGAAAAGGATCCCTCCAAATGATCCAAAGAAGTAAATATATCTTTGACTAATTTTCTTGTCGGTAGCCTGACCGGCGGTTGCAGTCAATGTGACCTCCTGAACTAAGAACGGGCGAACCGTCTGTTGGGAGCGTTAACATTGAGTTTCTCTATTCCCTCTCCATCGTTTCGAAGCGGGTTTAAGTCCGCATGCGCATTTAATCTGCGGTTATACGAACTGTCTTGATCTCTACTAGGTAGCCTAGAGGCGCGTTGAAAAAATGTCAACGCTAACATTTAGGAATTACTGTGATCTGCCACACGGGTGGAAGGTTTGGGCGCGGTATGGCGGAGACGCACTAGTCGAGCTGCATGGTCGACTGACGGATGATTAATTCCGCAGGTACCGGATGTAAATCTGGCTCTTCGCCGTCGAGCATGCGGATGAGTGCTTCGAGAACGAGGTGGCCTTGCGTGGTGAAATCCTGCCGAACTGTGGTGAGCGGAGGTGTGAAGTAGGCGCTGTGCGGGTCGTCGTCGAAGCCGACGATAGACATGTCGTCGGGAACGGAGAGCCCCTCCTCGTTTAGCGCCAAAATGACACCTTCCGCCATGGCGTCATTGGCAGAAAAGATTGCGGTTGGCCGCTCACCTTCTGGGAGCGCTATTAATTCCTGCCCGATTCTGTACCCGGCATCGCCACTCCAATCACCGAACTTGACCAGTGGATTTAAGCCTTCCTTGTAGCAGAGAGAAACAGCGGCGGTGAAGCGTTGTTGTGAATCAACCCAGTCGTGAGGGCCAGTGATGAGACAGATCTGGCGATGTCCGAGGTCGATGAGGTGTTGCACGGCGAGCTCAGTGCCTTGTTTCTGGTCCACGTAGGCGAAATTATGGCCGTGTGCATCCTGTGGTCGGGGGCCGGCGATCACCATAGGAACTCCGGGGTCAAGCTTGTCCAGTTTTTCGATGTAGCCATTCCTGTTGGCGATGATGACCAGCGCATCCACGCCTCGTTCCAGGGATTGCCGAACGGCTGCCGTGATGTCTGACTCCATGTGGGTGACGGTTGACAGCAGAATCATATAGCCGTGGTCGCGAGCGGAATGCTCGAGCGCAGCGAGCGTGGAGGTGGGCCCATACAAGAAACTTCCCATAGCAATGACACCGATGAGTCGTGATTTGCTGGTCGCAAGCGCGCGTGCGGCAGCGTTTCTGCGATAGCCGAGCTCATTAATGGCGGCCTGAACCCGTTCCCGGGTTGCGGGGCGCACTCCTTCAAAGCCATTAACAACACGGGAAACGGTCTGATGAGAAACACCCGCGAGCTCTGCCACCTGGGCCAGCGTTGGTCGGCGATTCATTTCTTCCTCCACGGACGTAACAGTTAGCTCTAACATTACCTACCCGATTTGTTATAAGTAAACGTGCTATCGCTGAGGTTAAGGAAAGCGTCATGAAGGTACAAATAGCCCTAAACGGGGGTGGTTAGGGGGTGAAAAACAACGTTTTTATTGCAATATTTGGCAACTAATTGACTCGCTTGTTTGTTCCGGTTCACAATAGCCATGAAAATGTTAGCGATAACATTCCCGTAGTTTCGTCTTGATCTCTAGCAAAGTACGCAAACTATCGAGGAGAAAAAATGAAGGCTGAAAAGCCAGATCCCCGGTCAATAACGTGGACAAAACGCACAGTCCGCGAATTGGAAAGCGGGGAGTGCAGCCTAGGTATTGAGCTGGGCAGCACGAACATTAAATCCACGTTGGTCTCAACGGACGGAACTCCGATTGCTTCGGGGAGCTCGAGTTGGGAAAACACGTTGGTCGACGGTCACTGGAGCTACGCCCTCGATGATGTGTGGTCCGGGATCCAGGAGTCATTCCGCAACTTGGTGCAGACAGTGTCTACGGATTTCGGTGTGCGGCTGACATCGGTCGCCTCGCTTGGAATCTCCGCGATGATGCACGGATATTTGGCCTTTGACAAGGACGGGGAGTTGCTTGTTCCCTTCCGCACGTGGCGAGATACGACGACCGGTCCTGCAGCGGAAAGGCTTACGCAGCTATTTCGCGTCAACATTCCGCTGCGCTGGTCGATCTCCCATTATTACCAGGCCATTTTGGATCACGAGGAACACGTACCCCGCGTTGACTTCCTCACCACGCTTGCCGGTTACGTCCACTGGAAGCTGACGGGTCAGAAGGTCCTCGGCATCGGCGACGCGGTGGGCATGTTCCCCATCGACTCGTCGACGCATACCTACGACACCGAGATGGTTACTGCCTTCGATGAGCTGGTAACCGGTGCAACGGAGAAGAAGCTTCTCGATATCTTGCCGGAGGTGCTTGTCGCCGGCGAGGAAGCGGGGCATCTCACCGCCGAAGGTGCGAAGCTACTAGATCCTACCGGTGGTCTGAAATCGGGAGCGCTTGCCTGCCCGCCGGAAGGTGATGCCGGTACCGGCATGGTGGCGACAAATTCCGTGCGTCCGCGCTCCGGAAACGTGTCGGTGGGCACGAGCATCTTCGCCATGCTCGTATTGGACGAGCCGAAAAAGATCATGAACTCTGCCATCGATCCGGTAGCTACCCCAAGTGGCGATCCGGTAGCGATGGTCCACTGCAATAACGGTGCTCAAGAGGTATCCACGTGGATCGAGCTGTTCGCCGAGGTTGCTGTGGCGTTCGGTAAATTCAAAATCAACAGCATGGATGAGGTCTATGCGGCAATCCTCGCGGAGGCCCTCCACGGAGACAAGTCCTGTGGCGGAGTCCTCGCGTACAACTACCTGTCTGGAGAACCAATCGCCCAGGTAAACGACGGCCGCCCCGTCATTACGCGGTCATCGGACGCAAAGATGTCGCTTGCCAACTTCATCCGGGCCGAACTGTTTTCTTGCTTTTCAACGCTCGCGATCGGCATGAACACCTTGCGTAAGGAGGGCGTCGACTTCGATGCTCTCTATGCACACGGCGGGTTATTCAAGACGGAAGGTGTCGCGCAACGCCTCCTCGCTGCTGCGCTGAATACTCCCGTTGGGTTGGCGCCATCCGCAGCCACGGGTGGTTCCTGGGGCATGGCCATCCTCGCGCTGTATGCGCGCCGGGGGAAAGGCGCATCGCTTGCGGGCTTCCTCGCCGATGAGATCTTTGATGACACGGAGGAACGGGTAATAGAGCCCGTTGTAGCGGACGTGGAAGGATTCCGTGTCTTCCTCGAACGTTTCACAAACGGCCTGCAGTGGGCAAGCGGTGCAGCACAGGCCATTCCCAATGTAAACAGTACAAATAGGACGGAGTAACTCATGGTTCAGCTTTCTGATTATTCGGCAGATGTAGTGGAAAAAGTGTCGGCTACACGGGAACGTGTTTCCGCGCTCCACGCGGAGCTTCCCCGCTGGGAACTCGTGGTGTGGACTGCCGGTAATGTATCCGAACGCATCATCGTCAGCGATGATGGGCATCCGAGTCAAGAAGATCTGATGGTGATTAAGCCATCCGGTGTGCGTTACGACGAGCTGTCGCCAGAGGCAATGGTGGTATGCGATCTCGACGGAAACCTCATCGACGGAGATAAAGCACCATCATCAGACACCGCAGCGCATGCTTATGTCTACAAGCACATGCCAGAAGTCGGTGGAGTCGTTCACACGCATTCGAGCTACGCCTGTGCGTGGGCTGCAGTCGGCAAGGAAGTTCCGTGCATCCTCACGATGATGGGCGACGAGTTTGGTGGCCCAATTCCTATCGGCCCCTTCGCAATTATCGGTGATGACTCCATCGGTCGCGGAATCGTCGACACTCTCCGCGAAAGCAGGTCACCCGCTGTCCTCATGCAAAACCACGGTCCCTTCACCATCGGCAAGGACGGCAACGCTGCAGTCAAGGCCGCTGTCATGGTCGAAGAAGTCTCCCGCGCAGCATTCTTTGCCACACAGCTCGGAGACCCCATCGTCATTCCCGACAAAACCATCGATCACCTCTACGACCGCTACCAAAACGTATACGGCCAGAAGTAATAAGTAAGGAGAAAAGAAAATGAAAAACCCATTCGAAGGTAAGGAAATCTGGTTCTTCACTGGAAGCCAGGGCCTCTACGGCGAAGATACCCTCAAGCAAGTGGCAAGCCAGTCGAAGGAAGTCGCAGCAGCCCTCGAGAATGCTGACGATATTCCTGTAAAGATCGTCTGGCGCCCGGTTCTTACCGATTCCAACTCCATCCTTGATGCGATGGTGGAAGCATCAGCAAACAAGAAGGTCATCGGTGTCATCGCATGGATGCACACTTTCTCCCCAGCAAAGATGTGGATCCGCGGTCTGGAAGCTCTGCGCAAGCCACTACTCCACCTGCACACGCAGGAGAATAAGGAGATTCCGTGGGCCACAATCGACATGGATTACATGAACCTAAACCAAGCAGCTCACGGTGACCGTGAATTCGGCTATATCCTCACACGCTTGGGAATCCCGCGGGTATCCGTCGTTGGCCACACCTCGGAAGAAAAGGTGACCAAGCGTATCGGCACGTGGTCGCGTGCAGCAGCCGCATGGAACGAAGCGCAAAACATGAAGATGGTGCGTTTTGGAGACAACATGCGCAACGTGGCCGTCACGGAGGGAGATAAGACGGAAGCCGAAATCCGCTTCGGTGTCTCCGTCAACACGTGGAGTGTGAACGACCTCGTCGAAGAAATTGATAAGGTCGAAGATTCTGAGGTCGACAAGCTCATTGCCGAGTACCAGGAAAACTACGACATCGAAGAATCCCTGCTCCCGGGTGGCGAGCGACATGAGTCGCTGCGCTATGCGGCAAAACAGGAAGCAGCTCTGCGCCACTTCCTGGAGGCATTCGACGCAACAGCCTTCACTGATACGTTCGAGGATCTTGGTGGGCTGAAGCAGCTCCCGGGTCTTGCCGTCCAGCGACTCATGGAAGACGGGTACGGCTTCGGTGCCGAGGGCGACTGGAAAACAGGTATCCTCATCCGCTTGGCCAAGGTCATGGGCTACGGTCTGCCCGGTGGAGCTTCCCTCATGGAGGATTACTGCTACAACATGACGCCGGGAAACCAAAAGATCCTTGGTGCTCACATGCTTGAGATCTGCCCTTCGCTGACTGCGAAGAAGCCACGCATTGAGATCCATCCGCTGTCTATCGGCGACCGCGAGGATCCGGTCCGCATGGTTTTCGATGTCGACGAGGGAGACGGCATCGTTGTCGCATTGTCTGACCTGCGCGATCGTTTCCGGCTGACCGCAAACAAGATTAAGGTCGTGGGCCCGGACCAGCCACTTCCGAACCTGCCTGTCGCTCGTGCAGTGTGGGAGCCCGCTCCGAGCCTGCCGGTCTCCGCTGCGTGCTGGCTGGCAGCTGGTGCCGCCCACCACACCGTCCTGACCACTGCAGCAAGCCTGGAAGCATGGCGCGATTTCGCCAGCATAGCCCAGGTTGAGCTGGCCGTCATTGACGAGGACACCACCGTGACCAAGTTCGAGGATCAACTTCGCTGGAATGCGGTGTACTACCGCGTGGCGCAGGGCTTCTAATAAGGCGAGATCGCACTAGAAACTAAAAGCAGCGCACCCGAGCCATCTCGGGTGCGCTGCTTCTTTACGCGATCGCGGTGGTTGCATCAAGCAGCTTTGAGGCTTATCTGAACAGCGTAGGTTTTATTCGCGCTAGCGTGCATGGTTACAATTCACGTGTTTCGGGGGAACTCCCAGTTTCCACGTGCATAAGCTCGGTGGGGTTGCTGTCAGCGAAGCATGCGATAGATAGTTCTGTATTTAATGAGTAATGAGAGGGATGTTGACTATTTTAAATTTAGGTATCAGCTGCTTCTGTAGCGTTAAAGCTACTGCGTACTGGATAACTTGAGCGTAGGTCTCACTATTAGAACAGAACACAATTTTTGGACAACGAATGTGGAGAGGCTTCTTGGCGGTTGAAATGAAAAAGAGGAAAAGTGAAAGCGCTGCTTGTTAGATACGTCCCAGAAAGCGATATAAAAAGTATCGGTAGTAGGAAAAACTTGGGCCGTACGGTTGGAACTGTAGTGGCATCCGCCGTGATTAGCTTTGTGTTCTCGGCGTATCTATTTGCCTTCAATGGCAAAACATTTGAGCCGAGTCTGACACTCACTTTTGTTCTCGCTGTTTATAGCTCTGTCTTAATTATTTATAAATATCTCTATGTGGAGAGTAAGGAAAAGGAGTTCGATCCGGTTAAGCGATTTCGTTTCGCTGATGAAATCAAGCTGGGTTTTATTGTCGTCTTTTGTCTGTCTTTGATTGAAAGGCTTTTGTCCGTTTACGCAAGAGGAGACTCCTGCGTCTCAAAAGAGAATACTGGGGAATTGCCTGAGGCGTTGATCGCTGAGAATCCTGTTTTCCGGTTAATCAGTTGTACTGGTGGAGCACTTTGGAAGAATATTTCAGGTGGGGATTTGATTTTCTTCATCGTGCTTTATGGCTTGGCCTTCCTAGCGCTGAGGTCTTTGCGCTTTGTAACTGAGAATTCTGTATATAGCGATGATCGCCTAGAGTCACAAAGGGAGGTTATAAGAGCCAAGGTAGGTGCTCTTACAACGATCCTTGATGGGCAAAAATATAATGTTAGATTTTTCCTTCCACGTGCCCAAGAACCTGTGGAATCTTCCCCGGTTAACAATGCGCAGCTGGAGGCATCAGATACCACGTCTGTGCAGTTTCAGATGAAGACATTTGGAAGAAAGATTATCTGGAGGGAATTGATCTATGGCCTTGTGGTCTTGTTAGTTACTTTTGTCGTTTCAGTGGGGTTTGGGATGTTGACCTTTCAATCGGTTAGGGGGCTACCAGGAGACAAGAGTCTATTATTCAGTAAGGTATTTGGATTCTCCACAGTCTCAGTGATGGTTTCATTTGTAGCAGTTATGTTCGCAGTGGAAGCGACTGACGGTATAAGTAAGTCAGTAGCTGGGCTCATCGCACTGATGTATGGCATTTTCGGCTTGGTGGACTTCGTGCTTTTTGCCTTAACAGCAGTCCCTGCGCTTGGTCGGTGGGTTATGTTGATCCCATTGGCGACCGCAATTGTTCTCTTGGCTTTGTTAAGTGTAGAAAGCGTTATCAGACGACGTCGGAATGGCCGTGATGTCAAGGTAAAATTCGAGAAATCTGAGTCATCTTGTACTAAGGAATGGCTGGAGAAATCCGTGGAATCGAAAGATGAACAAAAGTATCTTTGGCTTTTGCGTCTCCATTGCGATTCGGAAGACCAAAACTCACAATCATTTAGTGGGTTGCTTAAAGATGTGGTGAGCTTAGGGTGTTTTAGGGAACTATTCCGCCACCACGCACTGTTGTGGAGGCTTCAGGATGTCAACTTAGCTATAAGGAATTATCTTGCGTTTTCCAGGGAATCTTCGAGGTCAGCTCATTCAAAGGAAGACGCTGAGAATTTCAGCTGAATCATTTTAAGCAACTAGATTTTGAGCCTAGTTTTGGTAGCTGCTGGGAGCGCGTTGTGCCTGTGAGAAAGCGCTACCGAGCACACTGATGTACCGACATTGCGGCGGGGCATAGCGGTGTGCTCATCGCCCTGCCTGTGCAGTAGTGATACTGATGTGAGCGCGTTCTCAGAAGCCACCCCTCCCACCAAAAGAGCTCCTCGCCATATGATGGCGGGGAGCTCCCCGCTGTTCCAGCTGTAGCGGGGTGTGTTTTCGGGAAGGAGGCCGGCTGCCTTCGCTGCGTTGTAGATGCCGCCGAGGCCAACAAGGGCCAGGACGGTCCAGAGGATACCCCAGCCGGCTTGGGCGGCGATGTAGGTCTCGTCGCCGGTCATGGCGAGGTTAGTTGACGGAACCGCCGGCCATCCGGCCTGCCTCGAACGTCTCAGGCATGGTGCCGTAGCTGTCCTGGGCGAGGTGGCCGAGGAGGTGACCGATTTATTAAGCCTTAACCTGTTCGCCGGTCCAGCCACCGCCGAAGTCTTTGCTGCGGGTGTTGTTCTCCGGTGCGGGCTCAACGGAGAAGGTATCCTCTGCGGTTGCGACACGCCGCCGAGGCTGACGGCGGCTGCGGTCGTGGCAGCGACGAGGGTGCGGGTGAGGGTGCTCATTGTTCTGATCCTTTGAGCGGTTGCATGGCAGGTGTCACGCGGTTTATAGAAGAAGAACTTAATGAGCGTTAACTAAAATGCAGCTACCTGAACACTGTTTGTACGCCAGGTTTTTTTGGGTGGGTGGGGACTCTCATGCCCGCTTTCTTTTGTTCGATTTAGAAAAGCGGGGCTGATATCGGGTGGGCGGCTCCTTTTCCTCCGCCGGATCGTCGGCGTTGCCGGTGGTTTTGAATTGCTGGTTGGCTTCTTGATGGCGTCGTCGACCTCGTCGGCGTTGGGGATGCCGTCTTCTTTGGAAGGTTTGAAAAGCGACTGTGTTTTCGCACCGAGTTAGCCGATTTACAGTAGCGGGGAGGCGCAGGGAAAGGGTTGCGACGAACGCCAGCTACAGCAAACCCCACCGCCCGGCACCACAGTGCGTAGCGGGGCGGTGGGGGCGTCGACAAGCGTGAGGTGTCGAGCTTAAAGGGAAGCGGTCCAGCGTGCTGGACCGGAGGTGTTATTCGTCCTTAAGCACTCCTTTCTTCAGGATGATATTGCCGTATTGTGCTGTCTCACCGGTGATGACGGTGGCGTAGGCGTTTTGGGCGTGCTCATAGAAGGCGAAGCGCTCAAACATCTCGGGTGTCGCACCGGGGTAGACGGCCTGGGTGAGCTTTGCGTACTCGGGCCAGATGGTGGGCGTCGGGTCGTCCCCGACGGTTTCCATGAGGCCGTACTGCCAGTCGTTGTACTGGTCGAGGGGCATAAGGTTGAGGGTGGCCTTGAGTAGGGCGGGGATGCCCAGGCCGTCGGCGCGCAGGACGCGGTCGGCGCAGCCGGACTGCGGGTAGTGTGCGTCGGTGAAGACGATCTCGTCACCGTGGCCCATTTCTGCGAGTGCTTTCAGCAGGTCGGGGGAGAGAAGCGGGGAGATGCCGCGCAACATGCTAGGCCTCCTTGTCCAGGGCGATGCCGTGCTTGAGGGCGTAGAGGCCGTAGGAGCCGACGGCGGCGAAGCAGACGAGGACGAAGGAGAAGCCGATCTGCGGGTTGGTGATGTCCTGGAGGTGCCCCTGGATCAGCGGGGCGATGGCGCCGCCGACGATGGCCATGACGAGGCCGGAGGAGGCGAACTTGGTGTCTTTGCCCACACCGGTGAGGGCGATGCCGTAGATGGTGGGGAAGAGGAGAGAGATGCAGCCGGACAGGGCGGCGATGCAGAGAGCACCGAAGACGGAGCCGGAGAGGATACCGATGAGGGTGAGTACCACGCCGAGGCCACACATGAAGGTCAGGAGGGTGCGGCCGTCGTACTTGCCCATGAGCCACACCATGACAAAGCGCATGACGAGGAAGAACAGGAGGGAGATCTGCAGCCACCAGCCAGCGGTTTCCTTGGATGCACCCTGCGTGTACTGGATGTAGAAGGGGATGAAGGTCCAGATGCAGGTCTGGGCGGCGATGTTGAAGAACTGGGCGATGACACCGAAGCGGTAGGTCTTGTTGCGCCACAGGCGGCCAACAACACCTTTTTCCACGCCTGTGTAGTCTGTTTCTTCCATGCGCTTGTTCTTCGGAATCTTGACCAGGAAGATGGCGATGGCCAGTGCTGCGTAGAAGACACCGAGGATGATGTAGGGGACCATCACCTTTTCCAGCTCACTGGAGGTCTGGGCGAGGACTTCGGCCTCACTCATGCCCTGCTTGTCAATGGCTTCGGTGATGTGCGGGGCGACGAACAGGGTCGCCATGAGAACGCCGAGGTTGGAGCCGATCGGGTTGAACGCCTGCGCGAAGTTGAGACGGCGGGTGGCGTTGTGCTCAGGCCCAAGCGACATGACGAACGGGTTTGCGGAGGTCTCGACGATGGACAGGCCGCCGGCGAGGACGAACAGCGCAAGGAGGAAGGTGCCGTACTTCATGATCTCCGCTGCGGGGAAAAAGAGGAAGGCACCGAGGGCTGCCAGGCTCATGCCGATGACCACGCCGCCCTTGAAGCCGAAGCGGGAGTTGATCATGGCGGCGGGGATGGCGAGCAGGAAGTATGCGCCGTAGTAGGCGAACTGGACCAGGGCTGCCTGGAAGGCGGTCATGTCGAAAACGGAGCTGAATACGTTCACCATCGGGGCCGTAAGGTCGGTGGAGATACCCCAGGCGGCGAAGCACGTGACGATGAGGATGAACGGGACAAGGAGTCCGGGGTAGACGAACGACCCCTTCGTTTCAACGGGCGTTCCCGCCCCCGCCTCTGTTGGTGGCCTGACTACTTTATCTGGTGTGGACATTAGTGGGCTTCTTTCGTGTTAGTGGTGTGGAGGTATTGCTTGATGGTGTCGAGCTTCATTTCGCAGCTGTTGCCTGGCTCGGTGGGGGCGAGGTAGTTGCCGTTGGCGATGCGGACGGGGTGTACGAAGTGTTCGTGCTGGTTGTCCACGTACTCGATCATGCGGTTGTCGGTGGTGCCGGAGACGGCGACGTAGTCGAACATTGCGAAGTGTTGGACGGCCTCGCACAGGCCGACACCGCCGGCGTGCGGGCAGACGATCTTGTTGAATCTCTTGGCCAGCAGGTATTCCATGACGATCTCCTGGGGGCCAGCGACGCGCGTGGCATCAATCTGCATGACGCCGAAGGCGTTGGCCTGCAGGTACTGCTTGTACATGATGCGGCTTTGCATCTGCTCACCGGTGGCCACGGGGATCGGGTCGATGGCGCGGGCAATGGCGGCGTGGCCAAGCACGTCGTCGGGGCTGGTCGGCTCCTCCACCCACGTGAGGTCGAAGTCCTTGAACTGTTTGATCCACTCGATGGCCTGTGGCACGTCCCAGACCTGGTTGGCATCGACGGCGAGCTTGACGTTCGGTCCTATGGCCTCGCGTGCGAGCTGCAGGCGGCGCAGGTCGTCGTCGAGGTTCTGGCCCACCTTCAGTTTGATGAGGCCGAAGCCCTTCTCCTGGGATTCGGACTTGGCCAGGGACACCATCTTTTCGTCGCTGTAGCCGAGCCAGCCGGCGGCGGTGGAGTAGCCGGGGTAGCCGTTGTCCAGTAGGTTCTGGATGCGTTCCTGTTTGCCTTCCTCGCCTGACTTAAGGATCTCAATGGCTTCCTCGGGGGTGAGGGCGTCGGTCAGGTACCGGAAGTCGAGCGTTGCGACGAGCTCCTCGGGCGGCATCTCGGCGAGCAGGCGCCATAGGGGCTTGCCCGCGCGCTTGGCTTTGATGTCCCACAGTGCGCTGAGGACGGCCCCGATCGCCATGTGTTCGACGCCCTTCTCTGGCCCGAGCCAGCGCAGTTGGGAGTCGTGGACGAGAAGGTCCCACGCAAGTTTCATGTTGTCTAGTAGCTTTTCGACGTCCTGTCCAAGGATGTTCTCGCTCACGGACTCGATTGCCTTGGCGACGACATCGTTTCCGCGTCCGATGGTGAAGACAAACCCGACACCGGTGATTCCGTCGTCGGCATCGGTAGCGATCTCCACGTACGCGGACGAGTAGTCCGGATCAGGGTTCATCGCGTCCGAACCCGACAGAGTCTGTGAGGTGGGGAAGCGGTAGTCGTACGTGGTGACTGATGAGATATGACTCATGCAGAGCTCCTTTTGTGAAGTTACAAGCTGGTTGGTACAGTTTCGTCTGGCAGAACCTAGTTTCAAATTGCTTTCTCACTCAAAGTAACCAACCGCGACCGCGAAAAGCAAGAGAATCGAGTGAGATAAGAGTTACATCCGGGGGTATGCTCCCTTGCCCCTACCGCCGTAATAGCATGACAATGAAACGGATAACTGCAGGAAAATGGAGAAAAAATGACTGATAAAAAGCGCCTGACGGCGGCGGACAAAACCGTCATTACGCTGCGAGCGGCCATTGAAAACCGGCGCTTTTCCGACATCGTCGAGGCGACCGGTTTCGCCAAAGCCACCGTCCACCGCATCCTGCAAACGCTTCTTGATTACCAGCTTGTCACCCTCACCTCTTCGGGGGAGTACATTCCCGGCTCGGCGGCGCTCAAACTTGCGGGGTCGGCGCTGAGTGCTATCGACATTTCGGAAATTGCTACCCCGTTTCTGGCTGATCTCGCCTCAACTACCGGCTACACCGTGCACCTGGCTGCCCTCAACCATGACGAGGCTATTTACATCGCCAAGTGCAACGGCTCCACGCCTTATTACATCCCATCCGGCCTGGGACAACGCCTCCCGCTGCATACGACGGCGATCGGCAAGTGCCTCATGGCTGACTTCTCGTATGACGACGTCGTCAACCACGCCGTCGACCACGGCCTCAAGCCCCGCACCCCGAACACCATCACCACTCTGGACGCCTACCTGGACGAACTCTCCCGCATCCGCGCCCGCGGCTACAGCTTCGACGACGAAGAAAACGTCCCCGGCATCCGTTGCATCGGTGCCCCCGTTTTCGGGATGCAGGGCAAGGCCACCTACGGCCTCTCCATGACCGCGCTGGCGATGGAAAAAACCCTCGACGAACTGGAAGAATACGCCGAACTCGTGGTGGGGTGTGCCCGCAATATTTCCGAGGCTTTGGGGGCACCCAACTACGGGTATGCGGGGTGAAATAAGACGAATTCGTCCCCCGTTTGCTAATCTGATTTATGAATCCTAGTTCCGTCTGGCAGAACGAGAAAGGATTATGATGGATCTGGGATTGACCGGAAAGGTCTTCATCATCACCGGCGGACTCCGCGGCATCGGCAAGGGCATCACCCTGCAACTGGCACGCGAGGGCGCCATCGTCGTCGTGTTCAACCGCTCGGAAGTCACCGACGAATTCCGCACAGACATCGAAGCAACCGGTGTCACGTGGGAGTACAAGCAAATCGACCTCAATGACACGGATCTCATCCAGGGTCTTGTCGACGACGTCTACAACACCTACGGCCACATTGACGGCATCGTCAACAACGCCGGCTGCAACGACAACCTCGCCCTGGAAACCACGACGTGGCAGCAGTTCGAGAAGTCCCTCCACGGCAACCTCACGCACTACTACGAGATGGTTCACGCCTCCGTCGGCTACCTCAAGGAGTCCCACGGCGCCGTCGTCAACATCGGTTCCAAGACCGCGCTGACCGGCCAGGGCAAGACCTCCGCCTACGCCGCCGCCAAGGGCGCCATCCTCGGCCTCACCCGCGAGTGGGCCGCAGCGCTTGCCGCCGACCGAGTCCGCGTCAACGCCATCGTCGTTGCCGAAGCCTGGACCCCGCTCTACGCCAACTGGATCAAGACCTTCGGCGACAAGGAAGCCCAGCAGGCCCGCCTCAAGCTCATCACCGAAAAGATCCCGCTCGAGCAGCGCATGACGACGACGGAAGAAATCGGCAACACCGCCGCCTTCCTCCTCTCCCCGCGCTCCTCCCACACGACCGGCCAGTGGGTCCACGTCGACGGCGGGTACGTCCACCTCGACCGCGCGCTGTGATGAGGCTTGTCGACGCCCACTTCCACACGTGGGACTTAGAAAAACAGGCCATGAGCTGGCTCGACGACGAATCCGACAAACTGCAGCGCAGCTTCACCTATGAGGGGCTCACCGAGGTCTACGACAACCTCGGCATCACCCTCGCCGGTGCCGTCCACATTGAGGCCGATGCCGATGACCCCGTCCTCGAGCACTCCCTCCTCAAGACCCGCCTGCCACACACCGTCGGCATCGTCGCCCATGCCCACCTCTCCGCGGACATGGAGATTCCCGACGGCTGCTGCGGCATCCGCGACGTCCTCCACGTCCCCAGCTCCCCACCCGGACGCTGCGTCACCCCCGATTTCCTCGCCGGCCTCTCCAAGCTCGCCGAGGCGGGATTGCCTTTCGACGCCTGCATCCGCGTGGATGAGCTGGAAGACCTCTACAAGGCCTGCCGCTTCGTGCCCCACGCCACGGTCGTCCTCGACCACCTGGGCAACGGCCAGCAGCTCACCCCCGCCTACCAAAAGGTTATGGAAAAGCTCGGTAGCCTTCCCAATGTCTACTGCAAGCTGTCGGGCCTGCCGGCGCCGGAAGGCAGAGAGGTGCTGAGTTTTGTGGCCTCCGTCTTCCCCTGGTCCCGCCTGCTCTACAGCTCCAACTGGCCCGTCATTTTGACCTATTCCGGGGTCCGTGAAAACCTCGCGCTCCTTCGGGATACCTTCGAGGATTCCCCCCTCGTCTTTACTGAAAACGCGGTCCGCGTCTACAACCTTGAAAGGACCTCCTAAATGCTGAAGGGAACAATCTGCCCGTCGATTACGCCCATGACTAGCGAGGGCACAATCGATTACGACGCCTGGGGCGACCACCTCGACTGCCTCATCGACGCCGGCATCCACGGCATCCTCATCTTCGGCTCCATCGGCGAGTTCTACGCGATCCCCGCCGAGGAAAAGAAGACCGCCATCGCCTGGGCCTGCGACCACGTCGCCGGCCGCACGGCTCTCCTCGTCGGCACCGGTGGCAACGACGTCCGCGAGGTCATCGACCTCACCAACTTCGCCCACGACAAGGGTGCCACGGCCTCCGTCATCGTCAGCCCCTTCTACTTCGGTCCGAGCCCCGACCTCGCCATTGAGTACTTCAACAAGGTCGCCGGCTCCACCAAGTCTCCGATCATCCTCTACAACTTCCCCGACCGCACGGGAAGCGACCTGAGCGCCCCGATCGTCGACAAGCTTGCGAAGGCCAACCCCAACATCATCGGCGTCAAGGACACCATCGACTCCATCGCTCACAACCGCTCCCTCATCAGCGCAGTTGGAAGCGACTTGTCGATCTTCTCCGGCTTCGACGAGTACTACATCTCCAACCGCATCGCCGGCGGCGCCGGCATCATCTCCGGTCTGACCAACATCATCCCCGAGATCTTCGTCGCGATGCACGAATCCTACGAATCCGGCGACTTCGCCGACGCCATCTCCTTCGCCTCTCGAATCTCCGCCTTCATGGGCCTCTACTCAATTGGCGACAACTTCATCCACACCATCAAGACCGCTGTCCGCCTCCGCACCGGCGCCGACATGTTCACCGGCACCCGCGAACCCTACCTTTCGCTGTCCAGCGCCGAGGTAGACCGACTCCGCGAACTCATCCGCGAAGTCACAGCGTAACCCGCGGTTTGCCCAAACTACCGCAGTGGGCTATTCTTACTACAGTGGTTACCTTCTATGGTGGTGGGTAATCATGGTGTTTATAGCGCGAGGGATCGGTTTTGGGGTGGTGCCCAAAACCACTAGCGTCCCCGCGTTCCTTTCTGGGGGCAGATGGCGTCCGGGTTTTCCCGGGCGCCATTTGTGTATTCTGCATACATGTCACAAAATTTCCTGGAATCCATTGGACTCCTTCCGGACCGCGACGCGGATTATGAGCTCGTCTCCCACGTCGATGTTCTGGGCATGGACTTGAGCGAGCGCCCCGTCAACGGCCTCACACAGTGGGGGATCTACCCGGACCCGTCGGGCGCGAACATCGGCTACGCGGTGACCACGGAGGATGTCGGCCTCGAGCTCTTCTCCCTCCGCGCGACCCACGCCAACCGCACGCTCGTCCGCCAGCTCACACCCGGTCTTGCCGAGGTCCAGATCGTCAACGAGGACGAGGAGGTTACCTCTAAGGTCCTCGTTGCTGTAGATGACCCGGCGGTCTACCCCGACCCCGCGAGCGAGGATCCCTTCCTCCCCGCCGCCGAATACCGCATCGGCGCTATCGCCGTGGAGCTCACCACCTTCGACAACGTCGAGGAGTGGCGCAAGACCCAAGAGCCGATCGATGCCAACGGTGAAACCATCTACCTGGGGCCCGGCTTCATCGCCAGCCCCTGGCTCTTCGAGCTCGCCAAGAACCCCCAGGCCATCGACCATGCGAACCCCATCGCTGTCCTCAACGCCGAGTGCCAGGAGGCCGAGCTCGTCACCAACGAGCTGACCGGCAACAGCTGGTACAGGGTCGAGATCGATTGTGGCTTCCCGCTTACCCTCGGCATGCCCGCCGATTCCCACCCGGAACCCGGGAAAATCATCGACGGCCAGGTCTTTCTCACCGGATCGACGGGGCACTGGTACGCATGATTGCCCTCGGTTTCACTCCCACCACGCAGTATCCCACAACCGTCGAAAAGCCCACGGACGGCACCGTCACCGACTGAGACCTCTACGCCGACCCCTCCGGCGCGGTCCATTACACCTTCACCGACCAGTCCGGCACGCACCACGAGGGCTGTTCCATCCAGTGCGATAACGGCACCAGCGTCGAGATCGAGCAGCTGCGCTCCGGCCTCGTCTGCGACGGCATGATCTTCCCCTGGTTTTCGGTCCTTGCCGACGCCCCAGGGTTCTACACCACCCTCTTCCCGGATCTCGAATCTTGGCAGGAGACGCAGGAGCCCTTCAACCTGCGCGAACAATTTGGCGACTTCATCAAGGACGACGCCCCCGGCTCCACCGGCTCCTGGTACAAGCGCTCCCGCTTCAGTGTGCTCCCCTGACAGTTTGTGGGCATCTGCGAATGGAGCAAACCATATACCCCAGTTGGTCAGATGTGCTAGAGGCCAGGTGCCCACAAACTGTCACGCACCCCAAAAACCTTCCTCCACCTCGCCCCGAGTCGGAGTGTCCGCACCGACCCGCGTCACGGTGATGGCAGCAGCGGTGGCGGCAAACTCCAAAATGGACCGCCACTCATCTTCGCTGAGTGCCAGGATCCCATCCCGATCCAGTCCGCGACGCTCACATTCTGCCATGAGCGCAGCCATGACCGTGTCACCTGCGCCGATGGTGTCGGCAACCTTCACACTGGGTGCCTCCACCGTGAGCGACCCAAATGGCGCGCGTACGCTGATTCCCGAGCTGCCCCGCGTGACAATGACCACGGGCACGGAGGACACATCGCCCATGAACTCTTCCTCGGCGTCGCTCATCTTCAACACGGTGACGTGGGGGAGCATGGTGCCCAAGAATTCCCGGTGCGCGGGGGAGTTATATAAGGGCCGGATATTGGGATCGAGGCAGACGACAGCGCCATTGGCCGCGGATTCCGCACACGCCGCGGCATACCTGCTGGCAGCGGGCTCCAAAGACAGCGAAACCGTGCCGAAGCAGGCAAACCCCGAGGTAGCGGCCTCCGGCTCGGCGAACCGGTCTGCCGTCCCGTCGACGTAGAACTGGTAGGAGGCGGATCCGTCTTCCGCAACAGAAGTCACAGCCAACGTCGTCGGCTCGTCACCGCGCAACACCTGTGAGGTATCCACGTTTGCCGAGGCCAGGGCATTAATGAGATCCTGTCCGAAGGCGTCCGTCGACAAGCGAGAAACAAACCGCGTCTCGCATCCCAGCCGACCGCACGCCCGGGCGACGTTGAACGGGCCACCTCCGAGCGCGGGCACGAGGGGCGCGAGCCGCTCTGCAGAGGAGGGAACCAGATCAATGAGGCCTTCTCCGTACACGGTAATCATAAGTTTCACCGTACACTGAACTCATGTCGTACCGCCCGCGCTTTCACCTCACCCCTCCCACCGGCCGCCTCAACGATCCGAACGGCATCACACTCATCGGGGACACGCTGCACGTTTTTTACCAGCACGACCCTGCCTTTGGAATCGGTCCGAAGCGCACCGGCTGGGGGCACGCCAAGCTTTCCTTGCAGCAGGCTGCGGAGTGGAGCGACGCAGCCTGGGTACACCTGCCTGATGCCCTCTACCCGGATGCCCCCTACGACAAAAACGGCGTGTACTCCGGTGGTTCCGTGGTTCTCGACAACGGCGATATCCAGCTGTTTTATACCGGAAACCTGAAGGAAGACGGTGTCCGCCACGCCACCCAGAACCGCGTCTTCGTGGAGGACATCGACGGCCCCGCCGGCGGCTTCTACCGTCGCGACCCCCACAATCCGCTTATCGAGGGCCCCGCCCCCGGCTACACCAACCACTACCGCGATCCCCAGATCGTGCAGCTCCCAGATAAGACTTACCGCATGGCCCTCGGCGCCCAAACCACCGATGAAAAGGGCGCGATCGTCATCTACACTTCGCCTGACCTCGAGCATTGGACCTTCCAAGGTCCCATTGCAGGAATCGACCTCCCCGGCGCCTACATGTACGAATGCCCCAACCTCATCCGCCTTCGCGACGAGGCCGACAACCAGTGGTACGACCTCATCGTTTTCTGCCCCCAATACCCCGACCGCGATGAGTGCGTGTGGGCCGTCGGCACCCTCGACGGTCTCACCTTCCACCCCCTGACCAGCTTCAACAAAGTCGACCACGGCTCCCACTTCTATGCCCCGCAGCTTATCGAGCGCGACGGCGAGGCCCTCATGCTCGGCTGGATGGGACTGCCCGGCCAAGACCCTGACACCACCTTCGCCGCCGAGGGCTGGCTCCACTGCCTCACCCTCCCGCGCCGCGTCTGCCTCAACCACGGCGAGCTGTTCCAAGAGCTCATCAGCCCCGTCGAACCGCGGCGAGAGCACCCCGAGGTTCACTGGGACCCCGACACCCGCACCTTCACCGTGGCCAACCAGCACGTCCAGATCTCCGACGGCATCGACCCCGACCCGCGCATTGTTCACGACGGCTGCGCCCTCGAAGTCACCGCCGCCGGCGGCCGCCTCGCCTTTTCCAGCGTCCTTCTTTAACGCATAATCCCAGCCCTCATTTAAGGCCGGGATTGTCCATACCCAATCGCATTTGCCCAGCTCGGCGTCAGCAGGTGTGCGAATAGTAGCCGGAAAAAACGGCCTCTTTCCGCACACCTGCCAAAACACATGCCCAAACCCATAAACGTTAAGTCATGCAAATAGATAGCCAAAACGACCCTGTCCGAAACCAAGCATTTTGTTGCTTTAATGCAGCGAAAACCCCACAATAATTAGCAGTAAGTCACAAAGACACAAGGAATGTTTCATGGAACACAAGGACGTAGCCAAGCGCGTCCTCGCTGCCATCGGCGGCGAGCAGAACATTGTTGGTGCCGCCCACTGCGCGACGCGCCTGCGCATGGTGCTGAAAGATATGGACAAGGTGGACACGGCCACCCTGGACAACGACCCGGACCTGAAAGGCACCTTCGAAACCGGTGGCATGTTTCAGGTCATCGTGGGTCCCGGCGACGTGGACATTGTTTTCGACGAGATGGATAAACAAACCTCCAAAAACATCGCAGTTTCCACGGAAGAGCTCAAGACCGTCGCCGCCAAGCAGGGCAATTGGTTCACCCGCGCGATCAAGGTCCTCTCGGACATCTTCGTACCGCTGATTCCGATCCTGGTCGGCGGCGGCCTCCTCATGGCCCTGAACAACGTGCTCACCGCCGAAGGTCTCTTCGGCACGCAATCGCTCGTGCAAATGTTCCCGGCGATCGAGGGCATGTCCCAAATGGTGAACCTCCTCGCCTCCGCGCCGTTCGCATTCCTGCCTGTGCTCGTGGGCTTCACCGCAACGAAGCGCTTCGGCGGCAACGAGTACCTCGGCGCCGGCATCGGCATGGCCATGGTCTCGCCCGCGCTGGTCAACGGCTACGAAGTAGCCAACGCGATGAATGACGGCTCGATGGCGTACTGGGACCTCTTCGGCCTCTCGGTCGCCCAAGCCGGCTACCAGGGCTCGGTTCTCCCGGTCCTCGCCGTCGCCTGGATCCTCGCCACGATCGAAAAATTCCTCCACTCAAAGCTCAAAGGCACCGCGGACTTCCTCATCACCCCGGTCTTGACCCTCCTCGTCACCGGTTTCATCACCTTCATCGCCGTCGGCCCCTTCATGCGCTGGCTTGGCGACACCCTCATCGTCGGTCTCCAAAACATCTACGATTTCGGCGGTCCCGTCGGCGGCTTCCTCTTCGGCCTCGTCTACTCGCCCATCGTCATCACGGGCCTCCACCAGTCGTTCCCGCCGGTCGAGCTCGAGCTCTTCAAGCAAGGTGGTTCCTTTATCTTTGCGACGGCCTCCATGGCCAACATTGCGCAAGGTGCCGCCGCCCTCGCCGTCTACTTCCACGCCAAGTCCGAAAAGCTCAAGGGCCTCGCCGGCTCCTCGGGTATCTCGGCCATCTTCGGCATTACCGAGCCGGCCATTTTCGGTGTGAACCTGCGCCTGCGCTGGCCGTTCTACACGGGCATGGCCTGTGCCGCGATCGGTGGCATGCTCATCGCCATCTTCCAGATCAAGGCCGTGGCCCTCGGTGCCGCGGGCTTCATCGGTGCGGTGTCCATCCGCGCCACGGACATCCCGATGTTCCTCGTCTGCGCGGTCATCACCTTCGTCCTGTCCTTTGTGGCAGCGTTTGTCGCCGGTCGCTACATGATAGCCAAGAACGGCACGATCGACCCGGATGCAACCGAGGCACCTGCCCCGGCCCCCGTAACCTCCACTTCAACAGCCACGCGAGCGTCAGCGAGCGAGGCTGCAACCACCCTCGCTTCCCCCTTGACCGGCGAATCGATCAACCTCGCCGAGGTCTCTGATCCCATGTTCGCGCAGGGCAAGCTGGGTAGGGGAGTGGCCATCATCCCGACGATCGGCGAGCTCCGCGCCCCTATCGACGGTAAGGTGACCGTCACCTTCCCCTCCGGCCATGCCTATGCCGTCCGCGGCAAGGGCTCCGACGGCAAGAACGTCGATGTTCTCATGCACATCGGCTTCGACACGGTGAACCTCGACGGCGAGCATTTCACGCCCCACGTCCGCAAGGGTGACATGGTCAAACAGGGCGATCTCCTATGCGAGTTCGACATCCCCGCCATTGCCGCCGCCGGCTATGAGGTTACCACGCCAATGGTAATATCTAACTATAAGAAGTTGGGCTCGGTCCTGCCCCTTGTCACCAGCGACCAGGTATCCGCCGGTGACCCCGTCCTCGCAGTCGAACCGAAGCCCGTAGTGGAGGCACAATAATGGAAGCAGTCAAACTCGCTCAAGACATCGTCCAGGCTCCGCGGAAGAGCGCCATCTTCCTCACCCTGTGCATTAAAAATGGCAAGGAAGCCGACGCTCTCGGCGCGCTGGCCAGCATCTCCGGCCTCACCAACGCCGTCGGTTTCCGCGCCCCGGAAGCAGGCCTCACCTGCGTCACCGGTATCGGTGCCGATTTCTGGGACCGCGCCCTCGGCGTCGACAAGCCGGAGGGCCTCCACCCCTTCCGCGAGATTCAGGGGACCTACACGGCACCGTCCACCCCTGGCGACATCTTCTTCCACCTCCGTGCCCAGGAGTTCGATCGCTGTTTCGAGCTCGCCCGCCGCATCATGACGGCCTTCGGCGACGCCGTGGCCTCCTCCGACGAGGTCCAGGCCTTCCGCTATATGGATAACCGCGACCCCCTCGGTTTTGTCGACGGCACCGAGTCCCCCGAGGGCCACGCCGCCGCCGAGGCGGGCCTCATTCCCGACGGCCCCTGGGCTGGCGGTTCCTACATCGTCGCCCAGAAGTACACCCACGACATGCACGCGTGGGATTCCCTCCCCGTCGAGGAGCAGGAGAAGACCATCGGCCGCACGAAGTACGACGACATCGAGTTCGACGAGGACGTGAAGCCCCACAACTCCCACGTCGCCCTGAACAGCATCAAGGATGCCGACGGCAACTCCCTCGAGATCGTCCGCGACAACCTCGCCTTCGGCTCCGCCGCCGGAGACCAGGGCACCTTCTTCATGAGCTACGCCGCCGACGTCCGCGTCACCGAGCTCATGCTCCGCCGCATGTTCATCGGCGAGCCCCGCGGCAACTACGATCGCATCCTCGACTTTTCGACTGCCCGTACCGGCGGCAATTTCTTCGCCCCACCCCAGGCCTTCCTCGACGACATCGAGTCCCACGCCCGCGAGGGCCTCCTCCCCGAGCCGGAGAACATCCCCAACCCCCTCCAGCCCGCCACCGAGCTCTCCGCCGCAGAGGGAATCTACAAGTAAACGCCTTCGAACACGCCCCGGCCATCGCGCCGGGGCTTTCCCGTTTTCTTGCCGGCAACCTCACTCCTCCTCAGTCCACGTCCGATTTCGGAACCTAAAGTCCTTCTCCTCGCCGAGTGCGATGCCGAGGTCGAGCTGGGGGGACAGGGTAGTCGGGGACGACGAAGCGCAGGAGCGTGACGGTGAGGCCAGTCTTTTCCAACTCATGGGCGATATTTTCCAGCGCTGACTGCGCGGTGTATTCCATGTAGGCTACGACCTTGTCGGTGGCGGGGTAGGTGACGCCGCGACGCAGCCGGGTCCACCAGGATTGCGTACCCGTGCGGCCGCTCATGGCGTGCAATGATGCGGGACTTATCTTGATACGTCTCCAGCTGCAGGGATTTCACCAGGCTGGCCATGATCATGTAGATGATGACGCTCCACACGACGCGGGACCACGTCGCCCCGTCCTGCTGCGAGTCGGTGATACGTGCGGTGAAGTTGCTGAGCACGAGGGCGCCGGAGTCGGCGGAGGTGATGTACAGCAGCAACCCAATGATCGTCGTCAGGAAGATGAGTATCGTGCCGCCGGGGTAGCTCGCGATGAGTTCGTAGAATCCGCGTTGTGGCTCGTTCATCGCTACCGCACCACATTCCGCGTCACCGCCGAGGATCCGGTCGAGCGCGGAGTTGCCGAAGAAGCTCATCCACAAAGGATGAACAGGAACGGAATGGTCAGCGTGCCGGCGACGAACTGACGCAGCGTGCGACCGCGCGACCCACCAAGCCCAGAAGAAGAGGGTCCAGGATTGCAGCCATTCCTGCGTGGCTTCCGGCGTTTCGGAGAACGCGTACGTGCCCAGCGTCGGCGCGATATCCACGAAATCCCCGATCGCCCCGTGAATCCGCTTGCCGATCAAGGGGCATAAGGCGCTCCTAATCGCCAGCGGCCTGTTCAGCCGGTAGGCGAAGTACCCAAACGCCATCCCCATGAGCGCGTACAGTGCCCACTCGGTCACGCCGTAGTGGAACATCGCGAACACGACGGCATCCTCCGCCGCCTTGCGGTGGGTTGAAATACATGGTCACAGGCTCAGCGACGGAGAAAACATGAGGTCCACGCCGATTCCCGTGGCGAACAGCATCGCCGACCAGGAAAAACCCCAAAATTGCGGCCGCGAGTGGTCGGGTCCTAGCCGGATGCTCCCCGTCTTCCCGATGGCCACGAACAGCACAAACACGATCGCCGCCGTTTCGCGCGCGAAGAGCGCCCACGCGGTGAGCACGAGGATGCCGAGCACGGAAAACCCCAGGACTGGTGGGGCGGAGGTGTGGTGCCCGTACGTCGACGGGTCGTCCACGTTGTATGTGCCTACGATTGGTCGCGGGGATTCCTGCGGCACGCTAGCCAGCCCCTTTATATAGGTATCGCGGTCGCCTGAGTTGGCTCATTTTAGTGCCCCCTTGGTGGGTGGAGGATGGTGTTGACGAGGGTTTTGATGTTGTCGGGTAGTGGGACGGTGGCGTGGATTGTTTGTCCGTTGACTTCTAGTTCGAAGCTTCGGTAGCGGCGTAGC
>JALFAQ010000040.1 GCA_022772305.1 Corynebacterium glucuronolyticum
TATCCGGCTGCTTGGAGCCTTCTTAGCTCCGCGTAGTATCCATCAGCACGTAACAGGGCTTCCGGCGAGCCGAATTCCACGAGCTTCCCATGGTCGAGTACGAGCACTTCATCCGCCAGCAGGGTACTAGGCAAACGGTGACTGACGATGACGGTAATCCCACCGTAACGTGCGTTGTCCTTAGCGATGCGTTCGTAAGCGGAGAACAACCTCTTCTCTGATTCCGGGTCAAGCGCCGAGGTGGGTTCATCCAGAACCAGCAAGAGAGGATGCGGCCGCGTGCATCCTCGAGCCAAAGCAATTTTTTGCCACTGTCCACCAGAAAGCTGTGTGCCGCCGTCTTCCAAACCAAGTGGCGTGGATAGACCGTCAGGTAACGCCTCCAGAACATCCTCCACGCCTGCGCGGGAGAGGGCTTGTGCAGCGACTTCTGAAGAACCGAATACACCATCGTGCCCGCCCACGCAGCCAAGCGTCAGTGCCTCAGCCACAATCATCCGAGGCCGAAGGAAATCCTGGAAAACGGCCGAGACGCGAGAATGCCAATTTCTGATGCCCGACAGTACTTTACCATCCACAGCTATCTGGCCGTCGTAATCGAGAAGACCGAGAAGGCACTGCGACAAAGTCGTTTTACCTGCACCGTTTTCTCCTACTACAGCCAACACATGACCGGCAGGGATGTGAAAGCTGAGGTCTGATACAGCAGGTGAATCATGCCCCGGATATGTGATGGTGAGGTGGTCGACATCGATGCCGTAGCGAAGTTCGTTGAAAAGCGACTGGTGCGGGAAAACCGCAATCGGCGCTCCATCACCCGCACTGTAGCCGTCCGCTACTTTCTCTTGCTGGCTGGCAACACCGTCAGGGAGCGTCACAGGCTCTTCGTTCTTATTCGCTGACTCATTGTTGTTATTTGCCTCGTTTGCCTGCATTGTCTCGATGTGCGAAGCCAACCACAAATAACGGTCAACGGCGTGCACGCTGCTCCCAAGAGCTGTCACGGAAGCCAATACCATCGCGAGAGAATTTGTGAGCTTGGGTACGAGTGCGCACGCGGCTGTAAGCTGCTCGATTGACACGTGGCCGTGGACGGTGTCCACCCCCATACTAATGAGGACGGCAGCAGCCACTGCGTAAAACACCACGCTCGACCCGATGGATACAGCCGCCTGTTTGTTGTCACGCACGTGGATCGGAGCCCGCCAGTTATGAACTCGCTTACGCAGAATTTCATGCAGATCAGATTGCGAATTGAGGGTTCGAAGGTCTGCGCTCATCTGCGGGTCGAGCCCCGCACCCACGAGTTGTTGAATCTGGCGGATATAAGGCGCCGATGCGTCGTCTGCTTCTGCCTGCCAAGCCATCACCTTTGTTTGGAAGAGTGTCTCACCAAGCCCGGCAATAGCGACGAAAAGGAGGCGCCAGTCTGTCAGCACTGCAAGGACGAGCAGAACAACCTGGGAGATAAAAAGTGGGGCGACGTTTGCAAGGATGTTGTAGGACTGTCCAAGTGTGCCTTTCCTCGCGATCAGGAGCCCGAGCGCATCCGCGATTTTACTATCGTAAAAAACCGAAAGCGTCCGGGGCCGGGAGAGATAGTCCGCTATCTCGCGATCAAAGTGATGTCCGATCTTGTCTGCAACGCGGAGCCGATAATGAACGCCCATCGCGGATAAAAAGGACGGCACGATTGAATAGACGGCAAGTCCTGCTAGAGAAAAAATGATGAGGGGTTCATCGTGGCGTGCAAGACCTCCCACGAGACCAGCTACGGCAAACGGATACAGGGTGGTGATAAGCGCGGAGATGAGGCCAGACATGGACAAAACCATTTCCCGCCGGGCAACGCTCCACCCAGAGGCGACGAGGTAGCGCAAGCAGCCGGCCGTGCCGGCTATTTGCCCCCATATTCCGGTGCGCGTTTTATCTTCCTCGCCAACCGTAGAGTCTTCCACCACGTTTTCCTTTACGTCGTCGTCTTCGGCGTACACTGTGGCGTTTTCCACTTGAGGTCTGTCACTGGAATGTGCTGTTTTTCGGTTCTTACCGGATCGTGGTTTACTCATGACGGCTCTCCCCTAGTCCCAGCAAAGTGGCTTGCGTGTTAAATGCCTCGGCATATAGTCCACCATCGTGCATGAGCTGATCATGCGTACCTACCTCGGCTATTCCTCCCCCATCGAGGACAATAATTCGATCACAACCGCGGACGGTTGCAAGCCTGTGTGTCACTAAAATCGTGGTGATTTTGCCACGGTTTCCCATCACTGAGGCATACATATCGGCCTCCGTCTTGATGTCAAGTTTTGCCGTAGGCTCATCAAGAATGAGGACCTCAGCTTTGCTCGCGGTTCGAACAAAAGCGCGCGCAAGCCCGATGCGCTGCCACTGTCCTCCAGATAGCGACGAACCTTCGCTTTGGCTGATATCTAAAACGCCGGTACGGTGCATCAGTTCCGGAGATCCGGCCAGCTCCAATGCGTCACGAGCAGCATCCGCGACAGAGCCGTGTACACCTGCACCAATAGTGACATTTTCCATCACATTTAATGGGAGACGCGCGCCCTGCTGGTGAACGACCGCGAGTTTTCCTTCTGCTACACATTCCTCTGGCGATTATCCTCCAATTTCAATCGTGCCGGCCTCCGCTTTGTAGAGACCACAAAGAAGTTTCACTAGTGTCGATTTCCCACAGCCATTTTTGCCGACGACCCCGACGACTTCTCCCGGCTGGACATCAAAGCTCACGTTTTTAAGTACGTTAGTGCCTCCCGGGTATCCGAACGTCAGCTCCCGCACGTGTATGGCGCCTGCCTCCCCCACCGTCGCCTCGGGGGCCACTTGGTGTGATCGCACCACTGCGTCCCCGCCATCCCCATTCAGACTCTTGTTCCTCCAGCGTTCGTTTCCCTTACCGTCAGCTCCAGCCTCCACCTGGTGCCTCATACGCCGTAGTTCTTCCCACTGTTTCTTGTGCTGGGCAACGCGTATTTCAGCATCGCCTCCGACCGGTCCCCATAGCCCCATTTGATCTACAGCTTGGATAAGCATGATGCAAGACCCCACCGTCAGCGCCCCAGTGAGCGCACCGTGGATACTCCACAGCCAGCACCCCACAACGAAAGTGGAGGCGACACCGCTGGATAGATACACCGCACGAAGCTGTTTGTCCTGCTCTTCCCACATCGGCCACACTGCCTTATGCCACAGTTGGGAAAACCGTGACAGTGCTAAGGATCGTATTCCCCATACACGTGCTTCTCCCGCATTTCGCCAGTCGGTAAGCAGGCTGTTGTACCAGGTAGCGTGAGAGAGGGCTTGCGAACCGGAGTCGTACAACGAAGCAAAAGCTTTCTCTCCATAGCTTTCCCACGTTGCTGCTGCCCACCACATCAACCCGATGAGAGCCACCGCAATAAGCGGATTCCATGCAAGGACGACGCCTGTCACGCACAGTGCGCTTAACCGAGCATTGAAGATCTGGAACAAGGGCCCGACCCCGACACTCCCGCTCATCTTCACAAGCTGGTTAGACACTGTCTCCAAGGTCGAACGCATTTGTGGGTTTTCTACTACCTCAAGCGTAGGTGAGCCGTAAATCGCCGCGTGAAGATCATCAAACTGTTGCTTTAGGAACCCAGAATTTGCTCTTTCCACTGCAACGTTTTGAATTCTTGGCATCGTCTTCGCCGCAAACATAGCAAGAGCCAGCACCGCAAGTATCGAAGCTGCGTGCCTAGCATCTTTTCCAGAATCAATAATCTCATCGACTAACGACTTTGTTGCAAAAAGGATTGCGACATTTGCCACTGCCGACGCGATAGCAGCCAAAAATGCTACTGAAACTGCGAGCTTTGCACCCTTAAAAATCGATCCGATATAAGAGGTATAGGAATATAGTTTTTTCATGGATTTTTTATTTCTAGTTTTAGTTTCTCATAGGTGCCCTGTAACAAGCTCACCTCTAATGCTGACAAGCCTCGTTCGTAAGAAGGAATAATTTTCCCTAGAAGGTAAGTTAAATTTCCCTGTCGCTTGGTGGGGGGAAAAGGTTAGCCCTACCTTCATGGCTGATTACGGGTATCGTACGGCGTGCATCCTCGGCGGAAGCCTCATGCTCCTAGGAGCATTTCTATCCATAAGGCTCTTTAAAAACGTGGACTGGGCTGGCGACTGCACGAGCGAAGATAGACAGGATAAGTTGGCTGTAGATTCTGACTAGGTGATCGAGGGATGTCCTCGCTGTTATTAAAGACAACCCGGGACCGAACAACGTCCCTCGCCAGATGTCCGGCAAGCGAAAAGGCGCTAGGCAGTTAAGCCTAGCGCCTTTCTAAGTGCCTCTTAGCGGCGGAGACCGAGACGTGCGATGAGGTCACGGTAACGGTCAATGTCGCGGGAAGCCAGGTACTTAAGCAGGCCCTTGCGACGGCCGACGAGGAGCATCAGACCACGACGGGAGTGGTGGTCGTGACGGTGGTAACGCAGGTGCTCGGTCAGCTGGCTGATACGACGGGTAAGCAGCGCAACCTGAGCCTCGGGCGAACCGGTGTCGGTCTCGTGAAGGCCGAACTCCTTGAGGATTTCCTTCTTCTCTGCGGAAGACAGTGCCATGGGTTAAACTCCCTTAAATATTTCAGTCCGCATGATACGTTCACGTTTCATGTGCTCATCTGCTGCGGACCGCAGACAAACACGAACTTTCGACATAGTAGTCGCAACCGCCTGCCAAGGCAAATGGCCTAACGAATATCCCTAGCCCGCTGTTTCAAAAAGACGACCCACGCGCACCATGAGTCCCCCGACGAATCGCTCGGCATCGACAATTACGGCCACGTGGTTTCTTTTCACCAGATCCTGCACACGCTGTTCGTTACCGATCGTTCTCCCACTACAATCAACCTTCAGGTTCGTATCTAAATACGAAACAAGGCGTGGATCAAGAGCCACGGCTACGGCCAACGGATCATGGAGACCGCATCCGCCAAGATGTGGCGAGGTGGTTGCATACGCATCGATGTAGTAGTCAACAATGTCTGCATACACGGTACCTGCCCGCGTCCCCTGCTCTCTCCATTTTTTGGTGTGTTCCTTAGTTAGGAGGGTTTGCAGCGTGACATCGAGCCCCACCATCGTGATGTTGGTGCAGTGACAAAACAAAGTCGGCACCTGGATCCTGGGAAATCATCCGCTTCCGCTACAGCACTCACGTTTCCGGGGACGGTCAGCGCACCGCCCATGAGGACGATCCGTGCGTGAGCGACATCCTCGTACCGTTTCATTGCCTCGGCCACCGTCGTCAGTGCGCCAGTAGGGACGGTGGTGACATCATCGCCGAATCTCTGTACAGCCTCATGGAAAAAGCGGATAGCTGCATCGCCGCCGCCAGCGGTTTCTCCTTTTGTTGGGTCTTCCCGGATCGTGCCATGGTCGATCTCCACACCGCCCAGTCCATTGGCCACATGTATGAAACTAGAGCCTGTTGAGGGCGTAAACGGGGATTCAGGCCCCTACCCCACGGCCGATCGCAGCCGGGGATGACGGGTATGTCAGGGGAGCCAAGGAGAGAAAGAGCAGCGCGCGGGAGTTTCTCACCCCTTGCTTCACTGTGACGTTGCCATACGTTCCCGTTATCCCGATGAGTTCAGCACCAGGCGACCCTAGGAAGTAGGCGATGGCAAGCGCGTCGTCGATCCCCGTGTCGAGGTCGAGGATTATTTTCACGGGTTGATTTCTTTCAGATGCTCGACTGGTTTTTCCGTGTTGGCGAGGATTTCTCGTGCCTTGGTGACATCACGATCCATGGCGGTGAGCAGTTCATCAACACTGTCGAACTTCTCCATGCCGCGGAGATAATCGATGAACTCCACACGACAGTACCGGCCGTAGAGATCAGCATGCTCATCGAGGACGAAGGACTCAACACTTCGACGCTCATCCCCGAAGGTGGGATTGCTGCCCACGGAGATAGCCGCCGGGTAGCGCACACCCGGCTCCATGGTGCCGTCGATGGGCGCAGTTGAGGGAACCTCGTCGAGAACGGTGAAGAAACCCGCGTACACGCCATCGGTGGGGATGGCGACATCCGGCCCAAAGTACATGTTCGCGGTGGGGTAACCCAGTTCGGCACCACCACGACCGGCACCCCGGACAACAAGCGAACGAACAGTAAACGGACGCCCGAGCGCCCAATTCGCCTTCTTTATGTCACCGTCAGCAAGAGCCTGGCGGATCATGGTGGAACAGATTCGCTCACCGCCCTCGGTAAGCAGCTCAACGATCTCCACTTCCACACCGTGCTTTTCGCCCAGTTCTTTGAGTGTCGTTGTGGTCCCTGCCGCGCGGTGACCGAAGGTAAAGTTCTCCCCCACGAGGACGGCGGCTGCGTTGATTATTTCCTGCAGCACGTGGACGAAAAAGTCTTCCGGCTCCAAGCTGGAAAGCTCACGGTCGAACTGAAGCGCCACGATATGATCCACGCCGAGTTCGTCCGCCCGGCGCGCTCTTTGCGACACAGTGCCGAGTATCGGCGGCATGGCTTGGGGTCGGATGACGGCAAGCGGGTGGGGGTCAAACGTAATCATCACGCATGGAAGGCCCAGTTCGTGGGCTTTCTCCACTGCACGGCAGATGAGTTTTTGGTGCCCGCGGTGGACACCATCAAAAACGCCGATGGTGACAACTGTCTTCCCGATGTCGTGCGGGAACGCATCTAATCCTGGCCAGATATTCACCCCTACGAGAGTAGTGCCTTTGGTGCTTCCGTATATTTTGGGGGTATGACGAACGTGAGCAAACTTGGTGGCCTTGTTTTGGTGGATAAGCCGGCGGGCATGACCTCGCACTCTGTGGTTGGGGCCGTCCGGCGTTATTTTGGCACGAAGAAGGTCGGCCATGCAGGAACATTGGATCCGATGGCCACAGGCTTGCTCGTTGTCGGGGTGGAGAGGGGCACCAAGTTTTTGGCGCACCTTGTTGCAGAGACAAAGACGTACGAGGCGACGGTTCGCCTCGGGGTGGAGACATCGACGGAGGACGCCGATGGTGAGGTTACCCGTACAGCAGATGCTAGCGGTGTCACCGACGAAGACATTGCCCGCGAGGTCAGCGCGCTAACCGGCGACATCATGCAGCGTCCGAGTTCTGTCAGCGCCATCAAGATCAACGGGAAGCGTGCGCACCAGCT
This sequence comes from Corynebacterium glucuronolyticum, assembly GCA_022772305.1. Classification (GTDB taxonomy): domain Bacteria; phylum Actinomycetota; class Actinomycetes; order Mycobacteriales; family Mycobacteriaceae; genus Corynebacterium; species Corynebacterium glucuronolyticum_A. The sequence goes on from JALFAQ010000040.1 coordinate 7,190, forward strand.
CGTCCGCGAGGGCGAGACGGTCGAGATCCCTCCCCGCCCAGTCACCATCCACTCCTTCGAGATCCTCGAACGCGACGGCGACGATGTGCGCGTCCGCGTCCACTGCTCCTCCGGCACGTACATTCGCGCGCTTGCCCGCGATCTCGGCCATGCTCTCGGGGTGGGTGCGCATCTAATTGCTTTGCGACGCCTCACCGTCGGCCCCTTCAGCATTGCGGAGGCCACCCCGCTTGCTCAGCTCGAGGACGCACCGGAGCTGTCGCTCACGCTCGATGAGGCGCTGCAGGCCTGCTATCCCCCGCTGGCGGTCACCGAGGAGGAGGCGCAGGCGCTGAGCGAAGGTAAGTGGCTTGCACCGCGTGGCTTGAAAGGCACCCACGCGGTGGTCGCTCCCGATGGGCGATCCATCGCCCTGATCAAGGAACAGGGAAAGCGCCTCGCGACGGTATTCGTCGCCCGGCCAAGTACGTTGTAAAGCCAACGGTGTAAGAATGCAGGTTTTGTCCTGCTTACTCCACGGCAGTCGACGCAATGATGTAGCTATGCCTGCACACCCACTTGCCATGGATTGCGGGCATCGGCGTCGGACGCGCGAGTAAGACGGAGGTAAACGTCCCGTCGGCGCGGAGAAGAACGTTCGCCTCGTCGAAGCCGAGCCACCGATGCGTCATGGGGAACCACGCCTTGTATGTAGCCTCCTTGGCGCAGAACATGAGGCGATCGGCGAAAGGGAAATCTGCAGAAAGCTCTTCGATGCAGTCCAGCTCCGGGCCGAAGGCAATCGACTCGACGATCTTTGGTGGCAGGGGTTCCGCCGGCTCCGCATCGAGCCCCATCGAACGGACGAGGAGACGCGGAGCGACAACCGCCGCGCGGAGCCCCTTCGTATGTGTCAGCGAACCCGACACCGATGACGGCCACAGTGGCATGCCTCGGTCACCACGAAGAATGGGTTGCCCCGTGTCACGGTTCATTTCCCGCAACGCCTGGTGAGCACACCAGCGTGCGTCACCGAATTCCGCCTTGCGGGAATCCACCGCGTGTGAGACGAGGGCTTTTTCCAGCGGGTGCAGCTTGCTGTAGTTAGTTAGGTCTAGCTTGTCTGGGTCGGTAAAGAGGTACGCGTAGTGCGCAGAAGGGGGAAACAGGAGTGGATCAAGCATCATTGTCCACCTCCAGCACGGGGTAGGGCCACGGCCGTCGCTGTTCTTCGTCTCTTTGTCCCCACTCCCTGGGGTAGCCTAGCGAGACTTCAATGTGTGGGATTCCATCGACCATTGTGACGCCCGGAATGTGCAAATGCCCAAAAACACACGCACTGGCCTGGTATCGCGCTGGCCACGTCCGTGTGTGGCGCGTCCCGCACCACAGCTGCAGTTCCCGGTAATACAAGCTCTCACATGGCTCTATAGCCAGTGGCCAGTGATTGATGAGGATGGTCTTCCCCTCAACCTTGGACAGCCGCTTGATGGAATACGCAAGCCTGTCCCAGCACCACCCACGGATATCGACAAACGGTGCAATCGCGAACTCATCGGTCATGACAATTTCCCTGTCGTGGGCCGACTGGATGGCCTGCTCCACCGTCATACCCGGAAACCTAAACGTGTAATCGTACAGCGTAAACAGCGGGACGATCGTGTGATCACCAAACACCGGGTACGGATCCTCAGGTGTGAGCACGTCAATGTCCCGACAACCCTGGACGAGTTCTTCGTACTTCTGCCTACCTGTGAAGGGATCCTTGCTGCGACAGTACAGCTCGTGGTTTCCCGGCACCCAGATGACCGTTTCAAATTTTGCACGCAGCGTACGCAAAACATCAATCACGAGCCCCGTGCGCTCGGCCACGTCCCCTGCGACAATAAGCCAGTCCCCCGGATTGCTCGGGTTGATGGTCTCGATCGGGTCCCGGTTTGCTTTCACCGCTGCGTGGAGATCGGATACAGCCCACAGGGTTTGCTTTCCACGATGGGTACGTGCTGCACTCCGTGGCTGTTCACCGGCGCGCGCCAACAGCGGCACTCGTGCGTGTGCCTTCGGCGAATCCATAGCCTGTGTCCTCTCCAACGCGTATTCCGCGTAGTCGACGCGAAGGCCAGGCGTTGAGCCACCACGCTGCTCCACAGGCGGAAATTACTCCGCCGAGGCATTGGAACTGCATGTGCGGTGCTGCCGAGCCGGACCTTCGCGGCTTATAGGTGCCAGTTTACTGTGCCCACCGCATTGAACGGAACCGCCAGATGACACCAATCATGCGAATGAGGATGAACATTCCTAACCCCAGCCACACAGCGGGCAGGCCACCGTCCAGGTAGTACGCAAGGGCCAGCCCGGGGAGGAATCCCACGACGACACCCGCAATGTTGAGATTGCGGAGGAAGGCCGCGTCGGCAGCACCCAAGAGCACACCGTCCAGGCCGAAGACAACACCGGCAAGAACAACCATGACGACAAAGATGAGCCAGACAGCATGCATCTGGTGTTGCACTTCGTCGACAGGCGTGAAGATCGCTGGAATGATGCTGTAGCCACATGCGATGATCGCGGCCAACCCGACACCGAAAATGCCGGAGTACCGAGCGACCTTATCCCCGACAGAACGCGCGTAGGACGTGTTCTTTGTACCCAGTGCTGCACCGACGAGGGTCTGCGCCGCGATCGCCAGCGAATCGAGGATCAAACCGAGGAAGTTCCATAGCTGAATGAGCACCTGGTGGGCAGCGAGGGAGGCCGTACCAAATCGCGCGGCAACGGCTGCAGCCGAGATGAAGGCCACTTGGAACGCAAGAGACCGCGCGATGAGATCACGACCGAGGATAAGCTGTTCCTTCATCACCGTCGGCTGAGGCTTCCACGAGCCCTTGTGGGCGTAGATAAGGAACCCAACAAAGCAGGCACTGGTGATCGTTTGGCCAGCGAGGTTGGACCAGGCTGAACCGACGATTCCCATGCGGTCGACGAGGAAAGGCACGGAGAGCGCGGAGGGAATCACGCCCATGAGGGTGAAGTAGAACGGGGTGCGGGTGTTTTGAATACCACGTAGCCAACCGTTACCGGCCATCGTCATGAGGATCATGGGAATGCCGAGGCTTGCTACTCGTAGCCAGATTGTCGCTTCGCCGGCAACACCTGGGTCGTTGGACAGCCACAGCGTCAGCCACGGGGCGGTGATCCACACGAAGAGGCTGATGGCGATGCCAACGAAGAGGGCAACCCACGTTGCCTGTACGCCTTCGGCGATAGCTCCCTTTTCATCCCCCGCACCGAATTTGCGGGATGCGCGTGCCGTGGTGCCGTAACTGAGGAAGGTGAGGTTCGTTGTCAGCTGGGACTGAATGGTCGTCGCAGCGCCAAGTGCAGCCAGGTCGACTGCTCCGAGGCGACCAACAACGGCCGTATCCAACAGGAGGTAGAGCGGCGATGCGGCCAACACGCCCAAGGCAGGAAGTGCGAGCTTGAGGATTGTGCTGAAGCTGACCTTGGTCAGGTCTTCCTCTACAGTCGGTGTGCCTTCGGCTGCAGTAGACGCTACCTTCTTGGAACCAGACACCACGTTTTCCTATCTATCACAAGCACGTTGATTAATCGGACCATTGCAGTGTACGTGTTTTACACGCAACGGACTAACTGCGTTGTGATTTGCCGGCAGCTACGCGTGCTACTAAGCGCGACGCGCTATCGAGCGGATGTGGTGTGTCTGGTTCCGTAGGCGCTACGAATGATCTGTGACGGCTGTGATGAGGTGCTCAATGAGCTCGTCAATGGTGCCCTCATCGGAATAGCCGGCTGCCGGCTCATGGCCGCCACCGCCGAGGGCGATAGCGAAGCGAGACACGTCGAGGGTGCGCGACCGCAGGCTTACAGTCCACTGACCAGGCCTTTGTTCTTTGAACACGCAGCCCATATCCGTGTCATCCGTCGCCCGCACGAAGTTGATGAGGGACTCAATGGTAGACTTCGGTCGCCCGTTAATCAGCTCATAGGGTGCGGTAAGACTTGCGATCTTGATGTCGCCCGCCTCAAGAACCTGCAGGTTAGAAAGGATCTGACCGTTGAAGCGGAGATCCTGCGTGGTGATGCGATCGACGAGGTCGTACGCGATAGCCTGCTGGTCGATGCCCGTCGCCACGAGTTTGGAGGCCACCTCGTGCATTGAGGAACCACCCCAGCGGAAGCTGCCGGTGTCGGTGAGCACGCCCGCGTAGAGGCTGTGGGCGATATCCTTCGTGAGTTCCACGTCGAGAGCGTCAATGAGGTAGTACAGCATGACTGCAGTCGCCTCGGACTCCGCAATCACGAAATTCTTATAACCGAAGTTCGTGTTGGACGCGTGGTGGTCGATGACCACTGTCTTGTCCAGCGCTGCGATCTCGTCCTGGAGCGTGCCGGTACGGTCGATGGACGCGCAGTCAACGGTGACGACTGCGGAGACATCGTCCGGGAAGTGTGCCACGGTGCGGACATCGTCCGCGCCGGGGATCGTGTACAAGTCCTTGGAGAAGCGCTCCTCCTGGCCAATGAAGCCGTGCGCGTTGACACCCTTTTGCCGGAGCATTGCCACAAGAGCGGTAACCGAACCGATGGCGTCGCCATCGGGGCGGACGTGACCAACAACGGCGACCGACGAAGCGTCGACAAGCCTATCGAGCTCCTGCGCGAACTGCTCGGCAAAAGTGGTGAACATAGCTTTCTCCTTACCTCTACGGGTTACTTGTACGGGTTTTCCTCACCAGCAGGGGTCTTGCCCTCGGCGAGCTTGCGCACCTCCTCGTCGCGCGCGCGGGCGCGAGCCAGGAGATCTTCCATGTGTGCGCGGGATTCTGGAACCGTATCCAGTTCGAAGGAAAGGGTCGGGGTGAACCTGACAGAGAGCTGGTCACCGACTATTTTGCGAAGGCGACCCTTCCACCGGTTTAGAGACTCGGCAGCCACAGCGTAATCGGGCTCTTCATCGAGTGTCTTACCACGTACAGTGTAGTACACCGTGGCATCATGCAGGTCACCTGTGAGAGTGCAATCGGTCACGGTGATGTACTCCAGGTGCCAATCCTTGATCTCGTGCTCAAGTGCGGTGGCGACGATCGTCTGAATTCGCTTCGCCATCCTGCCGGCCCGTACCTTGTCAGCCATAAAATCCTCCTTAAAATCTTTCCGCCCTTTCGATCCTACTTGGCCACCAGAACTTGTCGCCCAGAAGGATCACGAGAGCGGGGATCAGGATCGTTCGAACCACCAGGGTATCAAGCAACACACCGACGAAGATCACGATGCCAACCTGCGCCAAAGCAACGAGGGGAAGGACGCCAAGCGCTGCGAAGACGCTCGCCAGCAAGATACCGGCAGAGGTAATAACGCCGCCTGTAGATGCAAGCGCGGTAATGATTCCGTCTCGTGTCCCTTGGTGCACCGCTTCCTGCCGGGCTCGCGTGACGAGGAAGATCGAGTAGTCGATACCCAGGGCAACGAGGAATACGAACGCGTACAGGGGTGTCTCCGACGCGAACCTCTCGAAGCCAAAGACGCCTGTGGAGATCCACCAGCCAAGCCCCAGTGCAGCAACGTTCGTGGCAACCACCGAGGCAACCATGATAGCCGGGGCAACAAGGGACCTCAGAGCGAAGGCAAGCGCCACAAAGATGAGCCCCAAGACGACGGGGAAGATGAGTCGGCGATCAGCCTGCGCGTAGGTCTCGTTGTCGAGCAGCTGGGCGTTTTGTCCACCGACGAGGGTTTCTGTTCCCTCGACCTCTGCGCGAAGCGTCTGCACATCCGATCCCGTGACGTTGGCCAGGAACCAGCCGTCGGTCTCGCCCGCGGGAGTGACCTCACCGGGGAGGCTCTCTAGGATCTGCGGATCCTTGGTAGCGATAACCTCCGGCGTTGCCGACTGGTTGGGGAACTTGTCCTTCAGCGTATCTGCAGCGATGATCGATTCGGGGGTGTCGATGAACTGGTCGGATTGGTTAATTCCGGTGGTGACGGGGATGAGTCCCAGGCAACAGATGCCGATCAGGACGCTGGCAGTGGCTGCGGTGATACCTGGGCGGCTCTTCACGAGGGAGCCGATCTTTTCCCACACGCCGTGGTTCGGGGCCTCGCCAACAACCGGACGCTTAGGCCAGAAAATCCAACGGCCGAACATGACGAGGACGCCAGGAAGCACGAGCATGGCGAAAATGAAGGCAACGACAATGCCAATTGCCGAGGAAAGGCCCAGCCCACGCGTGGAGGGCACGGTGGACAGCAACAGGCAAGCAACACCAATGGCGACGGTCAGCGCCGATGCCGCGACAGTCTTCACCGTCGGCAGCCAGGCGGCAGCCATTGCCTCAAAGCGATCCTCATGGCGAAGCAGCTCGTCCCGGTAACGGGAGATGAGAAGCAACGCGTAGTTCGTACCAGCACCAAAGACAAGGACGCTCAAAATACCGGTGGACGACTCGTCCCAGATCACGCCCAAGGGTCCGAGAACCCACGTAAACACGGTGGCCGCGACGCGGTCGCCGATGGCGATAACGAGCAGCGGAATGATCCACAGAACAGGCGACCTATACGTCACGATAAGCAGCAACGCAACAATGATGCCTGTCACCGTCAGCAGGAGGAAGTTGGCACCTTCAAAGACGAGAGCCAAGTCTCCCTGGATGGCTGCCGGTCCTGTTACCTGAGCGGTCAGCCCTTCCGGCAGCGCATCGCTTAGGTCAGCGCGGAGCTCCTTGATAGCCGCGCCGTTTTCTGCACTGCTATCTGATTCCACGGTGGTGGGCATGAGAATAGCCGTACCATCATCGTTGGGGATGGGCGGAGCGCCCAACTCCTCGGCGATGCCCGCGACCTCTTGGGGATTCACCTCGCCCCCGTTGTCACGCGTGACAAGGACGAAAGCGGTCTTGCCCGAATCATCTCCGGACTCAGCGGTGACCTTTTCTTGTAGCAAGGCGACTGTGGTCGAATCCGCCTTTTCTGACTTCATTGCTTGGGAGGCCTCCGGCTGATCGAATCCCCCGAGCGCCATGGCAGCAAATCCCAAAATAATTAGCACTAGCGCAAGCCAGCGAAAGTTTTTCATTGTGGATGTCGACATGCGACTCCTTCATAGGTTGCGGTCAAAACGACTTTTACGATACACCGTGTAACACAAAAAAACCAAACGTCACCTGCCCTTTTTACAAGACAGGTGACGTTTAACAGTATTTAGTTGTGCTGGTTAAGGTGCAAAAACCTTCAACCTTTTAGGTAACAGCCTGTTACGCATAAACCGGCTACTGGCTACCCCAAATCGCGGGGGACTTCGACCATCTCGTAAACCTGGATCTGATCGCCCACGGCGATATCCGGGTAGCTGAGAACCATACCGCATTCGTAGCCGGCCGCGACCTCGGTTGCGTCATCCTTGCCACGACGCAGGGACTCGATGGTGGCCTTCTCCGCAATGACGTTGCCGTCGCGGGTGAGGCGAACCGTAGCGTTCCTGCGCACCTTGCCGGTCTCGACCATGCAGCCGGCGATGAGGCCGACGGCAGAAGCCTTGAACAGCTGGCGGATCTCGGCGGTACCGATTTCCTTCTCCTCGTAGATCGGCTTGAGCATACCCTTGAGAGCGGACTCCACCTCGTTGATGGCATCGTAGATAACCGTGTAGTAGCGGATATCCACGCCCTCCTGGTGGGCGAGCTCCGTAGCCTTGCCCTCTGCGCGAACGTTGAAGCCAATGATGATGGCATCAGACGCGGCAGCCAAGGTGACGTTGGTCTCGGTGACAGCACCGACACCACGGTCGATGATGTTGAGCTCGACCTCGTCGTCCACCTCGATATTGAGGAGGGAATCCTCCAGGGCTTCCACGGAACCAGCGTTGTCACCCTTGAGGATGAGGTTGAGCTGCTGAGTTTCCTTCAACACAGCATCCAGATCCTCGAGGGAGATGTGCTTCTTCCGCTTTGCCTGCAGCGCGTTGCGCTTGCGGGCATTTCGCTGGTTGGCAATCTGGCGTGCAACACGATCATCTTCAACCACGAGGACGGAATCGCCTGCACCTGGGACGCTGTCCAGGCCCTGCACCTGTACGGGGCGCGACGGGAGCGCTTCCTTGACATCGTTGCCATACTCGTCGAGCATACGACGCACACGGCCGTGTGCATCGCCCACAACGATGGAATCACCGACGCGCAGCGTACCGCGCTGAACGAGGATGGTGGCAACAGGGCCACGACCACGGTCGAGATGCGCTTCAATAGCAACACCCTGGGCATCCATCTCCGGGTTAGCGAAGAGCTCCAGCTGGAGATCCGCCGTGAGGACGATGGCCTCCAACAGAGCATCAATGTTGATGTTCTTCTTCGCGGAGATGTCCACGAACTGGGTATCGCCACCGTACTCTTCCGGAACGAGACCGTACTCGGTGAGCTGTCCGCGAATCTTGTCCGGGGATGCGCCCTCCTTATCAATCTTGTTCACAGCGACAACGATCGGGATATCTGCAGCCTTCGCGTGGTTAATGGCCTCCACCGTCTGTGGCATAACGCCGTCATCGGCAGCGACCACGAGCACGGCGATATCCGTGGACTTGGCGCCACGGGCACGCATAGCGGTAAACGCCTCGTGACCCGGGGTATCCAGAAATGTGATCTTGCGTGGCTTGTCTTCCACCTCGACCTCAACCTGGTACGCACCGATGCCCTGCGTGATGCCGCCGGCCTCGCCGGAGCCCACGTTGGAGTGACGGATGGTATCCAGAAGGCGAGTCTTACCGTGGTCAACGTGGCCCATGACGGACACGACGGCCGGGCGACGCTCGAGGTCTTCCTCATCGCCTTCGTCCTCGCCGTACTGCAGGTCGAAGCTCTCCAGAAGCTCACGATCCTCGTCCTCCGGCGAGACAACTTCAACCTTGAAGTTCATCTCTTCGCCGAGCAGCTGCAGCGTTTCATCGGAAACGGATGCCGTTGCGGTGACCATTTCACCAAGGTTGAACAGCGCCTGAACGAGCTGCGAGGCCTCGGTATTGATCTTGTCACCGAAATCAGCGAGCGATGCGCCACGCGGAAGGCGAATGGTCTGGCCCTTACCGTCAGGCAGCTTGACGCCGCCAACGACCTTCGGTGCCTTCATTGCCTCGTATTCTTGGCGCTTCTGACGCTTCGACTTCCGGCCCTTGCGCGGTACGCCACCCGGACGGCCGAATGCACCTGCGGTGCCGCCACGACGACCGCCGCGACCGCCCCGTGGCCCACCGAAATTATTGCCAACGTTGTGTCCGCCACGACCGCGACCGCCACGACCACCGCGGCTGTCCTTGGAGGTAGCAGAGTGGCTCGGCATCTGCCCCGGGCTCGGGTGCGCCGGCATCTGTGTAGGCGACGGACGCTTAGATCCGTGCCCTGCACCTGCCGAGGAACGACCAGGAGCAGACGAGCGGTGTCCACCGCGGTTGCCACCAGGACGCGGGCCACCGCCACGACCGGACTGGGATCCACCAGCACCCGGACGGCCACCACGGGTACCACCCGGACGAGGCGGACGGGACGAGCTGCTCGTGGAGAACGGGTTGTTTGCCACACGCGGAGCGCCACCGCGCGGACGCGGGGGCATTCCCGGCTTGGGGCCAGGCTTCGGTGCAGACTTGTCATTGCCTGCATGAGCTTCGGCGGCCTTATGGGCTGCGGTAGCGGGTGTTGCCTTCGGCGCACCGGGGTTCGGTGCGGGCTTGCCGCTGGCCTTCGCAGCTTTGGCGGGCGACGGAGTCTTCTCACCCGGCTTGGGGCCAGGCTTCGCAGCCGATGTCTTCTTCTTCGGGGCACTCTTCGGCTTCGGGGCCGCTGCTGTTTCTTCAGCAACACGCGCCGGCGACGGGTGCGCCTTCGCAGCAGATGGCTTTGCCTTCTCGCCAGGCTTGGGGCCGGGCTTTGCAGACGTTGTCATCTTCGTGGCATCCGTCGGCTTTGCGGACTTCGTCGTCTTCGCAGCCTTCGTAGACTTCTCCGCCTTTTCCGGCTGCTCCGTCTTCTGCTGCGCAGCGTAGTGCTCACGCATCTTTCGGATCACCGGCGGCTGGATTGTTGATGATGCCGTCTTTACAAACTCGCCCTGCTCCTTGAGCGTGGCGAGCAATTCCTTGCTTGTTACCCCGAGCTCTTTAGCGAGCTCGTGGACACGTAGCTTTCCGGGCACTGTACTCCTTGTTTATCTGGTTAGGTCACGTGTAGCCCACCGAATTGGCACCACCGTGTAATAGGTGGCCCGAAAAGCCAAGTCGTGCGACTACCGTGACATAGTCTGGACTTTCATCGCTGATGCTTCATCGTGTGCTCATCAGTTACTAGGGTCTTTCTTTGTCGTAGTCATACCGCAATCAGCGGAGGATTCTCGGATGTTCATCCCCGCCTGCGCGGCTTCCGCGCGCGAAATGAATTCACGCACCATAGAGGTATCCGGATTCTCCTTCAACCTCAGCGCCCGGCGAAACGCCCGGCGCTTTTCTGCAATGTCATACGCTTCCAACGTGGGGGTCAGCCACGCGCCTCGCCCCGGAAGCTTTCGCTGTGGGTCAGGAATAACACGATGAGGCGCTTCCCTATCCGCAACGACACGAAGTAGATCAGTATCTGGCAGTACGCGACGTGTCGCGATACAGGTTCGAATTCTGGTGCGCGGCGTATCTACTGAGCAGTCAGTACTTGTTGTTTTGTCTGCCTTGTCAGCTACCACCTGCAGCACCACACCTCCGAGCCTTGCACTAGCCACATCTACTTCTTCTATAAAAGAACTCGTGCTCACCGGTGTGAACAACGAGCCGTATGACATGTTACGCCACCTACTCCGCTTTTGTGAAAAATAACGGTGCAGGTGGCGTACGCGCTTGAGGTTAAAGCTCGTGACAAAAGCCACAAATGTAATTTAGCCAGAAGACTCGGCGGCAGAATCGGACGAACACCAGACCGCCTTGCGCTCCTTTCCTAAGCTGCTCGACTCTTCCGGCTGACATGTGCGTGCTATTGGACTCCCTTATACGTCCCAGCAGTCAGCCCTCGATGCTGTTTACGATTCGTCGGAACGAATGTCGATCTTCCAACCGGTCAAACGTGCTGCGAGACGCGCATTCTGGCCTTCCTTGCCGATCGCAAGCGACAGCTGGTAGTCCGGAACGGTCACACGCGCGACTTGGTTTTCGGCATCGAGGACCTCCACGCCAACAACCTTCGACGGCGCAAGCGAATTGCCCACGTAGGTGGCGGGATCCTCGTCATAATCAATGATGTCGATTTTCTCACCACGCAGCTCACGCATGACGTTGTTCACACGCTGACCCTTAGGGCCAATGCAGGCACCCTTGGCATTCACACCCTTGGTGGTCGCATGCACTGCAATCTTTGAGCGGTGGCCTGCCTCGCGGGCAATGCCGACGATTTCCACGTCGCCCGACTCGACCTCAGGAACTTCTAGTTCGAAGAGGCGACGGACAAGTTCCGGGTGTGTACGAGAAAGCGAGATCTGCAGAGAGCCGCGTCCCTTGCCCACACCAACGATGTAGCACTTCACGCGATCGCCGTGTTGGAGAGTCTCCCCCGGGATCTGCTCGCCAGGCAGCAAAATACCGTCCTGCCCCTGCAGCTCCGTGCCGAGCCTGACCACAGCGATACCGCGCTCATTTGCCCGAGCATCGGCCTGAACTACGCCGGAGACGCACTTGCCTTCAAGTTCTGCGTATTCATCGAAGTCGCGATCCGTTTTCACCTCACGAAGGCGACGGTAGACAGCATCGCGCACAACGCTTGCACCGAGGCGGCCAAAGTCCTCCGGAGTTTCATCCTGCTCGGAGATGATTTCGCCTTCCTCATCGCGCTCAATGGCGAACACGGTCACGGCGCCAGTGTCCGGGTCAATTTCTACGCGTGCGCTGGATTCGTCCTCCAGGTGGTGTGCCTGAAGATAGGCGCGGTGCAATCCCTGGGCGATGGTGGTGAGAAGGTCTTCAATGGAGATCCCCTTCTCCTTCTCCAGTGCGCGGAGCGCGGACATATCGATATTCACTTGTTTTACCTCTTGCGTAGTTGATAGCGTGAATGGTTAGCTCGTGTACACATTATCGCAGCAACACGGTCACTGCTGCAGCAGCCACTGCCACACACGCAGGAACCCGCGACGATGTCACGAATTCTGCTGCAGTGACTGGTGTTTCGCACGTGCTACTCCTCAAATGGTTCTTGCGAAAGAGCGGCCTCATTTTTTGGCGCGCCGTTAAACTCAATTTCTACCACGGCGTGCGTAACATCGCGTAACGCGACGGCCTTCCTCTTCGCTTTCTTGTTGCCTTTCTTTCCCTCCGAGTAGACGAGCATGACCTGCTCCTCGTCGGGGCTTAGGGCACCAATGCGATAGATAGCTGGCTCTTCCCCGGTCAGGGTAACGCGTGCTGCCCGCCCCTGGTTTCGTGCCCATTGATACGGACGTGTGAGAGGCTCATCGATGCCGGGGGTGGAAACCTCCAGGTTGTACCCTGCACCGAAGGAAAGGCCGCCGGAAGCTTCCTTCTCGTCGAACGCCTGCGACAAGGCCGTGGAGTACTCTCCCACCGCGTCAATATCAGGATCGGATTCAGAATCGACAATCACCGTCACAGTTGACTTAGGACCAGCCGCCACCGTCTTAATGCGGAGGGGGAACAGACCCCAAGGCGTACCGGTTTCGGTTGCTATATCGAGCAAAATCTTTTCTGATGGAAGTGCCATGCCCTAAATGGTACCGGTTACCGCATACATGGCGAAGACGTTACACTTTTTCACTGTGCTTACATCTCCCGCTGAACACTCCTCGTTAACGCAGCAGCTGCCCCGAACCAGGTTTCCGAGTCGCACGCGGAAGGCAGGTTCCGTGCTCACCGCCACTGCCCTTATCGCGCTGTGTACAAGCGGTTGCAGCGCCGTGCAGGGGCCGCAACCTGACCGCACGATTGTCAGCCTCGAAGCCAGCGCCCTTAGCGTTGCTCGGTCGCAGGAAGCCGGCAGCGATGTCGCAAACGCGTGGAGTGAGCTAGCCAGTGCCCTGCACGCCGAGGTCTCACGCCTGTGTGGGAAAACCGATGATGGTGCCACACCTACAAGTTGTCTTTATACAATCGACCCGACGACGGGTGAGTTCCAGGCAGAATCACAACGCACACAGAAGAACCTCACGAAGGCAGCGGAGAACAACACCCTGTCCAACGGTGAGTACACCATCAATGATGAGGTTTGCGCAGCTTCCCCATCTCAGAACACAGTCGCAGACACGGTGGCAACAACTCCGGTTACAGCCCTCGATGCGCTCATTGCATCTCTTTCCGAGGTCGATGCATCAAGTAGACCACTCATCACCGAGCAATTTGTTCAAGCAAGCATCCATAACTCAGACATCCCCAGCCTTCATCTGGATACCACCAGCGACGCAGAGTTGGTTTCTACTATTTACAGTCAGCTTCCTTCTCTTCGCGGTTGCGACACCGACTTTGCTGCAGACCTCAGCCAGACTGATAAACAGGCCGTAGAAAAAGCACTCAACTGGCAGGAAGCCTCCCAGTATGGTCTCACAACGGCGGCTGCGTACACGGATCCGGCGACGGGGAATCTCATGGTCGCTGCTGCCCGGGAACACGGTGACGTGGAGCATGCTCTGCAGACACTGGTTCCTGCCGCTTCCACTACTTCTGCCGCCGGCTATGCAACCCCCACGGTAACGCCAGCGGACGAGGAGACGGCTCTCCAATATGCGATTCTCGATGGTGTTGAGACCACGCGCATGTGGAGCGAGCTTGCTTCCTCGGCGGACAATGCTGCATGGCGTGAGTTGTGTGTGCGTGCTGCGGGCCAAGCTGCGCAACGCACCCTTCCGCTTCTTGCTGCTGCTGGCCTCAGCCCGGAGGACGCGGGCCTCATTTCGTCACATGATATTGGCTAATAGGGGTTGCCTGTTCTATATTTGAAGTATGTATGGGCACGGGTTCGTAGGCACATCTTATTGCCGATTCCGGTGTAGGGAGTGTGCTCACGTTGGCCTATGACTAGTGCATGATGTACGTATTCGAATCCCGCCCTCCGAGAAAAAGGAGAGGTCACTGATGACAACGACACCTGAATGGTCTTCCACCGGCCGGCCGAAGGGGACGCCATCCCGTACGCAGCAAGTGCGGATGACGATCACCGATTACATCGTCCGCGAGGGGCTGAAAACAGGCAAGCCGATCCCGCCGGAATCAAAGCTAATGGAACTGACCGGCGCCTCTCGATCTGCTGTCCGTGAAGCCCTCAAGGTCATGGAAGCTCTGGGCTTTGTCACTATCAAGCGTGGCGCGGGTACCTTCGTCAATGACATCAACCTGGAAGCCCTCACGACGCAGCTCATCTTTGCTTCCCAACGCGATGCCAAGAACGGCTACTCCGTTCTCCGCGACGTGGTGAAGCTTCGCTCCGTTTTAGAGTCCAGCCTCATGCGTCTGGCGTGCCGTGCAGAGAATCAAAACATTGATGAGCTGCGCATCATCATCGCCCGGATGGAGGCAGAGCAGCGGGCAGGCTACGTGACCACGGACACCGACCGTGAATTCCACGCCGCACTGTATAAGGATCTCGGTAACGCACTGTACGCACCACTCATCGCCGCGCTTTTCGACGCGTACATCCGCGTTCCTTTCGAATCCACCATCCGCAAGCAACAGTTTTCGAACGCTGAACGGCACAAGGCGTTGGTCGATGCCCTCGAGTCACGCGACGAGGAAGCCTGTGTCGCTGCCGTCAACGCCCACTTTGACCCCATTATCGCCCACCTGTCCACCTACGGACCGGAAGATGATGCGGAGGACACCGAGGCCACTGCTTCGGCGAATGTGGAAACCGCGTCGCACCCGCAGGCTCCCAGTGCAACCGACGAGTTCCCCGATTCTGCTCTCGACGAAGGGGACGAGCCCGGCGACTTGGCTCCGGCCTCTGCCGTCCATAGTTAGACACATCTAGCACATATGTAGGAACCATTGGCTGAGTCCGACCTCGGCCACCGTTGAAGACGAAAAAGCGGAGAAGGAGATTAATCAGCTCCTTCTCCATTTTTCTTTACATACTCGACACCCAGCAGAAATACACGACCGCGAGCCAACGGAGAGCCAAACGGTACCGGATCAGCACACACGACAGGCCCCAAGCACTCCCCTGCTCTTTGTGAGATGCTGCGTGAGGGAATGCCCGGGGCCTGGAGAATTCGACGGCTGCAGCGCCAGCCACAACCGCCACAGTACTAGCTACTTAGCAAGTGCCTCACGTACCGTGCTGACGATATGGCCATGAGCACCGTCAACCGGAATGTTGGAGGTCTCGCCTGCGCGTACGCGGAACTCAATCTCGTCATCCTTAAACGAGCGACCAAGAACCACGGTGTAAGGAATGCCGAGAAGCTCAGCATCTTTGAACTTCACGCCGGGGCTAACCTTCGGGCGGTCATCGAAAAGTACTTCGATCCCTGCTGCATCGAGGTCAGCAACAAGCTTTTCTGCTGCCGCTTGTGCTTCCTTGTCCTTGTTCGCCACCACGACGTGGACGTGGTACGGAGCAACGCAGGCCGGCCAGACAAGCCCCTTATCGTCATAGCTCTGCTCAACGATAACGGCCATGGCACGGGAGACACCGATGCCGTAGGACCCCATGGTGGGAACGGAGCGCTTGCCGTTTTCGTCCAGAATCTGTACATCCATTGCCTCGGTGTACTTGCGACCAAGTTGGAAGATATGGCCGATCTCGATACCGCGCTCAAGCGTCAAGGTGCCGTGTCCGTCCGGTGCAGGGTCGCCCTCGCGTACTTCTGCGGCCTCGATGTAGCCGTCCACGGTGAAGTCGCGTCCCGCGACACAGCCAACCACGTGGTGCTGGTGCTCATCGGCGCCGGTGATCCATGAGGTGCCCTCGGCAACACGCGGGTCGGCCAGAACCTGGAGTTCCTTCTTGTTGAAGGAACGGGGGCCAACATATCCCTTCACCAAGAAATCGCTGTCCTTGAAGTCCTCATCGCTTGCCAGTTCCACGGTGGACGGTTCCAGGGATGCCTCCAGGCGGCCCATGTCGACTTCGCGATCGCCGGGGACGAGGATAGCGGTGAGCTCCGGATCCTCGCCAGGCTTTGCTACCTTCACGACGATGCACTTGAGGGTATCTGCGGCGGTGACGGGCTTGCCGTCGATGGTAATGCCTTCGCCATTGGCCCAATCAACGAGGGCATCAATGGTCTCAGCCTTGGGTGTCTCATGAACAACCGCTGCCGGCTGGCCCTCTATCGGGCGAGGATCGGCAGCAGGTGTTACCACAGCTTCCACGTTGGCGGCGTAGGCCTTGTCCGTCGACTGGACGAAGGTATCCTCACCGTTTTCGCTCACGGCAAGGAACTCTTCCGAAGCGGAGCCGCCCATGGCACCAGAGGTCGCCTTACAGATGACGTAGTCCAGACCCAACCGGTTAAAAATGTTTTGGTATGCCTGACGGTGGTTCCGGTAGGACTCATCCAGGCCCTCGTCATCCATATTGAAGGAGTAGGAATCCTTCATCACAAACTCGCGTCCACGAAGAATGCCCGCGCGGGGGCGCTCCTCGTCCCTGTATTTGGTTTGAATCTGGTACAGCAGCACGGGGAAATCCTTGTAGGAGGAGTACATATCCTTGACTACCTGGGTAAACATTTCCTCGTGGGTAGGCCCCAAGAGCATGTCATTGCCCTTGCGGTCCTTCAGACGGAACAGCGAATTGCCGTATTCCGTCCACCGCTGGGTGAGCTCGTAGGGCTCGCGAGGCAGAAGAGCCGGGAACTGCAGTTCCTGACCGCCGATCGCATTCATTTCCTCGCGGACGATGTTCTCAATCTTGCGCAACACGCGGAGGCCGAGCGGCAGCCAGGTGTACACGCCGGGGGCAACACGGCGAATGTAGCCTGCGCGAACGAGAAGCTTGTGGGACGGTACTTCCGCGTCTGCGGGATCCTCACGCAGAGTGCGGAGAAAGAGAGTGGACAAACGAGTAATCATGGGTATAGACCTTACCCCTTAGCCACCAAGTTTCTACAGACTAGCCCTGGTTAGCTAGCTCCTCCGCCTTCTTTCCCTCGCGGATATCCTCGGGAGTGAAACGAACGAGAGCCAAGCAAATAACGACCACGCAGGCTGCAAGCGCTGCACAGATGAGGAGGGAATCGGTGTAGCCCTGCCCCAGCGCTACTCTTTCTACCTCCGTGAGGGCGCTGCGATCGATGCTCTCAAAGGCGGAATGTCCCAGTATGCTGCGCGCGACGCATTCAGCGAACGCGGTAACGCCGGCCAAGCCGAGTGGCCCGCCAAGCGTCTGGCTGACGAGGGAGGTCGCGGTCAGTGGACCCACCTCGTCCGGTTTCACACCTGCAACCACAGAAAGTGTCAGCGGGATGAGCACAATACCGATCCCCGCGCCAATGATGAGGATCGGAACGAGAAGGTCCGGCCAGTAGCTGGCCGTCATGTCGAGGGAGGATCCGTAGATGAATCCGCCGATAAGGATAGCCCCACCACCAGCTGCGATGAAGCGCGGTGCCACAGTTTCCGCCAGCTTACCGGCAACGGCTGAGCCGGCCCCAAGCGCGAAGGCAAAGGGGATGAAAGCCAATCCTGCCTGCAGCGGCGTGTATTCCAGAACCTCTTGCACAAAAAGCGCCACCTGGACGGTCATCGCCATCATCAATGCACCGACGAGAAGCAAGCACACAAATACGGCTGCGCGAGACCTGTTGGCAAACATGATGAGTGGCAGCACTGGGTGCTTTGCCTTGCGCTGCGAAAGGAAAAACACCACGAGAAGGATTGCACCCACCACGAGTGCCGCAACAATCAGTGGCGAAGTGCCGCCACCACCAGCAGACAAGCCAAAGACCAGCAGCGTGGAGGCTGCTGTTGCCAAAATCGCGCCCCGAATATCAAGGGTAATGGTCGCCCTGTCCCCCAGGTGACGGAGATACTTGGATCCAGCGAACACGATCAACAACCCGATGGGCACGTTAATGAGGAAGATCCAGCGCCAGGAGGCCTGCGTCAAGGCACCACCGATGACAAGTCCCAGCACGGAACCCAGGCCGGTCATCATCGCGAATACGGAAAACGCTTGGTTGCGAGGCTTGCCGGGGGCGAAGGTGACAACGATGAGCGCCATCGCGGTGGGAGAAGCGATGGCGGCGCCGAGACCTTGAGCGACGCGCGCAAGAAGTAACAGCGATGCGCTTGTGGTCAATCCACACGCCAGCGATGCCACGGTGAACATGCCAACACCGATCAGAAAGACACGCTTTCTGCCAAAAACATCGCCGATGCGTCCTCCTAGGAGGAGCAACCCGCCGTAGGCGAGGGCGTAGGCGGTTACCACCCAGCTGCGGAGTTCGTCTGTCAGCCCCAAGTCCTGTTGTATGCGGGCAAGAGCGAGGTTGACTACTGTGCCATCAAGCACGACCATCAGCTGCAGCGCGCAGAGGACGATCAGTGGCCAGCCGTAGGCGGAACCCGTTACTGGGTAGGACGGTTGGGGCTTGTTACTCATAGAGCGGCGACTTCTCCAATCACGTACACGGCAGGTGGGCGCACATCGTTGTCTTTGATGATCTTGCCCAGCTGGTCTAGACGTCCACGAAACGATCGTTGCTTGCTTGTAGTTCCATCCTCGATGACGGCAACCGGGGTTTCTGCAGGTCGTCCATTATCGATGAGGCTTTGGGCGATCGCGGAGGCGTTCTTCACACCCATAATGACGGCGAGGGTGCCACCAGTGTGAGCGAGGGCTGCCCAGTCATTAAGCGAGGAGGGGTGCTCCGGCGGGATGTGGCCCGACACGACCGTGAAGCTGTGGACTACGCCACGCTGAGTGATGGGCACACCGGCGGCAGCGGGCACAGAGATCGCGGAGGTGACACCGGGAACGACATTGACGCTAATGCCGGCTTCCGTTAGGGACTGTACCTCTTCAAATCCCCGGCCAAAGACGAACGGGTCGCCACCCTTCAGCCGTGCAACCGCATAGCCGTCACGGGCGTACTCGATGAGCATCCGGTTGGTCTCCTCCTGGGCGACCTTTTTTCCGTATGGAAGTTTCGAGACATCGACGACCTTCTTCTCGGACGTGTCGATAAGCTCATCAAGACAGCTCGAGGGGCCGAGGTGATCGGTGAGGATAACGTCGGCATTCTCCAGCGCTCGAAGACCACGGAGGGTGATGAGGTCTGCAGCTCCCGGCCCGCCACCGATGAGCGTGACGGTGCCCTTGTCGGGTCGGAATTCGCGCAGATACTCCCCGCGCGTAGTGGAGTCGGCGCTTGTTACCTGCTGCTCACTTTCATTCATAAAATTCAAGTGTATTGGCTTTCATTTCTACGTCCGAAACTGCTGCATGCAGTAACGAATTCTGCGATGTGTGCGGCGATAGCTGCGGGGTGCATGTGCAGGTAGCTTGCGTGCACGTTGGATGTGACAAATCCCTCGTGACACAAGTCGCCCTTCCAGCCCTGCCAGGACCATGCAGTCTCACCTGTCCTCTCAACGTCGGTCTCACACACTGGGGAAAGCGAGGTGTGGTGGAATTCGTGTCCGCGCACCGTGTCTCCCTTACGGAACAGAACGCTGTCTGTGACTGCGGTGGCAACCCTGTAGCCAAGGGTAAGTCTGTCAGACATGGAGGCACCGCGGGGAACAATGCCGGCCATCGGCACGCCATCGAGGTGCTGGCAGAGTACGAGAAGCCCCGCGCACTCGGCGTAGATGGGCATTCCTTCCGCTGCCGCGTCGTGGATCGCCCGCAGAACCTGTTGGTTTTTAGACAGTGGCTGCAGGTGTTCCTCGGGGAAACCACCGGGGATGATGAGCCCATCGCAGGCCGGTAGGTCATCGGTCAGCGGGTCAAAGTCACACACGTCGGCTCCACAGGCAGTGAGTACCTCAGGGAGTTCGGCGTAGACGAAGGTGAACGCGGGGCCACCAGCGATCGCGATACGTGGTCGCTTCTCGGCCGGTGGGTTTACTGTCTGAGACGGGTCAGGCGTTGTGGAGTCCGGTTTCCCTCTGCCTACGGGGTCCCATGCAGGACCGGTGTAGGCCACAGCGGCAAGGGCGACAAGCGCATCGAGGTCTACGTGTTCGGCCACGAGGTCTGCCATGTGATCGACTGCCGCGCGTGCCTTATCACCATGTTCTGCTGCGGTGACGAGGCCAAGATGGCGGGAGGGAACTTCGACATCGGTCAGCCGGGGAATGGCGCCGACAACGGGGATCCCGCAGTCGGCGATGGCACGCGTGCAGGCCTCAGCATGTCGCGGACTTCCCACCTGGTTGAGGATGACACCGGCGACGGTCACATCGGGGTTGAAGGTGGCGAGACCATGGATGAGTGCTCCGGCGGTAGCGCTCACACCACGAGCGTTGAGAACGACAACGACGGGTAGTCCTAGGAGTCCAGCGATTTCCGCGGTCGATCCCGGAGCCCACCGGGAGCTGTCCGCATCGTCGGTGATCCGACCGTCGAAAAGCCCCATCACCCCCTCAACAACAGCGATGTCGGTGCCCGCCGTGCCGTGCGCGTACAGGGGACCGATGAGGTCTTTTCCGCACATGAACGAGTCGAGGTTTCGCCCGGGGCGCCCCGTAGCGAGCGCATGATAGGAGGGGTCGATGAAATCCGGCCCGACCTTGAACGGGGCAACGCGCCGTGTGCGCGAAAGAGCGGCCATGAGCCCCGTTGCCAATGTTGTCTTGCCTGTTCCACTTCCAGCCCCTGCGATAACAACGCCAGGGACCGGAGTCGGGGTGCCAGCTAGACCACGGCCAGCACCTGTAGCGGCGGCGGAATGTGAGCCGAGAGTTACCACTCGATTCCCTTCTGCCCCTTCCGGCCCTGATCCATCGGGTGCTTGATCTTGCGCATCTCTGTCACCAAATCGGCGACCTCGACGAGCTTCGGGTGCGCCCTCCTACCCGTCATCACAACGTGCTGAGTGCCGGGACGATAACGAAGCGTCTCGCACACGTCATCGATGTCAATCCATCCCCACTCAATGGGATAGGTGAACTCATCCAACAGGTAAAAGTCGTGTTGCTCTGCCTGCAGGCGTCGTTTGACTTCCTCCCAGCCCTCGGCTGCCGCCTCAGATGGATCTTCGCCATCCTTGCGCTTCTTGATCCAGCTCCACCCCTGGCCCATCTTGTGCCACTCCACGACGGGCGCACCGTCTAGACCAGCGAGGGTGCGGAACACGGCTTCCTCCCCCACTTTCCACTTCGGGGACTTCACAAACTGGAAGACACCGATAGAAAAGTGCTGATTGTAGGCGCGCATAGCCATGCCAAACCCCGCTGTTGACTTCCCCTTCCCATCACCAGTGAAGACGGCTGTCACTGGAAGCAGCCGGCGTTGCTTAGTTGTGAGGCCGTCGTTGGGAAGAGCTTGCGAATCCACATGTCCTTTAGGCATACGTCTATGGTAGCCGTCCCAGGGCGGTCCGCAGCTACCCCATGTCATACACCTGCCTAGCGTCACAGCGCCAGATGATCCTCCCCGCATTGGCATGCCGTGTTTTCAGCAGCGCTGTAGGGGCATTCCCACCATGAGCATGCGCGCCCTACCAGCAAACGAAAGACGCGCAGTGTCCTGCGCGCCTTTCCATTCAAATCTATAGTTTGCTGTGGTTGCGGATCACCCGGCCGTGGCTTGCTTAGAGCACGGTGGAGTCGATCTGTTCCATTCTCCATAGCTTGTCCATAGCTTGTCCATAGTCGGGCCATCTTGGGCCAACGACGCACCGTTTTCAGGAACAATCAACCAGTTCACACCAAACGGATCCGTGCACACACCCGGATAGCCGGTCGGCTCCTCGCTTGCGCAAAGCGCATCCCTCATGGTGTCAATTTCTTCCTGGTTAGAGCAGAAGATGGCAAAGACGGTGGAGCGTCGAATGGGCATCTCGGTGGGAACGCCCGCGTCCTGGAATACGAAGCACTGCCCGTTAACCTCCATGGCGCAGAACAAGATGGAATTCTTCGTCACCAGCCCATCGTCTTCTGGGTACATGAGCGTCTGGTCGATGAGGTGATCCGGGAAGACCTTTGAGTAAAACTCAACAGCCTCGCTCGCCTGGTTTTGGTACTTCCCACCAAAGGCCACCGACGGCACAATGAACATCCGCTTCTTACCATCGGGAATGGTATTCATGATCTCCCAGGTGACACCGAAACGGTCACGCACGATGCCCGCGGAGCGCCCACCAGCGAAGGAACCAAACTCGAGGATAACCTCGCCGCCCTCACACAGGTTTTCCCACGTCTTTTGCGCGCGGGCAGTGATAACCGGATCGTCGATGCCGGGGAAGTTCGCAATGAACGAGATGGACTCGTCATCATCGATAGAAATTGGGGCATGACTGAAGAAGAGATGGCAATTGCCAAATCGCATCTTCGCGCCCAGCGTGTGACCTGCAAGCTCCGGATATTCTGTCAGGAATTCGCAGGCTTCCGGGTCATCCGGATAGTGATACAGCTTTTCTGCTGTCACATGATCGAACGCCTGCGAGTAGAAAGCGACAGCCTCATCTAGTTCATCGCCAAATCGCATGACGGGGACTATGACACTCACGCTACTTCCCTCTCCTAAACCTTTTCACCTACTTTTGTACCACATTAAAAGCGTCAGCCACCATGGTGACAAATACGCTCAGTACACTTATGCATCGATTAAGAAACGACGTATTCGTGCACGTTCGTGGGGCTTACTTAACCTTCTGACCAAGAGATTCTTAGTCTTTTTGTATCGCTCCCCTTACACCCAGCCGTAACACATTCGGTTGCTGGTACGACAAAGGGTGTGACCGTGGTTACCAGCGATTCTCGAAGTTTTCTAAATGAATCCCTGATTCACTTAGGTACTTTATCAAGGTTTCTTAGTTTTTGACAATCCCCTTTAACATCACGAACGTACTCTTTCACGGTTTTCTAGGGCGGTTTCTTCTAAATGCCACCAGTCGGCGCGTTAAGGATTTCTCATTTACTGATTATTCTCACCACAAAACATACTCAGATTCCCCCGGGAAGCTTCCATAAATGCGAACTACCAGGTCAAATACGTCTTAAATCAGGTGCAAATACTATTGTTTAATAATGAAAACACTGTGAAGAGAGTCACCTCATTAGGGGGTAGTTATAGGTAACCTACTACCCCCTTGGGTGAATTGCATCACATATTGATTTAAACGGAAATCCGCGATCCGCCCGCCTGTTTGAAATCAGCAATCGAAAGCACAGGAGCTCCAAGCGCGCGAGCCACGTCAATGGCCAAATTGAGGCGCACCCGTCCTCGTCCGGATTCGCAATTAATGACCACGCAGCCCACGTCTTTTCTATCCGCGAGTGCTCCTGCAACCGCGTTGACGCGAGACAGGCCATCAGTGGCGCGTCCATCAGTCAGGATGACTGCAATGGAGCGCAAGCCAGGAGACTTAAATACTTCTCTATCGATCAGTTTGTACGTCTCCTCCAGCCCCGAGGCCAATGGCGTCTTACCACCCACACGAGCGTTGGACAGTCGATCTTTAGCCAGATCCACCGACCGTGTCGGTGGCACGAGGATCGAGGCCTTCTTACCCCGCACGCTAATGACCGCCACGCGGTCGCGCCTACGGTAGGCATCCTTCAAAATCGAGATACACGCGCCAGTTACCGCCTTCAGGCGGTCCTTAGCAGCGACGGAACCGGAGGCATCGACGACAAACACGACGAGGTTGGCCTCCGTTCCGAGCCGGATCGCGCCGCGCAGATCACGGGGCTCAAATCCAATGCCGGACTCGTCGATGGTGGCACCGCGCTCAGCAGCAGCCAGGAGGGTGCCTAACAGGTGTACCCCATGTCCTTGTCCAGGTGATGCTGGACGCACAGCCTCACCACGCCGCGAATAGGAGCGGGAGCGTCGCCCGAGCGGGCCACCCTCTCCTACCCCGGTCTTGGACACAAGACTAGGAACGAAAGGGGGCGCCTTGTACAGCGCGGTCCTCCTTCTTCGCTACCGATGCAGTCGCGCCGGCCGGGAAGGCGCTATCGCTCGAGCTGCCGATACCCGAGCCCGTTTGCGGTGCCTGCTCCCCGGCAGGCTCAGTATCCGCGGCAGCATCGTTGTTCTTCGGTGCGGACTGCGGAGCAGCAGAGGAAGCAGAGTCCTCCTGCTCCCCGCCGTTGGAGTCGCCATCTGATGCTCCTTCTTCGTCCGCAGGCTGGGCATCTTCCGGTTCAGATACGTCCTCCGCATCATCGGTCTCCGGCTCATCTTCTGGAAGTGACTCGTTCATGAGCTCATCCAGCTTGTCCTGATCCAGTTCCGGGCTATCGAAGGGGTTACGTCGCATGCGGTGCGGAAGCGCAAGCTCAGCTGCTGCACGAATATCCGCATCGGTAATGGCCTCCGCTGATGGCTCAGCAGTGTCCTCTGTCGCGATGCGCCAGGCAGCATGAGCTGCAGCGGCACGAGCGATCACGAGATCAGCGCGCATGCCGTCCACATCGAAGCCTGCACACACCGTAGCGATGCGCTTGAGGTTATTAGCACTCAGTTCCAGCCGTTGGACGATGTCCTTCGCGCGAACGAGTGCACGCGCGACGCGGTCTTCCGCATCGGCGAACTTTTTCACAAACTCGTCCGGGTCTGCCTCGAACTCCATCCGGCACTCAATCACGCAGACACGCTGCGACACATCGTGGGATGCCACGACATCGACAGCCAGTCCAAAGCGATCAAGGAGCTGCGGGCGCAGCTCACCTTCCTCGGGGTTCATCGTGCCCACGAGGACGAACTGCGCTTCCTCCGTGTGCGAAATGGAATCGCGCTCGACGGTAACACGTCCCGTGGCTGCAGCATCAAGGAGGACATCCACCAGGTGGTCGCTAAGGAGGTTCACCTCATCCACATACAGGATGCCCCCATTTGCCTCGCTGAGCAGACCCGGACGAAACTCAGCATGCCCAGTAGTGAGAACCTTCTCCAAGTCCAGCGAACCAACTACACGGTCCTCAGTAGCACCCAGCGGCAAGTTAACGAGCTGTCCCTGAGGCATGAGTGCCGCGAATCCGCGAGCGGTGGTGGTCTTCGCGGTGCCTTTTTCTCCGCGTACGACAACACCCCCAATCCGAGGGCTGATTGCCGTCAAAATGAGCGCGAGTTTGAGCTGATCTTGACCAACAACTGCGGTAAACGGATAAGGGGTGTTGGCCATTAGGACTTAGTCCTCCAATTCGAGAGTCTTCTGCGTCCTTTCCCACTGCTCGTTGAACAGGTCTACGTTGCTTGTCAAACGGATGCCGTAGGACGGGATCATTTCCTTGATCTTGTCGCCCCAGTCAATCATGTGGTCACCGAAGCAGTGCTCCAGGAGCTCAATCATGATGGACGGGGTGATGGATGCACCCGGGGATGCACCCAGAACACCAGCAATCGTACCATCGGAGTGGTAAATCAGTTGCGTGCCGAACTGCAGCTTACCGAAGCTCGGGCCCACAACCGGGGCAATGACCTGAACTCGCTGGCCAGCCTCGACGAGCTCCCAGTCCTCGGCCTTCGCCGTCGGCATGTACTCACGCAGCGATTCGATGCGATCGTCCTGATCCTTCAGCACCTCTTCGATGAGGTACTTGGTGAGTGGCATCTCCTGCATGCCCACGGACAGCATAGAGAAGAGGTTGGTGGGACGGAAGGACTTCGGCAGGTCGAGCCAGGAGCCCTTCTTCAGGAACTTCGGCGTCCAACCGGCATAGGGGCCGAACAGGAGGCTGCGCTCACCGTCAATGACACGCGTATCCAGGTGTGGGACGGACATCGGCGGGGCACCGATCTTTGCCTTGCCGTACACCTTGGCCTCGTGCTGCTTCACGATCTCCGGGTTCGTGCAGCGCAGCCATTGGCCTCCGACCGGGAAGCCACCGAAACCACGGATCTCCGGGATACCGGACTTCATAAGCAGTGGCAGTGCGTAACCACCAGCGCCGACGAAGACGAAGTGTGCGTGGACGCACTTTTGGTCACCGGTGTGAATGTTCTTGACATACACCTTCCAACCAGTGCCATCCTTACGGAGGTCAAACACCTCGTGGCCGTAGCGAATCTCGGTTCCCTGCTCCACGGAATGGTTGAGGAACTGCTTGGTGAGATTGCCGTAGTTGATATCCGTGCCGGCCTTGGTCCAGCTGATGGCGACAGGCTCGTGGTTGAAGTTACGGCCCTTAGCCATAAGCGGAAGCTTCTCGCTGAAGACATCCTTATCGTCGGAGAACTCCATGCCTGGGAAGAGCGGGTGCTTTTCCAGGGTCTCGTAGCGCTTCCGGAGGAAGTCAACCTGATCCTGGCCCTGTCCAAAGGAGACATGCGGAACCGGGTTGATAAAGCCACTCGGGTCCTTCAGGACACCGGTTTCCACCTGATGAGACCAGAACTGGCGCGACTGCTGGAACTTCTCATTGATGTTCACAGCCTTCTTCACGTCGATACGGCCGTTGACCTCAGGGGTGTAGTTGAGCTCGCACAGCGCGGAGTGGCCGGTGCCAGCGTTATTCCACGGGGAGGAAGACTCCTGCGCGGGGGCATCCAGACGCTCAAAAACGAGCTGCGTCCACTCGGGCTCGAGTTCGTGGATCATGGCGCCCAAAGTGGCGCTCATGATGCCTCCGCCGATGAGGACTACATCGACCTCGTCGCTAATTTTCTTGGGGAGCTTGTTTCCTAACAACTTGTGAACCACTTCCTGCACTATTTTTACGGTTATGCGCGCTATCGAAAGCACCTGGTATCGCCACGCATAGGAACAGCGGGTTGGGCTAGGCGGATAGCACAAACGCACAGCACATGTAGGCACGTAATAAGTGGGAATGCAGCCGTTTGTTTGCACGAGTGGACACACGCCACCCGCACATTCAACCGCCTGCGTCACTTTCTACATGCGAATACGCTGTACCACCTATTGCTTCGCCGAGCCCCTCGGCACCAGCCATCGGGGCGCGTACGTATGCGCTTTCGGTTACAACAAATCCTACCCCCGAGTTGCGCTTTCTGGGCTTAGCCCGTTCGCTACTTCACCTAGAATCCCACATTACTGCCCCTAATTGGGTGTATATAGGTGAATGAACTCACGGATTCACGAAGGACGTAGCCTATCTCACTTTCGCCACTCGCCTGTTCGATGAATCCTTTTCTACGCTGGCAATTTAGCAATACAAAACATAACTCCAGGTCACCATCGCTTTACGGCATCAAACAACAACCAGACCATCGCATCCTCTCGACAACCGCAATAAATCCCACCACCGCACGACGCACCACACGCGATGGAATATGCTTGCTTGCATGACAGGAGATAGCCAGAACGAAACAGACAATCTGCTCTCAGCCTTCGCAGAAGACTCCGCCTGGGAACAGGACATGCTCGGTGAGGGCTTTACACAGCTGACTATCCCTTTGGGCGCCGATCCCGACGGCGAAGGCGACGTGTGTGCCACCCTCGTCCGTTACCTTCCAGACGATGTGGCCCGCACGGACTTTGACGAGCGCCCCGCCCTCTTGTACGTTCACGGGCTTTCGGACTACTTCTTCCAGGACCACGAAGCGAAGTTCTTCACCGACCGTGGTTATGCGTTCTACGCGCTGGACCTGCGCAAGTGTGGTAGGTCTCACCGCCATGGTCAGTCGTGGCACTACGTCTCGAACCTTGCCTACCACTTCGAGGAACTCACCATCGCGGCAACGCTTATTACCAGCACCCACGACAGCCTCATCCCTATGGGACATTCCACCGGCGGGCTCATCCTTCCCGTGTGGATGAACCACCTGCGCATCACGACGGATGAAGAGCACACGCTGCTTTCCTCCATCTCCGGACTCATCCTGAATAGCCCCTGGTTAGACATGCAGTACAACCCAGTCTTGGTGGCCGGCGCGAAAATCGTCAGCGGGATTATGTCCAAGGTAAAGCCAAAATCTGAGGTGCGAGCCACAGGCCTGTCCGCCTATGGCGAGTCTTTGAGCAAGAACTACCACGGTGAGTGGGAGTTCAACGAGGAGATGAAGCCGATACAAGGACATCCCGTGCCCTGGGGATTCCTCAACACGGTCATGCATTATCAGGGACTTATCCACGATGGCAAGGTGCACTGCGACGTACCGATTCTGGTTCTGAGCTCCACGAAGTCGTGGCTCAACAAGCCATATTCTGCGGCAACGGACACAGCCGATGCGGTGATCGATGTCGACCATGTTGATACGTGGGCTCCGAAACTGGGCCAAGCCGTGGATCTCCGGGCAATTGAAAGCGCCCGCCACGATGTCTTCCTCTCCCTCCCCACTCCCCGTAAGCAGGCTTTTGCCGTCACCGCCGAGTGGCTTGCCAACCTCGCGTCCTAGAAAAATCGATTCGCAGGCAGGCTGACGCAACGTTTCGTTGCGGTTCGTCGTCGTTAGTGGGGTCGAGAGTGTTCGCGCGCGCCCGAGGAGTTCGTATGTTGGTGGGCGTTTGTAGGTGTTCGTGGGTACGCCCACCGCTTCTGTCACAGCCGTAGTTCTGCTTGTCGACGCCTGGGGCTAGCATTTTGTCACGTGCTACGGGTTTTCGCGTATCTTCTTTCACTTTCTTCTCGCGTGTGTCTGGAGGAGGACAGCCCTGCCATCGGAGAATTCTCGTACACTGGGGCTAACGCACGTGTGGCAAACCTTGCGCTGGGACACAAAATCTGTACGCCCCGGCGCGCTCAATGCGCTTGCCTCACACTCGCGGAATGATCGTGACCTTTTAGAACGTAGAAAGAGCAACTGATTTCGCATGTCCCACACAGCGCACTTTGACCTCATTATCGTTGGCACGGGAAGTGGCAACATGATCCCTGACGAGCGGTTCGACAACATGTCAATCGCCATCGTTGAGGAGGACCGCTTCGGTGGAACGTGCCTAAACGTCGGTTGCATTCCCACCAAAATGTTCGTGTATGCGGCAGACCGCGCCTACGAGGCTGCTGATTCGTCCGACCTCAGCCTGCGCACCTCGTATGAGGGAATCGATTGGAAGGACCTCCAGCACCGTATTTTTGGCAAGCGGATTGACCCCATCGCCGAGGGTGGCGAGCAGTACCGGCGTGGTGATGAAACACCCAATATTACGGTGTTCGACCAGCACGCGTCCTTCGTCGGGCCGAAGACTCTGAAAACCGGCCAAGGAGACACCGAGTGGGAGATCACGGGCGACACCATTATCCTCGCAACTGGTGCCCGCACGAACGTCCTCGACGTGGTGAAAAACTCCGGTATCCGCTACTACACCAATAAGGACATCATGCGGATGGAGGAGCTCCCCTCTTCCATGATCATCCAGGGTGGCGGGGTCATTGCAGCGGAGTTCGCCCACGTTTTTTCGGCTTTGGGCACCAAAGTCAGCATCATCAACCGTTCCGAACGACTCCTCAAGACCCTCGATGCGGATATTTGCGATCGTTTCAACGACATCGCTGCATCTCGCTGGGATCTGCACGTTGGACGAACCATCGACTCCCTCTACACCGAAGACGATGGGCGCGTGACGGCAGTCCTCGATGATTCCAGCACTGTGACCGCAGACGTATTCCTGGCTGCCACGGGACGGATCCCCAACGGCGATCTCCTCAACCTGGAAGCCTCAGGGATTGCCTACGAGCGTGGCCTCATCACTGTTGACGAGTTCGGGCGCACCACCTGCGACGGTGTGTGGGCGCTCGGCGATGCGTGCAACACGTACCAGCTCAAGCACGTTGCTAACGCTGAGGCCAAGGCGGTAGCCAACAACGTTTTGCACCCGGATACCCTCACCCCGCTCCCCCGCGACTACGTGCCGGCCGGCATCTTCACGCACCCGCAAATCGCGACTGTCGGTCTCACTGAAAACCAAGCCCGCGCGCAGTCTGACTCCATCACCGTCAAGGTACAAAAGTATGGCGACGTTGCTTTCGGCTGGGCGATGGAAGACACAACAGGGCTGGTCAAACTTATCGGCGATACGGAGACCGGCAAGCTGCTCGGCGCGCACATCATCGGTCCTCAGGCCACCACGCTCATTCAGCAGCTTATTACCGCCATGGTGTGGGGCATTGGGTACCGCGAACTGGCGACCAAGCAGTACTGGATCCACCCGGCACTCCCCGAGGTCATCGAAAACGCCCTCCTCGGCCTGGAATAACTCCTCGCAGTCCTTCAGCTGCGATCCCCTGTGGTGGGTGGTAACCGCTCTGTGTGACAATTGCAGCCACGCAGCCCCTTGCACAGGGGTGTGTGGTTGCGTAGTTGCTCACGGCCTTTCGCCGTAGAGGCAGGAGGAGAGCACGGAGGACGAGATGCGGGAAGGGGAAGTCGGAAACGGCGGGATTCAGAAAAAGAACCGGTATCGCAATAATCCGTATGAGAATCCTGCAGAGGCCCGTTGACCGAGGGATGTCTGGTCACGGGCGATCACCCACACTATGTAGTAGAATCCGCTGAGCTTAGGTTATTTTCGCCAACTGAGCGTCGCCTTTTCGCACCACAAACACCGCCGTCTGTCTTTGACTGCTCGTGCGGTCTACATGCACGATGGTGCTTCGGTGCGCGTGCACGACGGACCTACTTAGGTGAGTCGTGGTGTATGACGATACCGGAACACTGTGGGCGCGAAAAGCCCGTGATGGCGGCGAAAGAAGGCACACCGGACGCTGGGTTCCGGCGGTGCCAGCAGGAGGATTTCGGCCACGCCGGCTGACGGATTCCAGCGGTAAGTTAGATAAGTAAAGACTACAGAGCTATGCGTAACGATGGGAGGAAAGATGACAGCAGACGATAAGGACAAGTCGCAGGGCTTGAACCCGAACGGCAATTCCCGTGAGCAGGACACTTTTGAAAAGGCGCGTGAAGCCAATCCCAACGGGACGGTAGATGCTGGTTCGTCAGCTCCTACCGAAGATGCCGGCTCTGAAACGACTATGCCTACCGTCCGATCCGCGTCCGCAATGGAAAGGGAAGCCGCAACAACGCTCGATGGCGGAACGGTGAAAGAGCGCAAGGCCCGTCTGGCACGGGGCAGGAAGCTCCTGCTTCGCGTCCCCACGGGCAGGGACCTCCGACGCAGTGGCCGAGGCCTGACCGTTTCACGCAAGGAAGGGGCAAAGTCCGGTGGTGGCATTTTCCGGGCACCCTATGCTGCGGTCACCATCGGTCTGCTGGTGTCGATGCTGGCCAGCTCCTTCGACCAGACAGCGGTCACAGCCATCATGCCGAAGATCGTGGCGGACTTGGGTTCCGTAAACGCGTACTCGCTGACCTTCGTCGCCACCTACGCCACCTCCATCGTCGGCATGGTGCTCGGTGGCATTGTCACCGACAAACTGGGCGCGCGCACGTCGCTCATCGGGTCTGCCGTGATCCTCACGGCAGGCTTGATTCTGGCGATTTTCGCGCCGAACATGGCAGTGTTCCTTGTGTCCCGTGCCATCCAGGGCATCGGCGTCGGTGGTCTGATTGTGGCCATTTATGCCGTCATCGCGGTGGTGTACCCGCCGCGGCTCCGCCCGGCTGTGTTTTCCGCCTTCGCCGGAGCGTACGTCCTGCCTGCCCTCACCGGTCCTGGCATCGCCGGCCTCCTTACGGTGTGGTTTAGCTGGCACGCGGTATTCGTGTTCATCACCGTCATCCTCGTTGTGGCCCAGATCCTGGTGATTTGTGCGACGAGCACCATGACGGCCAAAAAGGGTGAAAGCTCCGGGAAGAGCTCGAAGATGCTCGTTGCCGCGCTGTTCCTTGCAGCGGGCACCTCCATTCTCAACGCGTCCTCGCAGGTTTCTCCCCTGCTCTGCGTGGTCCTCGTGGTCGTTGGCCTCGTCGTCATGTTCTTTTCGCTCCTGCCCCTCGTTCCGGAAGGAACTGTCAGGGCGAAACACGGCATCCCCCGTCTCATCGTGACCCGTGGGTTGATGGACACGTTCTTCACCGTCGAGATTTACATTCCACTCCTCCTGGCACAGATGTACGGCCTTGGTCCGACAATGACAGGTCTCGCGCTGACAGCGTCTGGCTTGCTGTGGTTCGTGGGCTCTGAGACGCAGGCTCGCCGAGGCGAGACAATCGCCACCCCGCGGGTGTTCCGGATCGGCTTCGTCATCATGGCCATCGGCGTTCTCATGTGCCTCGCCACGGCCGCGTTCAATCTGCACTGGATGGTCACCGTCCTTGGCTGGGGTACGGCATCGACGGGAATGGGCTTTATTTACCCGCGGCTAAACTCCGTCACTCTGGGGCTTGCGTCCGCCCAGCAGACTGGCTTCGTCGCATCTGCTCTCCAGGTCATGGGAGTTGTCGGCACCACCACGATGGTGTCCTTCGCCGCTCTCATCCAGGTCTTCGGCACCTCGTTTAGCCCCTCCGTCATCTTTGGCACGATCTTCCTCTTCGTCGCCATCATGAGCATCCCGCTGTGGGTGCTGTGGCACCACGGTGTGGGCGATCCGCAGCGCTGGATGAAGCAGGACGCATCCTAACGTTTCCGGACTGAGCGCATGATCCCACGTGCGCACAACCACGCCGACCCCCACCACTTCTACAGTGGCGGGGGCCGGCTTTTTGTGAGCAGTATCCGATTTCGGGACGCTTTTCCGGCTACGCCGGCTTTGACCTCGCGTAGCGGGCGATCAGCGCATCGATATCGAGGTGCTCTTCAACGGCATCGGCAAGGAGATCAACCTGCTCCATGCGTTCACCGGCAGATGATGCCGTCGAGCGTGGTATGCCAAACACCTCGTTGAGGAAGTCTTTGCGGCGCTCATCATCATCCATTACGCCATGACGGTGGGTGCCCCACAGGTTACGCACCCGTGATCCCTCGCCATCGAGCCACGTCGGGTCGCCACTGCGAACTACCCTGCCGTGGTGAATCTCGTAGGTGCCATCCGGCCACCGCTTGAGTGTCTTGTCCGGGTGGAAGGCGATGTCCATATCGAACAGCCCAAGGCCACGCGTCGTCCCACGATGGGACTCCACCTCATCCTCGATCGTCTTGCTCAGCATCTGGTAGCCACCGCAAATGGCAAGAATGGGGCCCGTGCGCTGCAGGAGGGCATCGGCAATCCCGTTGCCCCGCATCCATTCCAGATCCGTGACGGTGGACTTGGAGCCGGGAACCACAACGAGATCAGCCGAGCGCACGAGTCCAGGATCACTCGTCCACGTCACTGTTGTCGCAGGCTCAGCGGCAAACGCTTCCACATCGGTGGCATTGCTCACCCGTGGCAAGCGGATGGCAGCGACGGTAATCGTCTTTTGCCCGCTATCCACCTGGGCTGCACGGCCGACGACGCGTCCCTCTGCCGATTGGAGGCTGTCCTCCGCATCGATCCACAGGCCGTTGATGAACGGGAGGATGCCAATGGTCGGCACACCTGTGCGGGCATAGAGATCGTCGAGCCCTGGCTGCAGAATATCCGGGTCACCGCGGAACTTGTTGATGATGAAGCCCTTGATCCGGGCCCGATCTGCCTCGTCCACGATGTGGTAGGTGCCAAAAAGATGGGCGAGGACTCCGCCTCTATCGATATCGCCCACGATGTAGACGTCGAGGTCACAGGCTTCCGCAAGCCCGAAATTGGCGACATCGGTAGCCCGCAGATTGGTTTCTGCCGGCGACCCTGCCCCCTCGCAGACGACGATGTCGTATTCCTGTTCCAGTTCGCGAAGCGTGCTAGCTGCCACCTCTCGCATGCGGGAGCGACGCGTGAAGTAGTCCTTTGCGCCGACATCCCCCTCGACGCGACCAAGCACGACAACTTGCGAGCGCCTGTCGGACCCCGGCTTGAGCAGTACCGGGTTGAACCGCACCTCGGGCTCCAGTCCACAGGCAAAGGCCTGCAAGGCTTGCGCCCGTCCAATCTCTCCCCCGGTGGGACACACGGCGGAGTTATTGGACATGTTCTGGGCTTTAAACGGGGCAACAGAAATCCCCCGGCGCGCCAGCGCACGGCACAGCCCGGCAACAAGGACAGACTTCCCCGCATCAGAGGTGGTCCCACAGATCAGAACGGCGCTCACAAAAATCCTTTCTTAGCTTAAAGACGCACCTCTGGTTTCGGTCGGTGCCTAAAAAACGGTTTAATCCGGGATGGTGAGGATCTCGTTGCCGTCCTCGGTAATGACGAGGGTGTGCTCGAACTGTGCGGAGTAGCTGAGGTCCGTGTTCTGTACAGTCCAGCCGTCGTCCCAAATGCGGTAATCCAGACCACCGAGGTTCAGCATCGGCTCGATGGTCAGGGTCATGCCAGGTTCCAGGATGTCGCGGTAGGCCGAGGAATCGTAGTGCAGGACGACGAGGCCGTTGTGGAAGGTGGGGCCAACGCCGTGGCCAGTGAAGTCGGTGACCACAGAGTATCCAAAGCGGTGAGCATACATTTCGATGACGCGTCCGATGACGTTTACCTCACGGCCGGGCTTGGCAACCTTGATGCCACGCATCATGGCTTCCTTGGTGCGCTCCACGAGATCCTTCACCTCAGGGTCGACCTCGCCGACGAGGAAGGTGGCATTCGTATCGCCGTGGACACCATTCTTGTAGGCGGTGACGTCGATGTTGCAGATATCGCCTTCCTGCAGCACGGTGGAATCCGGGATACCGTGGCAGACGATCTCGTTGACGGATGTGCACACCGACTTCTTAAAGCCTCGGTAGCCCAGGCAGCTGGGGTATGCGCCGTGGTCACACATGTATTCGTGAGCGATCCGGTCAAGCTCATCGGTTGTCACGCCCGGCTTGACAGCCTCGCCGGCAGCCTTGAGGGCGTTAGCGGCGATCTTGGAGGATTCCCGCATGGCTTCGATAACCTCGGGGGTCTGCACGTAGGGTTCCCCGATGGCTTCCTGCACCTCGTCCTTCCACACGTACTCCGGCCGTTCAATGGACTCCGGAACCTTGCGGATAGGGCCGATTTTTCCTCGTTTTTGTGCACGTTTTTCCATGTCCATCATGGTACGCGGTTAACCAAATTGCTGATACTTGTCTATCGCGCGATGCTGTTGCAAGAGGTGTGAAGCCTGTGTTTCCCCGCAGAAGGATTATCCCCAGAGTTCATCTGTCGCTTAACTTGTCGTTACTTTGCGGCAATATCCAGGCTATGTCCACTCACTACGGTGATTCAGGTGAGACGACTCGCTCGTCTCGTTTCTTACCCCTTTGACACAGTGACTTGTGAGACTTCCGGAGAGCCACGGACAGCGTCCGCATCAGCGCGACCCGAAACCTACAACAATGAGACGGAGAAGCAGATGCGTAAAAACCCGCGTTCACGGTTTTGTCCCTTGTAACAACCACAGCCCTCGTGTGCGGGCTCGTGCCAGCAGTGGCTTGCGCTGAGCCTACCGCAGGCAACCTCGGTTCCCGCTTTACTCTGGCTGTCCTCCCGGATACCCAGTTTTACTCCCGCTACGATGCCCCATCTGGCGGTTCGATGTTCGCGGATCGCTACGGTTCGAACCCGTACGACTCCCAGGCACACTTTGTTGTCGACAATGCTGAGGCACTCAACATCCCGTTCACGTCCCACCTTGGTGATGTCGTTGACGAAGCTGATGTGGCCGACCAGTGGGACATTGCCAACCACGCGATGTCGATCCTGGAGGACGGCGGAATGAACTACGCCATCCTGCCTGGCAACCACGATCTGTACATGGATGGAGCGAACAGCGTCTTCTCCACCCACTTCGACACCGCGCGTGCGGAGAAGAACGACACCTTCGGGGAACGGACATCGGCCACGGTCAACGGCCAGGCCGTCGAGTCCGAATACCACATTTTCGAGGCGGAGGGACAGAAGTACCTGCTCCTGGCGCTCGGCTTCCGCGCCCCCGATGAGACCCTTGATTGGGCACAGAAAGTTATCGATGCGCACCCCGAGCTTCCTGTGATCCTCACCTCCCACGAGATCTCCAACGTTGATGGTGAGGGCAACATCGGGCTGACCCCCGAGTACGGCCAGCACCTGTGGGACGCCCTCATTGCCAAGAATGACCAGATCTTCCTCACCATTGCCGGCCACCACCACGGTGCTGGCTACTCCGTGTTGCGGAACAACTACGGCAATGATGTCGTCACCATCCTCCAGGACTACCAGATGGCTTACCTCGGCGGTAACGGCCTCATGGGGCTGCTGGAGTTCGACCTTACCGGCAACGAGCTGGACATGACTGCCCTATCCCCGTGGGTGAAGGAAAAGAAGCAGGAAGAACTCACCCAGTTCGATCACCTGCTGCCGGAAGGCAAGGGCGATAGCTACACCGTGCCCATGGACTTCAAGGATCGCTTCGCCAGCTTCGCCCCCGAGTGGACCGAAGGCGACAAGAACGACCCCGATTACTCCGCCAAGGCCAAGGAGATCATCTCCGCAGGCTACACCCCGTACACCATCACCGATGCAGATAAGCCAAGGGACTCCGAAGACTACGTACACGTCGAGGGAACGGCTGTGCACTGGCGTCCGGGCGAGGATACTTTTAAGGACGAACAGCTTACTGCTGGTGCCGTTGCCCCCGTGGGCACAGTTGTTCCGGATGTCGCCGGTGATTCGGACATGAAGCGCGCACCTCTGCAAGGAGGTGTAACCGACGATATTACCTACGAGGAGGACACACACCCGTTGTCTTCCGACAAGGGATCTCTCCGCTGGACAAAGCCGATCAGCAAGTTGGACATCAATTTCTTCGAGACGGCGACGGGTGCCAGCATCAACAAGGAGAACTTCCCCAACGGCTACACTCTTGAGTCCTTCATCAAGCTGGACGAGGACTTCAACGGTGACGACAACGGCTGGTCCAATGCACTCGTGCGACGTGGCCGCGTCACCGACGCAGACCCCTCCAACGGCGACACCGATCCGGCACAGATGCTCGGTGTGTCCAATCTCCGTGAGATCCGCTACTGGTCCCACGGCGCAAACAACAAGGGATTCTCCAACTGGTCGCACGAGGTCCCGAAAGGCCAGTGGATGCACATTGCTATCGTCAATGATCCAGAAAACCAGTCGGTGAACATGTTCATCGATGGCGCACCGATCCTTCGCGACGGATACGGCCCGGTTGGACTGGGCGGCGAGTCCACCTGGATGATGGGCACC
This sequence comes from Corynebacterium glucuronolyticum, assembly GCA_022772305.1. Lineage (GTDB taxonomy): Bacteria > Actinomycetota > Actinomycetes > Mycobacteriales > Mycobacteriaceae > Corynebacterium > Corynebacterium glucuronolyticum_A. Next base: position 44,364 of record JALFAQ010000040.1, read on the forward strand.
TCCATGGATGACGGAAAGCCTGTCGATTCGTGGTTTGGTTCCATTGGTGAAACCCGTATCGTCGACCACCCGATCGGCTCCGACGAGTGGCTCACCGCCCGCGCTGCCGGACACACCGCTCCCGGCGACAACAACGACAAGCCTGGTAATAACGACGCCGGCGACAACGCCAGCTCCTCTAGCGACGCAGGCTCCATTGTTGGTGCCACCTTCGGTGGTTTCCTCCTCGGCGTACTGGCCACTCTCGGTGGCATTGCAGCGCTCTTGGGCACTGCCGCCAACCAGGTCACAGCATGGCTGAAGGACACCTTCAACATCCAGTTCCCCTAAAACGCGCACAGCGTGCGTGTTCACGGTGTGAATGCTCGTGAACACAGTCAGCCCCGCCCACGACAACGTGGACGGGGCTTTCGCGTGCTCTCTTGTTTTCCTCTATTTTTCCTCTATTACTGTCGATCCAGCTCGTTGAAGAACACGTCGGTAATGGCAGTCGCGGCTTCCGACCCGCCACCGGCGACGATGAGGGTGGCGAAGGCAAGGTCATCACGGTAGCCCGCAAACCATGCGTGCGAACCGCCGGCGAACTCAGCCTCACCGGTCTTGGCGTAAATCTCGCCTCCAGCACTCATGCCACGAGCAGTACCTTGAGTGACCACCGCTCGCATCATGGATTGCAACTGTGCAATCTGCTCGGGTGACGGTGGCTCGGCGGGGTTTTCCACCTCCGTCGTTAGACCGTCGATAAGCCACGGAACCGGGGTGGAACCATGCGCAGCCGTGGAGGCGACCAGTGCCATCCCAAACGGGCTGACGAGGTCATCACCCTGGCCATAACCCGCATCGATCCGGTCGAGGGGCTCCTCCCCCTCGGGCACAGATCCGGTCACCGTGCTCAGTCCCGGAATGTTGTAATCAACCCCCAGCCCAAAACGCTGCGCCATCGAGTGCAACTCACCGGGGTTGAGCCGGTAGGAAATATCGGCAAAGGTGGTGTTGCACGAGGAAGCGAACGCGTCAGTAAGACTCGTCATACCCCGAGAAAACCCGTTGTAGTTGGTGACGATGCGTGTGCCCAGCTCCATCGTGCCGGGACACGGAACTGTCGAACCAGGTACCAGGCCCTGGCTATTCAAACCGGTCATCGCCGTGATGATCTTGAACACCGAGCCGGGCGGATACATACCCATGAGCGCGACGTTTCCGTCTTCGTCGGCCTTACGGGTCTGAGCGATGCCCAAGATGGCACCATCCGACGGCCGGATGGCAACGAGCATAACCTTCATCTCCGGCCGGCGGTCAACAGCCAGCTGGGCTGCTTCCTGCACCTTGTGGTCGATCGACACGGGGATGGCAGACTGCAGCTGTGGCTGCGTGGTGGTAAGCGTGTCAATGACCGCACCGTCGTTATTGGCCGTCACAACCTTCCACCCGTTTTCGCCCTCGACCTTCTCCGTCACCTCATTTTCAATGGCGCTGACAAGCTCGGGTGCAAATTCAGGGTTCGGGCGGACCAGCGCGGACTCGTCATTGACGGTGACACCGGATACTCCTTCCACGCCCTGTTTCACTGCCTCGCCTTTGTCTTGGCCCACGGTGGTGACGGAGTAGACACCGTCTGTCTCGGCAATCGCCCGCGACACTGCGGGAACGTCCAGCGGATCCTCGCCATTATCAGTGAGGACCTGGCTGATCTTTGTCACCGTCCCAGGAATACTGGTGGTCTGTTGCTTATCGACGATCACCCGGTGACGCACGCCAGGTTTGAGGATTTCCACCCCGTCCTGTGTGACTACCGAGGCGCGCTGCGCCTGAATAGCTCGAAGTTCCAGGTGCTGGTTGTTGCCGAGAGTGGGGTGAATAATAGTGGGGTTCCACCTGATCACCCAGGAGTCATTTATCTTGTTGAGGTTGACGGTGCCGTCGTAGGAAAACTCGCGATCCCGCGGGAGGTCCCACGTCATGTTCAGATGACCGGTTGCAAGCGTGTCGCCGTTATCAACCCCGGACACAGCGATGTCGAGCCCCTCGGCCTGGAGCCCCGAGGCGGATTGTTCAAACTCGGCACGCGCGCTATCGGGGTCGTCGGTCAGCGCTGCTGCTGCTTCGTAGTCTTCCTCGCTCAACGCCTGCGCAAATTCCTCGACCACAGGATTGGCGGTCTTCGGCTGAGGAGTGCATGCCGAAATCCCCGTAGCTGTCAGCATCGCTACCGTGCATGCTGCAATGATCCGCCTGTTCATACCCCCACAATCTAGTGCACCTCAGCTCTACTGCGGGGCTCCCCCGCCGAGCCACCGCCACACACGTGTGACTCGTTGGTTCCCAGCCTCACGTAATGCGCTGACAAGTAGCCATCCACGCGGTACCCTGGGCGCATGTCAAAGCAACCTCTCTCCGTGGGAAAGTCGGTCACCGCTGTCGGCGCTGCAGCTCTCGTCGCAGCGCTCGGATTCGGTTACTTCGGGTGGCAGCAGGCCGCCTCACCCGAATCAGTGAGCCTGGATGTTAACTCGGCGGAGTTGCAGCCAGCGACCACCTACGATGTTCAGGTCCATGATCCGGATGATGTGCTGACGGCCGATGATGAGAACGCCATGCACCGGGATGCCGAGCGTCTCGACGTTCCCGCCGTCGTATCTACCGTGCACTACATGGTGTTCGGAACCAACCGAGACAATGCCCTCGACACCGTCGAGGAGTATTCACGAGAGAACTTGCCCGAGATCTTCACCGAGGACGGCAAGGAGTTCGTCCCGGGGACTCTCATTATCGGCGTGGGCTTGGACCCGCGACAGTCTTTCATCACGGGTTCCGACGATGTCACCGCCGCCCTGGGAATTGAGAGCAACACTCCGCATCGCCAGCGCGCGTTGGACGCTGTGAAGCCGGGTGTCATGGCGAACAGCATTCCGGCAGGTCTGTTAGCAGGTGCCCAATCGGTCTTTGACCTGGAAAGCCTCAATGCCGACGTGCAGGAGGAAGCATCAGAAAACCGCCTCGTCTCCACCATTACCGCAGGTGGTGTTGGCGGCGGCCTGACGGCGTTAGCCGGAGGAACACTCGCAGCCAGGGCGGATAGGCGCCGCCGTAGCGCAAAGAAGGCACGCGAAAGCTACGACAAGGTGGTTCGATCTTACGCGGATGTGGCTCAGCGTTTGGATGCTATCAATATCCGCGCGCATTCGCTTACCTCTGCTCTGGCAGATAACCGACTGCGTGAACAGTGGGACGAGGTGCAGAGTAAGTTTGTGGCCACCAATGAGTCCGTAGACCGCCTGGGGAATCTATCTCCTAACAGCCCAGACAGCGACTTTGCAGACGCGAAGAAGGACATTGATAAGGCAGCTGACATCACCAAAGATATCGAGACGGCGGAAGCCAACATCGACACACTGTATGCCATGGAGCACGGCGACAAACTGGTACGCCAGGACCAACTCATGGCGCTTCGCCACGATGTGGAGGATGCCCGCCTCCAGGTTCCCTTTGGGCCGCTGTCCGAACAACTCCGGGATCTGCAACACCGCATCGTCGACCTTGATGGCCGCGTAGAGTCCCCACAGTTTATCGATGAATATGTGCGTCTCATCGACGATTACAGCCACACGCTGGCGACGGTGCGCGAACAAGAGTTCTCGGACGTGAAGACGAAGAAGGAGCCGGAGATTCCGTCGCTTACCAGCAGCGACTACCGCCCCGGCTACGGCTGGAACAACTTCGTCCCCTTCTGGGTCATGAGCTCGTGGCATTCCAACGCTGTTGCCGAACAGCAAGCAAGCTCCTCGAGTTCCAGCAGCGGCGGTTATTCCGGGTTCTCCTCGGGGTTCTCCGCCTCCGGCGGAACGTCCTCGTTCTAGGTCGGGCGCACAGGATTCACTCCCTAAGAATGCATACCCAATAACGAAAAGAGTGGCGACGGGATGTCCCGTCGCCACTCTTTTTGTTGAAAACTAGCGGAAAGCCGAAAACTATTGGCTATGCTTCCGCACGCATCTGCGCATCGAGCTTCTTTGCTTCCTCGATGAGTGTCTCTACGATGTCTTCCTCCGGCACGGTCTTGATTACTTCGCCCTTGATGAAGATCTGGCCCTTTCCGTTACCGGAGGCCACGCCAAGATCTGCGTCTCGTGCTTCGCCCGGGCCGTTGACAACGCAACCCATAACGGCGACGCGCAACGGAATGTCCATCCCCTGCAGTGATTCGGTGACCTCTTCTGCCAGCTTGTACACGTCCACCTGGGCGCGACCACAGGACGGGCAGGAAACGATATCTAGCTTGCGGGGGCGCAGATTGAGCGACTGAAGGATCTGATCGCCAACGCGAATCTCCTCAACAGGCTCCGTGGACAGCGAGACGCGGATAGTGTCACCGATGCCCTCAGCCAACAGCGCACCAAAGGCAACAGAGGACTTCACTGTGCCCTGGAATGCCGGGCCGGCCTCCGTCACTCCGAGATGCAGTGGGTAGTCTGTCTTCGCGGCCAGCTGGCGGTAGGCCTCCACCATGATGACCGGGTCGTGGTGCTTCACGGAGATGGCAATGTCACCGTAGCCGTACTCCTCGAAGAGACCGGCTTCCCAAATAGCGGATTCCACGAGGGCCTCTGGAGTGGCCTTGCCGTATTTCTCCATAATTCGCTTATCGAGGGAACCAGCGTTCACGCCGATGCGAATTGGAATTCCCGCATCACCGGCAGCCTTGGCTACTTCCTTCACGCGACCATCGAACTCACGGATATTGCCGGGGTTCACACGAACCGCGGCACATCCTGCTTCGATTGCCTGGAAGATGTACTTCGGCTGGAAGTGAATATCGGCGATGACGGGGATCGGAGACTTCTGCGCGATGATCGGCAGAGCGTCCGCGTCGACCGTCTTCGGACATGCAACACGCACGATGTCGCAGCCCGATGCGGTCAGCTCTGCAATCTGCTGCAACGTGGCATTGATGTCGTGGGTCTTGGTGTTGGTCATCGACTGCACGGAGACCGGGTAATCGGAGCCAACCCCGACATTACCGACCATGAGCTGTCGCGTCTTGCGGCGCTGGTGCAGAACTGGTGGTACTTCAGGCATTCCAAGTCCGATTGGTACTGGCATTCGCAAACCTATTCTCTAGCTGGGCAAACTTTCGTTGCACTAGTTTACACTGCTACCTATAGACAGCGCTTGTTGCCGTCAGACAGCGCTTGTTGCCGTCAGTGTGTGCAGCTTAGAACAGCTTAATGGGGTTGACCACATCCGCGACGATGACTAGACCACCGATAACGAGGAGGGCAAGGCTCGCCGCGTACGTGATAGGCATAAGCTTTGTGTAATCCGCAGGACCGGCTGGGGCGAGTCCACGGAGCCTCCGAAGCGCGTCGCGGATCTTCTCGTAAATGACCACCGCAATGTGCCCTCCGTCGAGGGGCGGCAGCGGGATGAGGTTAAACAGGGCGAGGAAGTAGTTGAGGTTGGACAGCAACATCCAGAACATCGCCCATAGGGAGCGCTCCACTAGCTCTCCGCCTACCCGCGATGCACCAACGACGCTCATCGGCGATGCTTGATCGCGTTCGCCACCGAAAATGGCAACAACGACGCCAGGGATCCTTCGGGGGAAGGACTTCAACCCATCCCACGTGGCAACGAACAGGTCACCTGCGTAGGAGGCTGTTGCCCCGACAGCGGCAAGCGGGTTGTAGGTGAGGTAGAGATCCTTTATGGGGGCGCTAGACACGCCAATGACACCCACTGTTTGAGTGCTGCCATCGGTGAGAGTGGCCTCCACTCCTTGTACGTGGACAGGGAAGGTGAGCTGCTTGCCGTCTCGCTCAACAGCGATGTCTACCGTCTCGTTTGGGTGCGTGAACACCTCATTGCGTACGTCTACGAAAGAAGGGGTGTCTACTCCCCCGACTTGTCTAATTGCATCACCTGGTCGGATACCAGCTTCATACGCTGGTCCCTCACCCTGGCATGCCTCACCGATGCAGGTGGTCTCCTCCACCACCGGAGTCACATCCGGATTGGGGTTAGGAAGGCCGGTAGTCACGGCAAGTCCATAAAGAATGACAGTGCCCACGATGATGTTCATGAGGATGCCGCCGGACATGACAGCGATGCGTCGCCATGCAGGCTTCTTATACATTGCGTGTGGTTCTTCCTCCGGGGTCATTTCATCCAGAGCAGTCATCCCCGCGATATCGCAGAAACCACCAAGCGGAATGGCCTTAAACCCGTAGTCCGTGTGGCCCTTCGTTGTCTTCCACACGGTGGGGCCGAACCCCACGAAGAAACGTCGCACACGCATGCCGGATAGCCGTGCGATTGCGTAGTGACCGAACTCGTGGAGAGCGATCGTCGCTGCAATGCCTACGGCAAACAGGACGACTCCCAGGACGTAACTCATTCGACGGCTTTCCTTCTTTCTTGGTGTCACGGGCGTGCACTACACGCGCGGGAATAGTAACCCGATTGTGTCATGCACTGCTAATCAACGGCACACGCTCGCACCTTGGTGGTGGTCACGTGTGCCGTACGTGTTACTGAGTAAATCGTTAGGCTTGCAACGAGTGCAGAACCTCGTGTGCACAGCGTCGGGCAGCATCCTGCGTCGCCATGACATCGTCGAAGTCACGCGGGGAACCGGCAAAGCCATCGGCTTTGCTCAAAACAGTTTCCACAACGTCAACAATCCGCGGGAACTTGAGACGGCGGGCGAGGAACTCCGCTGCTGCTTCCTCGTTGGCTGCGTTGAATACTGCCGGCCAGGTTCCGCCCTTGGTAACGACTTCTCGGGCGAGACGCACGGCGGGGAAGTTTTCCTCGTCGACAGGCTCGAATGTCCACTCCAGCCTTTGTGAGAAGTCCAGGTGCGGTTGTGCATCGGGGACGCGGTCGGGCCAGTTGAGTGCCAGGGAGATGGGAAGCTTCATCGATGGCGGCGAGGCTTGGGCAATGGTTGCGCCGTCGAGGAAGGTGATGGCCGAGTGAACGATGGACTGCGGGTGAACGGTGACCTCGATCTTTTCTGCAGGGACATCGAAGAGGAGGCTCGCCTCAATCAGCTCCAAGCCCTTATTGACTAGCGTTGCCGAGTTCAGCGTATTCATCTGCCCCATAGACCACGTCGGGTGCTTGGCAGCCTGCTCCGGGGTGACATCCCACATCTCCTCGCGGGTCCACCCGCGGAACGGCCCACCGGAGGCAGTCAGCACGAGGGAGTGAATTTCCCCGTGGGTTCCTGACCGCAGGGCCTGTGCCATCGCTGAATGCTCCGAATCGACGGGAACGATCTGTCCGGGCTGCGCTTTCTTCATCACCAACTCGCCACCGGCAACAAGCGATTCCTTGTTGGCGAGTGCGAGAATCTCACCCTCATCTAAAACAGCAAGGGTCGCAGCAAGCCCCATGGCACCCACAAGGCCATTGAGAACTGTCTCTGCCTTCACCGTGCGGACGAGCTTCTCAGATGCATCGGGACCGGAAATGACGGTCCCCCCGAGGGCCTCCTCGACCACCTCGTGATTGTGGGCGACGGCAACCTGCGGTGCCGAAAGGCCGAGCTCCTTGGCCTGCTGGATGAGGAGATCGGTGTGGGATCCTCCAGCAGCGATGCCGACTACATCGAACTTATCCGGGTTGGCTGCAATAACTTCGAGCGCCTGGGTACCAATGGACCCTGTCGATCCCAAAATCAAAACTGTGCGTGGCATCAAAACCTGCCTTACCTATGTACTGCTGCACCTGTCTGTAAATCCGCTGGGCGCGTTTACTGCCCTGCCTGAATAGCTATCTCAAATCTTAACGTCCCACCCTCACGTAGGTCGGAAGCCCTGGCACTCACTTCCTCTCTCGCGGTAGGAATGAGGGGCCCATCCTCTACACGAGGAATTGGGTGCCCCAGAGAGGATTCGAACCTCCGACACGAGGGTCTACCCCCTACGCGGGAAATAGGGTACGTCGAAAGGCGGATATTTGGGTGATACGCGGCCGGTTGTTCGACGAAGTGGGGAAAGTGTGGAAAGATTTAGTCTGTCTAGATAAAAGTGCATGTGCTGCGTCTCGCACGCCACAGTAGCTGCTCATTTTTGCAACGTATCTTCCTGGTACGTGCGTAGCTGCAGGCGACCACAGACGCACACGTAGAAGGAATAAGGAGTTACCGTGGCTGGTTCCCACACTGTGAATGCCGAAGATGCCAAGGCTGGCAAGAAGGTAAAGAAGGCTCGCAAGAACCGCAAGCCCGCTGTGCAGGCTGAACAGGGCGGCGAAATTTACAACGGAGTGAACACGCTCGACGAGCCGTCCGCCAAGTGGGGCTGGCACCGCATCGGTAACGGTGTCATCCAGATCTGTGGCTGGCTCGGTGTCATTCTCCTCCTTGCTTTCAATTTTGGTAACCACCGTGGCCACGTTGAGACCATCTGGCTGGTCACGCTTGCTGTCGTGATCGCCCTTGGCCTTATCATCTTCGCTATCAAGCCTGATCTCAACCAGGTCCGCACGGTGACGGCTAACAACCAGCCGCAGGGATACCAGGAGAAGGACTGGAACTACGACCAGAAGCACCTCACCGGTGTCTACGCTAATCTCACGGATTCCCAGCTACGGAGCCTCAACTACGATCCGGAGCTCGTGCGTCGCACCCAGGCTCAGCAGCAACAGCACATTGCTGCGCCGAACACGCACACCGCAGTCATCGACGAAAAGTAAATCCGTACCTATTACCTATTGTGCACTTGCGCGTCGCGTGACGCACGAGACAGTGGATACTCACTGTTACCAGGTGGTGGGCACATAGTTGCCACCGCCTGTGTAAGTCACTAAAGCGCCACAGACCTCCTTTTTCGGAGTAGTAGGGTAAACAAAAACGCCTTCCACGGTTTCGTGGAAGGCGTTTTTGTGCTCTTTAGCCGGCTAGCTACTTTTCCTTGTTGTTTCGTGCGGCCTCGTCGGTCAGCCGTGCAGCCTCCGCCGTTGCCTTAGCGGCCCTGCGAGCAGCTGCCCCCGTGCGTTCTTCCGCTGCTAGCTGGCCGCACGCCGCTGCGATCTCCTGGCCTCGGGTATCGCGCACGGTGCAGGTGACGCCGCGAGCGATGACGCGTTTTTGGAATTCATCCTGCACGTGCTTTGGGCTCGCATCCCATTTAGAACCCGGCGTTGGGTTGAGCGGGATGAGGTTGACGTGCACCTTGGAGCCCAGTGCGCCGTGCAGCTTCTTGCCCAGAAGGTCTGCACGCCAGAGCTGATCGTTGATGTCACGGATGAGCGCGTACTCGATGGAAACACGGCGACCGGAGGCTTCTGCGTACTCGCGCGCGGCGTCGAGAACCTCAGTGACCGACCACCGATTGTTGGCAGGAACGAGTGAGTCGCGGAGCTCGTCGTCAGGCGTGTGCAAGCTCACCGCAAGCCGACAGGACAAACCTTCGGCAGCGAAGCGTCGAATAGCAGGAGCCAGACCCACAGTAGACAGGGTGATCCCTCGCTGCGAGATCCCAAACCCCTCGGGTGACGGCTGAGTGATCTGCCGAATGGCACTCAGAACGCGGTTGTAATTGGCTAGTGGCTCCCCCATACCCATGAACACGATGTTGGACAGGCGACCTCCCTTTGCCTGCATGGTGGCTGCTGCCGCGCGCACCTGATCCACGATCTCGCCCGTGGACAAGTTACGATCCAGACCACCCTGGCCCGTGGCACAGAATGGGCACGCCATGCCACAACCGGCCTGGGAGGAGATACACAGGGTGGCGCGATCCGGGTACTCCATGAGCACCGACTCGAGGAGCGTGCCGTCATGCAGCTTCCACAGCATCTTCTGAGTTTGCCCATCATCGGCGGACGTCTCACGGACGGGAGACATCAGCTGTGGAAAAAGCTTGTCCCCCACGACCGTTCGTACAGACTCGGGCAGATCCGTCATGAGCTCGGGATCAGCTTCAAAGCGGCCATAGTAGTGGCGAGCAATCTGGTTGTCTCGGAACTTGGGCAGGCCCAACTCCTTGAGGATCTCGACGCGCTCGTCTTTGGTGTAATCAGCAAAGTGCTTCGGCGGCATGGAGCGCCGGGCGCGGTTAAAGTTCAAAACAACAGGTTCAGCCATAATAACCCTCATTGTGCCAGAAGCAGCGCCGTTTCCCCCAACTCGTAAATAGGCTCCCCCAAAACATTCGCGCCAGGCTCCCGCCTACGCTCTGAAAACCTCTCTGCATCAGGGAAAACGTTTCGGCGACGGAGGCAGCGAAATTCAGAGCTTCTCCCCTGCTGGCAACACAGAGACGGCTGCACCCGGCAGCGTGCTCGCTATGTCTGAAGGATCGAGAGAATCAGCCACGTGACAACGCCCGCCGGGAGCATGCCATCCAACCGATCCATCAGGCCGCCGTGGCCGGGGAGCATCCGAGACATGTCTTTGATTCCCAGTTCGCGCTTGAATTGACTCTCGACAAGATCTCCGAGGGTTGCGGCAATGACGAGAAGCACGCCAAGAACAACACCCAAGAGTGGGTCCGCGTGGAGGAGGAAACGCACCGTCAGCGCGCCGACGATCATCCCCAAACCGAGGGAGCCAGCAAATCCCTCCCAGGACTTGTTGGGGCTTACCGCCGGTGCCATAGAGTGGGAACCAAACCCTACTCCGGCGAGGAAACCGCCTGTATCGCTGGCAATGACGCACAGCATGAACGTCAGGATGAACATCGGGCCCGGAATGTCATGTCGAGTGATGTTCGACAGCATGGCGATAAAAGAGCCGAACAGCGCAATCCACGTCAGCACAAAGACCGACATGGACATATCACGCCAGTAGTTACGCGGTGGTGTATGCCGACCGTTTCTGAACAGCCGACTAAACATCACGAGAAGGATACTGCTCACATACCCGGCCATAAGCCCCCACAATCCCCACGGCCAGGATGACCACACCATAATCTGACCGCCGAACAGCAGAATGGAGAGGCTCATTGCGTAGCCACCTTCTGTTAGACGGCGGTGGACCTCCCACGTCGCTAACGCGATTGCGGTTGCCACAATCGGGTACCAGGCAACCGGACCGACGAGGATTCCGACGAGAACAATTGCAATGAGGATGGCGCCCGTAGTGATGGCAGCGGGCATGTTGCGCCCGGATTCATTCTTGGGGCGTGGCATGCGCGCCTCAAGCTGTTCCCAGCTGAACCGTGAAAAATCTGGACGGGCCATAATGCTTCTTGTGATTCCTTGGTGGTTCGTGCGACGCGGAATATACAATCCCGTCGCTGTACTGTGCGAGGTGAATCTACCTACCGCCTGTATCCCCCTAGAGCCTAGTCCACAACCATGCACTATGTAGGCAACAAAGCCGACTGAGCTCATGTGAGGAGAAAACCAACCACGGCTGACGACCGCGCCGCCGCGCTGCGACAGCGCTGCTGCGGCCGGGTCAAAACTGCTTCTCCTCAGAGAAATGCACCCCCGCAGTGATCCGCTTCGCCACCTTCCTCCCCTCGCGTCTTAGGTAGGCGCGGTGGGATAGTAAGCGACATCGGCTATCTCTGTGGTGAAAAATCATACGGGGTGCATGCTGGGGAGCTAGACCTCCATCAGGTCCTTTTCCTTTGCCTCAACGAGTTCTTCCACACGAGTCTCGTTCTTCTTGGTCACCTTGTCCAGCTCCTTCTCACCGGCTTGGACTTCGTCCTCACCAGCGTCGCCGCCCTTCTGGATCTTCTTCAGCTGATCCATACCCTTACGGCGAATGTTGCGGATAGCGATCTTGCCTTCCTCACCCTTAGACTTAGCGACTTTCACCATGTCCCGGCGACGCTCCTCGGTGAGCTGCGGAACAGTCACGCGAAGCACCTGGCCGTCGTTCGTGGGGTTCACGCCGAGGTCGGAGTTACGAATTGCACGCTCGATATCGTCCATGGAGTTCATGTCATACGGCTTGATGAGCAGCATGCGCGGCTCCGGGACAGAGATGGTCGCCATCTGGTTAATCGGAGTGGGCTGACCGTAGAACTCGGCGATAACACCGTTGAACATGTTCGGGTTCGCACGTCCGGTGCGAATGTGCGAAAGCTCCTCGCGGGTGTGCTCCACGGTTGCTTCCATCCGCTCGTCGGCTTCAAGGATTACTTCATCAATCATGGTTAGAGTGTACTTCTCCTTCGGGCGGGTGGGGAGGAAAATCCCCACCAACCAGCGTTGTAAAAATTATTCTCTTCGCGTGTAGTGGTTTTCGCAGGGCTTCCGACGTGCGACAAAACCAGTAGGTTCGTGTTCGTTTTACCGCTGCAGCTCGTCATAGGGCGGTAATGCGACGGCAGCGACACAGTTGAACCTGTAAAAGACCCTGTCGCTCGGACAGACTACTTGCTCACCAGGGTACCAATCTTCTCACCGCTGACTGCTCGACGGATGTTTCCTTCCGTGAGGAGGTTGAAGACGAGGATCGGCATGCCGTTGTCCTTGCAGAGAGAGAACGCGGTGGAATCGGCGACCTTGAGATCTCGGCGGATGACCTCATCGGGCGTGATCGTGTCGAACAGCTCGGCATCAGGATTGGTGCGCGGGTCATCGCTGTAAATGCCGTCCACGGCCTTCGCCATAAGCAGCACTTCGCAGTCGATTTCCAAGGCGCGCTGAGCCGCGGTGGTGTCCGTAGAGAAGTACGGCATACCCATGCCACAACCGAAGATGACGACGCGTCCCTTTTCCAGGTGACGCTTTGCACGCAACGGCAGGTAGGGCTCTGCGACCTGTGCCATATTGATAGAGGTCTGCACACGTGTTTCCACACCCTGTTGCTCAAGGAAGTCCTGGAGGGCGAGACAGTTCATCACCGTTCCGAGCATGCCCATGTAGTCACTGCGTGCACGGTCGAGACCGCGCTTCTGCAGCTCCGCACCACGGAAGAAGTTACCGCCACCGATCACGACGCAGACCTCGGTACCGTTGTTGGATACCTCGGCGATCTGCTTGGCTACATTTTCGACCACATCGGGATCAATGCCCACCTGGCCACCGCCAAACATTTCTCCGCCCAGTTTGAGCATGACGCGCTTAAATCCATTTCGGCTGGATTGTTCTGCGACCTCGTCGACCACGAATCTGTCCTTCCTTGCTATTCGCTGCTAGTCAATCGGCTTTATCTTACCGTATGCCAAAAGCGCACCGCCGTACCCATGGGCAACGGCGGTGCGCGTAAGAAGAACTGCTATGTGAGTGCAGTCTTGCTATGTCGAGACTGAATTCTTACTTCTGGCCAACCTCGTAGCGAACGAAGTCGGTGATGGTGATGCCAGCCTCTTCAGTAAGCTTGCCGACGGTCTTCTTGTTGTCAGCAACGCTCGGCTGGTCAAGCAGAACGACGTCCTTGTAGAAGCCGCCGAGACGACCTTCGACGATCTTCGGGATAGCCTTCTCGGGCTTACCCTCTTCGCGGGTGATCTGCTCCGCGATGGAACGCTCCTTCTGAACGATCTCTTCCGGAACATCTTCGCGGGTCAGATACTGAGCCTTGAGGGCTGCCACCTGGAGGCACACCTGGTGAGCAGCTTCCTTAGCGGCATCGCCCTCGCCCTCGTAGGCAACGAGAACGCCCACGGCCGGCGGCAGGTCAGAGGAACGCTGGTGCAGGTAGGAAGCAACGTTTGCGCCCTCAACGGTAGCAGCGCGACGGAGCTGGAGCTTCTCACCGATCTTGGCGGACATCTCCTGGAGAACATCAGCGGCGGGACGGCCGTCGACGGACACAGCAGCGAGCTCCTCAGCGGAGTTGGCCTTTGCCTCGTCAGCAGCGGCAGCTACGGAATCCACGAACTCGATGAACTCAGGGGTCTTAGCAACGAAGTCGGTCTCTGCGTTGACCTCGACGATGGTGTTGCCGGAAATAGCAACGATGCCTTCGGCAGCGTCGCGGTCAGCGCGCTTGCCCACGTCCTTCGCGCCCTTGATGCGGAGCAGCTCGACGGCCTTTTCAAAGTCTCCGTCGGTCTCGTTCAGAGCATTCTTGCAAGCCAGCATGCCGGATCCGGTCATCTGACGCAGTTTCTTCACGTCTGCAGCGGTGTAGTTCGCCATTGTTGGGCGATCCTCCTTGAGTTAAATTTTTGTGGATCGTTTTCGCTTAATAAAGCGTACTTGAAGTTTCTCGTTATTGCGCGTTGGCAATCCCGGAACCATCATAGAAAAGCCCTCACGCAAACCTAGTACGTGAGGGCCTAGAGGGGGATAATTCCCCGGGATCATCGACCCCTGGAATTACTTAGCGGACTCCTCGGTGGCCTCAACCTTGGGGGCAACCTCTTCCTTGGACTCCTCAACCTTGGGGGCGACTTCGGACTCCTCAACCTTGGGGGCGACTTCCTCAGTGGAAGCCTCAACCTTCGGTGCGACCTCTTCCTTGTTGTCGTCGCCGGCGTTCTTCTTAGCCTCGGCGAGCTCGCGCTCCTTGCGAGCCTTCTGGCCCTCCTCCACAGCGGTGGAGATGACGCGGGTCAAGACGGTAGTGGCGCGGATAGCATCATCGTTGCCCGGTACCGGGTAGTCAACCTCGTCGGGGTCGCAGTTGGTATCGAGGATTGCGACAACCGGGATGTTCAGCTTGTGAGCCTCGGAGACCGCGATGTGCTCCTTGTTGGTGTCAACAATCCACATTGCGGACGGAATCTTGTTCATGTCAGCGATACCGCCGAGAACGCGCTCCAGCTTGGTGCGCTCGCGGGTGAGCATGAGGACTTCCTTCTTACCACGGCCGGCGTAGCCGTCCTCGGCCTGATCCATTGCCTGCAGTTCCTTCATGCGGTGAAGGCGCTTAGAAACGGTCTGGAAGTTGGTCAGCATGCCGCCCAGCCAACGGTGGTTGACGTACGGCATTCCGACGCGCTCAGCCTCGTTCTGGATGGCTTCCTGTGCCTGCTTCTTGGTACCGACGAACAAAACGGTGCCACCGTGGGCAACGGTCTCCTTGACAAACTCGAAAGCCTTGTCAATGTAGGTCAGCGTCTGCTGCAGGTCGATGATGTAGATGCCGTTACGGTCGGTGAAGATGAAACGCTTCATCTTCGGGTTCCAACGACGGGTCTGGTGACCGAAGTGAACACCAGCGTCGAGGAGCTCTCGCATGGTTACAACTGCCATGGTGGATCCTTTTCTTGTGTGGTTACATTCGTACTCAACGTGCAGGTTTTTCCTGCACCCTAGCGACTTCCGACCGTCCACACCCCGAGGGGACCACGTGAACGGCTTGGCGGAAAGCCGCGCGTAGTCAGCTGCTCACCCTGGGAAAATTCAGTTCCTGCATATGCATTCAAGCTTTCGCCCTATACACATGCCCTTTTCGAATTCACAAAGTGAATTCCCCAAAGCAGGCACACTGCGTTACCCCACTATACCCGCAACTGGCTAAATCACATAATTACCGGGCACGCGTTATAACCCCCGCTGGTTAACATACCCCCCTCAGTGCACTCGTGCATGACGATAAAGTTTTACCCACGTAACAGTAGGGTCTTTCTACCCCACGACTGGCGAGCAAGTAGAAGATGACAAATGGCCAATGATTACCTATCTACCATTGATTTTCTCGAGTCACGAAGCTTCCTGTGGATAGGTTCCGGAGCGGATCTTCTGGATTCGCTGGGTTATCCACAGAATACTCAAACACAGTTCCCAAGGTCGAGGTTTTGACCAACACTAATGGCATGTATTCATGTTTGCGTTTGCCACCTATTCGCACCTCCCGGCTGAAAGCGGATGGAGGAGCTGCTAACCACTCTCTCCGGAGCGGACTACAGCGCAATCGCGCCGATCTACTCATCGCGCTCGTGGTTGTGGTGCCGCTGTTCTTATCGGCTTTCTCCCCACCACCGGCATCAGCAACAACGTATCCAGGCGAACATGTCAGCCCCACAACGGGGACCCCCATGAAACCTATAGTTACTCGCCCCTTTGACAATCCAACCAGGAAGTTTGGACCCGGACACCGAGGAATCGATGTCTATGCGCCTGTCGGCTCCATTGTCCGTGCATCCGGGGATGGCCTCGTCCGCTTTGCTGGCGTTGTGGTTACCCAGCCGACGGTTTCCATTTACCATGCCGGTGACATCATCACTACCTATCAGCCGGTGACACCGTTGGTGGCCACTGGCCAAGCCGTACATCGCGGGCAACCTATTGGAATGGTGGCTAACGTTCCTTCCTCGCACAACGGTCTTCACTGGGGTGCAAAGACGGGGCCCGATTCCTACATGGATCCCCTGAAGCTCTTGGTCGATCCCCACATCCGTCTTATTCCCACCCCGGTCGATATCCGGTTGGCTGTGCTCCCGCGCCGCGTTCACACACGACAGCCTTCGTAGTGGTTAAGGCAGGCTGTGTAGTGTTTTCCACTTAGGCGCGCGGGTGTGCGTTGTTGTAGATCTTTTTCAGGCGCTCACCGGACACATGGGTGTAAATCTGGGTGGTCTGCAGCGACGAGTGCCCGAGGAACTCCTGCACCGCACGCAGGTCAGCTCCTCCTTCGAGCAGGTGTGTAGCCGCCGTATGGCGCAGCGAGTGCGGGGTGATCCCCTCGACACCCGTGTTTTCGGCTGCAGTCTCCACGATTCGCCTTACCTGCCGGGGATCGATGCGTCCACCCCGCACCCCGAGGAAGAGCGCGTCACCGCTCGCCTCGGTGGCGAAGTGTCCACGGCCGGAGCCAAGCCACTGGTCGAGCGCGTCACGTGCTGGGGCACCATACGGGACAACCCTCTGTTTGTTGCCCTTTCCGGTCACCTTCACAGTGTCTTTGTGCCCGTCAACATCGGCAACATTGAGAGAGCAGAGCTCGGCAACACGCATACCGGTGGCATAGAGAAGCTCAAGAATCGCACTATCGCGCAGGAACTCTGGCTCGGAATGTGATCCTGCATTACCCATCATCTCCCCTGCCTGCTCACTGGTGAGAACCGTGGGAAGATGGCGCGATTTATACGGCACTCGCAGCCGGCGGGCAACATCATCTGTGAGGTAGCCCTGCTTGTGTACCCACGTGGAGAAACTACGGACGGCAGCGGTGCGCCGGGCAAGCGTTGCTCGAGATTTACCGTCGTGTACGGCCTCCCCCAGCCATGACCGCAGCCCCGACAGCGTAAAGCCGTCGAGTCCTCCGAGGCAGTCTCCGGCGAGGATGAGATCGCTGCGATACCCACGAATCGTCGCCTCGCTTTTGCCCTCATTGAATCGAAGGTGATCGCAGTAATCCTCAACGAGTTCATGAAAGTCCGGAGTTGTCATACACGTAGTGTATGACAACTCCCGGCGCGGTGAGCACAGTGCAAAGAGCGGATCCTGCTGCTTGTTATCCACGCTATCCAGTGTCCGCCCTTTCCCGAGCCCGAAGCTATCCGCAGTCCTGCGCCCGTGCCCACAACTTCCCAGAACGGACGATGAACCCGCGTGAGGCGAGGTCAACAAGTACATGCATGGCGAGGCCCAACGGGAGTCCCGCGTCGCGAGCTATCTCAGTGCTTGTGCGGAATGAGAAGGAGCAAGCGTCGAAAAGCCTCATTTCCGTGCGTGTCAGGGTGGTGACAGGAGAACCAGAGAAGTCGATCTCGCGCTGACCGTCGGGATCACACGTACCAACCGGTTCGAGAAGCTCTCGGATGTCATCCACCGAGGTGACCAGCTGTGCTGAGCCGTTCTTAATGCGGGCGTGACACCCCATGGTGGTATTGGAGGTGATCGGGCCGGGGACGGCCATCGCCACACGTCCTAGCCCCTCCGCCCAGCTCAACGTGTTGAGCGCACCGGAACGCCAGCCGGCCTCTACGATTACGGTTCCGCCTGCGAGTGCCGCGACGAGACGGTTCCTGGTGAGGAACCGATGTCTCGCCGGGTGCGTCCCCGGCGGGTACTCGCTCACCAGGCACCCATGTGTGGCGATTCTGGTGAACAAGTCCGTGTTGCTTGCTGGGTAATTCACATCAAGCCCCGAGGCTGCCACCATCACGGTGTAGCCACCGGCATCGATCGCCTCCGTATGGGCGGCGGTGTCGATTCCTTTCGCACCACCGGACACAATCGTCCACTGGTGGGAAGCAAGGCCTCGAGAAAGAAGGCGGGCAGCAGACAGCCCGTATGTGCTCGTGCCCCTCGTTCCGACGAGTGCAACGGAGCGCGAAACCAATCCGCTGAGCGGACCGCCACCACGCACCCACAGCGCATGGGGTGGCACCGCGTCATCCTGGTACGACCGGCAGTGTTCACTCATACCGGAGGCTGCAAAGCCAAACGCCTCAGCGAGGGTCTCCGTTGGCCATTCCGTGTCCTCCGGGGTGATGAGCCGTCCGCCGATTTTTTCCATCGCCTCGAGGTCTTCGGCTGGACGCATCCATTCATGGCGGGTTGCCGTTTGTTTGCGTAGCTCGCCCAACCAGTCCTGCTGCTCACGAACACCACGAGCGATATCCTCCACGTCGACACCGTGGGAAAGAAGCTCGTTGAGACGCCTACTTGGTCCCTCCACCACCCGGGAGAGGTACGCCCACGCTTCCCTCCGCTTCGTAGGCATCGAATCCGTGCTGCTCGTCGTTGACGATTCTGCACCGTGAGAAACACTGCCACGGCAGTCATTGGGAAGACCGCTATCAGGAATACTTTGATCGGCACTCATGCTGCTGCCTCCGTTCCACCGTAATCGTGGAATTCCAACGCTTGCGCGACATGGTCGATATCCGGCCGATCATCGCCTGCGAGATCAGCGATCGTCCACGCCAGTTTGAGCGTGCGATCGACACCGCGCTGGCTGATGTCCCCTCGCGCCAAGTACACCGCAAGATACTCCATGGCCTCATCGTCTGCCGGGAATTCGCGCCTCAACCAGGCTCCGTCGATATCCGCGTTCGTGACCCCCGGGTGATATGCACGCGCCCACCTATGGCCCGCCCTTCCACGAGCTTCGATAACGCGTTCGCGAATGGTGGCCGTGGATTCCTGCTCCTCGGAGCGAATAACGGATCCCTGTCCGTGCGTCCGCACCACCATATCCAAGCGATCCCGCAACGGCCCGGACACGTTGTTGAGATAGCGGGCTCGCGCATTGGCCGAACACCGGCATGCCGACGGTTCTTCCGCCCCGCAGCGACAGGGGTTCGCCGCCATCACCAGTTGGAACTTTGCTGGGAAATAGACATCCCTGCGTGACCGGATGAGTCGCACATAGCCTTGTTCCAATGGTGTGCGCAGGCTGTCCAGGATGGAGGCGGAGATCTCAGAGACCTCGTCGAGGAACAACACTCCCCTGTGTGCCAGCGACACCGCGCCGGGCACGGGATTTCCAGATCCTCCACCGATAAGGGCTGCGCGTGTGACGGAGTGGTGTGGTGCAACAAACGGTGGCTGGGTGATAGGGCCGGTAAATGTTCTCCCTGCAACAGAGTGAACAGCGGTGGCCTCGAGTTTATGGTCTGGGGTGAGATCCGGAAGCAGACCGGGCAGCCGGGCAGCAATCATGGACTTTCCGCTTCCTGGCGGCCCAATCATGAGGAAGTTGTGGCCACCAGCAGCTGCGATTTCCGCTGCCCGGCGCGCCTCTGGCTGGCCCGCGACATCGCACATGTCCCCTGTGGCTGAGCTAGGTGTGTCTGGCTCGCTCACTGCGTCGTCGGCACGGTCCAACTCTTCCTCCCCACCGACAAAACGCACGACTTCTGCCAGTGAAGAGGCCACCCGGATGTCCATGTCTTGGCACAGTGTCGCTTCTGCTGCGTTGTCCGCGGGTATGACGACGCGAACGAATCCTGCCTGCTTTGCTGCAAGAATGGCGGAGATGACCCCGGTGACCGGTTTGATAGCCCCGTCGAGGCTCAGTTCCCCTAAGAATACGGTGGTGGAAAGGACGTGTTCCTCATACGTGCCGGTGTCACTAGCAAACAGGATGGATAAGACCATGGGGAGGTCGAAGTGTGATCCAGACTTGCGCAGTGATGCCGGCGACAGACTTACGATGATTTTTGTTTTGGGCCACGGTAAGTAAGAGTTTTGCGCCGCGAGTTTGATGCGGTCACGGGATTCGGCGACGGCTTTATCGGCGAGCCCTACGATGTATGTTCCTGGGAGCCCCGGCCCGACGTTCGCCTCGACATCGACGAGGCGTGCTGTAACGCCCTCAAAAGCGACGGAGTTTGTTCTAGCTAGCGCCACGGTCCACTCCTTCGTAGCAGGTGAGGTTCTTGCCGACGATTTCCACGACATCGAAGCGGATCGGCCGAAACGGCTTGTCTTCCAGCCACCGCATGGCCGCACGCTGGACGCGCCGAAGCTTGGCGGGTGTCACAGCTTCAGCACCACCCATAGCGTTATTTGTGCGTGTCTTGACCTCAACAAACACGGTGGTATCTCCTTGTTGCATGATGAGGTCAATCTCGCCATTGGTATAGCGGACGTTCGCTGCCACGAATCCATATCCATTGTCCTGGTAGTACCGACGAGCTATTGCTTCGCCACGTTTTCCTAAGAGCGAGTTTTTTGTACTCATAGTTCCCCGATCAGTTGATCTGTGGTGGTGAAGTACCGGCGAATCCGGAACTTCAGCAAAGTTTCTTATTCGCCTCGGTCACTTTTTATAACCGATGCACTACCAGTATCTAGTCTGTCGGCCCGCGTGGTTAGAGTATCGGCTGTTTCTGTGGATAAACCTCGCCATTCCGATAAATAATTCCGTTAGTTATCCACAGATCTGGCGGAGATTCTCAGTTTAGTGCTTTCCCAACACCTGAAGGTTTTGAGCTTTCTTTGCCAGCGATCCGAGGATTCATGGTGTTGTCCCTTTTGAAAGCGGGTTAGGCTTATTTCTCTCCCTGCACAGCAACGGAACCCGTCACTCGCTTTGGAATCGCTCATTCACGCCTGTTCCTGAAAGACCGGTGGTAATTTCCGCCGAAGGCAGTGATATGCGCCAACTGGTAATAAGAACCTGACTGGCCGGGATGTCAGTGAGGTTTCACGTAATCTGGATGCCGGTGAATACATGTCCGACGATATCCGTCCAGGCCATCCTTGTATCAGACGAAGAGAATTGTTTTCGTAATCTGCAATTTTGACATCGGCCTGGATGTCAAAAAACGTCCATTAGCGGCTACGCTCTCGAGAAAGACGCTAAACACATAAAATTGAAACGCACCAACGAGCCCGACCACGCTATCCACACATTCTTCAATTAATTCATCGTCTGATCATCACAATCTTGATCGCCGTCAACCAATCCAATAGCAGCGGATCTCTTGCCGTGCTGGTAGCCCAAAACATAGAAGCTTTCTCTGTTAAGCCCGGGGTTCAAATCGTCTGATTAAGGACCTCGCTCGATGAGAAAGAGTGAGAGCACCAGAGGTCGAAGGGCACATGTATCCTTTCACCCCCGAAAAAGTGACAAGTATTTAGCTGTCATGGCGGACTTGCCTCCACTAAACTCGTCACACCCTGACCGGAAAAATACCTCCTTACTGATAAACCACACGAGCGTCTCGAGGAACCTGACCCCCGTCTCCGTGGATACGGGGGTCAGGCCTGTACCGTGGACACGGGAGTCAGGCCGGTATCGGTTATTTCAACACTGCCCCGACCCCAGCTAGTATGACGCACCCTTCATTAGGCAACGCCTAAATGCTGAGCAACTACCGCCAGATGCATCCGTACTCCAGTAAGGAGCGCAGCATCATTTGCGTAAAATCGCGGGGAATGATTCGGTGCGAAACCACGACCGCCGACAGTTGCTTGTGGCAGGCCATTGGGTTCGAACTCCACATCCTGCACCCCCAGCAGTGCATACATCCCACCGTATGCGTTAATGAACTCAGAAACGTCATCGTAGCCAAGTGACGCAGGGGCGGAAAAGACATGATCTTCACCGCCAGCGGCAGCTACAAGGGCAGGTTGAAGTGCAGCGATCGTTTCTGGACTATTCACAACTGCTGGAACCTGCTGATGGAATTCCACCTCGCCTGTACAGTTATAGGCGGCAGCGATATTGTGGCAAGTACGCGCTATCGCTGTGTTGATATCGTCGATGAGCTCAGCATTAAGGCAACGTACCGTGCCGAAGAGGGTAACCTGTTCGCCAACGATGTTGAAGCGTCCTTTGTCTTCAACATGCCCGATGCTGATTGTAAAGCTATCTTTTGCGTCGAACTGCCGGTAGAGTTGCCCCATCGCGGAAATGATGTCGGCTGCTGGCGGCAGGGGGTCGCGCCCGGCCCACGGAGATGAACCATGCACCTGCTCCCCAGTTACAGTAATTCTCAGCATTTCTGAAGCAGCGTGTTGCACGTTCGGTGTCCACCCAACCATACCTGTAGGAGCTGGGATGACGTGCATTCCAAAGGCCAGGCTGGGGCGAGGGCTCAAGCCATGAAATTCTGGGGTAGATAACATAAATGCTGCCCCACCTTCTTCGCCGTCGGGTGCTCCTTCCTCGGCAGGCTGGAAAGCGAAGTAGACGGTTCCGGGGATCTGTTCCCGCAGTGAGGCGAGCACCTTCGCGGCACCAAGCAACATTGAGATGTGGCAGTCATGCCCACATGCATGCGCCACAGGGAACGGCCCACCGGGGTAGTCCTGCACCTGAACTGACTGATAAGGCAAGTTTGTCTCTTCCTTCACAGGAAGTGCATCGATATCTGCTCGCAATAAAACTGCCTTAGCAGAATGATCGGAACCTTTTCCGTTAAGGCGCGCTAGCACTCCTGTGCCACCCACTTGTTCGTGTATCTCATCGTTATGGAAACCAAAACCTCGCAACCGCTGCACGATATACTCAGCGGTTTTCACTTCTCGGTTTGAAAGCTCTGGGTATTCATGCAAATGGTGACGCCACGAGATAACGTCCGGCTCTATTGCTTTTGCTGCATCGAATAGCTTTTCAAGACTGGAGGTTGTCGCAATCATGTTCGCTTCTTTCACTAACTACATCAAGGCTTGAAGCTGAGTGCTGAAAGTTTCTTCATTTTCTTGCTTCCGTTACTACCATACACCTGGGAAGAGAGCTCCCATTACAAGGTTTCCAGGCTTCTCCCAGTTGTAGATGCATTGGGATTTTAGTGGCGTCGGATTGACGGGTAAGGTCAAGAGCCTGATCCTGGGATTGAGATCTGGTTTTAAAAAGCCGACACAGGTTTCAACCGCTCATTCATGTCACGCAACAGTTGATTATTTCGCTTTAGTCTCGTGGATCTCAGTGTTAACCGCTTCTCACCACGTCCAATCCGGCCCGTCTTACTCGCCTTTAAGGTCCCTGACGAGTAGTGTGTCTCGAAACCCCATCCCAGATTTCACAACCACGCATAGCGCTCCCTTAGTAAGAATCATGTCCTCAACCAATCAGTCAACTCGATCCTGGTATTTCCTTATCAAAACTCCTTTTGCATATTCCAGATTCTCCCATCTACTCAAATCGAAAAACCTAAACTATTTCAAATACTTCTACCTAGCCACTTAACCGCATCCAGACGGGGTTCCCATTATGAAACAGAACACAAACTCTTGGCGAGGACATGAAAAAGCACATAGTATGCACAGATGTAAAGATATTGCGGTTGACTCAACATTGTGCAGCACGAGAACGTCAACTAATCGGGAATAACCATTTCCGGTTTATCCAGCTCCTCAATGTTGACATCCTTGTAAGTGATGACACGGACGTAGCGAACAAAGCGGGCAGCACGGTACATGTCCCACACCCACGCATCTGACATACGAACCTCGTAGTAAACCTCACCGTCTTCGGTATGCGGAATGAGTTCTACGGCGTTGGCGAGGTAGAATCGTCGCTCGGTTTCCACAACATAGGAGAATTGGCTGACGACATCGCGGTACTCGCGGTAGAGGCTGAGCTCAACCTCAGCCTCGTAGTTTTCTAGATCTTCTGCACTCATGATTCCGCTCCCATCCAGTCCCTGTGAGCTTTTCTTACGTTGGAATAACTATATCTGTGGATTGGCGATGCACCGTGGTGGCGCACCGCATCCATGTGTGAAGCCGTGCCATACCCCTTATGCCCGGCGAATCCATATCCCGAATACTGCGCATCATATTCCACCATGAGCTGGTCGCGAGAGTGCTTGGCCAGCACGCTCGCTGCCGCGATGCAGCGGGCTGTCGCATCCCCACCGATGACGGGGAGAGATGGCTGGGAGAATCCGGGCACCCACCAGGCATCGGTAAGCACATACCCGGGACGGACGGCAAGGCCACCGACGGCGCGACGCATGCCCGAAATGTTCGCGTCGGTAATACCCCGCGTATCGATGTCATGGGAAGAGATGTGCACGATGTGCCACGCGATTGCGTGTTTTTTGATGAGTGGGAAGAGCGTCGCGCGACGGGCAGGAGTGAGCTTCTTCGAGTCGTCGAGAAGCTCAAGATCGGGAATGAACCGCTCAGGGAGGATGCAGGCGGCGATGGTGATTGGGCCGGCGCAGGCACCACGACCGGCTTCGTCCACACCGGCAACCGGACCGAGGCCGGCCTTGGCGAGGGCAACCTCGTGGGTGCGCATCCCCTTCAAGCGCCGGAGAACTCGCCGCGCGGTCACATGCCGAGAAGCCTCAGACACGGTATTATTTGGCCGCCTCGAGCTGCTGAGGTTGGATCGGTTGGTTGTCCACGGAACCGATGCGGCTCAGGGGCAGGA
Organism: Corynebacterium glucuronolyticum; assembly: GCA_022772305.1. Lineage (GTDB taxonomy): Bacteria > Actinomycetota > Actinomycetes > Mycobacteriales > Mycobacteriaceae > Corynebacterium > Corynebacterium glucuronolyticum_A. Next base: position 69,007 of record JALFAQ010000040.1, read on the forward strand.
TTATGGCCTGCACCTTGCCGCGGATGTTCTCCTCCGGAATGGTGCCCTGGAGAGCATCGCTCATGTGGTAGCGGGAATCCAGCGAGTTGGTGCGGTTATCCCCCATCATGAAATAGCTGTTCTCGGGCACGGTGACCGGGCCAAAGTAGGGGCCGCCGCACTCCTCAGAACCGCTGGCAGAATCCACCGGATAGGCCGGGGGCTGCAGGGTGTAGGAGTTATCGATGAGCTCGCCATCGACGGACACGCCCTCGTCACCGGGCAAGCACTGGACGGTCTGACCGCCCTTAGCAATGATCCGCTTCACCAGATCGTTCTCGTCCGGTGCCACGAGGCCCACCAGCGAGCCTGCGTTCTGCAGTCCGCGGATGA
>JALFAQ010000041.1 GCA_022772305.1 Corynebacterium glucuronolyticum
CTCTTAGCAAGTGTCAACAAAACAAGGATAACCCCAAATCGACCTATCCACATATTCCGAGGCCTACCTCGATGCCGTCGCCGAAGAACTCAACGACCGGTCACGCAAAACACTAAACTGGAAGAAACCATCAGAAAAATATCAACACCTAACCGCTGCAACCACCACTAGAATCCGCCCTCCTCGTCGCTTTGGTAGGCGCATTGCACCGCAAACGACGACGCATGATGCCGTACACCTCCGCCAGGTTCACGGCCACGGGACCATCGTCGGCCTGCTGCAGCGTCTGCGCCAGCGGGTCGCCGGCCCGAAGCCACACCAGGGCAAGCGCCACACACAGTGACGCCCACAACAACAAGAACCATCTTCGAGTGCGCCATCACCGTCTCCTTTCAGCGCTGGTGGCACCAGTTTATGGAACAACGCTTAGTATGTAGGGCATGCATATCCCGTCGGCGCGAGAAGCGCGGTCATACGTCAGCGACAAGGTGGATATCCCGCACCGCCTGCGCCGGATGCGTAGTTCCATTTTTCCCGCGATCCAGGGCGGTATCGCCGCGGGTCTCGCGTTTTACGTCGCCCGCCACCTCATCGGCCACGCGCAGCCGTTCTTCGCCCCGATGGCGGCGGTCATCATCCTGTCCATGTCGGGCGGTGGCAAGGTGAAGCGCGCGGTGCAGATGGTCGTCGGTTCGTCGCTGGGCGTGGGGCTTGGCGATCTCATCATTTCCAGCATCGGTTCCGGCGCGTGGCAGATCTCGCTCGCCGTTATGATCGCGCTGACGCTTGCGTCCTTCGTGGACACGGCGCCGCTCGTCATGAACCAGACGGCGATCGGCGCGGTGCTCATCGCCACGATCATGCCGCCGGGGACATCTGGCGGCACGGACCGCATGGTGGACGCGCTTATCGGCGGCGTCATCGGCATCATCGTCGTGGCGTTCCTGCCGCAGTCGTCGATTCACGGCGAGCGCGAGATCGGCAAGGTGCTCGCCATCGCGTCGGGCGTGCTGCACGACGTTTCCCGCGCGCTCCACACCAAGGACGCGGAGCTCGTCGGCCTCGCCCTCAACCGGGCGCGTGGTTCTCAGGCGGGCATCAACAACATGATTACGCGGGCGAAGGCGGTGGAGGAGCAGACGAAGGTGTCGCCGCTGAAGTGGAAGAACCGTCGCCGGATGGTGAGTCTCCTGCTGCTTCTCGGCCCGGTGGATAATACGATGCGTACCACCCGGGTCCTCGCGCGTCGGGCGCAGGTCCTGGTGGAGGATCAGGACGAGGTCGCCCCGGAGCAGGTGGAGCTCATCGCGAAGCTGGCGGATATTACGCAGCGGTTGGCGGAGGTGTACTTGGAGGAAAGCGATGATGCCGCCGACACGATCGGTGAGCTCACCCACGAGCTGCGCGAGCTCGGCCCGAAGACCCCGGAGTCGCTTGCGAAGGGGCGCGTGTTTTCCGCCTATTCGATCCTCGCGCAGACCCGTTCGCTCATCGTCGATTTGCTGATGGTGTGCGGTCACAACCAGCATTCCGCCCGCGCGGTGCTCGCCCCTACGTCGGACACGCCGGCGGTCCCGCCGGAGAATTAGCGCACGATCTGCATGTCGCGCAGGTGTCGGTAGAACGTCACGCGTTTGAGCGGCCGCGGGTGCGCGACGCCGTCGATGGTCACCCCGAGGTTGTCGCCGCCGGCCTGCACGGCTCTGCCTGTACATACGGTTGTTGGGTCGGAAAGCCCCGTCACTGCTCCCTGCATTCGCTTGCCGACGACGGGTAGCGCCGCGAGTCTCTGCCTTTCTTCCGGCTCGCGGCCGGCGAAGGGGCCGCTGGGGGGGGCGGCTTCGAGCGGGGAGATAAGCCGCACGGCGGCGATGCCGGGGGCATCCATCATGGGCACGAGTCGGGCGCCGAACGTGCCAAAAAACCGCGCCGCGGGGTCGGCACCGTGGTGGACGAGGACGTGGTCGTCGACGATGATTTCCCCGGAGATCTCCGTGCGCCGATCCATGTTGGAGATGGTGGCGGCACCGGCGACGACGGTGCCCAGATCGTTCCGGATGACGGGGGTGGGAACGGCAACCGCATCCACCGCCTGCCCAGCGTCGACAAGCCCAAACGTTGTCGATGTCTTGACCGTAGGCATGTAGGCGACCTCGACCCACATCGTGTCGGCGCGCATGAGACGCGTGAGGACGGCGCCCAGCGCTGCGTCGCTACCGCGGACGATGAGCCGGACAGACTCTGCGGGGTGTTGCGGCGCGGGCTGCGGGGCACCCAGGTGCCTGACATCGGGCTGCGCGGCGATCTCGTCGAGCGACGGCGTGGGATCGTGGGGGAGCACCTCGCGGGCCAGCTCATCCACCGCTCGCAGCTGCTGGCGGGTGGGGATATCGTCGCAGGAGATCGCGTCGATGCCGAGAAGGGGAGCGGTTCCGCATGCCACACAGAGGAGCTTCATACTGTAAGAGAGTACAATGCCTAGACGGTTCATTAGGCATCGAGTGATTTGGAAACCAATATGGCTGTAATCGTGATTGTAGGCGCCCAATGGGGCGACGAAGGCAAGGGCAAGGCCACCGATATTCTCGGCGGCAAGGTTGACTACGTGGTGAAGCCGAACGGCGGCAACAACGCCGGGCACACCGTTGTCGTCAACGGCGAAAAGTACGCCCTCAAACTCCTTCCCGCCGGCGTCCTCAGCGAAAACGCCGTCCCCGTGCTGGGTAACGGTGTTGTCATCAACCTGGAGGCGCTTTTCGACGAAATGGACGGCCTCATCGCCCGCGGCGCCAAGGCCGACCGCCTGAAGATCTCTGCCAACGCCCACGTTGTGGCCCCCTACCACCGGGTCCTCGACCGCACCCAGGAGCGCTTCCTAGGCAAGCGCGCCATCGGCACCACCGGCCGCGGCATCGGCCCGACGTACGCCGATAAGGTCTCCCGCGTCGGCATCCGTGTGCAGGACATTTTCGACGAGTCCATCCTCCGCCAGAAGGTCCAGTCCGCGCTGGACATGAAGAACCAGATGCTGGTGAAGATGTACAACCGCCAGGCCATCGATGTCGAGGAGACGGTCCAGTACTTCCTCTCCTACGCCGACCGCCTGCGCCCCATGGTCATCGAGGCCGAGCTGGAGCTCAACAAGGCTCTCGACGAAGGCAAGTCCATCCTCATGGAGGGTGGACAGGCCACGATGCTCGACGTCGACCACGGCACGTACCCCTTCGTCACCTCGTCTAACCCGACCGCCGGCGGCGCCTGCGTTGGCTCCGGTGTCGGCCCCACAAAGGTGACGCACTCCCTCGGCATCATCAAGGCCTACACCACCCGCGTCGGTGCCGGCCCCTTCCCGACGGAGCTTTTCGACAAGTGGGGCGAATACCTCCAGACCACCGGCGGCGAGATCGGCGTCAACACCGGCCGCAAGCGCCGCTGCGGCTGGTACGACTCCGTCGTCGCCCGCTACGCCGCCCGCGTCAACGGCTTCACCGACTACTTCCTCACCAAACTGGATGTCCTCACCGGCATCGGCGAGATCCCGATCTGCGTCGCCTACGATGTCGACGGCCAGCGTTTCGACGAAATGCCCGTCAGCCAGTCCGACTTCCACCACGCCGAGCCCATCTACGAGACCATGCCCGCCTGGGAAGAGGACATCACCGAGTGCCGCACCTTTGACGACCTCCCTGAGAAGGCCAAGGACTACATCACCCGCCTCGAGGAGCTCTCCGGCGCCCGCATGAGCTACATCGGTGTCGGCCCTGGCCGCGAGCAGACCATCGAGCGTTACCCGATCCTCTAAAAAGCATGCCAAATGGGGCCCGAAGGCCCTGTTTAGGCGAGTGGTTTTAGCCTGGTGGTGATGGGTCGATGGGGATGCCGAGTTGCATCCGGGCAAGACGCACGGCACCACCTTGGGCGCACGGGTTCATGTTCAGTTTCAGTGGTCCGCCGAAGGCAGGCTGCCAATACTCCAACCCGTTAATCCGCACCATGTGACCATGCCTGGGCCTATCCAGATCATCATCATTAATGCCGTTGTGGTAATCACACAACACCATCAAATTCTCAGACACCGTCTTCCCACCATGCTTCACCGGCTTAATATGATGAATCTGCGACATCGTGGCAGACTTAGAACAACCCGGCCAGGCACACACCGGGTTACGGATCGACTGAATAAACCTCTCCAACGGGTCCGCACCCCGAGACTCCGGTGTCATCTCCACCCGATACACACCAAAATCCTTCGGCCCCAAAGGACTAGCAAGAACAGCAAACCGCTCTTTAGCAAACTGCGCCTCCACAACCTCCTCACCGGAGATCGTGGCACCGTTAGTCATGGAGAACACAAACTTACCCCGCTCCACCTCCGTCACATGGACATACGGCAACGTAAACGGAATCACCACCAGTGGGATAGCAACAGGGGGAAGCTCCCCATCATTAGC
>JALFAQ010000051.1 GCA_022772305.1 Corynebacterium glucuronolyticum
CTCCGCGTAGTCGCTGACCACGACGGCGCCGGTGTGTTCGACTGTTTCCGTCAGCGCCTGCGCCGCGGCAGTTGCCTCCTCCAGGGTGTTGCCCTCAGTCTCGCAGTAGAGCCAGCCTCCCGCGTGGGGCTGCCCGGGGAGATTCTCACCGGCGTGTTCTTGGCCGTTCTTGGTGCGGAGGGCAGCGAGAAGATCGCCGCCCATGCCCTCGATGGTGGCCACGCCCGGCTGCCGCAACAGGGGTGCCGCAGCTGCCGCCGCGAACACGTCCGTGAAGGAAAGTACGGCCAGCGCGGTGAACTTTGGCTTTTCGACGAGTCGCACCGTCATCTGCGTGATTACCCCGAGGGTGCCCTCGGATCCGGCGATCGCCTTCGCCATGTCGTGGCCCAGGTAGTGCAGGCCGTAGCCGGAAACCTGGCGCGGGAAGCGCCCCAACTCCTTCTCGATCACGTCCCGGTTGAGGCTGTACAAGGAGCGCAAGTGGGCGTCGAGAAGCTCATCATCACAACCATCGGAGGTGAAAGTGACCTCGCGGCCGTCAGCCAGAGCTAACGTCACGTCCACAAGGTTGTCCGCCGACGTGCCGTAGGCCACCGAGTGCGAACCGCACGCATTGTTCGCCACCATGCCACCGATCGTGCAGCGGGAATGCGTCGATGGATCCGGGCCGTAGATGAGGCCGAACTCGGCGGCCGCCTCGCGCAGGCGATCGCACACCACACCCGGCTCGACCACCGCTGTCTTCGCCTCGGGATCGATCGACAAAATGCGGTTGAAGTGCCGCGATGTGTCGATCACCAGGCCATCGCCGATCGCGTTGCCCGCCACCGACGAGCCCCCGCCCCGGCCGACGACCGCCCACCCGCGCTCACGGGCCAGCGCGATGCCGGCCAGCACGTCCTCGCGTGACGACGGCTCCAACACCGCCGCCGGGACGCGCCGGAACAACGACGCATCAGACGAATACGCTGCGCGCGTCGGCATATCTTTGCGCAATTTTGACGCGATAGACGCGGTGGTTTCAGGTAACATGTTACTCCTTATGACGACAATGGCTGAGGCGGTAGTTAATTATGTACGGGATGCGATCCACAACGGCGACATGCGCCCGGGCAACTGGTACAGCGTCATCCAGCTGGCCGAAGAGATCGGCGTGTCCCGCTCCCCTGTGCGCGAAGGGCTGCTCCGACTAGAGGAAGCCGGACTTGTGAAGTTTGCGAAAAACCGGGGCTTCCAGATCTTTCCTCCCTCCCCAGGCAACGTCGCAGAAATCTTCGCGGTGCGCCTCGGCATCGAGCCCGCGGCCGCCTACAGGGCTGCGCTGCACCGACAATCTTCGCACCTCAGCGAGGTCTACGAGCTGCTCGAACTCATGCAGCGCGCCGCCGATGCCGACGACGAACGGGAATTCTTCATCCACGACCGCGCCCTGCACTCCCTGTTCTTCCGCATGAGCGGCTCCCGGTTCGGCGACAACGTCGTATCCCGGCTGCGCGACATCACCAACATCCTGGGGCACACCACCGCGCACACCTCGCGATCGCTGCCGAACATCCTGGATGAGCACCGCCCCATCATCGAGGCGATTATCTCGCAGGATGCCGGCGAAGCACGCGAAGAGATGTTTTCCCACCTCACCACGACCGGCAAGCTGCTTGTGCGGCAGGCGATGGTGGCAGAAGGTGCCTCCGGCACGGAGGAGGTACGACTCCGCGTGGAAAGGGTCTGGGTAGAACACGTCGACGGCCTCTAATCCTCCGGGTGCCTAATGTGCTCCTCGCGCTCCTTCTGGGCGCGCCTGGCGGCACGGGCCTCCGGGCGATAACCCAGCACAAACGCGCAGATCGCACACAGCGTGGCTGAGCCGAACACCCACGGTGCCAGGTGCGACTTCGCGCCCGTAATGATCTCTCCGCTTGTTGCGAACAGGCCGATCGCCTGCAAGCCCACGAGCGCGACCCCGCCGACCATGAAGGCAATGAGAAAGACGAAGAAGAGGATGCGAAACAGTTTAAAACAGGCATTCATTGCTTACACTCCTGGAACATAGACGGGGAGAAGACCCATGCCGACCAACCACGCGAGCAGGATCATTGGGAGGACAAAATAGATGATCAGCGGCACGAACATCTTCGTCGGGTTGGCATCGGCCATCGCCGCCGACAGGTAAATTGGGGCACCGACCGGCGGCGACGCGCCCTCGGTCGACGTGCACAGCAGCGTCACGACAATCGCCACCGTCGGGTCAACTCCCACTGC
>JALFAQ010000067.1 GCA_022772305.1 Corynebacterium glucuronolyticum
ACGCCTATGGCTTGGGTAGGCCTGAATACGGTGTGAATGTTTTTGACCACCGTGATTTTCACGGCACATCCTGCCCCCATCATCTCGCCCATGGTGGGCGATATGACCGGGCGTGGTTTGAGGCCGCCCACGCCATGTACAACCACCTGGCTAACGGTGGCACACCTAGTACCACCACGGAACCCAATGTGCGGACGGTACCAAAGATTGATGAAAGGAAACTAATGTTTGAAAATCTTATCCTTGACCAGCTTGTGGGTCCTGGTCGAGACAAGGACGGTAACCCCACGTTCAACGGCTGGAATGAGGCGAGTATCAGGGACGCGGCGAAGAACCGCCCCGGTGGTGGCGTAACCCTGGTTGAGCTTGCAGCCCTCAACCGTGAAGAGCTGGCGGCGCTTCACTCCCAAGTGGATGAGCAGACGGCCGCTATTGAAAAGCTGGCGGGAGCTGTCCAGGCTGTCGCCACGGCACTCGAAGAAAAGGAGGCCCCCAATGCCTAAATCGAACTGGAAAGAGGCCTGGTGGATCAGGAAAGTCATTTACGCAGCCCTTGCCCTCGCCCTCACAATCGCAGTTGGTGGCGGCTGGATCAGTGACACCCAGGCCGACACGTGGCTTACGCAGGCAGACAAGATCATATCGATTCTCGCAGCCGTAGGCCTGGGTATCGCAGCCACGAAAACACACAGGGGTTCCGACGACAGGACGACAGCGCGGGATGTGGCTATGGCTGCGGGCAGAGACCCCCGGCTTTCCGATATTGGCATGATCGTCAACGACATCCGGGATGCGGTCGCGGCTTTAACCCCCCACGGTGCAACAGTCGGTGTCCAGCCGAGGGACCCCGGCGACTACACCAAACTCACACGCTAGAGAAAAGGTGGCCTGGCTGTGATCTTGTCAGCACGAATGACCACCGCCGCCAGAGCGCTTCTCATTGCGATTGCCATATGGTGCATTACGACCGGGATTGCTTATGATCCCGTGATCGGTGATGTACCGTCATCCCTTGGCCTGGTGGTGGCTTTTATTCCCCCGCGCCTATGGGCAGCATTGTGGATCATTGCCGGAGTGCTCATGCTTGCCGGGTTGAGGTGGTATCAGCCTCGGCGGTGGGGGATAAGCCTAACGATGGGGCTGACCGTCCTACTAGCGGCGGTCTACGTCTCCGCGTGGCTCACGGGCGACATGGCGCGCGGGTGGGTGTCAGCGAAAAACTATCTTTTGATCTGCGTGGTGGTGATAGCAGGGGCGGCCATCATGGCCGAGGGGGTGCTGGCGCGTGGACCCCATCGTACTGTTAGATAGGTTTGATGCGGTGATTGCGGCGTTGCTGGCTTCGGGTGGCACGTGGCTGGCATCGAGGGAATCGCGGCAGACGAATCTTCGCGCCACCTTGGATAGCACGGCGCAGGAAACTATTGACCGCTTGGGGGCTTCCATTGACAGGCTTGATGCCCAGGTGGCTGAGCTCCAGCGGAAGATGGGGATCTACGACTCCTACGCAGCCTACGCCGTCACCGAACTGCGTCGCGCGGAGGAGTACATGGAGGAGCACGGTTTGCACTGGCCCCCGCCCCCATACATGAGTTTTTACGCGTGGTTCAATGAGCAGGACAAAATGAACTAAACGGTGCCGTAGTTTTTGTTGCTGTACAACCCGGTTTTATGGCATAAACCAACTAGTACAGTGATATGAGCAGGGTTAATGGTTCTTGACGCTTGTTTTTATGATGGTCTAAAACATATAGACAAAACGGTATATACAGACCGGGTAGTACAGAACGTGGAGCGCGCAAAAACGTGCCTTCTCTATAGTTCAGGCTACGAAAACATGCTCCACCCTCCTTCTCGACAGCGAACAGCCCCCACGCCGTGGATTATGTCACGGTGTGGGGGCTTATTTTTTTGTCTTGTCCGCCAGTTCGTAGCGAGGTGGTAGACGTATCGCTACCCATCGCTGTCCATCGCTGTCCATCGCTGTTCATCGCTGTTCATCGCTGTTTATCGCTTCCCATCGGGGCGTTTTGAGCAGTGTGGAGAATGGGGGTTTTGCTCGCTTAGGGCCACGAAAATTCCACGAAAATTCCACGAACATTCCACGAACAATGAGGCTAAATCAGACTAAATCAGACTAAAATATCACAAGTGCTACAAAGCGTAAAACACTTAACAAGCAGCAAAAACGCATGGTCACCGAACTGCCCGAAACATGCAGCCTGCGAGTTCAAGTCTCGTCTCCAGCTCGTGTAGTCCCCGCCTCGTGCGGGGGTTTTACTTGTCGACGCTCCCTCTCGCTGTGGTCTGCGACACTTCCGCCCCCACCATGTAATCCATCATGTCCCACGTGCACAGCCTGTGTAAACATCTGCCCTTTCTCGCTTGCCTCATTCTTATGGTGGTTTGGCTTACCTAAGTCGCTATGTTCAAGGCGTAACGACTAGGTATCACCAAGGGGACACGTATGTCCTTTTCCAGTTCCCGACGCCGCCTCGCCGGCCTCGTCGCCGTCGCAGCGCTTGCCGTCAGCGGACTGACCGCCTGCAGCACGGAAACTGCCGAGACTTCCTCCGAGCAGTCCACCTCCTCCACCCAGGCCGCAACCTTCACCCTCACCGACATCACCGGCCGAAATTTTTCCCTTCCCGCAGCTCCCGAGGGCATTCTGCTCGGTGGGGGGAGAAGCGTTTTCGCCACCGGCATCCTCGACAAGTCCGTCGGCATCGGCACAGACCTGAAGGACAATGTGCCGGACTACATGGCCAGCTGGAGTAGACGAACCCCGAGGTGAAGGATCTGCCGGAGGTCGGCGGTTTCATGAAGGGCGATGTGACGGTGGAAAACCTCCTGTCGCTGAAGCCAGATATCATCCTGCTGTCGCTTGATGAGTACCAGGCAAGCGAAAAGACGGGCCTCATCGATTCGATGGAGAAGGCGGGGCTCCTCTACGCGGTGACGGATTTTCGCGCTAAGCCTCTGGAGAACACGATGCGTTCGATGGAGATCTTCGGCACGGTCTTTGGCAAGGAGAAGGAAGCAGCCGCGGTCAATAAGGATTGGCAGGAGACGGTGGACCTGGTGAACGGTCGCTCCGCCAAGCTGAAGGACGAGGATAAGCCGACGGCGTTCGTGTGGCGTGCAGCCGGCCTGTCTGATTGCTGCCAGACCTGGAATGATTCCAACATTTCGCAGCTTGTCAACGTCGCCGGTGGCGAGAACACTGGCGATGCCGTCATCGAGGGCGAATCCGGTGCCATGACCCCGGAGAAGGTCATCAGCGATAACCCCGACGAGATCTTCGCCACCGGTGGCGAGTGGTCGGCAAAGCGCAACAAGGAAGGGAACCCGGTGGGGTATGCTGCCCTCGGCTACCGCATTTCTGACGAAGATGCCCAGGCCAGCGTCAATAACCTCCCCAACGGTCAGAAGGGCTTCGATCCCCTGTCCGCCGTCAAGGACGGCCAGCTGCACGGCCTGTGGCACCAGTTCTACAACTCCCCGTTTAACTACCTCGCCCACCTGCAGAGCGCTGCATGGCTGCACCCGGAAGACTACTCGGACATTAATGTCCCGGCGGAGTGGATGAAGGCACAGGAAAAGTAATCGCCGGACTCCGGCGAGGGTGTGTTCTTCTTCACCTCGACTCCGGCAGGCGAGTAGGACGTGAGCGAGGTCGATCGTGTCCACGAACACCGGCACCTGACAGCGCGCCGGGTAGCGATCGTCGTGGGGCTGTGCGTTGTCGCGGCCGTTGCGTTCGTCATGAGCAACATGGTGGGTGCGATTTCTTTGACCCCCTCGCCGGTCATCAGTGGAATCGTGGTTCCCTCCTCCCTCGATGAGCAAACGCATACGGTCCTGTGGGGCCTCCGCTTGCCGGTGGCCGTCATGGCTCTCCTCATCGGTGTGTCCCTGTCGCTTGCCGGCGCGGAGATGCAGAGACCATTCTGGGCAACCCCTCGCCGAGCTGTTCCTCTGGGGATCCCCGCCGGCGCTGCCTTCGGTGACGCGACGGCGATCGTCCTCGGCTGGCAGGTGGTCACCAATCCTCAGCTAAACCTCGCGGTCATCGCCTGGATCTCCTGCGGACGAAGGCACACGAGGACGACAGTCTCGCCCTTGTTGCCATTCACGACATCAACCTGGCCTGCCGCATTCATCGTCTTGCACCACGGCGAGATCCTTGCGCAGGGCGTTCCCAGCGAGGTCATCACCCCGGAACTCATTGAGCAGGTCTACGCCGTGAAGGCCGATATCTTGCATCATTGTGGGGAACCGATCGTCGCCGCGCATGCGGTGACGAAAACGCCTACCATGGGAGAAAAAGATAGAAAGGGGATATGTCACTAATGGCAGATACACTCGCAGACATCATCATCAGAAAATTGGAAGAAGTAGGGGTCACCCGCATTTTCGGCTTGGTGGGGGATTCGCTCAACCCCATCGTCGACGCCGTCCGGCGCAGCGAAAAGATTGAGTGGATCCACGTGCGCAACGAGGAGGCCGCGGCCTTTGCCGCCGGGTCCTACTCGCTGGCCACCGGTGAGCTCGGCGTGTGCGCCGCCTCGTGCGGTCCGGGCAACACGCACCTCATCCAGGGCCTGTATGACTCGCACCGCAACGGTGCCAAGGTGCTCGCCCTGGCCTCCCATATTCCGTCCCGCCAGATCGGGTCGCATTACTTCCAGGAGACGCACCCTGAGAAGATTTTCGCGGAGTGCTCCGGTTACTGCGAGATGGCAAACTCCGCCGAGCAGGGTGCCGTCATTTTGCACCACGCCCTCCAGTCCACCCTCGGCGGCCATGGCGTATCGGTCCTCGTCCTGCCGGGCGATGTCACCACGGAGAAGACCTCCTACGACGGCATCGTGACCTCCCCGATCGCCACGAGCGCCCCGACGGTCAAGCCCCCGGCGGATCAGGTCAAGGATCTTGCCGAGGCTATTAATAAGGCCGACACCATCGCCCTGTTCTGTGGCCGCGGTGTCAAGGATTCCCGCGATGAGGTGCTGGAACTCGCCAGAAAGGTGAAGGCTCCGATCGGCCACGCCCTCGGCGGCAAGATGTTCATCCAGCACAACAACCCCTACGATGTGGGCATGAGTGGCCTGTTGGGCTACGGCTCCTGCCACGAAGCATGTACGTCCGCTGACCTACTCATCATGCTGGGAACCGACTTCCCCTACAACGATTTCCTTCCCGACGACAATGTCGCCCAGGTGGACATCAACTCCGCCGCCATCGGTCGCCGCACCCGCGTCACCCACCCCGTCGTCGGCGATGTGGGCGAAACGATCCGCGCCGTCCTGCCGCTTATCGAGGAGAAGCAGGACCGCAGCTTCCTGGACAAGATGCTGAAGAAGCACGCGCAGCTGTTGGAGAAGATCGTCGAAGCCTACACCGACGGTGTGGAGGAGCACACGCCGATCCACCCCGAGTACGCCGCCGACATCCTCGACGACCTCGCCGCCGACGATGCCATCTTCACTGTCGATACGGGCATGAACAACGTGTGGGCCGCCCGCTACGTCACCAACCCGTCCGGCAAGCGCAGCCTCCTCGGCTCCTTCCGCCACGGCACGATGGCCAACGCGCTGCCGCACGCCATCGGTGCCGCGTACTCCGGCCGCCAGACGATCGCCGTCTGTGGCGACGGTGGCCTCGGCATGCTCCTCAGTGAGCTGCTCACCGTCAAGCTGCACAACATCCCTGTGAAGATCATCGTTTTCAACAACTCCTCGCTCGGCATGGTGAAGCTGGAGATGCTCGTCGCCGGCCTGCAGGAATTCGAAACCGATCACACCCCCGTCGACTTCGCCGCCATCGGCAACGCGGTCGGCATCCCCTCGGTGCGCATCACCGACCCGAAGGGGGTCCGCGACTGCCTCGCCCACGCGCTCACCGCGCCGGGCCCCCAGCTCGTCGACATCGTCACCGACCCGAACGCCCTGTCCATCCCGCCGGACATCACCATGAGCATGCTCTTCGGCTTTGGCAAGGCGGCCGCCGCGACGGTCCTCGACGGTGGCGTGGGCAAGATGTTGGACATCGCCAAGTCCAACCTCCGCAACATCCCCGCCTCCCTCACAGAACTCACCTAGGTTCTGCTCCCGGCCGGCACTTCGGTGCCGGCCTTTTTTGCTTTTCGACGATTCCTTCCAGCAAAGCCCGCCCATTTTTTTCGCCCCCTCCCAGCTCACCGGGGAAAACCTCTCCGTGGGGGGAGGGAATGTCCACTCCCCTTTAAGGCATCCGGGAGAAAATAATGGAACAATAGAATCTATGACTGATGCACAAACGAAAGTTCTAGTTGTTGACGACGAGCCGAATATTGTCGAGCTCCTGCAGGTTTCCCTGCGTTTCCAGGGCTTTGACGTCGTGACGGCTAGTGGCGGCGAGGAGGCGCTGAAGATCGCCGAGGAGGCGCAACCGGATGCCTTCATCCTCGATGTCATGATGCCCGGCATGGATGGCTTCGAACTGCTGAGTAAGCTGCGCGAGTCGGGCCAGGATGGCCCCGTGCTGTTCCTTACGGCCAAGGATGCGGTGGAGGATAAGATCCACGGTTTGACGATTGGTGCGGACGATTATGTGGTGAAGCCGTTCTCCCTGGAGGAGGTTATTACGCGCCTGCGCGTTATCCTGCGCCGCGGCAAGGTGGAGGAAGAGGAAGAGTCGAGCGGTGTGCTGACGTACGCTGACCTTACCCTTAATGACGAGACCCACGAGGTGACCAAGGCGGGAACGATTGTGGATCTGTCTCCCACGGAGTTCAACCTGCTGCGTTACCTCATGTTGAACGCGGAGGTCGTTGTGTCCAAGGCGAAGATTTTGGACAACGTGTGGCACTACGATTTCGGTGGCGATGGGAACGTGGTGGAAAGCTACATTTCTTACCTGCGCCGGAAGATCGATACGCAGGAGCCACAGCTTATTCAGACGGTGCGTGGCGTGGGCTACGTTCTGCGTCAGCCGCGCAAGTAACCGTCGATGCGCGTTCCACGAGCAAAGGATCCCACGTCGCGTATTTCCCTCAACGCGTCGCTGGTGATCCTTGTATTGGCGTTGGCTATCGCCGCGATCGGCGGCACGGGGATTGTGGTGACCGCAATCATGCGGGATTTCACCTATTCGCGTGTCGACGAGCGCCTCGAGGGGGCCATCAACAGCTGGGCCCGCGATGTGTACCCCACGGATGAACCGCTCCTGCACACCCGCCCCCCGTCAAACTTCTACGTCCACCGCCAGCTTCCCGACGGCAGCTCGGTGGTGATGAACGACCGCGATTCCGCCCCCGATCTCTCGACGATCATCGCCAACGGCCAGCCCTACACGGCCGTGCCGGCACCCGGTTCGGATTCTTCCGCGTATTGGCGCGTCCTCGCCGTCACCAACGGCGGGACGACGACGGTTGTCGCCCAGTCGCTGGAGGAAGAGCAGTCGACGGTGAAAAACCTCATCAAGACGCAGGCAAGCATCGGTCTGAGCGCCCTCCTCCTCGTCGCGCTCATTGCCATCCTCGTCATCTACCGGGCACTTCGACCACTGCGCACGGTGGAATCCGTGGCGCAGGCGATCACCGATGGGGACATGAACCGGCGTGTGCCCGCCTGGCCGGAAACAACCGAGGTGGGCAAGCTGTCGCGCGCCATCAACACCATGCTCGAGCAGCTGCAGGCATCGCTGCAGAAATCGCACCGGCAGGAAAAGGAGATGCGCCAGTTTGTCGGCGATGCCTCCCACGAGCTCCGCACCCCACTGACCAGCGTCAAGGGCTTTGCCGAGCTGTACAAAGCCGGCGCCACCGATGATGCCGATTGGGTCCTGTCCAAGATTCAGGAGGAGGCCGGCCGCATGACCACGTTGGTGGAGGACCTCCTTGCCCTCACCCGCGCCGAGGGAAACCCGTTGGAGAAACAAAAGGTGGACCTCATGGAGGTGATTCAGTCTCTCGGCACCTCGCTGCGCGTGGCATACCCGGATCGTGAGATCACCGTCGGTGAATCCGAACCGCTCTACGTCCTTGCCGACGAGGAAAAGATCCGTCGCGTGTTCACCAACCTCATGGTCAATGGTCTCGTTCACGGTGGAAAGGATGTCGCCGTCCTGCCCACCGCCGACGAGTCAGATGTCATCATTGACGTGCGCGACAACGGCCAGGGCATGGCCGCCGAGGACCTTGAGCACATCTTCGACCGCTTCTACCGCACGGACGAGTCCCGCTCCCGCCAGTCGGGCGGCTCGGGGCTCGGGCTGTCCATCGCCAAGTCGCTCGTCGAGACCCACGAAGGCACCCTCTCGGTCACCTCAACAAAGGGCGTGGGCTCAACGTTCACCGTCCGGCTCCCCCGGCTTATCGACGAAGAGTCTGCCTAAAAGACGCTCTCCACCTCAAACGGCCCGTCGTCATCGCGCAGAGTCTGGCACGCCAGCGTGATCCCCTCCTCGGGTTGGTAGTCGTGGGGTCGCATGTGTGAGGCTCCGCCCTCGATATACACCTGGCACGAACCACACTCGCCCTGGCGGCAGGAGTAGTTCGCCGGAATTCCCGATGCCTCCATCGCCTCCAGTAGAACCGTGTCTTTCGGCCAGTCGAACTCGTACTCCGTATCGTTTACAACCGCTTTATGCATGCCGATAGTCTTTCTGCAATTTCATCCTGTTCCTCGTCGGTGACCTCCACCTTGTTCCCAAGGTTGTAGCCGGTCATATCGTTGGCGGGGAACACGTGAATGTGCGTGTGCGGCACATCAAAGCCGGCGATAATGAAGCTCGCCCGCTCAGACCCGAACACCTCGATGACTGCTTTGCCCACCTTCTGGGCCACCTCGGTCAGGTGCTGCCACGTCTCGGGATCCAGGTCGGTCCACTTATTGACCTCCTTTACCGGAACCACCAGCGTGTGGCCTTTTTGCTGCGGCGCCACGTCCAAAAACGCGACGACGGAATCATCTCTGTACACAAAACGACCGGGAATCTCCCCGGCGATAATCTTAGAAAATATGCTGCTCATGGTTTAAATCCTAGTACGCTTAGGCCATGCGTATTTTGGTAATCGGATCGGGCGCCCGCGAACACGCCCTTGTTAACGCCCTCGCCCCCGGAAATGATGTCCACGCCGCTCCCGGCAACCCCGGCATGACCGCCGCCACCTGCCACCCCACGGAGAACTTTGTGGACCTGTGCAGGGAAATTACTCCAGATTTGGTTGTCGTCGGCCCCGAGGTTCCGCTCGTCGAGGGGCTTGCCGACGTCCTCCGCGCCGAGGGCTTCGACGTCTTCGGCCCCTCCAAGTCCGCCGCCCGCATCGAGGGCTCCAAGGCCTTCGCCAAGGATGTCATGGCCAAGGCCGGCGTGGCCACCGCCCGCGCCGAGCAGATTACCGATACCTCCCAGATCGATGACGTTCTCAGCCACTTCGATGCCCCCTACGTCGTCAAGGACGACGGACTCGCTGCTGGCAAGGGAGTCGTCGTCACCGAGGACCTCGCAGCTGCCACCGCCCACGCCCGCGATGTCATCGCCGCCGGCAACCCCGTCCTCGTGGAAAGCTTCCTCGACGGCCCAGAAATTTCACTATTCTGCCTGGTCGACGGCGAAACCGTTGTACCCCTCCTGCCCGCCCAGGACCACAAGCGCGTGGGCGAGAACGACGAGGGGCCAAACACCGGTGGCATGGGCGCCTACGCGCCACTGCCGTGGGTGAGCCAAGAAAACGTTGACCGAATCGTCGACGAGGTCGTCCGCCCCGTCGCTAAGCAAATGGTCGCCCAGGGTGACTCCTACAGTGGCCTCCTGTACGCGGGCCTTGCCTGGGGGAAGCACGGCCCCACCGTCGTCGAGTTCAACTGCCGCTTCGGTGACCCGGAGACCCAATCCGTCCTTGCGCTTTTCGATTCCAATTTGAGCGAATACCTCCTGGCCACGGCACAAAACCGCTTGGTGGGGATGGGGCCTATCTCCTGGAAGCCCGGCTACGCCGTCACTGTCGTGCTCGCGGCCGAGGGCTACCCGCAGAGCCCGGTGAAGGGCGATGTCATCACGGGGGCGGAGGGCGCGCTGCACGCCGGCACCGCCGTGAAGGATGGCCAGCTTGTCTCCGCCGGCGGCCGCGTGCTGTCCGTCGTCGGTCTGGGGGAGAGCCTGGAGGAGGCACGGACGGCAGCCTACGAGCGGATTTCGCGGATTGAGCTGCGGGGGAGCCATTATCGGCGGGATATTGGGCTTAAGGCCGCCGAGGGAAAGTTGAGCGTGCAATAATGAGCGCTGTGAGTATCCCGAATGTGTTAGCTAGCAGGTACGCCTCCCAGAAGATGAAGGATCTGTGGAGTGCGGATGCGAAGATTAAGATGGAGCGCCAGCTCTGGATCGCCGTGATGAAGGCGCAGAAGGATCTGGGCGTGGACATTCCCGACGAGGCCATTGCGGCCTATGAGGCCCACGTGGATGAGGTGGACCTGGCGTCGATCGCGGAGCGGGAGAAGGTTACCCGCCACGATGTGAAGGCCCGCATTGAGGAGTTCAACGCGCTGGCTGGCTATGAGCACATTCATAAGGGGATGACGTCGCGTGATCTGACGGAGAACGTGGAGCAGGTGCAGATGTACCAGTCCATGACGCTCATCCGCGACAAGGCTGTGACCGTCCTTGCCCGTCTGGCGGAGAAGGCGACGGAGTACCAGGGCCTGGTTATGGCGGGCCGGTCCCACAACGTGGCGGCGCAGGCCACCACCTTGGGCAAGCGGTTTGCGTCGGCTGCCGACGAGATGCTCGTGGCCGTCGAAAAGCTGAACAACCTGTTGGACCGCTATCCGCTCCGGGGGATCAAGGGTCCGATGGGGACGTCCCAGGACATGCTGGACCTCATGGGCGGCGACGAGAAGAAGCTCGCTGAGCTCGAGTCGCGCATTGCTTCCCACCTGGGGATTTCCCGGGTGCTCGACTCCGTCGGCCAGGTGTACCCCCGGTCCCTCGACCTTGATGTAGTCTCCACCCTCGTGCAGCTCGGTGCGGGCCCGTCCAGCTTCGCTCACACCATCCGCCTCATGGCGGGCAACGAGACGGTGACGGAGGGCTTCAAGAAGGGTCAGGTCGGCTCGTCGGCAATGCCCCACAAGATGAACGCCCGCTCCTGCGAGCGCGTCTGTGGCTTTCAGGTCATCCTCCGCGGCTACAACACGATGGTCGCTGACCTCGCCGGCCAGCAGTGGAACGAGGGTGATGTGTTCTGCTCCGTCGTCCGCCGCGTTGCGCTTCCCGACGCGTTCTTCGCCATCGACGGCCAGTTCGAAACCTTCCTCACCGTGCTGAAGGAGTTCGGTGCCTTCCCCGCGATGATCAACCGCGAGCTCGAGCGCTACCTCCCGTTCCTCGCCACGACGAGGATCCTCATGGCCGCCGTCCGCGCCGGTGTCGGCCGCGAAACCGCCCACGAGGTGATCAAGGAAAACGCCGTCGCCGTCGCCCTCAACATGCGCGAAAACGGCGGTGAACAGGACCTCATCGACAGGCTTGCCGACGATCCCCGCCTCCCCCTCGACCGCGCCGCCCTCGACGCCGCCCTCGCCAACAAGCACGCCTTCATCGGCGCCGCCAGCTCCCAAATCGCCCGCGTCGTCGATCAGGTCAACGCCCTCGTCGAGGCACACCCGGATGCCGCGAACTACATGCCGGGAGACATCCTCTAACGAAGAAGAAAGAGGCTGTGACCAGCGATGGTCACAGCCTTTTTCATGTCCAAGGAGCTACTCGACGGGTTGCTTTTCCTGCTCCGCCATCTTGCCCACAACAAGCGCAATCTGCGTCACAATCCCCGCCACAAACGTCACAATCCGGGCGATCTCCGCTGGTGTCGACGTGGAAAACTGCAGACCAACAAGCTTCAACAGGTTCCCCACCGACCCATCAGCCGTGGACGATGCCTCCGCTGTCTGCAGCGGACGACGCTGCGCCGGCCCCGTGAAATCCTCCGCCGCCGTGTCCCCCTTGAGCTCCGAATCTTCCCCCACCGTGACTTGGACATCCGCGCCAGCCATCGCCGGAGCCACAAGCGTCGAACAAATGACCATGCCGCTCACCGAAAGCGCTGCCAGTTTCATGGAAGAATCCTCCTCACGTCGAAGTGTTTGGCCATAGTGTACAGCCACGCCACCACCCCGCAAGACCCACCGCCCCCAGAACAATCCCAAAAATCTCCACCGGCCGATACTCCGCCCCAGCAGGCTCCCTCGTCACCGACCCCACACTCACCCCATTTCTCGCACTAACGCCCTGCTCACACGCCGAAAGCGCTTCGTGGTAGGAGGGGGCATCAAACCTCACGCGCCCCGCTTCCTCCTTCAACGCCTCCGACGCGTCTTGTGGCACCAGGAAAGATCCCTGCGCCAGCGCCTCCTCAAATTTTGCGGCGAGCTCGTGCAGCCGCCTCCCGGGTGTAGGTCGCTCCGACGGCCACGTCCTCCACCACACCGAGAGGAATGGTGGTGCTAGCTGGAGGGACGAGTGAGAAAAGGAAGTCGAGTTCGGTGGTGCCGGATTTGGTGGCCAAGGTGATGCGGTTATCGAGGTCGTCGATGGTGTCGCGGTGGGCGCTGAAGCGGTGGAGGAGGTTGGTGCGTAGCTGTGCGCGGGCTGTCGCCAATTCTGAGAAGAAGGCCTGGCCGGTGGGGTTGGCTGTCGAGGGGCTCGTTGGTGTCGGGGTGAATGTGACGGAGTAGGTCAGGGGGAGCGTTGCCGCCAGCGCGAGGCCCGTGAGCTTCATGGGAGATAGGTTACCTGGGCAGGTGGTGGGGTAAACTCTTAGTTGCAGGTGTGTGGGGTGGGGCGTGCAGTATCGCACATGTGGCAGGTGGCTGCGTGGAAAATTGGTTTTGGTAGGGCTAGAGTAATAGCACATGCGACCTGAACTATCTGCGTATGAGCATTTTTCGGCAGGTAAAGTGCGTGAAATCTACGAGGTGGATGACACGACCCTCCTGCTTGTCACGAGCGACCGCATCTCGGCATACGACTACATCCTTGATTCGGAGATCCCGGACAAGGGCCGCGTGCTCACCGCGATGAGTAATTTCTTCTTCGAAAACCTCAATTTCCCCAACCACCTGGCTGGTCCGATCGACGATGAGCGTATCCCCGAGGAGGTTCTCGGGCGCGCGATGGTGTGCAGGAAGCTGAATATGCTCCCGTTCGAGTGTGTCGCTCGTGGCTACCTCACGGGTTCCGCGCTGGTCGAGTACGAGGAGAAGGGGTCTGTCTGTGGGATTGAGCTTCCCGACGGTCTGAAGGAGGCGTCTCGTCTTCCGGAACCCATCTTCACCCCGGCCACGAAGGCCGACTACGGCGAGCACGACGAGAACGTCAGCTTCGAGGCTGTCGTCGAAAAGCTCGGTGAGAAGCTGGCCACCCAGCTTCGCGACGCCACTCTCGACCTCTACACCCAGGGCGCCGAGATAGCTATCGCCAAGGGCATCATCGTCGCCGACACCAAGTTCGAGTTCGGCCTCGATGACAACGGCACCCTCACGCTTGCCGACGAAGTCCTCACCCCCGACTCCTCCCGCTATTGGGATGCAGACACCTACGTCGAGGGCAAGGTCCAGCCCAGCTTCGACAAGCAGTACCTCCGTAACTGGCTTACCGGCCCCGACTCTGGCTGGGACCGCGCCTCCGGCGAGAACCCCCCGAGCCTGCCCGGCTCCATCGTGGAGGCCACCCGCGAGCGCTACATCGAGGCCTACGAGCGCATCACCGGCACCAAGTTCAAGGATTGGCTCGGCCACTGCGCCTAAAACCGCACCTCACACCCCCTTGGAAAGGATTTCTACCCCTACCAGGGGGTTTTCTCATTTTTCACGAACCCGCTGTTCAGCCCCCCTTTCCTCTCCGTGTAGAGTAGAGGGCCATGACTATGCCTACCGCGAAGAAAATCCCCACTATCCGCTCCTTCCACGGCCGCGAATTTATCGACGACTACGAGTGGATGCGTAACAAGGACGAGGCGCTGGATTTCTTGAACGCCTCCAACACCCACGCAGAGGAATCGATGTCCCACCTGGGCACTCTTACCCAAAACTTGTACGACGAGGTGTTGAGCCGCATTCATGAGACCAATATGAGCCTGCCGAGCAAAGGGCGGGGCTATTGGTATTTTTCGCGCATTGAAAAGGGGCAGAACTACGGCCGATTCTGCAGGGTTCCCGCAGGTGACGAGTGGATTCCTCCGCAGGTGCAGCGCGACTCGGAGCTGCCGGGTGAAGAGGTCATCTTCGATATGGAGAAGGAATCCCAAGGTCAGGAGTTCTTTGCTCTCGGTGCGATGGCGGTGACGGATTCGGGTCGCTACCTCGCCTACTCGTTGGACCTCGAGGGCAACGAGCGCTACACCCTCCGCATTCGTGATCTTTCGACGGGGGAGGAACTCCCCGACGTTTTGGAGAGTATTTCGTCTGGCTGCACGTGGGTGGGCGAGGATTACATTTTTTACGAGACGGTCGATGAGTCGTGGCGCCCGGATTCTGTGTGGCGTCACAAGGTTGGCACGCCTCGCAGCGAGGATGTGTGCGTCTTCCACGAGCCGGATGAGCGGTATTGGGTGGGCTCGGGTCTGACGGTCTCGGATAAGTTTGTGATGATTGGTTGCTCGTCGAAGTTGACGAGTGAGTATTACTATTTGCCTGCCGACGATCCGGAGGGCGAGTTTCGTCTCATCCGCCCCCGCGAGGAGGGCGTGGATTATGAGCTGACGCATGCGGTCGTGGATGGGGAGGACATGTGGCTCGTGACCCACAACAAGCTGAGCCCGAACTACTCGTGTGGCCTGTCGCCCGTCGGCAAGCCACTGGAGTTTGGGGAGGACCTCATGGCCCATTCGGACGATGCGAGGATTACGGGTGCGGTAGCCTACCGTGACTTTTTGCTGTTGGGCAGGATGGAGAGTGGCCTGAGCAAGAGCTACATCAAGCGTGGCGATGGCGACTGGGAGCTCGTACATCTCGGCGACGATGAGCTGTCCTCGTCGGGCATTTCCGGTGGCGGGCTGTGGGAGTCCCCGGTGTTCCACGCCTACTACGTCACGTACACGAATACGCCGGCAATTTATGCCGTGGACGTCAAAACTGACGAAAAGACGCTGCTCAAGCAGGAAAAGGTCCTTGGGGGCTACGACCCCAGCCAGTACGAGTCGCGTCGCCTGTGGGTGCCCACCCCCGACGGCAAAGACATCCCCGTTTCCATCGTGCAGCGACGCGATCTCGACCCGAACGTCCCGCACCCCACCCACATGACGGCCTACGGTGCCTACGAGATTAGTGGCGGCCCCCAGTTCAGTTCTGCGAGGGTTTCCCTGCTAGATAGGGGAATCCGCTTCGTGGAGGTGCATGTTCGCGGCGGCGGCGAAATGGGCAGATCTTGGTACGACGACGGCAAGGGTCTGAACAAGAAGCACACCTTCGAGGATTTCATTACGGTGGCGGATTATCTGATTGCCCATGGCTACACCACACCTGCGATGCTGGGTGCCTCGGGTGGCAGTGCGGGCGGCCTGCTTATGGGCGCGGTGGCGAATATGGGCGGGGATCGGTTTAAGGCGATTCGTGCAGATGTGCCGTTTGTGGATCCGTTGACGTCGATGCTGAAGCCGGAGTTGCCGTTGACGGTGACGGAGTGGGATGAGTGGGGCGACCCTTACCACGAAGCAGAAGTGTACGACTACATGGCAAGTTACGCGCCGTATGAGAATGTGGAGGCGAAGCCATACCCGAATATTTTGGCTACGACTTCCCTCAACGACACCCGTGTTCTCTATGTCGAGCCGGCGAAGTGGATCGCGAAGCTCCGCGATGTGGCGACCTCGGGGGAGTTCCTCCTCCGCACGGAGATGGTCGCCGGTCACGGTGGGGTGTCTGGTCGCTACGACGCTATTCGACGCTCCCGTGAAGACGCTGCCTGGCTCGTCAATCAGATCACGGGGCTAACCGAATAACGTGCGCGTCAGCGCATGCGCTGCGAGTCGGAGCAATCGGTGTGATATTGAGTGGGTGAGTGCAACCCTTCTGGTATCCATTTCCTCCGTCTTCACCGAGACGAGGACGCCGGCGGCGCAGTTCATGCGCGAGCTGGAGGCGTGGGATGTTCCCGTCAGCCTCCTCATTGCCCCGCACATCGACGGCAACTGGCACCTGGCGAAGGATGCCGATACCCGACGCTTTTTTGAACGCAAACTCGCAGCTGGAGACGCATTTGTTCTCAATGGGTTCGACCAGCCCGCCCAGGGTCGCCGCGCGGAGTTCGCCACCCTGCCCGCCCACGAGGCCCGCCTCCGCCTGACCGGTGCCGTCGCCCAAATGGAACGCCTCGGCTTTTCGACGCCCATCTTTGCTCCCCCTTGCTGGCGCCTCTCGGAGGGCACCCTCTCCGTCCTCCCTGAGTTCGGCTTCACTCGCGCCCTATCCACTAAAGGCATCCACATTTTGGAAACAAACACCCTGGTCCCGGCACGAAACCTCTCCGTGGGGGAGGGGTATGGCGCCTCCCGCTGGTGGCGTTCTGCCATCATTCACGCGGTGGAGCGCACGGCGCGCCGGGGTGGCGTGATCCGCTTGAGCGTGTCGGCGAGAAACCTGGTGAAGCGGAAGGTGGCGAAAGATGTCGTGGCGGCGGTGTCGGTGGCGCTAGAGTTGGGGGCAAAACCAAAAACCTACGTGGAGGTGTAGTTATGCTGTTCCCTCAGTATGCGGGGCATGTCGTGATGGTGTACTCAGACGAGGAATTCGAGGAGTTGATTGAGGAGTTCACCCCCAGGGGCTTCTTTGCTGTGAAGGCGGAGGACGGGAAGTACGACGACCTGCTGGGCGGCGAGCCGTGCGTCATTTTGGACACGAAGGGCGAGGTCGCGGGGCATTTCGATGATATCGATGACGCAGCTGATGCGATCGACCCGCTGCTGCCGTTGTAAGAAAGATCACATAAGGTTTCCTGGTTATGACCGGGCGGGGGCGCTAGCCTGGGTTACTGAGCGGGGCCTAAGGCCCCCTCCTCTTTCACTCGGATCGTTTGGCACGTACCTGCCAATGAAAGCAAAGGAAACATAGAGGTCATGGCTGAAGTTCGCTTCGTGAATGCGACACGCGTCTACCCCGGTGCCACCGCGCCCAGCGTGGACAACATCAATCTGGACATTGCGGACGGGGAGTTTCTCGTTCTGGTCGGCCCGTCGGGCTGCGGCAAGTCCACCACCCTGCGTATGCTTGCGGGCCTGGAAGACGTGAATTCGGGGCAGGTGTTCATCGGGGATCGGGATGTGACAAATGTCCCGCCGAAGGATCGCGATATTGCGATGGTGTTCCAGAACTACGCCCTGTACCCGCACATGACGGTGCGGGAGAACATGGGGTTTGCGTTGAAGATCGCCGGTGTGGATAAGGCGAAGATCAACGAGCGCGTGGAGGCTGCGGCGCGGACGCTGGATCTGACGGAGTTTTTGGATCGCAAGCCGAAGGCGCTGTCCGGTGGTCAGCGTCAGCGTGTGGCGATGGGCCGTGCGATTGTGCGTAAGCCGCAGGTGTTCCTCATGGATGAGCCGCTGAGTAACTTGGATGCGAAGCTGCGTGTGCAGACCCGTACGCAGATCGCGTCGATGCAACGTGAGCTGGGCGTTACCACCTTGTACGTGACGCACGACCAAACGGAGGCCCTGACGATGGGCGATCGCATCGCCGTGCTGAATAAGGGCGTGCTGCAGCAGGTGGGTACTCCGCGGGATCTGTACGAGCACCCGGAGAACGAGTTCGTGGCGGGCTTTATTGGTTCGCCGGCGATGAACCTCGGCACGTTCACAGTGGAGGGCCGTACCGCCCGGCTGGGAGAAGCGCAGGTAGAGCTGCCAGAGTCCCTCGTGGGGAAGGTGGATGGCCCCGAGGTCGTCCTCGGCTTCCGCCCGGAGGCCCTTGATGTTGACCCGAACGGGCAGATCCCGGTACGGGTGGACTTCGTTGAGGAGCTGGGTAGTGACTCCTACCTGTACGGGATGCTCGTCGGCGGAGGAAACCTGTCCAGTGGTACAGACAGTAACCCCGATGCGTCGACAAGCAATAATATTGTGGTGCGGACGGCTCCGCACACGGCCCCGAAGCCGGGGAATACCGTGAAGCTGTCTATTAAGCCGGGGATGCTGCATGTGTTCTCCGCGAAGACGGGGAAGCGGATCGAGGAGTAGTGGAGATGCCGGAGAGGATGGATATCTCCGGCACTGCCCTGGCGCCGGCGCTGTTGCAATTGCCATGGGAGCTGCCGTTGGAGCAGTGGCCGGAGCGGGTTATCACCAGCCTACCGAGAGGAATTAGCCGTCATACAGTGCGTTTTGTCAACCTTCCGGATGGGGATTCGGCGCGGGTTATCGCGGTGAAGGAGATCGGGGAGAAGGTGGCGCACCACGAGTATCAGATGCTGCGTGAGCTGAATCGGATCGGTGCGCCGTCGGTGACGCCGCTGGCGGTGATTACGGGCCGTCGGTCGCGGGAGGGGGAGGAGCTGACGGCGTGTCTGGTGACGGAGCATTTATCGTTTTCCCTGCCTTACCGGGCGGTTTTCTCCCAAAAGTTGCGCCCGGAGGTGGCCGGTAAGCTCATTGATTCGCTGGCGGTGCTCCTCGTGCGGCTCCATCTCGTGGGGTTTTATTGGGGCGATGTGAGCCTGTCCAACACGCTTTTCCGCCGCGATGCCGATGCGTTTAGTGGCTATCTTGTCGATGCCGAGACAGGCGACCTCCCTGGTACCCTCTCGGAGTCCCGGCGGATGTATGACGTCGATGTGGCGCGCGTCAACATCATCGGTGAGCTTATGGATCTCGAGGCCGGTGGCCTCATGGACGAGTCGATGGATCCCATCGACATCGGCGGTCGCATCACCGAGCGCTACGGCCAGCTGTGGGACGAGCTCACCGGCGAGGAAGCCATCGATGCCAACGAGACGTGGCGGGTCAGCGATCGCATCCGCCGCCTCAACGAGCTGGGTTTCGATGTCGCCGAGCTGAAGGTCGTGCGCGACGAGGAAGGCCAGACTGTCACCATCCGCCCGCGGGTGGTCGATTCCGGCCACCACAACCGGGCACTTATGCGCCTGACCGGCCTCGACGTCCAGGAAAAGCAGGCGCAGCGCATGCTCAACTCCATCCACACCTACCAGGCACTCGACTTCCCCGAGCTACCCCTGGAACAGGTTGCGCACAAGTGGCTTCTCGACGTCTTCCTGCCGACCGTTCGCTTAGTTCCTCCCGCTCTGGCGAAGAAACTTGAGCCGGCTCAAATCTTCCACGAGGTCATGGACCACCGGTGGTTCATGACGGAAGCCCGCGGTGGGGACGTGTCCATGGAGGAGGCAACGGAGAGCTACATCCGTTCGGTTCTTCCCGCCCACCGGGACGAGGAGACCTTCCTCGCCTGATAGCCCCCAAAAGTGGGGGTGTTATCCACCTAACAAATACCACCTTTCTGTGTCTTTTCTCCTACATAGCGGGCATTTGTGCTCCGTGAGGGGGTGTACCAGCGTCTGATGTTTTTTCACTTTTAGGGCAATAGTGCCTGTACACTGACGGTGATAATGGTTGATATAACCGGTAGTCAATCTTGAAGAAAGGTTTCAACGTGAAAAAGATGACTCGGTTCGCCGCAGTGCTGTCCGCCGCGGCCTTCGCCGCTGCAGGGCTTGTGGGGTGCTCTGATTCGAGCAGCTCCGCTGATGGCCCCAGCGTATACTTCCTTAACGCCAAACCCGAACAGGATGCGGCGTACCAGGAGATTGCCAAGAAGTACACCGAGGAAACCGGTGTTGAGGTCAAGGTTGTGACCGCCGCTTCTGGCTCCTACGAGCAGACCATGAAGGCTGAGGTGGGCAAGAAGGACGCGCCCACGCTGTTCCAGATCAACGGCCCGGCCGGCCAGCTGCGCTGGGAGTCCTACATGGCTGATCTCACCGATGCTGAGTTCACCAAGCAGCTGAATGCGGACACCCCACCGTTGAAGAACGCGGAAGGCCAAATCATTGGTGTTCCGTTCGCTGTGGAGGGCTACGGCATCATCGTCAACGAGGAGATCTTCGATACGTACTTCGCTCTCGACGGCGCGAAGGCAACCTCGCTGGATGAGATCAACAGCTTTGACAAGCTGAAGGAAGTCTCCGATGACATGCAGGCCCGCAAGGATGACCTCGGCATCGATGGTGCCTTCGCTGCTGCATCGCTGGCCTCCGGAGAGGAGTGGCGCTACCAGACGCACCTTCTGAACACCCCGATGGATCAGGAGTTCAAGGATGCCGGCGTGACCGACATGGATGACATGCAGTTCACGTACAACAAGGAGTTCAAGAACCTGTTCGACCTCTACCTGGAGGATTCCACCGTCGCCCCGAGCCTCACCCCGTCCAAGGCTGTGAGTGACTCGATGGCGGACTTCGCCCTCGGCAAGGCTGCCATGGTGCAAAACGGTAACTGGGCATGGAGCCAGATTTCCGACGTCGACGGCAACGTGGTGAAGGAAGACAAGATAAAGTTCATCCCCATGTACATGGGGCTTCCCGACGAGTCCAACCGTGGCATCTCCATCGGTACGGAAAGCTACCTCGCCGTGAACTCCAAGGCGAGCGAGGAAGACCAGCAGGCTTCCATCGACTTCGCCAACTGGCTCTACGCCGGCGACGGCATGCAGTACGTGGTCGATGACCTCGGCTTCATCGCACCATTCAAGGGTTTTGCTGATCTTGGCACCCCGGACGATCCGCTGGGCAAGCAGGTGGCAGAGTACATCCAGAATTCGTCCGTGAAGACGTACCCCTGGACCTTCCAGTACATGCCGTCCCAGCAGTTCAAGGACGACTTTGGTGCTGACCTTGCACAGTACGCCTCCGGTAACCTGGAGTGGGATGAAGTTGTCTCGGCCTTCGTGGAAAACTGGGCCGCTGAAAAAGAAGCAAACTGGAAAATGTAACTAGTTAAAGGGGGTCTCCGCGCAACTGGGCGTGGAGGCCGTCCTTTTATTCCGGGAGTGAGCTATGCAATCCAGCCTGAAAAAGTATTTCCCCGTTTTTGTTCTCCCCACGCTCTTGGCGTTCCTTATCGCCTTCCTCGTGCCGTTCATCATCGGGTTCTTCCTGTCGTTCGCGGACTTCACGACGATTACCGACGCGACGTTCGTGGGCATTGAAAACTACAAGGTGGCCTTCTCCGCACGTGAAGGCTTCGTCGATTCGTTCATCTTCACTGTGCTCGTCGTGGTGGTGTCCATCGTTACCGTGAACCTATTCGCGTTCGCCATTGCCTGGACGCTGACCCGCAAGCTCAAGGGAACGAACTTCTTCCGCACCGTGTTCTTCATGCCAAACCTCATCGGCGGCATCGTCTTGGGTTACACGTGGCAGTCCATGATCAACGCTGTGCTCGCCAAATACGGTACAACGATTGTTGCCGACTGGAAATACGGCTACCTCGGCCTCATCATGCTCATCAACTGGCAGCTGGTCGGCTACATGATGATCATTTACATCGCTGGGTTACAAAACGTCCCGCCGGAGCTCATCGAGGCCGCGGAAATCGACGGCGCCGGCCGCAGGGAAATCCTGCGGCATGTGACCATCCCCATGGTTATGCCGTCGATCACAATCTGCTTGTTCCTCACCCTATCCAATACGTTCAAGCTGTTCGATCAAAACTTGGCACTTACCAATGGCGCGCCACGAAGCCAAACGGAGATGGTCGCACTCAACATTGTCAACACTATGTTTAACCGCGTCGGTTCTGAGGGTGTCGGCCAGGCCAAAGCCGTCATTTTCGTGGTGGTGGTTGTCGCCATCGCCATGTTCCAACTCCGCGCCACGCGCTCCCGGGAGGTCGAAGCGTAATGACTGCACAAACCGTAACCACACAGGCGTCGAAAAGCGACGAAGCAAAGGTTGGAACAGGAACAAAGATAGCCCTGTACAGCGTCCTCGTTTTCCTCACCGTCGTGTTCCTCGGGCCGATCTTCTTCATCATTCTCAACTCCTTCAAAAACAAACTCGCTATCGCTGACAGCCCCTTCGCGCTACCGGTCGGCGAGATGTGGGCCGGGCTGGAAAACTTCGCCGTCGGCCTCATGAAGGAGGGATTCCTGTGGGCGATCCTTTGGTCATTTGTCATCACCATCCTTTCGGTGGCGGCGATCGTCTTCTTCTCCGCCCTCACCGCCTACTACATCACCCGCGTGAAAACGTGGTGGACATCCGCCCTCTACTACCTCTTCGTATTTAGTATGGTCATCCCCTTCCAGATGGTGATGTTCCCGACGGTGAAAATTGCCGACATACTGAACCTCAACAACCCCATCGGCATCGTCGTCCTCTACCTCGGCTTCGGCTCCGGCCTGTCCGTCTTCATGTTCTCCGGATTCGTCAAATCAATCCCCATCGACATTGAAGAAGCCGCCATGATCGACGGCTGCAGCCCCCTGCAGAACTACTTCCGCGTCGTGCTGCCCATGCTCAAGCCCACCGCCGTTACCGTCGCCATCCTCAACGCGATGTGGGTCTGGAACGACTACCTCCTCCCGTACCTCGTCATCGGCTTGTCGACGAAGTACAAGACCATCCCCGTCGTCGTCCAATCCTTCGTCGGTTCCAACGGCAACCGCGACATGGGTGCCATGATGGCCATGCTCGTCCTCGCCATCATCCCCATCGTCATCTTCTACGTCGCCACGCAGAAACACATCATTGAAGGCGTCGCCGCCGGCGCAGTCAAGGGCTAAATGTTCTCACCCGACTCCCGGTTCTACGCCGCCTTTTCACTCGCAGCCGACCTGGTCACCGTCAATATCTGCATGGTGATCGCGTCGCTGCCGGTGGTCACCGCCGGCGCAGCTACCAAGGCCGGGGCCCACGTCACGAGGCAACTCGCCCGCGAGGAAGGGTCCCGGCCCTTTGCCACGTTCTGGAAGCAGTTTCGGGCATCCTTCCTCCCCTCCACGGGCTACTTTGTGGGTGCTACCTGTATCGCAGCGCTAGGAATCTACGAGATCGTCGTCATCCGTCGGGCGGAAGGCGAGCTCATTAGCCCCATGGCGGCGATCATTCTAGAAGCCGGAATCTGGTCGGGGCTTCTGGTCCTTACCATTCTCACGGCGCGGTTTTACCCTGCGTGCGACCTCAAAGGTGCCGTCATGAATGCAGTGAGGGATCTGCCCCGCACGCTGTGTGCCGCCCTGTGCCTTGCGGCCTTACCTCTGGTGGTGATCTTCACCCCAGTGGGCCTCGGCGCCATTGTCACCTACGTGGTGCTGATTGGCCTCGCCCTGCCGTGGTATCTCATCGGATTGATCCTGAAATAGATGAGGAGAAACCCCGTGCCTAATTTGCACGGGGTTTCTACTGTTCATAATGATTTATGCCCCTACCTCGGCAGGAGTGCCTGAATCTGTGGGGGAAGCAACGGGATAATCGCCGGGGCAAGTATCGCAACGAGTGCAACCGCGCCGAGGATTGAACCCGCAACGATGAGCCCTGTCTTGGCTTCTTCGGAAAGCTCTGTGCCAACCGGAGTTTTGTAATTGCGCTGGTGTATACAAGCGTCGCCTGCATTGATGATTTCAGTTAATACCCGAATGAACTTGTAGTAGTTCTCTTCTAAGTATTCTTTGGTCTCTTTGGGAATAGGATTATCACCATAGTCGCGCAATACATCGTCTAAAAGTTGTTGCCGCTCATCGCGAATTTGAATGAGTCTTGGAAGGCTCTGCGCAGTTCCTGCTGGAGTGTCTATTCCATACCCAGTTTGCACACCGCGTATGGACATCTCCTCCTGGTTGAACACATAGGTACAAACACCATCCTTGTAGGTCATTTCAACGGCGGAAGCAGCTGGTGCTGAGAGAGTGGAAAAAGCTACGGCACCTGCAACAGTGGCGGCGCTCAGTTTCTTGAGAGGAGACTTGCTCATGTAAATAACCGTATCCCGAAATATGAGAAAACGTATGGCCAACTGTGAAAAACCTGTTTGTCTTTTTAAGCGGTAAAAAATGGCAGTGACCATGCAGGTCACCGCCAGTTTCTTGTTTTGCCTATGCGAGGTCGTGGGAGGCTTTGATGAAGTCCTCCAGCTTCTGAAGGGCCTTACCGGTATCGATGAGCTCAGCGGCGAGGGAGATACCGTCGGCGAGCGTTTCGGTCTTGTCTCCCGTGAAGAGGGCGGCACCGGCGTTCATGAGGACGGCGGTGCGGTGCGGGCCCCGATCCTTACCGGCGAGAACATCGCGGGTGATCTGGGCGTTTTCCTCCGGATCGCCACCGACGAGATCCTTCTTCTCACAGCGCTCGAGGCCGAAGTCTTCGGGTTTAATAACGGAGGTGCGGAAGTAGCCGTCGCGAATCTCGCAGATGGTGGACGGTGCGGATGCGGAAATCTCGTCCATGACGTCCTGGCCGAAGACAACTAGGCCTCGGCGCACGCCCTGGTGGGAGAGGACCTTGGCCAGCGGTTCGACGAGGTACTCGGAGTAGACACCAAGGACGAAGCGCTCCGGCTTTGCCGGACTCGTCAGGGGGCCGAGGATGTTGAATACGGTGCGGAAGCCGAGCTCCTTGCGCAGACTTGCCACGTGCTTCATGGACTGGTGGTACTGCTGAGCGTAGAGGAACGCAATGTTGACCTCTTTAAGGAGCTTGTTTACAAGCTCCGGATCCTGGTGAATATTCACGCCAAGCGCATTCAGCACGTCCGAGGCGCCGGACTTGCTTGTCGCCGCCGCGTTGCCGTGCTTACACACGGTCACGCCACCGGCAGCGGCCACTATGGCAGAGGTTGTCGAAATGTTGAAGGTGTGCGCGTTGTCGCCACCCGTGCCGACGATCTCCAGGACTTCAATGCCGGGATGCTCAACCTGGGTCGCGTGGTTGCGCATAGCTTCCGCAGAGCCCATGATCTCGTCGATAGTCTCGGCGTTGGAGGACTTGGTGGACAGTGCAGCTAAGTAGGCGGCGTTCTGGCTGGGGGAGGATTCCCCGCTCATAATCTCATCCATGACGGCATACGCCTCGTCATAAGTGAGATCTTCCTTAATCACCAGTTTTTTCAATGCTTCGCTGATCACAGGGCACTTCCTATTCGTGGGGGATTTTCGTAGCACTCATTGTACGGTCGGGAAGCCCCTCCACAAGGGGCTTTGCATCAGCGGGGGGAAAGCGGGGGTAATTAGGGGAATGAGTGTTCTAATGCCAGCTATCGGGCCACGAGGGCCGAATGCAGGAACTGTTTTGTCGTCTCCAACAGCTGGTCAGTGGGCAGATCTGCTGCGTAGATGTGGCGACGCTCCTCGTAGTACTCCGTCGCCAACGTGTACTGCAGTGAAACGAATTGATTATCTACGAGGAGGGCGAGATATTCGGCGGGTACGTCGTCGCATATTTCGCCGGTTCCCTGTCCGTGTTTGATGACGGTGAGGTACTGTTTTTCTGTGTAGTGCTCCAGTTCAGCGGTTGTTTCCTTGATGGAGGCTCGGTAGCCCGGGGCGCCCATTGCACGGCAGATTTGGATGGATTCGCGCTCGGTGATGCTGGTTTCGCCGATGATGTCGATGAGCTTGTCGATCATTTCCAGCAGGCTCGCATCCGATTGGAGGATCGGTGCTGTTTTGGCTTCGATGGTGGCGGATCCTCGTTGAACCATGTAGAGGAAAAGGTCTGCTTTGGTGGGGAAATAATTGAATAATGCGCCGACGGAGATGCCGGCATCCTTGGCGATCCGGTTGATGTTGGCTTGCTCGTAGCCGTGGGTGGCGAATTCTGTCGTCGTCGCTATGATGTGATCCCGCTTGTCTTCCGGCAGATTGAAGAACCTGCTCGTTCCTCTAACCGGCGCCATCGTGTTCCCAGCCTCCGCCCATAACAGGCACTTAACCATAGACTTTTTATTGTCTATCCCTGGTAGCAGTCGCCCGTGTCTGGCAGCTCATTTTTCGCCCGAATGGGGACTCTTAAATACAGGTTAACAACTAAATCTGTGTCAAAACCCTGTGGGTAGGCATCCGCCCCGCCACCAATTACGCACCAGTTTTCCAAACCCTCCTTCTTCGCTTGGCACCCACCCCCAGCCGTGCGTATATTTTCCTCATGTTCGAGTCCGTAGAGTTGACCGGCCCCACGCAGTCGGTCGTTTTCTGGGCTGCGCTCATCGCTCCGGTCCTCTTCCTCCTTACCCGGCAGAAATGCCGCGTGACCACGGTTTCTGTTCTCGTGATTGGAGTCGCCGTGGCCGCCGCATGGATCCTCCACGCGCCACCTGCCCTCGCCATTGGCGGTGGGCTCCTCCTTCTTCTCCTTTCCGCTTGTCGACGCCCCGGTCATGCCCTTTTCGTCGCCGTCGCCCTCGTCGGTTCCATCGGTATCGTCAACACCCAGTTCCAGATGGTTCCCACCGTCGGTGCCATCACCAACCGCGTCGACTACGTCCCCTACGCGCAGCTTTCCAGCGTCCGTCTAGGCCACAGCGTCCGCACGAGCCTGGTCCTCGGCCGCGGTCGGCCCGCCGAGGTCTACCTTCCCCCGGCGTACTTCGCCGGCGCCCGCCCGCCCGTCCTCGTCCTCATGCACGGCAACCCCGGCTCCCCGTCGATGTGGATGAATGAGGGCCAGGTTCCCCAGCTTTTCGACGAGTTCCAGGCCACCCATTCCGGCATGGCCCCCGTCGTCGTTTCCGTCGACGCTACCGGCTCCTTCACCGGCAACCCCCTCTGCGTCGGCTGGGCTCACGACTACATTTCCGACGAATTACCCCTGGCCATCACCCAATTCTTCCGGGTGGATGAGGAGCGCAGCCACTGGGTCCTCGGCGGCCTTAGCTACGGCGGCACCTGCGCCTTGCAAATTGCCACGACCGCCCCAGACTCCTACGGCGGCTACATCGACATGTCAGGCCAGCGCGAGCCTCTCGCCGGAACCAAGCAAGAAACCGTCGACAAGTATTTCGGTGGCGACCCCGAAGCATACCGAGAGAATAACCCCCGTGAGCTGCTCAGTGACCGCCAAAAGTACGTCGGCATCCCCGTCCGCTTCATCGTGGGCGATGCCGACAGGGACTACCGCCCCGGCATGGAGGAGCTGTACGGCCTTGCCAGGCAGGCCGGTATGAACGCGACGCTGACGATCCTGCCGGGTGGCCATGACTTCCGCGTGTGGCGCCAAGGCCTTATCAGTTCACTTGATTTTATTGCCCAAATTGGAGGCATTGACCGTGCGTAGAGCACAATTCCTCTGTAAAACCCTCGCCCATGCCGCCAGTGGCGCGCCGGTGACGTGGACACTCGTCGCCCTGGGCTGGATCCTCTTCGCCGTGTGCACTCGCACTGACACCCTTGGGGCGCTGAGCCTCGACATCCCCATCAATGCCCTGGACATCCTCACCTCGGGACTTACCTTTTCGACGCTCCCCTCCGGCATTGCCGCCACCGTCCTGGCATTGACCGGTGCCACCTACACGGAGAGGAAACTGGGTTCTACCTGGTACGCAGCCGTAATTTTGGTGATCCAACTCGTGGGTGGATTAAGTGGTGCCTTCATCGCCTGGGCCGTCGTCAACCCGCTCACTCCGTGGGGCATCGAATTGCGCGGGCAAGAACTGCTCACGCCCTTCATGTGGATCGTCGGCGCGTCCGCTATGGGTTCGGCGCGCTTCACTATTTTGTGGCGCCGCCGCGTCCGTACGCTCATCGTTGCCTCGGTCATCACGGTTGTGCTCTACTCGGGCACCCTGACGCAGCTGTGCGTCGCTGTTGCTGCGTTTGTTGGCCTTGGCCTGGGAATAGTGCTCTGGAATCGACCCATTCGCTTTGCTCGCCCGACGGTTTCTCTCGCAGAAGCACGCGTCCTCGTCGGTCTCATGGTTGCCGGCATCGGTTTAGGGCCTCTCATCGCAGCTCTGAGCCCATATTCTGCCGGTGTGTTGTCGGGGCTCGGCAAACTCACCGACCTCGCGGCCCTCTGCTCCCAGTTCGATTCGCTGGGCAACTGCGTCTCGGAGGATTCGGTCAACAGCGTGGCGATGACCATTTTGCCAGCAATCATCATGCTCATCCTGGTTTTCGGTTTATTCCGCGGCCGCCGCCTCGCCTGGTGGGGCACCGTCATCACCTTCCTGTTCACCCTCCCCGTCGTCATCATCGAAGCCTCCATTTTCCACGCATTACCCGAGGACCCGGCATGGTTCTTCTCAGTGAGTGTGACGTCGGTTGCGGTCCCTTGGATCCTCGGCTTCCTCGTCCTCGCCACCACCGCCCGCCTCTTCCGCGTCAAAGGTGGCGAACTCCTCTTTGCTCGCATTTTGCTTTTCGACGCCCTTCTCGCAGCTCTCCTCTGGTTTCTTCTCGGTGGGGTGGGGCGGTGGTCCGCTCTCCCTCTCGTCTACCTCCCACCGATGCTCCGGGAGATTGTGTTGGGCTCGACCCCCTCGTGGCGTTTTGTGCTTGCTTCCTCGGTGTTTTGGATTATTTTCGCCGCCGGCCTGTGGTGGGCGCTGCGCCGTCCCCCGCGGCTCCCTCACGATTCCGATCGCGCCCGCGCCCTGGCGTTCCTGGATTCTGGGGTGGGGGATCACCTGTCGCACATGACGCTGTGGCCCGGCAATGAGTATTTCTTTACCGACGACGGCTACGTCGCTTACCAGGTTCACAACCTCGTTGCGGTCACGGTCGGCAGCCCGGTGTCCGCCCATCCGGAGCGCCTTGCCGACGCATTTCAGGACCATTGCCGCAGGCAGGGCCTCAAATGTGCTTGGTACTCTGTGCCTACCGCCTTCGCCGAGACCCGCCCTGGCGCCCGCGTCCAGGTGGCTGAGGAATCGATCATCGACGTTTCGGATGTTTCTTTCCGAGGCAAGAAGTTCCAGGATGTCAGAACTGCAACAAACCGCGCGGTCAAGGAGCATATCCGCTCCGTGTGGGGGAGGTGGGACGATTTCGATCCCCTCACCCACCAACGCATCCGCGCTCTCTCTGAGGAGTGGGTGTCGGAGAAGTCGCTGCCGGAGATGGGTTTCACGTTGGGTGGGGTGGATTCGCTTGCGGATCCTCGTGTGCGGTTGATGGTGGCGCTTGATGACGCGGGTCGCGTCCACGGTGTGACGAGTTGGCTTCCGGCTCCCGGTGGTTGGGTTTTGGACCTAATGCGCCGGGATACGGAGGGTTTCCGCTCGGTGGTGGAGTTTCTTATTGCCGAGACCGCTCGTCGCGCGCATTCGGATGGTTTGTCGTGGATTAGTTTGTCGGGTGCTCCGCTTGCGCATTCGTCGGTGGAGGGGGAGTCGTCGGCGGTCGATGGGGTGTTGGAGAAAATGGGTGCGTTGTTGGAGCCTTGGTACGGTTTTCGGTCTCTAGCGGCGTTTAAACGTAAGTTTCAGCCGGTGCATGAGAAGTGGTGGTTGTGTTATGGGGATGTGGCTGATTTGCCGGCGGTGGGGTTGGCTGTGACGAATTGTTATGTGGATGTGTGGGATGTGGCGCGGGTGGCGTTGCATCGTAAATAGGGTGCCTGTGGATAGCTTTCCGGAGTGGGTTTTCTGGTTTTGGGGAGTTATCCACAGTTTTGGGCGGTGGCCTGTTGCGGGATGCGGACCACTTTTAGTGTGCGGGGTATGAAAAGAATTACGAAGATTGTTTCTGCGTTTCAGGGTCCGGAGTTGCTTCGCGAGGTGTGGAAGGCACGCAAGACGAACCCGGATTTGGCTCGTGAGTGGTCACGTTTGTACGGCTTGTCGGAGGAGATGGTCCGGGAGTGGATGCATGCGTCGAAGAATTGGGGCACATTTTCTGACCCGGATGTGCTGGTCGAGGCGGAAAAGCTGTCGGTGGCGAAGTTGGTGCTCATCTCGAAGGCGATGAACAATGTGGCGAAGGATGAGCGAGAGGGGCTGCGAGCGCGGCTGGTGGCGATTGCCGGTGGGCTGACGTGGCAGGAGTTGAAGGCGAAGGCGGCGCTTTTGGCGAAGGAGGTGCGTCGGCCGGAGGCGCGGTCGTCGGTGACGGTGTCGAAGGTGACGGATGGCCAGGGGATGAAGCATGCGCATGTGCGCCTGAAGCCGGCGATTATGGAGAAGTTGATCGCGCGGTTGCAGCAGCTCAGTGGGGCTCCGCCGGGCTCGGATGAGTCGGTTGTGTTGGGTTCTGGTTTGGAGAGGCTTATCGACGCCCCGTCGTCCGGTCTCCCCGATGTTTCTGGTTCGTTCGGGCGGACCCTGGGCCCTGCGTTCATTTTGGCGATTCCAGGCACGAAGTACATTGGCGACGGCAAGTATGCGACAACGGACGGCGAGATCATTATCGGCAGGGAAGAGGCAGAGACCCGCCTGTCTCCGTATGGGTGGGTCGTTATCTACGACGGCACGAACCACATTGGCGAGTGCTATGAGCTGGAAAACGAGCGCTTTGCCTCGCCGATGCTGCGCCAAGCGATCACCATTGACCAGATCTTTTGTGCCCACCCGGGCTGTACGCAGCTGGCCTCCCATTTCGAGATGCACCACACCATCGCCTACAAGGATGGTGGCAAGACGAACGCTGTCGAGATTATCGGCTTGTGTGTGAACCACAACCGCCAAAACGACGACGACCCAGCCAAAGTGAAAAACGGCCGCCACATCCGTGACGAGGATGGCCGTGCCGCCTGGATTCCCCCGGAGGGCGGCGAGCCCCTCCACAACCAGATGCCGGCCACCGAGTACGCCGGCAACGCCATAGCCCGTCGGATCCTGGAAACAGAAAGCGTCGATAAGCAGGAAAAAGAACGTAGAAATGGGCACAATCCTACACTGAAGGAATGACCGACTCGACTCTTACTAGTGCCCTCGAGCGGGTGCGCGCCTACGCCGAGCACCCCGACAGCACCCCCAAACCCGAGCGAAAAGTCCTGAAAGAGGCCGTAAAGCTCTCCGTGGAGGAGGTGGGTGCCCGCGCCCCCGGCCACTCCGTCGAGCTCCGCGTTCCGCCCTACGCCGCCGTGCAATGTATCGACGGCCCCCGACACACCCGTGGCACGCCACCCAACGTGGTGGAAATGTCGCCTGTGGTGTGGCTCCGCCTGGCCCTCGGGCTGCAATCATTTGACGACGCCCTCTCCACCGGCGCCATTTCCGCCAGCGGCAACCGCGCCACGGAGGTAGGTAAGCATCTCCCTATCAGCCGATAGGTTAGCATTACCTTCGGTGAAAAAGCCTTTAAGCTGCGATAATGTGGCGCTCATGGGAGAAGAACAATCCATTGCTGCCAAGCTGAATTGGCTCCGCGCCGGAGTCCTCGGCGCCAACGACGGCATCATTTCCACTGCCGGTGTCGTCATGGGTGTCGCCGCCACCGGCGCTTCCCTGAGTGCAATCGCCACTGCCGGAATGGCAGCCGTTACCGCAGGTGCCGTGTCCATGGCGCTCGGTGAGTATGTGTCCGTCTCCGCCCAGCGCGACACCGAGCGCGCCATGATCAAGCAGCATGCCGAGGAGGTGCGGGAAACCCCTCACGATTTGAAGGCGGATATCGTCTCGACGCTGCAAAAGCGGGGCCTGAATCCAGAGACAGCGCGGGTGGCTGCGGACGAGTTGGCCGCCGGCGATCTGCTGCATGCGCACCTCATGGTGCATCACAACGTGGATTCCAAAGAGCTGACAAACCCGTGGGCCGCCGCCATCAGTTCTGCAGTATCGTTCCTGCTTGGCAGTATTTTCCCCTTGGTGGCGGTGATGCTTGCCCCGTACGGCTGGCGCGGCGGGATCACACTTGTGGCCACGGTTGTTGCGTTGTCGGTGACAGGTGGGATTTCGGCGGCGTTGTCGGAGGGGTCGGCGACGCGGTCGGTGGTGCGCTTGATTGTTGGTGGTGCGTTGGCGATGTCTATTACCTACGGTCTGGGTTATCTCTTTGGTGAGGTGGCCTTGTAGCTACTACGCTGGTGGTCGTGGTATCGAATAACCCAATTCTCGAGGATCAGGCCCACGACGAATGCGGCGTCTTCGGCGTGTGGGCGCCGGGCGAGGATGTAGCAAAAATTACGTATTATGGTTTGTTTGCTCTCCAACACCGTGGCCAGGAGGCTGCAGGTATTGCGGTGGGGGATGGCGATCAGGTCGTCGTTTTCAAGGACTTGGGCCTGGTCAGCCAGGTTTTCGATGAACAGTCTTTGCAGGCGCTTCAGGGCCATCTCGCCGTTGGTCACACTCGCTATTCGACGGCTGGGGGCGTGAAGTGGGAGAACTCCCAGCCCATCTTCCGCACGACGCCGGCGGACACGGACGTGGCTCTTGCGCACAACGGTAATCTCATCAATCACCGTCAGCTCATGAAACTGGCACGCGAAAAGGGTCTCATTCCGACTGATACGTATCCTTCCGACTCTGAGGTCACCTGTGCTTTGCTTGCCGACGGTGCAACCTCCGACACCACCGTCCTCCAATCAGCTTTGAACCTCTTACCCAAGCTCGAGGGTGCATTCTGCTTGGTGTTTACGGATGGCCACAACATCTACGCCGCCCGCGACCCCCACGGCGTCCGCCCCCTGTGCCTGGGCCGCCTGGATCGCGGCTGGGTGGTGTCCAGCGAGACGTGTGGCCTCGATATCGTGGGTGCGTCGTTCGTGCGGGAGATTGATCCAGGCGAGCTTGTCGTGATTAACGATTCTGGCGTGTCGACGATGCGGTTTGCCGAGCCGAAGCGCAAGGGCTGCATCTTCGAGTACGTGTACTTGGCACGTCCGGACTCTGACCTGCGGGGTCGCTCGGTAAATACGACGCGCGTGGAAATTGGTCGTCGACTAGCAAAGGAATCCCCAGCAGACGGTGATCTTGTCATTCCGGTTCCGGACTCGGGGACGCCGGCGGCCGTCGGCTATGCGCAAGGGTCGGGGTTGCTGTACGGCACTGGCCTGGTGAAGAACGCGTACGTGGGGCGGACGTTCATTCAGCCGACGCAGATGTTGCGCCAGCTGGGGATCCGGTTGAAGCTCAACCCGTTGAAGGATCAGATTCGTGGCAAGCGTCTCGTTGTTGTTGACGATTCCATTGTGCGCGGAAACACCCAGCGTGCACTAATAAGAATGCTTCGTGAGGCGGGGGCTGCCGAAGTCCACGTCCGCATCGCCAGCCCGCCGGTGAAATGGCCGTGCTTCTACGGCATTGATTTCGCGTCTCCGGGTGAACTGATTGCGAACGCGGTGGATTCGTCACGTCCGGAGGAGACAGTGGATGCCGTCTGCCAGGCGATTGGCGCGGATTCGCTGGGATACATCTCGGTGGATGCGATGGTGGAGGCCACGGAGCAGGATGCGTCGACGCTGTGTTGTGCATGCTTTGATGGAGATTACCCACTTGGCCTGCCGGAAGGTAATAATAATGCCGACTTGGTGCGTGCGATGAAGGCCGGTACGTACCCTCTGCCACTGGTCGGTAGTGACTACGATTCAGCCCACTAGTTTTTGGATAAAGGATGACCATGACTGACAACACGTATGCTGCCGCCGGCGTTGATATTGAGGCCGGGGATAAGGCTGTCGAACTGTTCGCCCCGCACGCGAAGCGGGCGTCGCGACCGGAGGTGCGCGGGGGCCTGGGTGGTTTCGCCGGGCTGTTTGCGCTGGGGAAGTACAAGAAGCCACTGCTGGCTGCTGGTTCCGACGGTGTGGGCACGAAGCTCGTCATCGCTCAGAAGCTGGGGATTCACAATACGATCGGCATTGACCTGGTCGCGATGTGCGTCGATGACCTGGTGGTGTGTGGCGCAGAGCCGCTGTTTCTGCAGGATTACATTGCCATCGGCAAGGTTGTGCCTGAGCATGTGGCGCAGATTGTGGAGGGTATCGCCGAGGGCTGCGTTCGCGCCGGGTGTGCGCTTCTCGGTGGTGAGACGGCGGAGCACCCCGGCGTGATGCCGGAGGATGAGTACGACATCTCTGCGACGGCTGTTGGCGTTGTGGAGGAGGATGAGGTGCTGGGGCCGCAGCGCGTCCGTGAGGGCGATGTGGTGATCGGTATGGCTTCTTCTGGTCTGCACTCCAATGGCTACTCGCTGGCCCGCTACGTACTGTTGGAACAGGCACAGTTGCCTCTCGACACGCACATTGAGGAGCTGGGGCGCACGCTGGGTGAGGAGCTCCTCGAGCCCACGCGCATCTATGCTCTCGACTGCCTGGAACTCATCAACGAGTGCGAGATCCACACTTTCTGTCACGTCACCGGCGGTGGCCTTGCGGGCAACCTGTCGCGTGTCATTCCCGAGGGCCTCACGGCCCGCCTGTCGCGCGGAACGTGGAAACCTTCGCAGGTCTTCCGCTATATCCAGTCGGTGGGGAAGGTGGATCGCTCCGAGATGGAGAAAACCTTCAACATGGGCGTCGGCATGGTGGCTGTTGTGCCGGCTGCGGAGAAGGAGCGCGTGTTGGCGATCCTCGCTGCTCGTCACGTGGATGCGTGGGAGTTGGGCACGGTGGAGGAGTCTACGGGTGCTGACCGCGTCATTTTGGAGGATGAGTACGCGGAGTAGGGCGTGAAAAAGGGAGCTCTCAGCGGAGCTCCCTTTTTTGTTTAGTTACTTGTCCTCGTCGGGATCGTAGTCAATCCATGCAGCGTATGGATCGTCCTCCTCCTCACGACGTTTGTCCTCCACTTGTCCGGACAGCTCGCGCTGGAGCGATTCCAAGTCCATTTCCGGTGAGTTGTACTTCAGCCGACGAGCGACTTTCGTTTGCTTAGCCTTGGCACGGCCGCGACCCATGGCCTGACCCCCTTGGAGTTCCAAGAGACACCCGGGTATTTTTGGTGCCCCATTTTC
The DNA here is from genome assembly GCA_022772305.1 of Corynebacterium glucuronolyticum. Classification (GTDB taxonomy): domain Bacteria; phylum Actinomycetota; class Actinomycetes; order Mycobacteriales; family Mycobacteriaceae; genus Corynebacterium; species Corynebacterium glucuronolyticum_A. The sequence goes on from JALFAQ010000067.1 coordinate 34,815, forward strand.
GTGCAGTTACTAAATATAAATACCTGTGTACACTTTAGCCGGTTTGCACGCAAATTGCTGTATTTACCCCCTAGGCTTGGGGTTTCCCGCCACGTAGCTGGGTGATCGCTTCTCTTCCGGCCCCCGATGAGGGGCGTGGCAGACTGTGCTTGTCGACGCTCATCGCACAATCCCCAGCCATAAACTCACCCGAGCGTTGGAGGGCACTCGCCTTAATCGTCGCCAGCGCAATCGGCCCGAGCTCGTAGTGGTGCACCACACTACCGAGCACTCCTACCGTGCGACCTGCGAGTTCGACGGCGGTTCCGGGCGTGGGAAGCTCGGGGACGGAGCCGTCGAGAAGCGTGACGACGAGCGCCCTGGGCGCGCGACCGAGGTTTTCCACCCGGGCGACCGTTTCCTGCCCCCGGTAGCAGCCCTTGTTCAGATCGACGGCCTCGGCGAGCCACAGGCCGACCTCGTGGGGGATGGTCTTCTCGTCGCAGTCGACGGGGTGGTCCGGTTCGCCGCGGGCGACGCGGTAGGCCTCAAAACACATCAGGCCCGCGAGCTGGCCGTTTTGTTGCAGAATCGCCTCGGCTGCGGCCTCCACATCGGTGACACCATAGTCGGTGCGCAGGGGAGTGCCGGGGACGGCGCGGCTAAAAGCGGCCTCGAGGGGCGTGTGCTCGCCGAAGACGGTGACGAGCTTGAGCGGCGAGACGGCGATCTCCACCTTGGACCAGAAAATCATGGAAACCAGGTAGTCACGAAGGCTTTCCGCTTCGTGGGGGGAGACGATGAGGAAAACCGCGTCATCTGTGACGGCCACATCCATTTCGTGCTGAACCCGCCCGTTGGCATCAAGGTCGAGAGCCATGGTGGCGCCGGGGGCGATGATTTTGGATAGCAGGTTGGTGAGGAAGCTTTCGCGTTCTTCGCCGGTGACGGTGAGGATGACGCGGTTGGAGCGGTCGATAAGCGAGAGGGGGGCGCGTTGTTCGCCGAAGGGGTTGCCGTAGTGCCAGGGGACGCCGGCGGTGTGAGGGGCGTCGAGTTCTGGGGGCGCGGGCTGGGCGCCGTGGGTGGAAAGGAGGGGGGAAATGTAACTAGACATGTACGCCATCCTAGTGGTGGCATAATCGAATGCATGGGACATGCGCCAGTGATCGTTGTTGTTGAGCCGTTCGGTGGGTCGTCGCGTCGACAAAGCCCGCAGCTTCCCCACATTTTTTGGGATGATTTGGGGCTGACCCGCGCGGATGGAATTTTTGAGTCCCTGCTTGTGCACGAAGGGAGGGCGTGCAATGTGGAGCGGCATGTGGACCGTTTTCTCTCCGGTGCGAAGAAGCTGGAGTTGCCGGAGCTGGGCCGTGACCTGGTGTTAAAGGCGACGGCGGAGGCCATTGAGGGGTGGGTTGAGCAGTGCGGTGACGAGCTTGTCGACGGCAAACTCGTCTGGACCTTCACCCGCGGCCGCGCCTCCACCGGCATCCCCTCGGTGTGGATGACGGTCACCGATGTGCCGGAGTCGAACGCGAATCTCCGCGAGAAGGGCATCAAGGTGAAGCTGTGCGAAAAGGGCATTACTCTGCACCCGGAGAAGGCCCCGTGGATTGCCTTGGGGGCGAAGTCGCTCGGCTATTCGGCGACGATGGCGGCCCTGCGCGCGGCTAAGGCCGAGGGGATGGACGATGTCATCTGGGTGGACGGCGAGCGCATCCTGGAGGGTGCGACAAGCACGGTGATTTCCATCAAGGGGAAAAAGGTCCGCACCCCACCGAGCGGAACTGACGTGCTACCTGGGACGACGCAGCAGGCTGTGTTTGAGACGTTGAGTCAGGCTGGCTACGCCTGTAAAGAAAAGTCCCTGAGCGTCGACAAGCTAAAAGAGGCCGACGGCGTGTGGCTCGTCTCCTCGGTGCGCGGGGCGGTGCCCGTGCGGTCCATCGATGGGCACAAGCTCCGCCGCGACACCCCCGCAGATGTCGCCCGCCTTCTCGCCGAGGCGATGTTTAGCTAGTCGACGCCCCGTTTCCAGCGCATCCACACAGGTCACCCCCAGTTTCCTCTCGGTGCTAGCCGACGACTCGGGTGAGCTCCGCGGAGCGCTGCTCCTCGGCTCGCTCATCCACCCATCCCAGGTGGTTATTCGGCATGAGCCCGTACATGCGCTTGCCGGGGCCGAGTGCCTGCGGACCTGTCTCCGTCACCATCGTCGATGCGGACTGCAGCGACCAGGAGCGCTCGTTGTACGGCTCGCCGTAGAAGATCTCGACAACACCATCGGCGCGGACGCTAATGAGCTCGATTTGATCCTTGTCGTTGATTCGCCAGAAGCCATACGCATTTGTGTCCGGACCTGCGTATTTACCTTCAGAATCGAGCTTCCACGTGCGCGAGTGGTAGCTCAAATAGTTCTCGCCGTTGTGGGCGACAACGAGCTCCTGCCCAAACGCGAACTGGCCTTCATCGGTCGCGGCCTGGCCCTCGCCACGCCACACACCTACGAGGGGGAGGAGGGCAAGCAGGCCGTCGTGAAGATTTGGGCCCTCGCGAAGGTTCGCCGTGTCGACGGGGTGCGGCGTCGCATCCAGATCGGCGATATCCGCCGTATCCAAAATATTCTTTGTCGACGTCGACTTCGCCGCCTCCGCAGCCCTGCCGATAGCCTCATTTCCATCCAACGATGCAGACTCACTCATGGTTTTTCAGCCTACACGTCCGACGAAAAGTCCTCCGTGTCGAACCGCACATCCCGCAGCTCCGACTCAATATAAATCGAGCCGCCACCACAAAACACCCGCGATGCCCGCCCCGTCAACGGCAGCTTTTCTGAGCCGACCTCCCAGCTAAAGGCATCATTCCCGTCCGTGGGGGTGAGGTGTACGACCCCATCAGTAATCCGCAGCTTCACCAGCGACTGCTGCTTCTCCGTCGCCCCCGGAGGCGTCCCCGTCAGTAGGGCCTCCGCCGAGGGGGAAGCAGATGGCGAAATATCATCCGGGTTGGCGATATCCAGGTCCGTCATGCCGAGCTGGGCGCCGAGGGCGACGCCGTCGAGGCGTACCGTATACACCAAGCGCTTTGCCGTCATATCCTGCAGGTTTCCGCTAAAAATCTGGCCTGGGGGAACCTCCACGTCGAAGGCTTCGGACTTTTTGTTGACGAGCCCGAAGCCTTCCTCCTGCACGTCCACCATCTCTGTGCGGATGGAGCTGATGGAGCCACCGAGGGCGGAGACGATGAACGGCGTGCCGCTGATGGTGACGGCGGGTTTGATGTCCAGGTCGTCTGCTTGCTGCAGTTCGGCGGAGATGTTTTTTTCGGTGTTGGCGGCCACCACCCCATCCACGAAGAGGAAACTGCCCGCCACCACGGCGGTACCGATGAGAACAGGGATGATCTTAGCCACACTATATTTGTAGCGTATGGATATTCTTTCGCGTGCATTTGACGTTGACGGCGTGGAGCCGCTGAGCGAGCAGTTCGTCCGTGGCCTCACGGAGCCTCTCGGCCATACCCACCACAAAATTGAGAAGAACGGCCAGGTGGTCGCCCTAATCTGTTCGGACGGGGACACCGCGGAGCTCGTCGTTGATCCCGCTTTTCGACGCCAGGGTCTCGGCTCTTCCCTCTACCTCACCGCCGGCAAGCCCCCGGTTTGGGCCCACGGAGACCTCCCCGCAGCCCGCGCCTTTTCTCAGCACTTTGGCCTGGTTGCGACCCGAATCCTCTTGGTGATGGGGAAGGACGACTACGTTGCCCAACCCGTCGCCCTCCCCGCAGGCTTCCGCCTCGTGACGGCTGCCGAGGAATGTGACGATGAGCAGTGGGTTCGCGTGAATAATGAGGCGTTTTCGTGGCATCCGGAGCAGGGTGGCTGGGACGTCGAAAAGCTGCGTGAGGCGCGGGCGACGTCGTGGTATGACCCGGCGGGCGTGTTCTTCCTGTACGAGGGTGATCGCCTGGCGGGCTTCCATTGGACGAAGCGTGTCGACGGCGTGGGGGAAGTCTACGTCATTGGCTTGGGCGATGACTACCGGGGCCGCGGGCTGGGTAAGCCACTGCTGACGGCCGGTTTGAACGCAATGGCCGAGGATAAGCGCATAATCCTCTACGTGGAGGGGGATAATGACGCAGCCGTTGGCATGTACTCTTCCCTCGGTTTTGTTGAGCAGGAGCGCCACGTCGTCTACGCGGAAAAGTAGGGGCATTTTTGGGGCCGCCGGACCTACCGGGGGGGAGGTGTTGGGGGTGGTGTGTTAGTGACGGGTGGGATACGGTGGACCAAAACTAAGGCCTGCATAAATAGCGCTGGTCACGTGCTTTATTTGGTTTTTTCCTGGGGAGAAATTGGGGAAATCGTCGGAATTAACCTTCTGTTTACCTAGATTCTCAATTCTGGACATGTCGGGTGGTTAGTGTTTTCACGCGAAGCGAATTGGTGCGCAGCTGCGCGTCAATCGTTGCTACAGCATGAAATGAAACTACCGGAGGTTAATACCCGTGAAAAGCACTATTATGCGTTCCCTCGCCGTACTCGGCGTCGCAGCAGTAGGCAGCCTCGGACTCGTTGGTTGCTCGTCCGATACCGCATCTGACGCTTCCACTGCAGCTTCTTCTGCAGCCGAGGGCGCTAAGGAAAGCATCCAGGGCCTGAGCGGCCAGTCCGGCACCCTCAATGGCGAGGGTGCATCCTCTCAGCAGAACGCTATGGAGTACTTCAAGGTGCAGTACGCCAACGCTGTTGACGGTGCAAACCTGAACTACACGGCTTCCGGCTCCGGTTCCGGCCAGAAGCAGTTCATCGCTGGTCAGGTTGACTTCGGTGGCTCTGACTCCCCGCTGAAGGATGACCAGATTGAGCCCGCTAAGGAGCGTTGTGGCGGTAACGATGCATGGCACCTGCCGCTTGTGATCGGCCCGGTTGCCGTTGCCTACAACCTCGAGGGCGCCGACGATGTCAACCTGTCTCCTGAGGTCATCGCCAAGATCTTCAACGGCAAGATCACCAACTGGAACGATCCGGCCATCGCTGAGCTCAACGGCGGCAACGCTCTTCCGGACAAGGACATCAAGGTCATCTTCCGTTCCGAGGAGTCCGGCACGTCCGATAACTTCCAGAAGTTCCTCAAGGCCACCGCTCCTGCTGAGTGGGACACCACCGGTAAGGCCTTCCCGTCCGCAGTCGGCTCCGGCGCTAACTCCTCCACCGGTGTAGTGGGCGAGGTCAAGAAGACCGACGGCGCTATCACCTACGTTGAGTCCGGCTTCGCTAAGGCCGAGGACCTCGGCATTGCCAACATCGACTTCGGCAACGGCCCGGTTGAGCTCAACAAGGACTCCGTGAACAAGGCACTGGCTAACATCGACTTCGCTGGCGAGGGCCACGACCTCGTCGTCGACGCCGAGAGCCTGTTCCAGATCAACGACGCTGGCGCTTACCCGCTGGTTCTCACCACCTACGAGATCGTCTGCTCCGCTGGCTACGACGCTGAGACCAGCGCTCGCGTGAAGGACTTCCTCACGGTTGCCCTGAACAACCAGGACGAGAACCTCGAGAAGATCGGCTACATTCCGGTCGACGGTGAGTACAAGGCAGCCCTCGAAGAGACTGTAAACGCTATCCAGTAAGTGATGGTTGTGCCACATTGCTTAAGCACGTGGCACTTTCCTTCCCAGTGACAGTCACATTGCGGCTCCGCTTCAGACTCGGGTTTGCAATCCAGTGTCCTGGGGCTCACATGTGGGTGGGACTGCAAAGACAACACCTCGTACATTCAAATGAAGGAACAAGCCTATGGTCAGCAATAAAACGCCGGTGAGCGGTGGCGAACCGGGTGGCGGTGGCTCGATACGAGTCGCAACCCGATACACGGCCGACTCACAGGGTGCGGAACAGGCCGCACCGCAGACTGCGGGTAGTGCAACCCCGACCCCTAAAGACAACCAGGACGTCCAGATCCAGGCGAAGGGAGGAACCGTCAAACGCGCTGGCGACCGCGTTTTCGAGACCCTCTCCACCGTATCGGCAGCAACCATCACGGTGATTATTGCGGCCATCGGCCTCTTCCTCCTCTGGCGTGCTATCCCCGCCCTCATGCGCAACGCAGAGGGTATTACCGGGTTCTTCACCTACGCCGGTGACTGGAACACCGCCGATACCGAGGCCATGTACTTCGGTATCCCCAACCTCTTCTTCTCCACGGTGCTCATCTCGCTGGTGGCCCTCGCCCTGGCCATGCCCGTGGCACTCGGTGTCGCCATCTTCCTGTCCAACTACGCACCGAAGAAACTGGTGAAGCCACTCGGATTCCTCGTGGATCTGCTGGCCGCCGTTCCCTCCATCGTGTACGGCCTCTGGGGAGTGACGGTCCTCGGCCCGACAATCGGACCCCTCTACGAGTGGATCGCCGACTCCTTCCTGGGCAACATCTTCCTGTTCCAGGTGTACGATAACTCGCCGTCGTTCGCTACCTCCCGCAACATGCTCACCGGTGGCATCGTCCTGGCCATCATGATTCTCCCGGTCATCGCCGCCACGGCCCGCGAGGTCTTCGTCCAGACCCCGAAGGGGCACGTCGAAGCAGCCCTCGCACTTGGTGCCACGCGCTGGGAAGTCGTCAAGATGACGGTCATCCCCTTCGGTCTGTCCGGCTACGTCTCCGGTGCCATGCTCGGCCTCGGCCGCGCACTCGGTGAGACGATGGCTCTCTACCTCGTTGTCTCACCATCTTCCGCGTTCCGTGGCTCGCTTTTCGACGGTGGCACGACCTTTGCTACCGCCATCGCCAACGCCGCCCCGGAGTTCAACGATGACATCAAGGCCGGTGCGTACATCGCCGCCGGTTTGGTCCTGTTCCTCCTCACGTTCGTGGTCAACGCGGCGGCCCGCGCGATCGTGAACAAGAAGAAGTAAGTGGGAGTGATTGACATGACTAACACAGCTACCCGGCAGAAACCCTCTGCTTCCACGGCTTTTACTCCAATTTCGGGCGGCCGCAAGGCCTCCAACGTCGTGGCCACGGTGATCATCACCCTCGCCATGGCGCTCGCCATGGTTCCCCTCATCTGGGTGCTTTTCGACGTCTTCCGCTACGGTCTCCCCGTCATCACGGAGCTTGACTGGTGGACGAAGGACATGTCGCAGGCCATGGCCATCCTCCCCGGTGGCGGTGCCAAGCACGCCATCATCGGTACGTTCGTTCAGGTGGCCATCACCTCCGCGCTGTCCATCCCGATCGGAATCTTCACCGCTATCTACCTGGTGGAGTACTCCCGCGGTGGACGCCTCGGTCGCGTGACCACCTTCATGGTCGACATCTTGACCGGTGTCCCTTCGATCGTTGCCGCCCTGTTCATCTACTCCTTCTGGGTCGTCCTGTTCGGCTTCGACCGCTCCGGCATGGCCGTGTCCCTGGCACTGGTCATCCTCATGGTGCCGGTCATCATCCGTAACACGGAGGAAATGCTCCGCGTCGTCCCACAGGGTCTGCGCGAGGCCTCCTACGCCCTCGGTGTTCCCAAGTGGAAGACCATTGCGAAGATCGTCCTCCCGACGGCTCTGTCCGGCATCGTCACCGGTGTCATGCTGGCCATCGCCCGCGTCATGGGTGAGTCCGCACCAGTGCTCATCTTGGTGGGCATGACCTCGTCGGTGAACTGGAACGCCTTCGACGGCAACCAGTCCTCGCTGCCCCTGTTCATGCTGGAGATGTACAAGTCCGGTTCCTCCGGCCCGATGATGGATCGCATGTGGGGCGCTGCCCTCACACTCATCATCCTTATCGGTGTGCTCTACCTGCTGGCACGTTTCATCTCCGCCCGCTACTCGGTCAAGAAGTAAAAGGAAATCCCGACAATGGCTAAGCAACTCGATCTGAAAGATCTCAACATTTACTACGGCGATTTCCACGCCGTGCAAGACGTCAACCTCCACGTCCCGCCGCGCTCGGTGACGGCCTTCATCGGCCCCTCCGGCTGCGGCAAGTCCACGGTGCTGCGCACCCTCAACCGCATGCACGAGGTCACCCCCGGCGCATACTGCAAGGGTGAAGTACTTCTCGACGGCGAGGACATCTACGGCCCCAAGGTCGACCCCGTCGCCGTCCGCAACACCATCGGCATGGTGTTCCAGCAGGCCAACCCGTTCCCGACGATGTCCATCGAGGACAACGTCGTCGCCGGCCTCAAGCTGTCCGGTGAGAAGAACAAGAAGAAGCTGAAGGAAGTCGCGGAGAAGTCGCTCCGTGGCGCCAACCTCTGGGACGAGGTGAAGGACCGCCTGGACAAGCCGGGTGGCGGCCTCTCCGGTGGTCAGCAGCAGCGTCTGTGCATCGCCCGCGCGATTGCCGTGGAGCCGGAAGTGCTCCTCATGGACGAGCCCTGCTCCGCCCTTGACCCCATCTCGACCCTCGCTGTGGAGGACCTCATCCACGAGCTGAAGGAAGAGTTCACCATCGTGATCGTGACGCACAACATGCAGCAGGCTGCGCGTGTGTCCGACCAGACCGCCTTCTACTCCCTCGAGGCCACCGGCAAGCCGGGCCGTCTCGTGGAGGTCGGGCCGACGAAGAAGATCTTCGAAAACCCGGATGAGAAGGAAACCGAGGACTACATCTCGGGTCGCTTCGGCTAAGAAAAGCACCAAAAAAACCAGTCGTGACCGCAGTTCACGGCTGGTTTCTTGTTTATTGCCTCCGGAAGCGGCGCTCCAGCTCCTGGAACTTCGCGGCCACCTCTGCATCGGCCTGCATTTCCTTCTTCTGCTCCAGGTACTCCTCGCTGCGCAGCCCCGTCACGAGGTAGACCACCTGTGTGGCGACGTTGACGCAGTGGTCCGCGTACCGCTCGTAATACCGGGACAGGAGCGCCACATCGACGGCAGCCCGTGTATCGTGCTCCCACGGCCGGTTGGTGACAAGCGAATTGAGGTGCGCGTTGATGTCGTCGACAGCATCGTCCTCGGCATCCATGGTGATGGCCTTGTCTTCATCGGGAACAACGAGAATGTCGCGCACTTCCGCCAACATATGCGTACACAGCCTCGCCATTTCATCAAAGAACCCCTGTACATCGGCCGGAACTGCTCGGTGGGGGTGGCGGCGGCGTGCGAGCTTGGCGATGTGGCAGGACAGCTTGAACATGCGGTCAAAGTCCTGGACGATGTAAATGGAGCTCACCACCTGGCGCAGGTCGCGCGCCATGGGGTTTTCCAGTGCTAACAAATCGACGGCACGGTCCTCGCACCGTTGCCGGAGCTCCTCGGCGCGGTCGCTCAGGCTAATGACGTCTTCGGCTGGCTGTAATTCGGCATCGCGAAGCGCCGTGGATGCCATGGTGAGGGCCTGATCCACGAGGTCACAATAAAGAATGAGGTCGTGGGAAAACGTGTCCAAAAGCTCGCGAAAGACCGTACGCATACGCATACCTTAACGCTCTTTGGCCGACTCTGCACGGCAAGTACGTTCCGAAATTTATGAGTCGTGAACGAGGGGGAGATCCTGTGTGTCGTCCAACCAACCGTCGGGAAGCGCCACCTTCTTGGCTGAGCCTTGCCGGCCACGGGGTCCATCGGCATCGTCGGGAAGAGCGGACGAGTCCCGGAACGGTTCCAACAGGGCGTCGAGAAGCTTAAGGGAGGTTACCGACGACAGGGAGGCGCGGAAGGCACCACCGACGGGGTAGCCGCGGAAATACCAGCCGACGTGCTTGCGGATATCTCGGCACGCGTGGTCCTCGCCCTGGTGGATGGCCAAAAGCTCTGCGTGGCGGCGGAGGATGGAACAGACCTCTCCCAGCGTGGGCGGCGGAGGCACTGGCCGGCCGGACAGGGCAAGCGCCAGATCCGAAAAAAGCCAGGGACGGCCAAGGCAGCCACGACCAATCTCGATACCGTCGCAGCCTGTCTCCTCGAACATGGCCAGACCATCGGCGGCGGAAAAAATATCGCCATTGCCAAATACCGGCACATCGAGGGCCTGCTTGAGCTCCGCGATGCGCTCCCAGTGCGCATGGCCCGAATAACGCTCGGCGGCGGTCCGGGCGTGCAGCGTCACAGCGGCGGCGCCCTCCTCCTGGGCAATACGACCCGCGTCGAGCATCGTCTCGTGATCCGCGTCAATTCCGATACGAAACTTCACGGTCACAGGGATATCCGTTCCGGACACCCCGCGGACGGTGGCATCGACAATACGCTTAAACAGCTCCCGCTTATAGGGCAATGCTGCGCCACCACCCTTGCGCGTCACCTTCGGAACCGGGCAGCCAAAGTTGAGGTCCACGTGGTCTGCCAGGTTCTCCGTGGCGATCATTTTCGCCGCCTTGTAGGTGTATTCGGGGTCCGTCGTGTACAGCTGCAGGCTACGTGGCTCCTCCACCGAGGAGAATGCGGCCATGTGCAGGGTCTTTTCGTTTCTTTCTACGAGGGCTCGCGCCGTGACCATCTCGCAGACGTAAAGGCCGGAGACACTGCCCGCTTTTTCCAGCTCCTGTTCACGGCACAGGAGACGGAAGGCCACGTTGGTCACGCCGGCCATGGGGGCGAGGACGACGGGGGAGGTGAGCTCGATGTTTCCGATTCTGACTGTCACGGGGAAGATTGTTCCATTGACGTGGGATAAAGCGCAACAAATGGGGTGAAAAGGGAGTCTCGTCGCTGTAAAGATGACTTCAAATAACAAAAGTTGGGACATGGGCGGCGATTTCCAACTATTGTGGTGTAAAGGAATTAACGCCTGCCCTGTTAGGGGGAAGGTCTATTCATACCGAGGAGGAATTAATGTCAGAACGTATCCACCATGCTGGCTTGAAGTCGAAGGTCATGACCGCGGAGGAGGCCACCCAGTTCATTCACAACGGTGACCGTGTGGGTGTCTCTGGCTTCACGGGTTCCGGTTACCCCAAGGCCATGCCGACTGCTATCGCTGAGCGTTCCAAGGCGGAGCGTGAGAAGGGTAACGAGTACAGGATCTCCCTTTTTACCGGTGCATCCACCGCCCCGGACTGCGATGGTGTGCTGGCTGAGGCTGGCGCCCTGAACCTGCGCTCCCCGTACCAGTCGGATCCGTCGATGCGCAAGGCCATCAACAACAACGAAATGCAGTACGTCGATGTCCACCTGTCCCACGCTGCGCAGCAGGTACAGGCAGGGTTCTTCGGCAACCTGGATGTCGCCATCGTTGAGGCATGCTCCATCGACTCCGAGGGCCACATCGTCCCGTCCTCGTCTGTGGGCAACAGCGTGGAATACCTGGATGCCGCTGACCGCATCATCATTGAGGTGAATGAGTGGCAGTCCGAGGAGCTCAACGGTATGGCCGATATTTGGCGCATGCCCCAGGCTCCGAACCGCATCCCGATCCCGATTACGGATCCGGGCGACCGCATCGGTACCACCTACATCGACATTGACCTGGACAAGGTCGTCGCTGTCGTCGAAACCAACCACGAGGACCGCAACGCGCCCTTCAAGCCTCTCGACGAGACCTCCAAGAAGATCGCTGGTTACTTCCTCGATCTCCTCGAGTCTGAGGTCAAGGCTGGCCGCCTCGCATACGACAAGTTCATCATGCAGTCTGGCGTGGGCAACGTCCCCAACGCCGTGATGGCAGGCCTCTTGGACTCCAAGTTCGAGAACATCAAGTCCTACACCGAGGTGATCCAGGACGGCATGATCGACCTTATCGATGCCGGCAAGATGACTGTTGCCTCTGCAACGGCATTCTCCCTCTCCCCGGAGTACGCAGCAAAGATGAATAAGGAAGCAGGTAACTACGCCAAGGAAATCATCTTGCGTCCGCAGCAGATCTCCAATCACCCGGAAGTCATCCGTCGCACCGCGCTTGTCGCATCCAACGGAATGATCGAGGCTGACATCTACGGACACATCAACTCCACTAACGTCTGCGGATCCCGCATGATGAACGGAATCGGCGGTTCCGGTGACTTCACCCGTAACGCTGGCCTGTCCACGTTTATCTCCCCGTCGACAGCAAAGGATGGCGACATCTCCGCTATCGTGCCCTTCTGCTCTCATGTTGACCACACCGAGCATGACACCATGGTCGTCATCACCGAGTACGGCTACGCCGATCTCCGTGGTCTGTCCCCGAAGCAGCGCGCCAAGAAGATGATCTCTATCGCGCACCCGGACTACCGCCCGCTGCTTGAGGAGTACTTCGACCGTGCGGTCTCGAAGTGTAGCAAGACTGCACACGAGCCGCACGATCTGACCACCGCTCTCAGCTTCCACGAGCGCTTCCTCGAGACCAAGTCGATGAAGAAGTAAGGGTCGCATACGACCGCATAGTTGCAGGTCAGACACGATAAAACAGAAATCGTGTCTGACCTGCACTTTTATTTCAGAAATGGAAAAACCGGAGCTCACAGAATGTGAACTCCGGTTTTTCTCTCGGTAGGCCCCGAGGGTCTCGAACCCTCCACCCACGGATTAAAAGTCCGTTGCTCTACCCGATGAGCTAGAGGCCCACACGGAATTAACCGTGCTACCTATCGTAGTGTGTGTACCTAAAACGACAAAATTGGGTGTTATGCTCTGGTGATGAAGCTGAACGGAACGTGGCCTACAGATGGCATCATCCACACCGAGGGGAATGTGACGCTTAAGTGGATTGATGATGGGCTTTTGGGGGAGTTGGCGGATCTGGCGGCGGAGGGGATTTTTCCGCGACCGTATCCGTCGTATGCCTTTGGTTGGGCGAAGGGGGATGTGGAGACGGTGAGGCGGAATGTCATCGAATATCAGCGTGGGGTGCGGACGATGTGCGGGCCGGAGGAGTGGAGGCTCGAGTGCGCGGTGATCGTCGACAAGCAACCTGTGGGGGTTGTGGGGATCGGGGCGAGTGAGTGGCAGAAGCGTAAGTCGGCCGTAAGCGGTTCGTGGTTGGGGTGCCGGTACCAGGGGCGGGGAATTGGGTTTACGGCTGCGAGAGGGCTTCTCAGAGTGTATTTTAACGAGTTTCACGGTGAGGAGGCGCGGCGTGTTGTGTATCCGGAGAATGCGGCATCGCTGAGGGTGGGGGAGAAGCTCGGGTACGTGCGTGAGGTGGGGGATACGTTTTTGCTGACGAAGGGGCAGTTTAGGGCGCGATTTTGTTAGGTGGGGTTTGTCACGTATTGTGTTAAGCGCTGCACAACGTAGTACGCTCCCATCGTCTAGGGGCCTAGGACTCCGCCCTTTCACGGCGGCAACACGGGTTCGAATCCCGTTGGGAGTACTGCTTCCTTTTGGGGAGTGTATGGATAAATAAATATGGCCCTGTGGCGCAGTTGGTTAGCGCGCCGCCCTGTCACGGCGGAGGTCGCGGGTTCAAGTCCCGTCAGGGTCGCCAAGAGATCGTCTCGCTTCGTGCGGGGCGATTTTTTATGTGTATGGTGGGGCGGTGAGGGACAAGGGGGCCTACCCCTTGGAACGGAATGACGGGATAACCTGCGGATTTGCGACAGTAACGGGGCGTTGTATACACTTACAACCCGTGCATACGACACCCCACAAGGTGTAAATGTATGTGGCCCTGTGGCGCAGTTGGTTAGCGCGCCGCCCTGTCACGGCGGAGGTCGCGGGTTCAAGTCCCGTCAGGGTCGCGGCACGGTAGCTCAGTCGGTAGAGCGTCCGCCTGAAAAGTGGAAGGTCGACAGTTCGATCCTGTCCCGCGCCACCTTCAAAGAATCCCTCGGATATCCTCCGGGGGATTTTTTGGCATACTGGAAGAGTTAGCAAGATGGTAAGGAGAAAAAATTATGGTTGAATCTGAAATTAACAAAGACATTCGCCACGATGCAGACAATTCCCGCTACACGGTTCAGGTGAACCAGGATGTTGCCGGCTACGCCACCTACGAAGAGGCTGAAGGTATCCGCAACTTCAACCACACGGTGATTGAGAAGGCGTACCGCGGTCAGGGGCTGTCCAAGGAGCTCATCGCTTTTGCTCTCGACGACACGCGCGAGGCCGGCCTCAAGGTCGTCCCGTCCTGCCCTGCTGTGGCTGATTTCATCGCTAAAAATGGTGAGTACTCTGACCTCATTGCCGGTGAGGACGAGCGCTAAAGCGTAATAGGGACAAAAAGAAGCCGGAGCCTGCGGAAGGCTCCGGCTGTTTTGATTGGTTTAGATGACCCAGGTTCCGAACTCCTGGGCGATGTAGACATCGGGGTCGACGAGTTTTTGCTGCTCGTGGTGCATCCGGGGGCGGTTCTTCGCGGGGATGCCGACGGCGATGTGGCACGGGGGCACATCCTTTGTCACGACGGCGTTGGCACCGATGGCGGACCCGTCGCCGATGGTGATGGGGCCGAGGACCTTGGCACCTGCACCGACGGTGACATTGTTGCCGATGGTGGGGTGGCGCTTAGTTTTGGTGAGATCCTGCCCACCGAGGGTGACACCGTGGTAGAGCATGACATCGTCGCCAATTTCGGCGGTCTCACCGATGACGATACCCATGCCGTGGTCGATGAAGAAGCGACGACCGATGGTGGCACCGGGGTGGATCTCAATTCCCGTGAAGAAGCGATTCAGCTGGGAAATGATGCGTGCCAAGGTACAGTGTTCGTTTTTCCATAGCCAGTGAGCGATGCGGTGAACCCAGACAGCGTGAAGGCCCGAGTAGACGACGGCGATTTCTCCGTCGCCACGGGCGGCCGGATCATGTTCCCGGGCGGCCTTGAGATCCTCTCGGATCATGGAAATTACACGAAACATGGGTACATGGTAACGGATATGGGGGAAACGTGTGAGTTAGTTCGTCAGAAATAAATAATGCCCCGCTGGTAGCGGGGCAAAAGCTCTCGGTGTTAGGACCACTCGGAGCGGATATCCTCAAACAGGACGGTCGACACGTAGCGCTCGCCGTAGTCGGTGATGACGGTGACGATGGTCTTGCCCTTGTTTTCTGGCTTCTTGGCTTCCTCGAGTGCGACGAAAACGTTGCCGCCGGAGGAGATGCCGCCGAGGATGCCTTCGTCGGTGGCGAGCTTGCGGGCGGTATTGATGGCGTCGTCGTTGGTGACGGTGCGGAATTCGTCGATGACCTTGCGGTCCATGACTTCGGGGATAAAGTTGGCGCCGATGCCCTGGATCTTGTGGGAGCCTGCGCGACCTTCGGAGAGGAGCGGGGAGTCGGCGGGCTCGACGGCGATAATTTGGGTGTCGGCGTTGTTGGTCTTGAGGACTTCGCCGACGCCGGAGACTGTGCCTGCGGTGCCGAAGCCGGCGATGAAGATGTCGACGTTGTTGTCGGTGTCGGCGAGGATTTCCTTGGCGGTGGTCTCGCGGTGGATGGCAGGGTTGGCGGGGTTAGAGAACTGGTTGGCGAGGATGGCGTTGTCGGTGGAGGCCAGGATCTCGTTGGCCTTGTCTACTGCGCCCTGCATGCCGGCGGCGCCGGGGGTGAGGACGATCTTGGCGCCGTATGCGCGGAGCATGACGCGACGCTCGAGGGACATGGTCTCGGGCATGGTGAGGATGACTTCGTAGCCGCGTGCTGCGCCGACCATGGCGAGGGCGATGCCGGTGTTGCCGGAGGTGGCTTCGATGATGGTGCCGCCGGGCTTGAGTTCGCCGGACTTCTCGGCGGCGTCGATAATGGCCTTTCCGATGCGGTCCTTAACGGAGTTGGCGGGGTTAAAAGACTCGACCTTGACGAGGACATCGGCTTCGAGGCCCTCGGTGAGCTTGTGAAGGCGTACGAGGGGGGTGTTGCCGATGGTGTCGGTGATGTTTTCGTAGATAGCCATGAAAGGTCTCTCCTTATTGTTGTTTGCTTTTGTTTGGTTGCCACTGTACACCCGCAACCCCCCGTTGTCTAGACAAGATAGTTCTATCATGATAGACTGAGTAGTCTGTTTACGTGGTTTGCGTGCCGAAAGGCCCCGATGGCTGTACCGTTAACACCATGACCGAGAGGCGAGAAGCAACCCACATCATCAATGCATCCTTAGAGGAGATTCATAGCTGTCTCCTGCATCCGCAGTTCTACTCGTCGACAAGCGAGGAGGGTGAGGAGGAAAACACCGTGCGTGTGACGCAGACCTTTACTGGCAGCTACCTCATTAGCGTAGACAATGCGGGGGCGAGCTTCACCTACACGCTCGAGCCGTTCAATACCACCGGTTTCGTGCAGACGGGCGAGGGAACGGCGACTGGGAAGCTGAAAACCACCCGAACACACACCTTTACCCCCGTCGATGAGCAGACCACCGAAGAACGCGTCGAGGCGGTCTATGACGTGGACATTCCGATCATTGGCGGCATGGCGGAGGCGCGCTGGGCATCCATGCTCGAAGAAGAGCTGAAGGGCCGAGTCTCCACGATGGAGGCCTACGCAGAGTGGAAACGATCGCACGAGTCCTGAGGGTATTTCTTTTTACCCCCACGGGTGGTTTATACTTCACGTAGAAGGCTGTATAACCACCCCCAAAGGTGTACCTAGTGGGGGGTATAACGCAGGAGGAATTCTCGTGGAGATCCAGCGCATGAAGGATGATGATGACGCCATCCGCGCGTCGCTGACCAATTTGAAGACGGCTACAGGCATCCCGGTGACTATGTATTCCATGGTGGCCACCGACGGCTCGCTCCAGATCACGTCCTGGGTAGGGCTGCGTACCCCGGCACTGCAAAACCTCACCATCGCCCCTGGCTCTGGTATCGGCGGTCGCGTGGTAAACACGCGTCGGCCTGTCGGTGTCACCGACTACATCCGCGCCGGCAACATCACTCACGAGCACGACCGCGCCATTCAAGACGAGGGCCTGCACTCCATCGTCGCCGTTCCCGTCATTGTTCAGCGCGATATCGTCGGTGTGCTCTACGTCGGCGTTCACTCGCCGGTGCGCCTCGGCGACAAGGTCATCGAGGAGGTCACCATGACCGCCCGTACTCTGGAACAAGACCTCGCCATCAATCATGCTTTTCGACGCTCGGACACCACGCGTCCCGCGTCCCTCAAACATGGACGTTCCCTCAACGGTGCTGAGTGGGAGCAGGTTCGCTCCACCCACTCGAAGCTGCGCATGCTGGCGAACCGCATCACCGACGAGGAGGTCCGCAACGAGCTGGAGATCCTGTGTGACCAGATGATCGCCCCCGTGCGCATCAAGCCGACGACCAAGCTGTCCGCCCGCGAGCTCGACGTGCTTAGCTGTGTGGCGCTTGGCCACACGAACGTAGAGGCTGCCAAGGAAATGGGCATCGGCGCAGAAACGGTGAAGAGCTACCTGCGCAGCGTCATGCGTAAGCTCGGCGCCCACACCCGCTACGAAGCGGTCAACGCCGCCCGGCGCATCGGCGCGCTGCCCTAGACGACACAGAAATAATACCCCTGACGCAGGTCAGGGGTTATTTCTTGTTTAAGGGGTCCTAGCGGCTAGCGCCGGGCACCCACTTCACGTCATCGCCGTCGGCCTCCACGCGGCCGATAATGAAGAGGAGATCGGACAGGCGGTTCAGGTACTTGGCGGTGAGCACGTTGGTGGTGTCCGGGTTCTCATCGATGGCCCGCCATGCGCAGCGCTCGGCGCGGCGGGTGATGATGCGCGCGGAGTGAATAAGCGCAACGGTGGGGGATCCACCGGGCAGGATGAAGGAGTCCAGGTTGGGGACGTTCTCGTTGAGCTTGTCGATTTCCTGTTCCATCCGCTCGATGTAAGAAGCCTCGACGCGTAGGGGCGGGTACTTGGGGTTTTCCTCCACGGGGGTGGCCAGATCGGCGCCGCAGTCGAAAAGCTCGTTTTGGACGCGACGCAGGATGCCAGCGGTCTTTTCGCTCGGCGTGCCGATGGCTAAGACCTGGCCGATCATGGCGTTGGCCTCTTCGCAGTCAGCGTAGGCTTCCAGGCGGGAATCGTACTTGGAAACGCGGTCGAAGTTGGACAGTCCCGTCGTGCCGTCGTCGCCGGTGCGGGTGTAAATCTTTGTGATGTGTACAGCCATGGTGTCCAGGGTACAGACAAAAAAGACCCCGCAACCTGAGATTGCGGGGTGAAAAACCGGAAGCAGGTTACTGGAGCTTCGTCTGCTTCTTCTGCTCGGCGAGCATGATGTCGCGGATTTCCTTGAGCAGTACGACATCTTCGGGGGTTTCCTCTGCCTTGGGGTCGAGACCGAGCTTCTTTGCGCGCATTTCCTTGTACTTGTTCATAGGGAGAACAAAGAGGAAGTACACGACGGAGGCGACGATAAGGAAGTTAATGACGGCGGTGATGAGGGCACCGAAATCGATGAACGTAGCGTCGTTTCCTGAGATGATGTGAACGCCGAAGCCCTTGACCTCCGCGCCACCGAGGGCGGCGATGAGGGGGTTAATGATGTTAGAGGTAAAGGCGTTGACGATGGAGGTGAACGCAGCGCCGACGACGACGGCGACGGCGAGCTCGACGACGTTTCCTCGCATGAGGAAAGCCTTGAAGTCTTCTAAGTTCTGTTTAATAGTGGAGTTCATACGAATTCCTTTCCTGTGTTTTTAGTTGGGAATATTCTAATAACGTTTTGAAGCAGAGTTGTAAACTGCGTCCCTCACAGGTGGCAAGTAGGCTAGGTAGGCGTGAGTGAACGTTTTATTGTCCATGGTGGCGCCCGCCTGGAAGGCGTGGTCCGTGTTGACGGCGCCAAGAACTCTGTCCTCAAGCTGATGGCCGCGTGCCTCCTCGCGGAGGGCGAAACTACTTTAACCAATTGCCCGGAAATCGGCGATGTACCGCTCATGCGCGACGTCCTCGAAGGCCTCGGCTGCACGGTGACGATCGACGGTTCAACCGTCACCGTCAACACGCCGAAGGAGGTCAACTACCGCGCCGATTTCCAGGCCGTCCGGCAGTTCCGCGCCTCCGTGTGCGTCTTGGGGCCGCTCACCAGCCGCTGCAAGCGCGCAATGGTGGCTCTCCCCGGCGGCGATGCGATCGGCTCCCGCCCCCTGGACATGCACCAGTCAGGCCTGGAGAAGCTCGGTGCCACGACCCGCATCGAGCACGGCTGTGTCGTTGCCGAGGCCGAAAAAATACAAGGTTCGCAGATCAAGCTCGCTTTCCCCTCGGTGGGGGCGACAGAGAACATCCTCACCGCAGCCGTCCTCGCGGAGGGCACAACGACTCTCTATAACGCCGCCCGCGAGCCGGAGATCTCCGATATCTGCGCGATGCTTAATTCGATGGGGGCGCGGATCAGCGGCGCGGGGACGTCAACCTTGACCATTGAGGGCGTCGACAAGCTTCATCCGACAACCCACGAGGTGGTGGGCGACCGCATCGTGGCGGGGACGTGGGCGTACGCGGCGGCGATGACCCGCGGCGATATTACGGTGGGCGGGATTTCCCCGCAGCACCTCCACCTCGTGTTGCAGAAGTTGAAGATGGTGGGTGCGTCGGTGGAGACGTACGATCGCGGTTTTCGCGTGCGTCAGGATGCGCGTCCGCGTGGCGTGGATTACCAGACGCTGCCGTTTCCTGGCTTCCCCACGGACATGCAGCCGATGGCGGTGGGCCTCGCATCGATTTCTGAGGGCAACAGTATTATCACGGAGAACGTGTTCGAGGCACGTTTCCGCTTCGTGGATGAGATGATGCGGCTCGGCGCCGACGCGACGATCGACGGCCACCACGTTCTTATCCGCGGCGTCGATCGGCTGAGTTCCACCCCGGTGTGGGCGTCGGATATTCGGGCTGGTGCGGGTCTTGTGCTGGCCGGGCTCGTGGCCGATGGGGATACCGAAGTGAACGATGTGTACCACATTGACCGTGGCTATCCGCATTTTGTGGAGAATCTCAACGCTCTCGGGGCGGATGTGAGGCGAGTTGTAGACTAGGGACCATGTGTCTAGGTGTTCCCGCGCAAGTCGTTGACGTGGTCAGCGACTCCCGCGCTCAGGTTTCCATGAGTGGTGTCACCCGCATGATCGCCACGGATTTGCTTGCCGATGCCCCACTCGCTCCCGGCGATTGGGTCCTCGTTCATGTGGGTTTCGCTTTGTCGATGATCGACGATGACGAGGCCCAGATGACCCTGCAGCAGATTAAGCAGCTGGGTGGCAACACGTACGAGGACGAGCTGGAAAGCTTCAAGGGGTCCCGGATTTGAAATATGTAGATGAATTCCGTGACCCGAAGGCTGCCAAGGACCTCATCGCGGCTATCAAGGAGGATGCCACCAAGCTGGACAAAACCATCAACCTGATGGAGGTATGCGGTGGCCACACCCACACCATTTACCGCTATGGCCTGGAAAACCTCTTGCCGGAGAACATCAACTTGATCCACGGCCCGGGCTGCCCCGTGTGCGTCATCCCGATGGGGCGTGTCGACGATGCCATGTGGCTTGCCCACCAGGAGGGCGTCATCCTCACCACCTTCGGTGACATGATGCGCGTGCCCGGTTCCGACGGCACCTCGCTCCTGCAGGCCCGCGCCGCAGGCTGTGACGTGCGGTTTGTCTATTCGCCTCTCGACGCTCTGGAGGTCGCCCGTCACAACCCGGACAAGCACGTCGTGTTCTTCGCAGTCGGTTTTGAGACGACGGCCCCCTCCACCTGCGTCACACTGCAGAAGGCGAAGGAGGAGGACATCGACAACTTCTCCATCTTCTCCAACCACGTGACCATCCAGCCGCCGCTGCAGAAGATCGTCGACGGTGGCGGTGCCAAAGTCGACGGGTTCATCGGGCCCGGCCACGTGGCCACCATCGTGGGCACGGATGCCTTCGAGTTCCTCCCACAGGACTACGACCGCCCCGTCGTTGTCGCAGGCTTTGAGCCTCTCGACGTCCTCCAGTCGGTCCACATGCTCGTCCAGCAGTTCCTGCGTGGCGAGGCAAAGGTGGAAAACGAATACTCCCGCGTGGTGAAGCCCGAGGGCAACCTCGCCGCCCTGAAACTCATGGATAACGTCTTCACTGTCCGCGACACCTTTGAGTGGCGCGGCCTCGGTGAACTCGACGATTCCGGCCTTGGCATCTCGGAAGAGTACGCCAAGTGGGACGCGGAAAAGCGCTTCGACCTGCCGGGTAACCGCGTCGAGGATCCCAAGGCCTGCGAATGCGGTGCCGTGCTTGCCGGCCACATCAAGCCCTGGCAGTGCAAGGTGTTTGGCACCGCCTGCACCCCGGACACCCCCATCGGCACGTGCATGGTCTCCCCCGAGGGGGCCTGCGCCGCCTACTACAACTTCGGCCGCATCGACCGCGAACTGACACTCAAAATCGCCGCGAAGGGCGGAAAGTAAATGCAACCAAAGAATCGCCTCAACGAGAATGAAACCAAGGTCAACGCCAATATCGACCGGGTTCGCTCCCGGGGCTTTCGGCTTCGCGACGACCACATCACCCTCTCCCACGGCGCCGGCGGCAAGGCTTCTGCAGCACTGACCACCCACGTCTTCCAGGAGGCCTTCGGCAACCCCGAGGGTGACGGCGCGCTTGCCGATCTCGGCTCCGGCCGTGTCGCCATGTCCACCGACTCCTACGTGGTCAACCCCATTTTCTTCCCCGGCGGGTCCATCGGTGACCTCGCCGTCAACGGCACCGTCAACGACCTCGCCATGATGGGTGCCACCCACCCTGTCATCACCGCCTCCTTCATCCTCGAGGAAGGCCTCGCCATCGACACGCTGTCGAAAGTCGTCGCCGACATGAAGGCCGCCGCTGGCGTGGCGGGCGTGAAGATCGTCGCCGGTGACACGAAGGTGGTCCCCAAGGGCAAGGCCGACCAGCTGTACATCACGACGGCGGGGTGCGGCGCGACGGATCTCACCCTCTCCTACGGAGAGGTTTCACCCGGTGACGTGGTGCTTTGCTCCGGTCCCATCGCCGACCACGGCATGGCCGTCATGATGGCCCGCGGTGATCTCGCCATCTCCGCGCCGATCGAGTCCGACACCCGCGCCCTCAACGGGGCCGTCGAGAAGCTCACCGCGGCCGCGCACGTCCGCTTCATGCGCGATGCCACCCGCGGTGGTGTGGCGACGGTCCTCAACGAGCTCGCCCGCGGCTCTGGTTTCGGTCTTGTGCTTGACGACGATTCCATCCCCGTCCGTGACATGACGCGCGCGGCTTGCGACATGCTGGGCATCGACCCGCTCTACGTGGCCAACGAGGGCACCTTCCTTGCGGTCGTCGACCCCGCCGACGAGGACGCTGCCCTCGCGGCACTCCACGAGTCCGGCTTTGAGGCAGCGACCCGCATCGGCGAGGTCGCCGAGGAGCCGGCTGGCTCCGTCGTGCTCGTCACCGGCTTCGGTGGCACCCGCATGGTGGACATGCTCGTCGGCGACCCGCTTCCGCGCATCTGCTAGCGCAGCGTCACGAGCCGGCCGTAGAGCGCCTGCCCGAGGCTTAACCCGCCATCACCCGGGGGGACGATGTGATGGGTGAACACGTTTTCTGCTCCCACCTCGTCTTTTATCGCAGAAACGAGAAGTTCGTTGGCGGCACAACCACCTGTAACCCCGAACATGCGGGCACCGGTAGCCGCCAATTCCTTGCCGATGATGTGGCCGATGGCGAGGTGGAAACGGCGAGCAGCCCGGGCAGGGTGATCCACATCGTCGAGAAGCTCCTCCATCGCCGTTTTGGGAGAATCAGCCGAGGTCGTGACCACATTCTGCTCCGTGAGGGCGAGGGCCTCGAGCTCCATCGCCGCCTGCCCCTCGTACGTCGCACCGTTCGGGGTGATGCCGAGGAGGAAGGCGGCGGCGTCGAAAAGCCTGCCGAGGGAGGATGTGGCGACGGTGCCGGTGTCGCGGTCGAGCTGGTGGTTGACCTGGGGGATGGGGGAGGGTTCGGGGAGCCCCCAGTCGCGTGTGAGGCCGAGGGCGATGCGGTGTGGGCTTTTCACGGCTGCGTCCCCGCCGACGAGCCGGAAGGTGGGTAGGTGCCAGGCGCGGGTGAATGTGGTGCGGTCGGCGGGGAGGAGGAGGATCTCGCCGCCCCAGATGGTGCCGTCGGTGCCGTAGCCGGTGCCGTCGAGGGTGGCGATGGCGATGGGGTCGTCGGAAAGTGTGGGGTTTTCGGCGAGGAGAGAGAGTGCATGGGCGTGGTGGTGTTGGACCTGGAGGAGGGGGATGCTGAGGTCGTCGGCTATGTTTTCGGCGATGCCCACGGTGGCGAAGTCGGGGTGCATGTCGGCGACGATGAGCTCCGGGGCGGCGCCGGTGAGGGTGCGCAGTTGTGTCAGGGCGGTGGCGAATGCGCGCCGGGCGGCAAGGGAGTGCATCTCCCCGATGTGCGGGGAAACGTGCGCGTAATCGGTGGTGGTGAGGGTAAACGTGTTTTTCATGTCACCACCGACGGCGAGGACGCGGCGGGTGCCGGGCAGGTGGACGGGCAGCGGTGCGAAGCCGCGGGAGCGACGGATGGGGGTGGTGCCGAGCACGACGGAGTCCTCGACAGGGAGGTGGATGGGGCGGTCGTGGAGGAGGAGGGCGTCGGCAAGCGGGTGGCGGGCGGCGGGGCCGAGGAAGCGGCGGGCGTCGTCGTTGATGGTGATGAGGGGCTCGCCGGAGAGGTTTCCGGAGGTAGCCACGAGTGGCCGGTCGCAGATGAGCTCGTGGAGGGGCGAGTAGGGGGAGAAGATGCCGACGCGGGCAAGCCGCGGGTTGACGGAGGGTGCCAGGGTTTCGGTGGCCGTATCGAAGAGTTCGATGGGGGCTGCGGGAGTCTGCGGGGCGTGGGCACGGGGAACCATGACGGCGAACGGCTTGTCAGGACGCTGTTTGCGCTTCCGTAGCGTGGCTACGGCTTCTTCGTTGCGGGCGTCGCACATGAGGTGGAAGCCGCCGATGCCTTTAACCGCAACGATGGCACCGGCATCGAACAGCGCGGTGATGTCGGTTTTGAGCTTCTCGACGCTTTGTCTCGTCAGCTTTGCGGGACGATCCACGGGCGACTCCTTTTCGATCCACGCGGTCGGGCCGCATTCGTAGCAGCTGATGGGCTGCGCGTGGTAGCGGCGGTCGGCGGGGTCGGTGTACTCGCGTTCGCAGTCGGGGCACAGGGGGAAATCGGCCATCGTCGTCCGCGGCCGGTCGTAGGGGAGATCACGGATAATGGTTAGCCGCGGGCCGCAGTTGGTACACGTGATAAACGGGTAGTGGTAGCGACGGTTGTGCGGATCGTAGAACTCGGCGCGGCAGTCGTCGCACATGGCCGTATCCGGCGGGAGAAGCGTTTTGGCCGTGCCATCGCGGTGCGAGGGGAGGACCCGGAAGGGGGACTGCTCCCCATCGACGGGGGTAATACTTTGCACGGTTGTGTAACTTATGAACGCCAGTGGTGGGGAGGTGGTGGTGATGGCGTGAAGGGCGCGGTCGACGGCTGCAGGGGCTCCCTGCACCTCGACGATGACGCCGGCGTCGGTGTTGGTCACCCATCCGGTAACCGCGTGTAGACGCGCTTTTTGCACGACGTGTGGGCGAAAACCCACGCCCTGCACCACGCCGAAAATCGTCATTCGCTTGCGAACCACTGTCATGGTTTCTAGCCTATCCTGCACGGTGAGAGGGTGTTTTATCTGTAGGGGTAGGGGCGTGGGGGAAGGGTAGCCATACTCTACTATTGGGGTGTGCATGAGGTAGCCTTAAGTCAGCAGTTGGCTCGAGTGGTGTCTCGCGCAGCACGTGGGCGCCCCGTAACCACCATTTGGTTGGATATTGGGGCGCTTCGTCAGGTTGTGCCGGAGACGCTCGTCCACGCGTGGACCTTTGTCAGCGCCCACAGCGGACTCGCCGGCAGCACCCTCATGATCAATGAGATCGACGCTGTGGTGGAGTGCGAAAACGGCCATACGAGGGTTCTTCGTGGGGTTCCCGATGTCACCTGCCATCGGTGCGAAGCCCCGACGCGAGTCATCGCTGGAAATGAGTTCCGGGTGGTCAGCATTGATGTGAAGACATAAAACCGGAGAGGAACAGTACTTTCATGGGACGTTTCCACCGCCATGACGACGGAACCGTTCATGCTCACCATCACGAGCACGATCACGGACACACTCATTCGCACGATTACGGGGATCACTCGGGCTATGACACGGGTGAGGAAAGAATCGATGTGCTTGAGGACATCTTCAGTGAAAATGACCGCAAGGCAGCAGCCAACAGGGAAGCACTTGATGCTGCGGGGGTGACCTCCATCAACCTGATGAGCTCCCCGGGCGCAGGCAAGACGGAATTCGTTCGCCGCGTGCTGGAGAAGACGGCCGCGACGACGCGCTACGGCATCATCGAGGGCGATATTGAGACTTCGCTCGATGCCGATCGTCTCGACGGCTTCGGTGCCCAGATTTCGCTTCTGAACACGGGCCACGGTTTCGGCGGGGAATGCCACCTCGACGCGCCGATGGTCGCCCATGCCCTCGAGGGGTTGGACCTTTCCACCCTCGATGTTGTCCTCATTGAAAACGTCGGCAACCTCGTGTGCCCCGCCGAGTTTGAGGTCGGCGAGCACGCCAAGGCGATGGTCTTTTCTATCACAGAAGGCGAGGACAAGCCCCTAAAGTACCCGGTGATGTTTCGGTCGGTGCAGGCGATCTTCGTCAACAAGATGGATCTCGCCCCGTACCTGGACTTCGACATCGATTTGTTCAAGAAGAACGTCCATACGGTGAACCAGGATGCGAAGCTGTTCTTCATCTCGGCAAAAACCGGCGAGGGCATGGATGAGGCCATTTCCTGGATCTCCTCCGCAGGTCACAGGCATAAAGTGAGTGAAGGGTAGAAGAATGAACCTGACAACAGCGTGGCAGGAGCCAACACTGTGGGAAAACGTCGAAAAGCAGGGCTTTTCCCGGCGTGAGTTCCTTGGCCTGTGTACGTCGATGGCGGGGATCTTCGCCTTCGGCGCGCCGGTGACGGCACCGGCGGATGCGCTCCACCCGGCTGCAGAAGAAATTGCCAATAAGCTGGGCGGGGTGCAAAAACCCAACGTGGTGTGGCTGCAGCTGCAGGAGTGCACGGGCTGCATGGAGTCGGTGCTGCGCAGTGGTGGCACGACGATTGAGGAGCTGGTGCTCAACCTGTTGAGCGTGAACTACAACGAGTTGATCATGGCCGCGTCGGGGCACCCGGCGGATAAGGCGATGACGGATACCTTCGAGGGACCGCACATCCTCGTGGTCAACGGTTCGGTTCCCCGCAAGGAGGACGGCGCGTACTGCACGATTGCCGGGCGCTCCGTCGAATCGATTCTGAAAGATGCTGCGAAAAACGCCGAGGTCGTGCTGGCCGTCGGCGCGTGCGCGGTCTACGGATCGGTGCAGGCAGCTAAGCCGAACCCGACGGGGGCTGTCGGTGTGGACGAGATCATCAAGGACAAGCCGGTCATCAATGTCAGTGGCTGCCCGCCGATTGGCGAGGTCATCACGGCAACGATCACCTATATTCTGACCCACGGCAAGCCGCCGAAGGTGGACAACGAAGGTCGCCCGCTGTTCGCCTACGACCAGCGCATTCACGATTCCTGCCCCCGTCGCGCGCACTACGATGCGGGCCAGTTTGTGCACACGTTCGATGATGAGGGTGCCCGCAACGGCTGGTGCCTGTACGACGTGGGCTGCAAGGGCCCGTCGACGTTTAGCCCGTGCCCGATCATCCAGTGGAATATGAAATCTGGCTGGCCCATCGGAGCTGGCCACCCGTGCATCGGCTGCACGGAGAAGGACTTCTTTGACAAGTTCACCCCGTTCTACGAGGTGCTGCCCAATATCAAGGGCTTCGGCGTGGAGACCACGGCCCAGAAGGTGGGCTGGGGCATGATCGGCGCGGCGACCGTCGGTGTCGGCGCCCACTTCGCCGGCACGATGATTAAGGAAGTTCGCCTCCACACCAAGGATGGGGAGGACCGCGTCCTCGAGACTTATGACGGGGTGCGTAGGCCCTCGGAAACCGGAACAGCAACGGCGGTTAGGACGTCGACAAGCGACGAGGAAGGATCGAACTAGTGGCAACCGAAAGAGTCGTTGTCGACCCGATCACGAGGATCGAGGGTCACCTCCGCATTGAGCTGGAGGCGGACGACAACAAGATTTCCAAGGCGTGGGCCGAAACCACCCAGTTCCGTGGCATCGAAACCGTGGTGAAGGGCCACGACCCGCGCGATGTGTGGGCCTTCGTCGGCCGTATCTGCGGCGTGTGCACGGGCACCCACTCCATCGCCAGCGTGACCGCCGTCGAGAACGCTCTCGATATCACGCTTCCTGACCAGGCGCGACGCATCCGCGAGCTGATTCTTGAGTCGCAGGAGGTACACGACCACGTTGTTCACTTCTATCACCTGCACGCGCTGGACTTCGTCAACGTCGTCTCCGCGGCGGAGGCCGACCCGCAGAAAGCCGTCGACTTCGCCAACTCCATCGGCTCGACGTGGTCGGGCAACAACGTGGACCGGTTCGCCGAGGTGAAAAAGACCATCCAGTCGATCCTCGACTCCGGCCAGCTGTCCGTCTTCACCGGCGGCTACTGGGACCATCCGGATTACCGGCTGCCTCCGGAGGCCAACCTCATGGCCGTCAGCCACTACCTGGACGCGCTCCAATTCCAGCGCTCCATCATCCGCATCAACACAGTGTTCGGTGGCAAGAACCCGCACCCGAACTTCCTCGTGGGCGGCATGGCATGCTCCATCGATCCGGACAAGTCGGAGACCGTCAACCAGGTCTCGCTCGACCAGATCAAGAAGTGGACGAAGGAAATCCACGATTTCGTGCGCAACTGCTACTTCCCGGATGCCGTTGCCATCATGGGCGCCTACAAGGACTATTTCGATATCGGCCAGAGTTCGCCGAACTTCATCGCCGTGGGTATGGCCGGAGCCACTTACGCGGGCGACCCCGCGGAATCCCGGACCCCGACGATCCACCCGGAGATCACGCCGGGAGTCTTCCTCGACGGCGATTTCCACACTATGCACCCGTTCGAGCCGTGGAAGATCACCGAGGGCATTTCCTCCGCGTGGTACACGTACGAGGACGGCGACGAGGCGCAGCTCACCCCGGACGTGGGGGAGACCACCCCGCAGTACACGGGGCCGACCCCGCCGTACGAGTGGCTAGCCGACGACGAAAAGTACACGTGGTCGAAGGCCCCACGCTACGACGGCCGTGCCATGCAGATGGGCCCCGTCGCCCGCGTCCTCCTCGCCTACAACCAGGGCGAACCCACTACGGTCACGCTTGTCGACGATGCCCTGAAAAACCTCGGCATCACCCTCGAACAGCTAAACTCCACCGGTGGACGCACGCTCGCCCGCGCGGTCGAGTCCGTGACCACGGCAGACTTCATGATCGAAAAGACCTTGCCGGAGTTCCTCGACGGCCTCGCCCACGGCGATATCGACGTGTTCAACGGCTCCAAGTGGGAACCGTCCAGCTGGCCGAAGGAAACCAAGGGCATGGCCTTCATCGAGGTTGCCCGTGGCATGCTCAGCCACTACATCCACATCAAGGACCAGAAGGTAGAAAACTACCAGGCGGTGGTGCCCACCACGTGGCTAGCCTCCGGCCGCGACAAGACCGGTCAGCTCGGCCCCTACGAGGAGGCACTCGCCGGCACGGGCCAGCACCCGCTCATCCGCAGCGACGAGCCCATCGAGGTGTTGCGCACCATCCACTCCTTTGACCCGTGCATGGCCTGCGCCGTGCACATCATGGATCCGGAAGGCGAAGAATCCGGGCCGTTTACGGTGGTGACCGGATAATGGCTGGCTCGAAGAAGCACACGCCTAAGAGCGGCGATGCCTTCCTCAAGGCAGAAACGGCGAAGAAGCACCGCGTTGAGGCGGCACTTCCCCCGCACTCGATCGAGGCGGAGCAGGAACGTCGCAGCCGCCCGTGGAAACCCCCGCAGGCGAATTACCCGTCCGTGAAGAGCCAGGCGGGCGAAAAGACGCGCCTCATGGAGGACGATGACTTCATCGAGCTTCACCTGTGGCCCGCGGGCTTGCGCATTACTCACTGGTTGAACCTGTTCGCGGTAGTAATGCTCTCCGTGACGGGGTATTGCATCATGGACCCGTTCCTCTTCTCGCCCAATACGGGCTCGACGGACACGGGCTTCCTCTTCGGCTGGATCCGCTTCATCCACATTTGCTGTGGTTTCCTGTGGTGCGCGATCGGCCTGGTGCGCCTGTATCTTCTTTTTGTGTCCAAGGCGAAGCAGACGCGGTGGCGTGGGCTGTGGCCGTGGTGGAAGAAGGAGGATCTGGTGAATACGGGCCGGATGGTGCTATATTACTCCTTCCTCCGTAAGGATATCCCGTTCTACGTTGGGCACAACCCATTGCAGCAGCTTGCATACACGGGCATCTATATTCTGTGCATCATGGAGGTCATCAGTGGCTTCTCGCTGTACTCCCTGGCGCTCGTCAACGACAACTGGTTCTGGGCCACCCTGGCGCTGCCCGCACAGTGGTTGGGCATCCCCATGATGCGTCTCCTGCACGCCTGCTTCATGTTCGGCATGTGGGTCTTCGTCATCATCCACGTCTACCTCGTCTTCCGCGCCGAGGTTGTTGAGCGCCACGGCTCCCTGAGTTCCATGGTCGGTGGCACGAGCTGGGTGCGTGCCAGCGTGCGCCCGGTGGATTTGGATGACATCTCCTGATGGATAGCGGGATTACCGTCCTCTACGTGGGCAATCCGCTCATGGGGGATGACGGCATCGGGCCGGCCATCGCCCGGGCGCTCGTCGGTGCCCCCGACGAGCCTGTCCCACTGTCCTCCACGCACCGCGAGCCGCTGACGTACGCTCTTCCCGGTGTGGAGCTTGTCGACGGTGGAACCTCCGGCATGGAGCTTCTCCCAGCGATCCTCGACTCCGACGAGCTCATCCTCATCGATGCGGTCACCCTCCCCGACGCCACCCCCGGCGACGTCATCGTTTTAGAGGGCGACCAGATTCCCCGCTTGCGCAAGACGAAGCTCTCACCCCACCAGGTGGGGCTTCTCGATCTCCTGTCCGCCGCGAAGCTCATGGGCCACGATCCCCGCTACATCGCGGTGGTGGGAATCGCCCCGGAAAAGGCCGACCTCGGCGTGGGGCTTAGCTCCGTGGTGGAGGCTTCCGTGCCGGAGGCAGCGGCCACGGTGAAACGGATTATTTCTCAACGTCAATCGATGTGAGCTGGAACTCCCGCCCGTGTCGCAAATCGGCGGTGGGGGTCCCGCACACGGGGCAGGTGAGCGCAAAGAACTCGTCAATTTCCTGCTCGCCCTCACAGCCGGGGCAGTACACCGTCGCCGGAATGACCGTGAGCGCCAGTCGTGTTCCTTTCAGTGGCGTGCCCTCGATGGCAATCGGCCACGTGTTCTCGAGGATCTCCGGCACTGCCCCCGATAGCGTGCCCACCTCGAGGTTCACCTGCGTCACCTCGCGCCCGGCTGCCGCCCCCACCGCCGCGTCAACAACTCCGGCCAACAAGCTAAGCTCATGCATGAACCCATTTTAAGATAAGGAAAAGTAGTGACGGAAACGCTTGGCATTGACCTCGACATCAACCCGTTCGAGGCCGTCGTCATTGAAGAACCAGACGGAACGCGCCACTTTGATCTGACCACTTTCCCCCGTGTGGAGAGCCTACTCATCGGCAAGCCCGTTGATGTGGTCGCCGAATCCGTGAAAATGCTCTGTGGCATCTGCCCCATCTCCCACCACCTGGCGGGCATGCGGGCACTCGACCAGATCTATGCCACCACCTACCTACCAGAAACGGCCACTGACGTGCGCCTTCTTCTCCATTTTGCGTCTGTTTTGGATCTTTCTGCAGGGCGGTTGCTCTTCACCAACCGGGAGGTTGCCGTCGCCGCGAAGAAGGTCGCCCGCGACGCGTGCGCAGCCATCGGCATGACCGGCCACTTCCCGTCGGTCGCCGTCCCCGGCGGGGTGACCCAGGCAGCTACCGCATGGGACCTGGGACCGCTCCACCGGCTCGTCGGCAAGCTCAAAGACGTCCTCAACAGCTCGCCGGCGCACGTCCCCAGTGGCTACGTGGGCACGAACGTCGCGCTGTGCTCCACAAACGGTGAGCTCAACCCACTCGGCGATGTTGTCGGTGTCATCCGCAACGGCTCCTTTAGCTCCTTCCCGGTCACCGACTGGCCCGCGCGCGTGGTTGAGTCCCGACCCGGTTCGGTGTCCCCCTTCCCGCTTCTCGACGACTCGTCGTACCGCGTCGGCCCTCGGGCCCGGGCTGCCTTCACCTCCGCCGACGGCGACACCATCGCCGAACTCTACGACGCGGCCGTCTCCCTCGTGGAGCTGGCTGCCAAACCCACCCTCTACGAAGAGGAAATAGCCTGTGACGTGCCCGTGAAGCCGCAAAACGGGACGGGAACCGGCATTGTCGACTCGCCTCGCGGCATCCTCGTCCACCACTACGAGATCGACGAGGAGGGGATCGTCACCGGCGCGCAGATCCTCACGCCCACCGCGCAGAACGACCCGTGGCTGACCCAGATGCTTACGGCGGCGGAAACAGAAGAAGAGATGGAGCAGGCAATCCGCATCGCCGACCCATGCGTGCCGTGCGTGTCCGCCCCGCCGGGGAAGATGACGATCACGGTGAAGAAAGGCTAGAACAATGTGCTTCGGAATCCCCGGAAAGATCATCGAGAAAACAGACGGCCCACTGCCCACAGGAACCATCCAATACGGTTCTGTGACCAAGACGTGCTCCCTCATGTACCTCCCCGAAGCGGAAATTGGCGATTACGTGCTTGTACAGAACAAAATCGCGATGACGCTCATGAACGAAGAAGAAGCAGGGGAGTGTCTGGATGAGCTTCGCGCGAACAATCTTCTCGAAGATCTGCCCCAATAAACCATCGTTTACCTGCGCAGTTGTGAGAAACGAAACGGGTGTGTATATTCATTCCTCGTTGCACAGAGCGGTTCGAAAGAAACCGGCTGTGAAACACACTTTGGAAAAGATTTCAAGCGAGTTTTGACAATTCGCCCGAAGTTAATCTATAGTTAACAAAGCGCTCAGGCGAGAGGTTCTTGCCCAGTAGTCTGACCGTGCATGTTGTGTGAGAACTCGATAGTGTGTTGATGTACTACTTTTTGTTTGTTTGACAGGTTTTTGTGGTGCTGTGGGTGTGTGGTTTTCTGGTTTTGTGGCTGGGGGGCTTTTGCATCTGGCTCTGTAGGTTTCCGCT
>JALFAQ010000069.1 GCA_022772305.1 Corynebacterium glucuronolyticum
CTCGACCGCCCCGACCTCGTCGCAGACTACTTCGCAGGCCTCCTCCTCCCCGCGAACTAAGCCAGCCGCCGCCGGCAGAAACCACCGCCCGGGAACGAGCATCCCCTCAGCGCCGATGCCCGCCCGGGCTTTTCCATGCGCAACCATGCGTGACAAAACGAGAAACCGCCCGCGTTCTCCTTATCGGCGGTGAGGCTATCCACCGGATCACTCCCGTCGCCCGATACGGGGAGCTTTGGGGTAGGACGGCTGGGTGATGAAAGTAAGCGGAAAACGAGATCTCTCCTCCAAATAGAGCACTTTCAGAACTCACCAATTAACCTTGGGGTATATAACTAACGACAAGAAAGCGCTTAGGTAGCACAGATGCCCGACAACACTCCGACGATCGATGAATTCCGCCCCGTTATATTGCGGGTACTTGCAGCAGGCGGTCAGGTCATGCCGTTCAGGGAAATTCATGAACGCGTCGCCGACGAAATGAGCCTCGATGCCAACGTCCGCGCAGAGGTCGTTTCTTCCGGTCAGGCACGATATATCAACCGCATTAGTTGGGCATGCTCCAGGCTCTGGCACGCAGGCCTTATAGAGCGCCCTAAGCGTGGACATTACAGGATCACCGACAACGGCAAGGCCGTCAACTCTCGCAATCTCACTGCGTACGCTGAAAAGGACATGCTCGAGTGGCCAGTGTGGCGCGCGTACCAGAGCGAAGTGTGGGAAAGGAAACAGGACACCTCGTCACAAACGGATGGTGAGACTTCCACCTCCGAACCGGCCCACAATGACGAGACCAAGAGTCCTAGCGAGATCATGGCTCACACTGAGCAGTTGTACAACCTCCAGGTGGAAACTGAGCTGCGCTCGCGACTCCAGCAAGTCTCCCCAGAATTCTTTGAAAAGGCAGTCCTTGAGCTCCTCTGGGCTATGGGTTATGGCGGTAAGAAGGGCCGAAAAGTCCATGTGGGATAGTCCCACGACGGCGGGATCGACGGCATCATTAGCCAGGATGCCCTCGGCCTTACCAACGTTTATGTCCAGGCCAAGCGCTATGCAGACAACAACCGCGTCGGCGACCGCGAGATTCGGAATTTCTTCGGCTCCCTCGACGCAAAGGGTGCCAGCCTCGGCGTATTCATCACCACTTCCAGCTTCCTCCCCTCCGCTGTGGAGACCGCCAAAGGCTACCGCCACGGCCGCGTCATCCTCATTGACGGCAAAGCCCTCACCCGCCACCTCCTCGAGTACGGCGTCGCCGTCCAGAAGAAAAACGAGTTCACGCTCTATGAGATCGATGAGGACTTCTTTGATGAGGAAGAGAGCTAGTCGATTTTTCGGTTGAAACCGAATCTCGGCTAGACACAATCCCCTGCCATTAATCGTTTAGCCTAGTTTTGTGATGTCTCACTAGTTTTTGGACACGCAATCGAAGGACAAGACGACTCGACATCTTTCTGAATTGTCGTTCATCAGCTACGCACTTGATTTGTTGGAGGTGCGAGGGCGTTTAGCTGCTATCGTGCCGCAATCGGCGATGGTAGGCAAGACTCACGAAGACAAGGCTTTGAAGGCCGCAATCATGAAGAAGCACACGCTTGACGCAGTGCTAACGATGAATCCTGACACATTCCACGGCATCGGACCTCACCCTCCAGTCCCACCTCGGAATCCATCTGATCGGTAGAGCACACTTCCGTTGCAAAGTTCCCATGAACCTCCGATCACCACTGCCCTCAGGCGATTCTTTTTCAATACGGCACGTTCGTGACCTACATGGAAAAGCTCCAACGGTGGCTTGCTCAAGAAACTGTGTAGCCAGAACAAAAGCGCAACGATTAAACCGGAGATATCCCCCGAGACGATTCCCAAAACTAGATTTTCAATTGCACCGCGATGACAAATACCCAGTCCCACGCTCTAACTTTAGAAATCGAAAATCCCCGCCAGTCGAGAACCGGCCAGCGGGGATCCATGCCTTCGGCGGAGTATTTAACGAACCTGCCTACCCCAGCCTCTTAATCGCATCCACAACAAGCTCCCAGAACCTGGGCGCATCCAGCTTCGTGGCCACCTGCGTGTGACAGTCAGCAGGTGCAGGCGCACGGAAATCCGCCACCGTCATGCCCGTGGTCAGTGCGCCGGTGAGCTCCACGTCGACGGGGACCTTCTGGGTCTGGACGATCGTCGGGTCG
>JALFAQ010000076.1 GCA_022772305.1 Corynebacterium glucuronolyticum
GCTGGGCGTGGATCCGGTTGTCCTTGCCTCCAGTATCGTCATGCGCTTGCAGACGATCGTCTCCCGCGAAATCGGCCCGAGCGACGTCGCGGTCGTGACCGTCGGCTCCGTCCAGGCCGGCCAGAAGTCCAACATCATCCCGGATAACGCGACCCTGCTCATCAACGCCCGCGCCTACGACAAGGACGTGGAGAAGAAGGTCCACGCCACCTTCGGCGAGGATTCCATCGACATCACCCCGCAGTCGGCATCCGAGGATTTCTCCATCATCCCCGACGAGGTGAACACGCCGTACGTGTACTGGGTCCTCGGTGGGTTTGCCGATTAGGAAAGCGCGCCGGGCAACCACAACCCGGCGTTTGCCCCCGATCTGCAGCCGACGCTGGATCGTAGCGCGCAGGCGGCTATCGCTGCGGCCGGAGCATGGCTTGCTAAAAGCTGTTAATGCACCTTTAAAATGAATGATAGGCAGGGGATTTGCCAAATTCTGAACTTTGAGTAAACTTTTTCTTCGTTGCGCCCGTGGCTCAACGGATAGAGCATCTGACTACGGATCAGAAGGTTGGGGGTTCGAATCCCTTCGGGCGCACGAATGAAGAGCACCCTCTCGCTTTTGCGAGAGGGTGCTCTTGCGTTGCCGGCTCATATAAAAGGGCTTAAGCGGGTAAATGTGTGTTTGGGGGTGGTGGGGTTAATGTCCTAGCCAGCCTTTTTGGTTTCCCATAGAGTTGGTTGGTGTGGATTCGATTCCACGATCGTATAGGGCTGGTCTACCGTCTGCAGTTGGCTTGTCTTGTGCTGTTTCATAGTGGTGTATGGCTTTGGCGAGTTGGGCCTTACCCCACTTTTGTTTTCTTCCTAGTTTCATCGGATTTGGTGGGGCACTGGTGTGCTGGGCGAGCCACCAGTCGATGATGATGCGTTGGTGTTCTGGGGGTTGTCCTCGGTGTGTTCTTGCGAGGTTTTTCAGGTGTGCGTTGATGCCACCTTCTAAACAGTTGGTGGTGGCGGCCAGGTTGTGGTCGGTCAGTGTGGGAGAGGTAGGTAAACAAGTGGTTGTTTCTGGTGGGGGTGACCAGTAGTTTCCACGCTCGTCTTTGCCGGTAGTGGGTGTACCACCACGGCGCACGAGTTTCCGTTTGAATCTCTTATCGACGAGATCATCCACATGGGTTTTTTCTTTCAGCCAGCTGTTGTGGGTGGTTTCGAACTGTTGCAGCTGGGTGCCCCATTGTCGTGCCTGGTCTACGGTGGTGATCTGCAGTAAAGCACGTGACAGGGTAATTCTTAGCCGGTTTCCGTTCTGGGGTGTCTGGTTAGGTGCGTGATGACATTGCGGTGGACGTGAACAACGCAGCGTTGAATCTTGGTGTCCGGTCACAGCTGTTTGATGGCAGATAGTCCACCGTGGTGGCCGTCAAGGGTGACCACTTCTGGAGGATGGGGGATCATTTCCAGCAGTGTGCGGTAGCTGGTGGTGGATTCTTTTTGCACCAGTGCCAGCAAATGACATGTGTGCTGTCGTAGGCGACAAGTAGGCAGTATGTGCGTTTGCCTTTCCCGAAGTAGGTGCCGTCGATGAAGATCTGCTCGTAGACGCGGTGCGGGTCGATCCAATAGGTCGGTTGGATCAGCCAGAACTCCCGGAAGTTCTTGGCAAGTGTGACGCGATGGCGATGGTGGGTGGCGGCGAAATCCTCTAAGGACAATGTGGAGGAGATCCACGTGATGAACAGTGCAAAATAGCGCCTTGTAGTGGTGTCTGGATGTGTGTTGGTGGTGGAGGCGTTGCAGTTTTTATCTTTGCACCTCCAGCGGGTTGTTCCTTTTGCGGTTGTGCCGTTTTCTTTATCGGGCCGTGGCACACCGGGCATGATGGTCGCTTGTTAGTCATTCATCGGGCGTTACCACACGAAGGTCCTATGTGGTGGGACCTTCAGTGGAAACCCCGCTTTGCTCTCCTACAAAAGCAAGAAACTCTTAATTCCCAAGGCCAGATGCCCTAAACGCATGCAATCAGACACATATTTATCCGCTTAACCCTTATACTGTTAAAGTGTTAGCTATGAAGAAGCTCGCCATCACTGTGATCGTACTCGTCACGGTGAGTTCACTTGCGAACAGCATGTGGAGGACGTTTGATTTCTCCTGGTTGCTGTGGGTGATGCTTCTTGTCTGCGCAACCTGCGTACTGCTCAGTGGCTTCATGGCGACAGGGAGCACGGGAACGGAACGGCGTTTGTCCTGGTATATGATGTTGTTTTCCGTGCTCAAAGCGGTATCGCTGACACTTGTTGTACTGGATGTCCCTGGGGGGCTGTTCTTTCTGGTTGTGCACGACTTGGCCACGCTCTTCGTCGTTGGCCTAGCTGGTGCTTACCTCACACCACAGCGTATGGCATCGCCGACGCGGGGGATGGTAAGCGTCATTATTCTGTACGCGGTCGTTGTTATTCTGGGCACGCTCACCACGGCGATGGGGGAAAACGCGTGGCTGGGCAGGATCCACTTCGACCTCATGGAATGGATCCCCATTGTCCACGCGCTGTTGTCCTCGGTGTTCCTGGCCACGGTGTTTATCGTCGCCAGGCGGTTCCCGCTGCTCATCATCGCGCAGATCATCACGTTCCTGACGGGTACTTTGAACCTGGTGAACACGGATGTGGCGGCGATCCTGCACACGGTGATCACGCCGATGGTGACGGCCATGCTGTGCTACTACATCGTCATGGATAAGCCGGTAAAGAAGGCGAACGGGCAGGAACTTCTCAACCCGAACGCCATCTGGAGCTAAAGAAAAAGAGCTAGAAGACTTCGACGCGGCTGCCGATTGCCTCTGCCTGGCGCAAGATGGAGAGCCAACCGTCGGCACCGGGGTGCAGGCGGAGGACCGGACGAAGACCGGAACGTGCGTCGAAACGGATGCGGGAACGATACCCAGCGTCGACAAGCTCCTCAATGGACGGCTGATCGCCGGTGAGATCGTTGCGGGCGTGGGTGAGCAGCGCGAGTACCTCGTCGAGGGCCTCGACGAGCTTGGGGGCGTTGGTCTCACACATGGCGCGGACGAGGGAGGCCTTCGAGCCGGCGACGCGCGTGGCATCGGTGTAGCTGCCGGCGGCCAGCGACAGGGAAAGCGCACCACCATTGTCGCCGACCACACTCAGCGCCTCCGCGAGGACGTGGGGGAGGTGGGAAATGCGGGCGACGGCCGCGTCGTGAGAATCGGCGAGGGTCGGGATGACCTCCGCGCCGACAAGCCCTGCCATGTGCGCCACATCGGCCCACAGATCGGCCCACGAGTCATCCGTGATGCCTTCCTCCAGCTGGTCGTAGCAGACCACCCAGGCGCTACCGCGGAAAAGACCGTCCTTGGAGGCCTTCCACCCGGAATCAGCCGTGCCGGCCATGGGGTGGCTGCCTACGTAGCGGCCCTCCATGCCACGCTTCTTGACAGCCTTCAAAATGGCGCCCTTGACGGAGGCAACATCGGTGAGACCGCAGCTGGGGGCCTCCTTGGCGATGCGATCGAGGATGGTGGGGAAGCCGGGGACAGGAACGGCGATGACGATGAGTGCTCCTTCCTTTTCGGCGCGCGCCAGTGTCTCGGTCAGGGAGCTGGAGACGTCGAATCCCTCCTCGCAGGCCTCGTCGGCGCGCGACTTTGTGCGGTTGTAACCGAAGGTCGGATGCCCGGCGTTGTGCAGGTCACGCAGCAGTGAGCCGCCGATGAGCCCCAGACCAAGAATGCAAATGGGACGAGAGATTGTATAAACGTTCATGTGGTAAGTGTGGCACAGTTAGGGGTTATGGTGCTTGGCGATCTTCCAAAAAAGCGGCGCGAGGAGCGGATGCGCACGGTACTTAACCTGCTCACCCCGCCTTTTACCGATGTCCCCGTCGCCGCCGCGGTCTTCGATGCAGTCGGCCAGATCATCGGTTGGGGGAGAAACGAACGCACGGACACGGTGGATCCCACAGCCCACGCGGAGATCCAGGCGATCCGGATGGCGGCTCGCGCGCGGGGCGACTACATCCTGGAAGACACCGAACTGGTCGTTACCCTCGAACCGTGCACGATGTGTGCGGGGGCAATCCTCGCGGCGCGGATCCCTTCCCTCGTCTTCGGTGCCTTTGAGGAAAAAATGGGGGCGGTGGGCTCCGTCATCGACGTCATCAGGGAACCGGCGCTGCCCAACCGCGTCGAAGTGACAGGTGGCGTACTGCAGGACGAATGCGCAGCTCTCCTCATTGAGTTCTTCCAAAAGAAGCGTTTGCCCCACGGCGAGGCCTAAGGAATTCGCGTACACTCGTTTTTACGAATTAACACGAGAGAATAATAGAGAGGAATTGTCATGGGTGACATTAAGAACGACATTAAGAACAAGGCAGAAGAGTTCGGTGGCAAGGCCAAGGAAGGCCTCGGCGACGTTACCGATAACGAGAAGCTCGAGAACGAGGGCAAGGCCGACCAGACCAAGTCCGACATTAAGCAGGGCATCGAGGAGCTCGGTGACAAGGTAAAGGAAGCTGGCGACAAGATCCTCGGCGCTTTCCAGGACGAGAAGAAGTAACTCGTATTTAGCGTGCGATTTGGTCGTTCGGGTACCCGTCAATTACCCTCTGTAAACGGTGGCGTGTCCGAGCGGCCGAAGGTGCTCGCCTCGAAAGCGAGTGTTGGGTAATCCCCAACCAGGGGTTCAAATCCCCTCGCCACCGCCAATAAAAGGCCTCGATGCGCGCATCGAGGCCATTTTTATTTACTGCGTTACGCGCCCCCTATTGGGACACCTCAAAGGAGCACCCCGAAAGGTAGCCTTAACAGGGCGAAAAGGCCTGCGTAACGCGGTGTTACTGAGCTTTTATGTTGCTTTTATATGCTCGTGTATAGCTTTTATAACTAGTGCTAGATATCGCATTTCGTTTTCGATGGGAGTCTGAAGGAATTGGCTAAGTTCCTTTTTAAGGTGGGCCGCTGGTCCTACCGCAAGAAGTGGTGGGTGATTGCCGCATGGACGATGATCCTCGCTGCCGTGCTGGGCAGCGCCGGGGTTCTCCAAAAAGGCTTCTCCAATGAGTTCAACATCCCCGGCACGCCGTCGTATAACGCGGCGATGATGATTGAGGAGCTGTGGCCCGGGCAGCCGAACCCGGTGGCGGCCTCGTCGGTGAACATTGTGTTCCAGGCACCGGAGGGGGAGACGCTGGATGAGCCGCAGAACATGGAGGCGATGGATAAAACCATCGACTACATTAAGGACAACCTCACGCCCATTTCGGGCACGGAGATGTTTATTAACCCCATCGAGCTTGACCCGCAGCTCAAGCAGGGGGTCGTCGATGGCATGGTGTCCGCGGGTCTGCCGGAGGAGACGGCAAAAGAGGATGCGGCGAACCTCGGGCGCGTGTCCGAAGACAAGACCATCGCCTACACCAGCTTCAATATCGACGTGCCCTCCACGGGCGATGTGACCAACGAGCATCGCGATGTCATCAACGAGGCGATTCGCCTTGGCACTGACGCCGGCATCCGGGTGGAGGCCAACGGCCCGGGGTTTGCAGATCCCATCATGATTAAGACCACCTCGGAGGCCATCGGTGTCGTCGTCGCTCTCCTCGTGCTGATTGTTACGTTCGGTTCCTCCATCGCCGCGGGTCTTCCCATCCTCACGGCGCTGCCGGGCGTCGGCCTCGGCATGGGGGCGATCCTCCTCACCACGCACTTTGTCAGCCTGAACAACACGACACCGGTGTTAGCGATGATGATTGGCCTCGCCGTCGGCATCGACTATGCCCTGTTCATCCTGGCGCGGTTCCGCGCGGAAAAGCGACGAATGCCGTGGGATGAGGCCGCCGGCATGGCCGTGGGCACCGCCGGCAGTTCCATCGTGTTTGCTGGTACGACGGTGTTCGTGGCGCTCGTCGCGCTGACGCTGGTGGGCATCCCGTTCCTCAGCTGGATGGGGATCACCGCCGCGTTCACCGTACTCATCGCGGTTCTCGTGGCGCTCACGCTGTTGCCCGCGATCATGGGGCTGTTCGGCACACGGGTCTTCGGCTGGCAGCCGGGCTTCCTTCGCCGCCGCCAGGAGCACCTCCAGGATCCGGAAACCCGCACGCTGGGGCGTCGCTGGGTGGAAGTGGTCCACCGCGCGCCGGGGCTCATTCTCGCTGGTGTGGTGGTCATTTTGGGGCTGTTTTCCACCCCGGTGTTGAACCTCGAGCTGTCGCTTCCGGTCGATGCGGTCGCCAACAAGGACACGACGCAGCGCCAGGCTTCCGATCTCATGCAGGAGGCGTTCGGCCCCGGCATCGATGCCCCGTTCCTCGTGGTTGTGGACGCGAACGATGTGGACACGTCGGTGCCGGCCCTGCAGCCCTTCAACGTCGACGGTGAGGTGCCACGCGAGGCGGTCTACATGTACATCGTCCAGCAGCTGAAGACGCACCCGGAGGTCAAGCACGTCCAGATCGCCGGCATGAATGAGGACGGTACGGGCGCGCAGCTCCTCCTCACCCCGCGCACGGGCCCTGCCGACGACGCCACGACGCGTCTGCTCGAATCTGTCCGTAGCCAGCAACAGGCCATCGAGGACACCACGGGCGTGCGCATGGGTGTGACAGGTCTCACGCCCATCATGCAGGACATCACCACGCAGCTGGAGAAGGCCATGCCGGTCTACCTCCTCGTTGTTGTGGGGCTTGCGATCGTCCTGCTCCTCATCGTCTTCCGCTCCATTGCGGTTCCCGTCGTCGCGGGCCTCGGCTTCCTCCTCTCCGTGGGTGCCGCCTTCGGTGTGACGATCCTCGTCTGGCAGGAAGGTCTGTGGGGCTTGGTCGGCACGCCCGGCCCGCTCATCAGCTTCATGCCGATCTTCCTCATCGGCATCTGCTTCGGTCTGGCCATGGACTACCAGGTCTTTCTCGTCACTCGCATGCGTGAGCACTACGTCAAACACCGCCACGACAACCACGGCGCCTATACACCGACGGAGGCCAGCGTGGTCGAAGGATTCACCCTCGGCGCCCGGGTGGTTACCGCCGCTGCCCTCATCATGATCGCGGTCTTCATCGCCGCCATCGACCAGCCCCTGCCGTTCGTTCAGGTCTTCGGGTTCGCCCTTGCCTTCGGAGTGCTTTTCGACGCCTTTTTCGTGCGCATGGCTCTCGTCCCTGCGGCTATGTTCCTGCTGGGGAGGACAACGTGGTACATGCCGAAGTGGCTGGATAAAATTCTTCCCACCATTGATATCGAGGGTGAGGAACTGGAAAGGGAATATGAGCTTTCGCATTAACCACACCGCAGGTGCTGCCCGCACGGGCGTGATCTCCACGCCACACGGCGAGATCCAGACCCCGGCGTTCATCCCCGTCGCCACGAAGGCCACGGTGAAGACACTGACGCCGGAGCAGATCCGCACGACGGGTGCGCAGGCGATCCTGTCCAACGCCTACCACCTCTACCTGCAGCCCGGCCCGGACATCGTGGACGAGGCAGGGGGAGTGGCTGCCTTCGAAAACTGGCACGGCCCCACGTACACGGATTCCGGTGGCTTCCAGGTCATGAGCCTCGGTGTGGGCTTCAAAAAGGTCCTTGCCATGGATACCGCCAACCTGACGGAGCAGGATATTCGCGCTGCCAAGAAGGACCGGATGGCCCGCGTCGACGAGGACGGCGTGGATTTCCGCTCAGTTATCGACGGCTCCAAGCACCGCTTCACCCCGGAAAAGTCGATGGAGATCCAGCACCAGCTCGGTGCGGACATCATCTTTGCTTTCGACGAGCTGACCACTCTTGTGGATACCCGCAAGTACCAGGAGGCCTCCGTCGCCCGCACGCACCGCTGGGCAAAGCGCTGCCTGGAGGCGCACGAAAAGCTATCCAACGCGCGCACCCACCGCCCAGAGCAGCAGCTGTGGGGCGTGGTGCAGGGCGCCCAGTACGAGGATCTGCGCAGGCAGGCCACCCGCGGACTCATGGATCTGGACCGCGAGGCCCGCGACGCGGGGCACCGTGGCTTTGATGGCTTTGGTATCGGCGGCGCGCTGGAAAAGCACCAGTTGGGCACGATTGTCCGCTGGGTGACGGAAGAACTGCCGGACGATAAACCGCGCCACCTCCTCGGCATCAGCGAGCCCGACGACATCTTCGCCGCCGTCGCCGCCGGGGCAGACAC
Organism: Corynebacterium glucuronolyticum; assembly: GCA_022772305.1. Taxonomy (GTDB): domain Bacteria; phylum Actinomycetota; class Actinomycetes; order Mycobacteriales; family Mycobacteriaceae; genus Corynebacterium; species Corynebacterium glucuronolyticum_A. The sequence goes on from JALFAQ010000076.1 coordinate 8,178, forward strand.
CTTCGACTGCGTGGCGCCGACTCGCCTGGGCAGGCGCGGTGGCGTCTACACTCTCGACGGTCGCCTCAACCTCAAGGCTGCCCGTTTCAAGCGGGACTTCACGCCTATCGACGCTGAGTTCGGCGGCTATGTGAGCGAGAACTACACGCGCGCCTACATTCACCACTTATTGAAAGCTAAGGAATTCTTAGCCGGCACGCTGTGCACGATGCACAACCTGCTGTTCGTGGTGAAGCTCGTGGACAACATTCGCTTCCACCTGGAAAACGGCACCTTTGAGCAGTACCGTGACGAATTCATGGCTCGGTACTACGCCCACTAACAGCGATAAGTGAAAAAGGCTAGGTGTCTCAACAGTGGGACAGCTAGCCTTTTCGTTTACCCCCAAAAGGGATTAGCTGAGGAAAAAATAAAATTACGTACAGAAAGTATTTAGTTGCTCATAAAAAGCACGTGAAACGTGCTATGTGAACTGCAAAAAGTGTGCCACGTCTCGCCTTTTGGACCTTTGCCTACCGAGATCTAAGGCCGGAAATAGGCCACGAAAATGCAGGTAGCGATGTGTGCGCTGTCCGAAAACTCGCTCCCCGTCCCCTTTCTCTATTGCTCCTTAAAAGAAACTGAGTAAAGTATGAGCAAAGGATTTCACTCACCACATGGCGGGTTGGTCCCTACGCAAGCATCAAGAAATTCCAAAAAGAAGGACCAGACGATGAAAATACGCAAGAATTCTCGGTGGAGCGTGTCCGGCTCTGCCATGTCCGGTCTGGGAGCATCGAGCATGTTCCGGACTATCACCGCACTCGGTGTAGCCACCGCGCTCACCGTCTCGGGTGTCTACGCCGTCGACAACGCTCCGGCAGCCCACGCACAGGAAACCGCGGTTTCCGCCCCGGTCAAGCCCGCCAATACGAAGAAGCCCGCTCCGGGCACCTCCATGGAAACGGCTATCAAGTCCGACGCGATTGCTAATGGCCAGATCAGCAGCGTCTTCGATATGCAGACTGCTGCCTTCGTTGCTTCCGGCCACGCGTACACTCTCGATTCCACCACAGCTTCCTTCGCTGGTGTGAACGACAACACGGCAAACACCCGCGTT
>JALFAQ010000079.1 GCA_022772305.1 Corynebacterium glucuronolyticum
CACTACGCGTTATGACCAAAGCAATAAAAATGTTTATCAACACGGCCCATGACAAGACGTGTCGGTGGCGATAGTGGTTGGGAAACGCCCGGACCCATTCCGAACCCGGAAGCTAAGCCAACCAACGCCGATGGTACTGCACCCGGGAGGATGTGGGAGAGTAGGACACCGCCGACCCCAAACATACAAGCCGGCTCCTGAAGCAACCGTTCAGGAGCCGGCTTTTCGCATACCCAAAAAACATTTAGGCACTGTTCCGGGAGCATCGCTCCTGGTGCGGTGCCATTTCTTTTTGGCCCTCTAGGCGGGTATAAAGACGAATTGCCGGATGCCTTCGACGTCCACCGGTGTGGCGCGGACACCGAAGGTGGAAAGGATCCGCTCCGGGGTGAGCACCTCACGAGGGGTGCCAAAACAAACGGCGCGCCCCTGGTCAAGCAACAAAACCTTGTTACAGTACCGGGCAGCGAGGTTGAGATCGTGGAGAACGAGAAGGGTTGTCTTCCCGGCATTCTTGACGAGCTCCAACAGATCGAGCTGATTCTTCAGATCCAAATGGTTGGTGGGTTCGTCCAGGAGAAGGAAGTCGGTATCCTGCGCAAGGGCTCGCGCAATCGCGACGCGCTGCTTCTCCCCGCCAGACAACTGCGTGGTCAGGCACGCTTTCTTCTCCGTGAGGTTAGTAGCGGATAACGCAGCATCAATTTTCTCGGCATCGCCCGTGGTCTCTACGGCGGCATACCCACTCCGGAAGGGAAGCCTGCCAAGCGCGACGGCATTCCTGACGGGCAGAGGTAGCCCCTCGTCATCGGCTTGCGTGACGACGGCGACGCGTCGAGCGATGTCCCGTCGCGTCATGGTGTGCAGCGGCACGCCACTGTATTCGATCGTGCCGCTCTCGGTTTCGATGGCCCCGATGAGAGCTCCTACGAGCGTCGATTTCCCGGAGCCGTTGGGTCCAAGCACGCCGATGGTCTCGCCGTGCGCGAGTGGGAAGCTCACGTCGGTAAGGACGCGCGTGCCGGAACGGCAGACGGTGATGTGTTCGGCTCGTAGGGTGTGGTGCATTTACTTCGCCAGCTGGTCGGCAAGGACGGTGGCACCCTTGACTGACAGGGTGGTGGCTGGGTCGGTCAGTGCGAACGGCACGTAGTAGACCTTGCTCTCCTGCACGGCCTTGAGGTCGTTTGCGCTGGGCAGGGCGAGGAAGGCGTCGCGTGCGGCCTGCTTGTCGCCGTCCTCACTGGTCAGCACGATGACATCGGGGTTCTTGTCCAGGAGGTCTTCGACGGAGGCGTCGAACACGCGCGTTGGGTTGTCGGTGTACGCATTCTTCAGGCCGTTGGCGGTAAGAATCGGGTCGAACATCGAGGTATTGCCGTACGTGTACATCTCGCTGGAACCCGGTGTCATGTACAAGGCCGCGGCTGTGCCGGTTTCACCGCTGTTCTCCGGGAGTTGCTTTTCGACGTCCTGTACCAGCTCTTCGCCCTTTTCCTCTACATGGAAGATGGTTGCGACCTTTCGGATCTCATCCTTCACGTTCTCCCACGTTGCGGGTGCTTGCTCCTTCTCGGTGCAGAAGGTGTCCGGCGCGTAGACGGGGATGCCTGCCTTGCGCAGTGCGTCGCGGTCGACACCGGTGTCGAAGGCGATGACGAGGTCGGGGTTGATGTCGAGGATCTGCTCGGTAGACATCTCGGCGCCACCGGAAGCCTGCTCGCCAGCTTCGACGCTGGGGATCTCGGCGATGGCCTTTTCCATGTCGGCATCGATGCCGCTCACGCGCTGCTCGCCGGCCTTATGTGTGACGTGGTCGAGCACACCGAGCTCGTAGAGGATAGAGACGTCCACTTCGCTGAGCATGAGGACGTTTTCCGGTGCCTTCTCAAACGTCAGCGTCTCCTCGCAGCTGTCCACGGTGGTTGCGGTCTGTGCCTGCGTTGCGGTTTCGCCTTGCTGTTGCTTGTCGACGGCACTTTCTCCGCATCCTGCAAGCACAAGGCAGCTACTCATCACAGCGGCAATTCCGATTCGGGTCAACCGAGTCATTGACTTTCCTTTCCTGAAACTGTTTTCCATCTAAATGAATTCTACGTTATGTTTGCCTAACTTATGTAAGCTTTCCGCGGGTCAGCGCATACGCGAGGAACGGACCACCAATCAGTCCGGTAACCACGCCTATGGGAAGCTCCATAGGCGCAGCAACAACACGCCCCACCGTATCCGTAAGCACGAGGAACCCTGCGCCCGCAAACGCCGACGAGCACACGAGCGCCCGGTGGGCGTGCCCGGTAAACCGCCGCATGAGATGGGGAATGATGAGCCCCACGAACCCGATCGCCCCCGAAAACGACACGGCGAGCGCCACTGCCACCGTCACCGGCACGAGCACAATGATGCGCATCCTACCGGGGTTGATCCCCACGCCGAGGGCTGTCGCATCGCCGGCGGCGAGGGCGTCGATAAGCGGAGCGCTGAGGACCAAAAACACGGTGACAAGTGCTGCGACCCCGAGCATCGTCAACGCCCCCTGCCACGTCGCCCTGCCCAGCGACCCCAGCATCCAAAACATGATCGCCTGGTTGGCCTCCGGCCTTCCCGACGTAAAAATAACCAGATTCGTCAACGCCTGCAGCGAAAACCCCACGGCCAACCCCGCCAACACCAGCCGCAGCGGATTCGGTGACCTCCCCGTCAACCCCAGCACAATCGCCAGCGTCACAATCGCCCCCACAAACGCCCACGCACCGACCACCGCCGTCGAGCTCACCCCGACGACAATGATCGCCACCGCACACCCGGCCCCCGCACCGGAGCTAATGCCCAAAATGTACGGCTCCGCCAGCGCGTTCCTGGCCACCGCCTGCAGCACCACGCCGGACACTCCCAACACGGCCCCCACACCCAGTGCCAGGAGCACCCGCGGCAACCGCGTCGTCCACACGATGGCATCAATATTCCTCGGCCACGTAATCTCCACCGGCACCCCAGGAATATGGCTAGCAATCACCCCGACGATCTGCCCCACCGTCACATCCGCCGGCCCCGCCACAATCCCGACGATGGGTGTCAGCATCGCCAGCAGTGCGATCATCCCGACCCTCACCCAGCGCTTTGTAGTGTTGACCTCGACTGATGTGTGAGAAACGGGGTGGAAACCCATGATGCTCCTTGTCGACGCTTAGGGGTGGGCAGCTACGCAGAAAAGTCTATCCGAGCCCTCCCCCTGGCAGAATAGGGGCTAGCATCGCCCCAGCTCAACAGGTGTTATAACACTTTTACCCTCTGACCTGCACTGATTCAAACATTTTCTATTCCCTAAGGTCAGGGGCCAGATCCTCTGCGTGGGTGACGATGATGACCGCCTTATCCTCCGGGGGATGCCGGAACATCGCCAGGAGGCGTGTGGCATCGGCGGGGTCGATGTGCTCGGTCGGCTCGTCGAGAAGCACGATGGGGTGGGGGCGAGGAGCGCACAGGCGAGTATGAGGTGGCGGCGTTGCCCACTGGACAGCGATTTATCGCCGTCGGCGAGGACGGTGTCGAGGGGCAGCGGGAAGCCGACGGCGTCACAGGCCTCTTCGTAGTCGTTGCGGTCGGTGTTGGCGACGACGAGGTTTTCGCGCACCGTCGTGGCAAAAATCCACTCGTCCTCCTCGTGGAGGTGGACGAGCTGGCACCACGGAGTATCGTTCTCGTGGGTGAGGGCGCTAGCGATGGCCTCTAGGAGGGAGGTCTTGCCGTAGCTGGATGGCGCCTTGATGACGGCGCATTGGCCGAATCCGACGTCAAAATTCCAGGCGGGGTAACCGGTGCCGTTTCTGATGCAGACTTCCTGGTCATGGCCAAGATCCTCTGGGTGGGGTGGGAGAAGGCCGCCGGCAGCGCATGATGCGATTCAAACGCGGCCAGTGGCAGGAGGATCATCATGTCGAGCCACGTGAGTTCGTCGATCTGCATGTAGGCGAGCATGCCGATGCCGAGTAAGGCGAGGGCTGTGGTGCGTTTTGTGGCGACGGTGGTGATGTCGGTGGTGGCGGGGCGCAGGCGGTTGAGGGTGGTGAGTTCGACGCGGTGGTTGAGGAGGGTGGGCGATGGTGGTGCGGAGGGCGGAGTCGGCGGTGATGAGGTGGGCTTTACGGGTTGCTGTGTCCCACCGAGGCGCAGGTTGTCGGCCACTGTGCCGGCGGTGAGCAGCGGGCGGACAGGTAGGAGATACGGTCGAGGTGGGGTGCGGTGACTGTGCCGGAGACGGAGGCATCGGGAAGCAATCCGAGGAGGGCGAGGAATACCGTCGACTTGCCGGCGCTTGTTGGGGCCGACAAGCGCTGTGATTGCACCGGGGCGGGCGAAAAACGTGACGTTTCCCGGTGTGCAGCCTTCCCGGCTTTTCACGCTGAGCCCGGATACGGCCACGGAATTTACGCTGCATGCCAGGTAGGACCCCATTTCCTCTTCGTGGAGGGTGAGGCAGGCATCCGCGGCATCGATGCCTTCGGCTGCGGCGTGGAAGTTCTTCCCCACGGCACGCAGTGGGGCGAAGACCTCGGGGCCGATGATGAGGGCGACGAGGCCGCTTACGCAGGGCGAGCTAGAGCGAGACGGCGGCGACAACGGTACCGGCGGTGATCCAGGAGCTGAACACGGCGTGCGGGAAGGCAGCCAGGGCTGTCGGGTTGGTAAGCAGCGCCCAAAAGTCGATGAGCTCCGCGCGTCCGGTGTCCGGGTTGAAGCGGGCGCCGAAGACGTCACTGACGAAGCGGGAGTAATCGGACCAGTTTATAACGAACTGGAACTCCTGCACGATGCCGGTGACAACGCCCATGGCGAAGCTGATGAGGAACATGGTGCCGAAGAACCGGGTGGTGCGGTACCAGTGGTCCTTCCCTGTCTTGTGCCATGCCGTCTGCATGTGGCGACCACGGGGGCAAGGCCAATGGTCAGCGGGACGAATATGTAGTGGTACACGGTGGTAATGGCAAATTGCCACCGTGCCAGCTCTACGAGGTCCACGGAAACTCCTAGCCCCGCCGTGATGGTGAGGTTGTAGGTGAGGATGCCGGGCGGGCATTCCCTCTCACCTTATAGGTCAGATGTTTTTTGGCAAGAGTTCCAAAGGGGGTATGCGAATGGATAATCGGGGGTGGCTAAATTATCGAACCCCGGCCGGCGACGAGCGTTCGTCGCGGACCGGGGTGAACGAATTGGTTCGGTCGGTGTAGCCGGTTAGCTTATGCCGGACAGCTGACCTTGACCTCAAACGGGATGGCGGTGGACTCGTCGTCATCGAAGTGACCCTCGCCGGTAATTGTCCAGGTGGAGCCGTCCTTGGTCACGGTGGCGGCGTTTTCCTGCTCGTCGGTCAGCTCAAACTCCTTGTCGTTGGCGCGCTCCACAGACAGGCCGCCGAGACGCGGGGAGCCCTCCGGATCCTTGATCTCTACCTCGAGCTCGTCATTTTGGGCGTTGTCATCCTTGTCGCCGGCATCGATGTTGAGTTCCGGCTCGCCGTCGTCGGTCTCGTTAGTGCAGTGCACGGGCGTGAAAGTGCCGCTGATGACTGCGCCGTCGATGGTGATCTCCGGTGCGTCGCTGCTGCTGGCGGCGGCGGTGGTGGAGGTGTCATCGGCATCGTCATCGTCCTTGACGGCAGTGGTGGTGCTTTCGGCGGTGGCTGTCGCGGTGGTGGCATCCGCGGTCTCCGTCACCGTTTCCGTCTCTGTGTTTCCGCTACAGGCAGTCAGGCCGAACGCCAGGGTGGCGGAGGCGAGGACGGCTGCCATTTTCTTGGTTAGGCTCATGGAGTCAACTTTCTATTGGTCGGGAAAACTATTCCTCACCAATCTATAGAAGATACCTTCGCCCTGCAAAGAAAAAATGTGTCCTTAGGCGTACCTAGGTTGATAATGTGATGTGTGACATAGTTTTTACTGACTGTATTTGGTCCGATCATTTGGGGAAACTATTGGAAATGCCTGGGAGGTGGAGTAGTCTAGCCCTCGAAGTGTTCGTTTCACGGCAGTGAACGGGAATTCTCGGTGGAACCCGGGAGCGATCCTCGTCACTGTGTGGCTTCAACGCGGGGCCTGTCACCCCGCGCCTGAGACCTTGGAAACGGTGTGCGTACTTGGCGTGCGGGGCATCGTTGGTCACTTCGGCTGAAAAACGCCGTGGGAAGGCTGAAAGGAATCGGGTTCACGCGCTGCGCTGGTGCAGTACGTGGGGAGGGCTAAGCCAGGAGACCGGCTGCCAATGAAGAGCGCTTTGGGTTAAGAAACAATTCAGTTTGTGACTGGCGAGGTACCGGTTACCGGAATTCATAAAGGATGTCAATCCTATGCATATTGCAGAGGGCTTTTTGCCTGTAGAGCACTGCGTCGGGTGGGCTGTGGCAGCAACGCCGTTTGTTGTCTACGGTGCATACAAGGTGCAGAAACAAATTAAGGAAAAGCCGGAAACGGCCATGCTGCTCGGCGCAGCAGGCGCATTCAGCTTCGTGCTGAGCGCCATTAAGATGCCGTCGGTGACGGGCTCCTCGTCCCACCCGACCGGCACGCCATTGGGGGCAATTCTCTTTAAACCGCCGGTGATGGCGGTGCTTGGTGCCATCGTGCTGCTCTTCCAAGCGCTGCTTCTCGCACACGGCGGCATCACCACCCTCGGCGCAAACATCTTCTCCATGGCGATCGTGGGCCCGTGGGTGGCCTACGGCGTATTCGCGGGCTTGCGCAAGTGGAACCAGGACATAGCTGTGTTCCTCGGCGTGTTCCTCGCCAACGTGGGCACGTACTCCACGACGGCGCTGCAGCTCGCGCTCGCACACCACGAGGGTGGTCTCCTGCAGTCTGCAGGCACCTTTCTGGCGCTGTTCGCTCCGACCCAGGTACCGCTGGCTCTCGTTGAAGCCATCGTCACCGTCATCGTCATCAAGACTCTGGAGAAGGTCGCAATCCCGGAGCTCACCTCGTTGGGCTTCCTCCATCCTTCCGCAGCAGCCGCTTCGAAGCAGGAGGTCATGGCGTGAAAACCAGGAATCTGATCATCTCGATCATCGCAATTATCTTTCTTGTCGTGCTGCCCTTCTTCGTGGCAGGTGGCGATGCCGACTTCGGTGGTGCCGATGACAAGGGCGGCGACCTCATTGAGCAGGAGAACCCGGGCTACGAGCCGTGGTTCGAGTGGCAGCCGGAACTCCCCGGCGAGGTTGAGTCCGGTCTCTTCGCCCTCCAGGCAGCGCTCGGCGCTGGCTTCGTGGGCTACGCCCTTGGTTTCTACAAGGGCCGCCGGAAGAACACCGTGGAGGCTCAGGCGGCAACTGCTGCCGGTAATGGCTCCCTCAAGACTGTGAGCTAATCCTATGTTTGAGCTCGAAGCGGCGGCTGCGAGCTCGCCAATTTCCCGAGTGCCAACGGCGGAGAAAATGCTCCTGTTTGTCGGGCTCACGTTCTGCGCTGTCGCGGTTAATCCCACCGTGGTGGCGGTGCCGTTGATCGTCAGCTTCTTCTGGGCGAAACCTCCGTTGAAGCTCTATCTCCCGATCCTCGGTTTCAATGCAGTCTTCGTGGGTGTAGGCATGCTTGCGCTGGTGTGGAACCTAACCAGCCATGGCATCGTCTACGTCCCGGGCGGAGCAACTCACGCCGTATCCGTGTGGTGGCGTTGTGTAGTAGCAGCTTCTGGAACTCTGCTGTTCGCCTGCACAACGCCCCTGTCGGATATCATTTCTTGGGCACGTCGCGTCCACGTCCCCGTCAGTCTCACCTACGTCGTGCAGATCATCTACCGGATGGTCGGCGCATTGTGGCACACTGCGGTGAGCATGCGGGACGCGGCCGCTCAGTGCCTGTCAGAGCGCACATTTTCCACCCGTGTTCACTCCACGGGGCTCATCGGGGCATCTCTCTTCGTGGTCGCGTTCATGCGCGCCCGCTCCATGCAGGAGGCCCTGGAACTCCGCGCTGATCCGCTGGACATCAAAACATTCCATTCCTACGCGCCAGCCCGACCCAAAAACTTGTTACTCATTGGGTTGCTGTTGGTTGCGGTCATCGTGGTAGGTGTTACGGTATGAGCCTTCAAGGTACCAACATTCTTGTCGACGCCGTCCTCAACGGTCTCGACGTATCCGTTGCGGTGGGCTCGCGGCTGGGCATCGTCGGCGCCAACGGGTCGGGTAAGACGACCCTCTTCCGCGTCCTCGCCGGTGCACTCAAGCCGGCCGGCGGCACGGTGACCGTCGACGACAAACCCCTCAACTATTCGCGTAAAGGGCGCACCGCCCACCGAGAGAAAGTGCAGCTTGTCCTGCAGGAACCGGACGCGCACCTGATTTCCACCTCAGTGGAATCCGACGTCAGCTTCGGCCCCACCAACCTGGGACTCAGCCAAGAAGATGTCACCTCACGCGCGCATTCGGCCATGGAGCAGCTGGGCATTGCGGATCTCGCCCACCGCGTCCCACACCAGCTCTCCTTCGGGCAAAAGAAGCTTGTGGCGCTCGCCGGCGCTCTTGCCATGCAGCCGCGCTACATTCTTCTCGACGAGCCGACGGCCGGCCTCGACTACTACGCTGCGGATCTGCTCACCAAGGCGTTGGGCAGGATCGAGGGGGTGGGGATCATTTTCACCACCCACGAGATCGATTTCGCCTACGAATTCGCAGATGAGATCCGCATTCTGTATGAGGGCACGCTCCATCCGTGGAACTTGGATTTGCTCCCAGCCGCCCACCTTCGCCTTCCCTGGGCGCCGGTGGTCAGTAAACAACTTGGTCGTCCGGTTCACAGACCGGAAGACGTATAAAAAATGGCCGCGGATTGTTATCCGCGGCCATTATTGTGTCCTTTTTACTTCATGAGTGCGCGCTCGCGCTTGCCGACGATCACCATGAGGATGATGGCGACAACCACCACGCCGAGGAGGAACATGTAGGTCACGTTCCAGCCGAAGTTGTGGATGAGGATGCCGACGCCGGAGGATGCCAGCGTGGCACCGAGGAGGTAACCGAACAGGCCGGTAAAGCCTGCAGCAGTGCCGGCGACGTTAGCGGGCGACAGGTCGATGGCCTGCAGGCCGATGAGCATGACCGGGCCGTAGATGAACCCGCCGATGATGGCGATGAGTAGGTAGAACAGCCACAGCGGTGCGGTCGGTGGCAGCTGCCAGTAGGCGAACAGGGCGACACCGACGACGGCGAGGGCAAGAATGCCTGCACCGGAGCGCCAGCCGTGGAAGACCTTATCGGACAGCCAGCCGACGAGCAGCGTGCCGAGGATGCCGGCGAGCTCGTAGATGGCGAAGCCGATGATGCCGTCGGAAATGTCGGCGGAATCGGTGCGCTCAGCCAGGTAGATGGGGATCCAGTTGAGGACGCCGTAGCGCAGCGTGTAGATGAACACGTTGGCCAGTGCCAGCATGACGATAATCGGGTTGGTCAGCACGTGGCGGGTGACTACCTGCAGCCACGTTCCCTCGGCGGCATCGACGCTATCGACCTTGGCGGGGTCATCGTGGTATTCCTCGATCGGGGGCAGGCCGATGGCTTCCGGCCGGTCGCGGATGAGGAGGAAGGCAATAACAGCGATGATAAGAGCGACGATGGCCGGCACGTAGAAGGCCGGACGCCAGTCTGCCTCGTTGGTGGCGAAGTGGCTGAGAGCCCAGGCGGACAGCACACCGAGTCCGCCACCACCGACGTTGTGGGCGCAGTTCCAGATGGAGGTCTTCCAGCCACGCTCACTGGTGGAGAACCAGTGGACGAGGACGCGGCCAGACGGCGGCCAGCCCATGCCCTGGAACCAGCCGTTGATGAACATGAGGGTGGCAAACAGTGCAATGGAACCGGTAACGGCCGGTGTCGCTGCGATGAACAGGTTCATGATGGCGGACAGAGCAAGACCCAGCGGCATGAAGTAGCGCGCGTTGGACCGGTCCGACAGCATTGCCATGAAGAACTTGCTCAGGCCGTAGGCAAACAACACCGCGTTGGACACGATGCCGATGCCGACGGCGTTCATAATGTCGTGTTCTTTAAGGATCGCGGAGACGAGCGAGACGTTGTTCCTGATGAGGTAGAACGCCGCGTACCCGAGGAAGATCCCCATGAAGACGTTGAAACGCCACGTCTTGTACGTTTTGTCGATGCGCTCCTCGGGGATGCGTGGGGCAGCCGGAGGGGCTGAAAGGAATGACATAAAGCTCCAATCGCCTAAATAAAACTTACCTACTGGAAAGTAGGTTACTGATCCGTAGTTTATTTTCAGGCGGCATTATTGGAAAGTAATGGGGGTGATCGTTTTGAAAGCGTTGTTCGTCCCCGACGGTAAACCCCCAGCACATTACAACTAAATGTACTTAAGGTTAAATCGAGGTAAATCCCCCCGTCAGACCCCAAAAGCTGTTCGTGAGGCAAAGACGAGTGCGAGAAGTCCGCCCCCGAGGTGCGCCCCCGCAAACCGGACAAGCGTGCGCCACTGCCGTTTTTGTATGAGAAGGCCTATTTCTTTGGCAAGCGTCGACCACGTAGACAACGCCCCGGCGAGCCCCGTGGCTACCAAGACCGGGTGGAACGAGAGGAACGTCGACAAGCCAAGGACGTAGCAGGCAACGAGGTTGGCCACGAGCACCCCACCGCGACTACCCAACCACTTCGTGCAGAGGTAGCGGATGAGCCCACCGATGGCACCGCCGACGAACACCTGAAGTGCAGTGATCATGAGCGCCTCCGCAGCCAATCGCCGGCGAACCAGGCGGCGACGCAGACGATGCCGGTGGCGAAGAAGTAGAGGGCCGAGCGGTCGGTGTAGCTGATGAGCATGTAGGTGGAAAAGGAGGTGAACCCGCCGAGGAAACCTGTCGACCACCACGCAGGCGACGGCTTGGCACCGATGAGCAGGCAGCCGAGGGCGTTGACCGCAAGGAGCGCGAGCGCGCCGTCAAAAGGCAGCGCGGTGAGCGCGTAGCGTGCGAGCGCGCCGAAGCCTGCAGCAAGCGCGATGGTCAATTTTTCCACCCTGTCAACCTACCACGGTGCGGCGAAGACACCGCCCAGGTAGGCGGCGAGGTTACCGAGCGCCAGATTAGCCACCAAATAGAATGTAAACAGCAGGTAGCGGCCTGATTTTAGTTCGTGGCCGAGTTCCGCGGCCAGTGCTGGCCACGTGGATAGCGCCGCGGCAACGCCCGCTGTAATGACGAGGTTCAGCGCCCCGTGCGTCGTCCCCGCGCCGACGAGGAAGCAGGCGAGGGCGTTGGCCGTCGCAATGCCCCACAGGTTGCCGAGCAGGCTGGTGAGCACGTAGCGGATGATGCCACCGATGAAACCGCCGGCGGCGACGATGAGGAAGCTGAGGCCCACCACGACTATGCCTCTGCCTTTTCGTGTGCGCGACGCAGATGATCGTGGACAACATCGCCCAAAAACCAGGCACCGAGGCAAAAAATTACCTCGCTTACCAGGTAGATGGCACTTTCTGCTTGGTAGGTCATGACGAGGTACGTCGAATAGGACGAAAACCCGCCGAGTAACCCAATCGTCCAAAAAGGCCCCGGCTTGATGGCACCGATCGCGAAACATCCGCAGATGTTGATGAGCGTGATGGTGACAAAGCTGGGGCCTAAAAGCAGGACGGTGCCCTGCCGTGCCATGGAGCCGAGGGCTGCGCCGCATCCAACAATGAGGGCGTTTTTGAGGCTCATGGCGGGGAGGAAATCACGACCAATCTGGTATGTGGCGGGCGTTGAACTCCTCCACGGATGCGGGTTCCTTTCGCAGTTTGGGGTCGAAGTTCAAATAGGCCTTTGTTTCTTTTGCTACAAGTCCAGATAGTAGCAGTAGACCGATGAGATTCGGAATGGCCATGAGTCCGTTGGCGATGTCGGCGAGGATCCAAGCGAGCTGGATTTCGGAGACGGCGCCAACGAAGACGACGCAGGTGAAGATCATGCGGTAGGGCAGGGAGCCGTGCATGCCGACGAGGGCGATGAGGCAGCGTTCACCGTAGTAGGCCCAGGCGACGATGGTGGAGAAGGCGAAGAACATGGTGGACACGGAGACGATGGTTCCGCCCCAGTGGCCGGGGAGTCCGCGGGAGAAGGCCTCTGCGGTCATGGAGCCGGCTTCGCTGGCACCCATGGTCCACGTGCCGGTGGTGATGATGGTGAGGCCGGTGAAGGTGACCACGACGAGGGTGTCGATGAAGGTCTGCGTCATGGAGACGAGTCCCTGGCGGACGGGGTGGTTGGTCTGCGCGGCTGCGGCGGCGATGGCGGCGGAGCCCATGCCGGACTCGTTGGAGAAAATGCCGCGGGCAACGCCCATTTGCAGGGCAACCATAATGCTGGACCCCACAAAGCCGCCGGTAGCTGCGGTGCCGGTGAAGGCGTCGGTGAAGATGAGTCCGAGCGCGCCGGGGATGTTAGCTGCGTTAGCGACGAGCACGATTGTGCCGCCCAGGATGTAGATGATGATCATGAGCGGGACGAAGGCGCTGGTGACCTTGCCGATGGTTTCGATGCCACCGAGGAGCACCATGCCGATGAGGAAAAAGAGGATAGCACCGGTGGCCACGGTGTCGAGGCCGAAAGCATCGTTCATGGCGCTGGCGACGGCGTTGCTCTGGGTGAGATTGCCGATGCCGAAAGAGGCGACAACGGCAAAGACCCCGAAAGCGACTGATAGGGTCGCACCGAGCTTTCCGCCGATGCCCTTGCGCAGGTACTTCATGGGCCCTCCAAGCATGTGCCCGGAAGAGTCTTCCTCGCGGAACCGAACACCGAGGTAGGCCTCGGCGTATTTGCTGGCCATGCCGACAAGCCCGGTGACCCACATCCAAAACAGCGCGCCGGGCCCGCCGAGTGACAGAGCGGTGGCGACACCGACGATATTACCCACGCCGACGGTGGCGGCAAGGGCGGTGGTGAGTGCTTGGTAGTTGGAGATATCGCCCTCACCTGTGGGGTCATTGGGGTCAATGAGCCCATGCCGGAAGGCAACAATCATTTTTCTAAACTGTAGGCCACGTAGGCGAATAGTCAGCCAGAGGCCGGTTCCGAGTAGCAGTGGGATGAGAAAGAAGGGGCCCCACACCACTGAATCCACGGAGTTGAGTGTGTCCATGATGGATTCCATTTGAGCCCTCCTGTAAGTATTGACTGCTGTGCGGTTGACCTTTTCTTGGGGGAGAAAAGATGGGCTTATTTTCCAGTGGCATGTCCGGTATTCCAATTGGTTGAACAAGTTCTTCCCTCATGCGGGGGTGGTAAGTGCTGTGACCGGTGCCTCTGTACATACCCCTTTGGGTGCAAAACTGACGGAAACAGGCCAAGATGGAAAGTGGATAAACGGCACGCCTGAAATACCGTGAAGGAGAAACGACGATATGGCACACGAAAGAGCAGGGCAGCCCGCCCGCGAGGAAGACCTCATTGATGTCGAGGCCGTAACAAATGCCTACTACAGTGGCAAGCCGGATCCGGAGAATCCGGACCAGCAGGTCAGCTTCGGCACCTCCGGCCACCGTGGCTCCAGCCTGGATACCGCCTTCAACGAGGACCACATCCTCGCCACGACGCAGGCCATCGTGGAGTACCGCGCCAAGGAGCACATCGAGGGTCCGGTGTTCATCGGCCGCGATACGCACGCGCTCAGCGAGCCGGCCATGCTGTCGGCCATGGAGGTGCTACTCGCCAACGGTGTGGAGGTGCTCGTCGACAGCAAGGGTGCCTACACGCCGACACCTGCGGTCAGCCACGCCATCCTGCAGTACAACAAGAAGCTGCCCGGCGGTGTGACCGGCACGGATAACAAGCGTTCCGACGGCATCGTCATCACCCCGTCGCACAACCCGCCCCGCGACGGTGGTTTCAAGTACAACCCGCCGACAGGTGGCCCCGCCGGCACGGATGCGACGGACTGGATCGCCGAGCGTGCCAATGAGCTGCTGCGCGGTGGTCTCGCCGATGTCAAGCGCGTGTCTGTGGAGTCGGTGACCGATGAGCGGGCGCAGGCCTTCGACTTCCTCTCCCACTACGTAGAGGATCTGCCCAGTGTCGTGGATCTCAAGGCCATTGCGGACTCCAAGATTTCCATCGGTGCCGATCCGATGGGTGGTGCCTCCGTGGACTACTGGGGTGCCATCGGTGAGCGTTACGGCCTGAACCTCACGGTCGTCAACCCGACGGTCGATCCCACGTGGCGTTTCATGACGCTCGACACCGACGGTAAGATCCGCATGGACTGCTCCAGCCCGAACGCCATGGCCTCGCTCATCCACAACCGCGACAAGTACGACATCGCCACGGGCAACGACGCCGACAGCGACCGCCACGGCATCGTCACCCCCGATGCCGGCCTCATGAACCCCAACCACTACCTGGCCGTCGCCATCGACTACCTCTTCAGCCACCGCCCGGGCTGGCCGGAAGCCACCGCCGTGGGCAAGACGCTCGTGTCCTCCTCCATGATCGATCGCGTCGTCGAGTCCCTAGGCAGGAAGCTCGTCGAGGTTCCGGTCGGCTTCAAGTGGTTCGTCCCTGGGCTTATCGACGGTTCCATCGGTTTCGGTGGCGAGGAATCCGCCGGTGCGTCCTTCCTCCGGATGGACGGCTCGGTGTGGTCCACCGACAAGGACGGCATCATCCTCGACCTTCTCGCCTCGGAGATCCTCGCCGTCACCGGCGAAACCCCGTCGAAGCGCTACGCCACCTTCGCAGAGAAGTTCGGCGCGCCGGTCTACGCCCGCACCGATGCCGAAGCCAACCGTGAGCAGAAGGCGATCCTCAAGAAGCTGAGCCCCGACCAGGTGACGACGACGAGCCTGGCAGGCGAGCCGATCGTCGAAAAGCTGACGGAAGCCAAGGGCAACGGTGCAGCCATCGGTGGCCTCAAGGTCGTTACCGAGAACGCGTGGTTCGCCGCCCGTCCGTCCGGCACCGAGGACAAGTACAAGATTTACGCCGAGAGCTTCAAGGGCGAAGACCACCTCAAGCAGGTGCAAAACGAAGCAAAAGCACTGGTCAGTGAGGTTCTTGGCAATTAACGTCTATGTGTTATCCCGGCAGTACTCTTCTGAATGACCTGCCTCGGGGCAATTCATCCAGTCGATTTGTCCCTGCACCCACGGCCACGGTGTTTGCACCGTAGTGACCGTGGGTGCATTCGCATTTTCTCCGCCCCGAGGGCCTCCGGTCCACCCATAAGCTGGAAGCAGCAGTCGGTGTGCTGCGTCGTCCCATCCGACATGGGCGCGGAGCCTAGGGTGCCTTCCAAGCAGCACCTCATCGTCGGTGCTGCGTGCTGCTGAGGCGCGGGTGCCTCAATCGCCGCCGGTGGTCGGCGGTGTCGAGGTCACCGTCACTATTTGGGTAACAGGTTCGTAGGGGAGGGCGCAGGCTGCGTTCACCCCGTGAGTGCGAAAAGTGCAGCGACGAGAGCAAACGCTTCGGACAGTATTATCTTGATCATGATGAATTCCCAATTCTGTTGAGTCACCTTTAATTCGTAGTAGGTGTGCCCCACATCGAAGGCTGGCTTTTCGAACGGGGAAGATGGGGAATTCAAGACAAAATGGCTGTGAGTTTAACTTCAATTGTGCGGTCAGAATTTTGCACACGGGGGTGTTGTAATATATTAGGTGACGTGACCACTTTCTCTTTGTCTAACGTAATCTCGGCGATCTGCCGATTTGGGCTCGCTGCAGTATGGCTGATCAGCGGTTATCTCAAATTCATTGATCCTGTAGATACGAAGAAATCGGTTGAAGCCTATGAGCTGTTCCCCATGGACATCGCCCATATGATTGGCACGGTGCTGCCCCTTGTGGAGCTCGCCCTCGGCGTTCTCTTGGTCCTCGGCGTGTTCCTGCGCCCCGTCGCAGCGGTCTCTGCGCTCATGTTCGTGGCATTTGCCATCGGCATCGCCTCTGCGTGGGCTCGCGGGCTGACCATCGACTGTGGTTGCTTCGGCACCGGCGGGGAAAACCCCGATGCGGGTGCCTGGACCTACCTTACGGGGATAGGTAAAGATATAGTGTTCTTCCTCATGGCCGTGTGGACGGTCAAGAGGCCGTTTAGCAAGCTTGCTGTCTATGCCTAAGGGATTCCGGGTGTAATGGCACCCTTCCCCACGGCACGTGTAATAATCGACCAAACGAATTGACAAACCACGTAAGGAGATAATCGTGAGTATCACAAAAGTGAAAAACCCGAACGAGAGGAGCAACGGCTTCATCTGGGCTCTTGTTATCCTCGGCCTCATTATCGCAGCAGTTATTGGATACATCCTCTTAACCGGGCGCAGTGCACAGACTGAGAAGGTCTTGGACGGTATCAACGTTCAGGATGTCGCCTTCGATGTAGAATACGACGATAACGTCATCAAGCTCGTGGGCAAGGATGCAACCGCTGACACCCCGCAGGTCGACCTTTACGAAGACTACTCCTGCGTTTACTGCGCCAAGCTCGCTGTGCGTTCCGACGAGGACATGAAGAAGGCTGTGGAGGACGGCAAGCTCATCGTCAACATCCACTCCCTGAACTTCCTTGACCGCAGCCAGGACGGTCACTCCACCACCGCTGGTGCTTCCGCCGATGCCCTTGCCCAGGTCGGCGACGCCAAGGCCTACTGGAACTTGCGCACCACCCTCCTGGAGAAGCAGGAGGAGATCTACAGCAAGTGGGGCACCAATGAGATGGCCGACGTTGCCGAGGCTCTCGATGCTCACGCCGATGCCGTAAAGACCATCCGCGACGGCTCCAATACTGAGCACTACAAGGAGCTCGCAACGGCAAACGCCGAGAAGCTGAAGTCCATCGATCCAAAGGGGCAGGTTTCCTCCCCGCGTGTCATTCAGAACGGCAAGGATGTCGAGCTGAACGACAACTGGGTGGACGAAGTCTCGGCTAGCTAGAGGCTAACTCACTGAAGAGGCACCGCGTGTGCCTCTTTTTTCATTCTTTCCATGAGTGGAGAATTATCAATTGACCTGGCGATTTGTTCAAACGTTAAACCCGCCTGTATATTGTTCGTTGTTACATAAAACGCAACCTCAGGGGCTATGGCGCAGCTGGTAGCGCACCACACTGGCAGTGTGGGGGTCACGGGTTCGAATCCCGTTAGCTCCACCACTAGGACGCTCATTTTGATACAAAGTGAGCGTTCTTTTGTTCTGCTTTGTCTAGCGGTGTTTTGGCTTGTCAGAGCTGGTTTCTGGGGGAGTGGTTGACCATTCGGTGGATGCAGTGGGTGTTGCGTTGGCGCGCTCTGGGTGGTCATTCTGGGCTCCGGGAGACGTCTCGGAACGCCCCGACCCGGGGGCGTCAAATTGTATGGGGCTTGCGTCAAAAGGTATCGGCCCTCGTCAAATTGTTTAGGGGCTCCGTCAAAAAGTATGAAATGGTTCGTTGGAAGGGGTGGGTATATGCGTGACTCCTTATCTGCTTATCGAAGACGCCGATTTACACGCGTGCCTGCCGCAGCCCGCATCCGAGAATGCTCCCCCTTACGAGTCGACGTCCTCCAAGACCGTGTCCGTAGGGGATTCGAGCTCCAGGATATTGGTCTTCATAATGAGCGAGCCTGGGTACATGATGTAGTCAACGTTGCTTTCGAGTGCCATTTCGTCGGCGGCGTTTGCTTTGGCTTTGACGAGTTCGTCGTCGATCTTGTTATCTCCTTTGACCTCGATGAGTTGGAGACTGCCGTCCGCCATTGTTGCCACGAAATCTGGGTAATAGGAGCGAATTCGCTGGGACTGCGGATCGTAGTACTGAATGGCAAGATCACCTTGGTTGGCGGTGAACATGCCGGTGAAGTACACGCTGACGACTTTCTCAGATTCGATGTATTGCCAGAAGCATTCGAGTTCAGGCTTCGAGTCAAAGCAGTAGGTGTCTGCGTGAAAGCTCTTGACCTTCTGGTGATCGTTCAAACGATTCGTCGACTGTTCAACTACTAGTTCAGGCTTAGCCTTGAATTCCCAGAAGCCCTTGTCCTTCGGTGCGCGAAGTAGCACAAGTTCACGATCTTGGCTTCGAATTCGCTTGTGAACCTCGTAGCGAGAGTGGAAGATCGCCGGGACTACGATGTCATCGACCACCTCGTTGTACATGTTCACTACCTCGAGAATCCGGTTCACTCCGTCCACGGAGCTCACCAGAATTTTCTCGATCTGAATCGGCGACATATTCAAGTACCGAGCGAGTTCTCCAACCAGTGTGAACAGCGAATAGCGAATTTGTTGCTTCTCGGAGGTGATGTCCACTTCCTTCAGCTTAGTGTTCGATGTCAGTGATGCCTTTTCGTAACGCACAGCCTTGTATTTGTCGTACATCTCGTCATCGAGGCTTTTCAGCTCAAGATGGAGCGGCTCGGTTGATGTGACTTCCTTGAGGAAGTACTCGTGGTGAGTCTGCTTCAACGTGATTTTTCTCTCGGGTGGCACCATTCGCACCTGGAAGGTCTCGCGCTCAGAGACTGGCCCACCTGTCAAGCCGTCGAGATCCATGTTGAAGTTCTTCTCGAGCTCGGAATCGAGGATGTCGAAGTTCTCCTTGGAGAGGAACACGGAGGCGGTATGCTGTTCATCGGTGATTTGACGTAGGCACCGCATGGTTGCTTGAAGCACGAAAATCTTCGACTTCGGGCTCCTGAACATCGCTACGCCGAACAGGGAGCGGCAGTTCCATCCCTCCCTGCCTTTACCTACGAGAATGAGGAATTGACGCTCGTTTCCTGCAGAGCCAGGCACGTCGAGGTCGTTGAATAGTCGTATGTCCTCATCCTTGGTGATCTTCTCGTCTCCAACGTTGACGAGCACCTTCGAGGCTTCGAGGCCAATCTCAGCGATGATCTTTTCAACGGCCGGGCGAACTTCGTTTTGGGCTTCCTCGATGGTGGAGGCGAAGATCGCGAGTTTAGGAGTTAAGTTTTCGTAGGTCTTTCCCCCGTACTTCTCCCAGAATCCGGTGATTGTGGTGCGAAGGAAATCCTCGGACTTCACGTTTTCGAATGCCTGCGGTTGCGCTTGCTTCAAGTAACCGTTGCGTATTGACTCGGACAGGCCGTAGGCGTAGACCACTTCAGGTAGTGGCTGTCGGTCGACATACGGAGTGCCAGTGTAGTTGTAACACGCGACGATGGATGTGCGCTCAGCGAGCAGATTGATCGTGTCGCGTAGCGAGGTTTTCGCGGCCGTCTTCGAGCGCAACGACTCGCCCCAAAAAGATGGTGCGCCTCGTCTACGTAGACCCCGAGCTGACGAAGCCTCGTGATTTTCTGGAAACGCTGGTTCTCCATCAACGTCGAGTCATCGGTGGCTTCATCTTCACTGAGATCACCGTAAAGTCCGCCAAGCAGGCTCGATGTCTTCGCAGCAGCAAACAACGTCTCAGTGGGGGTATCAGGAGTGCGCTTCTTCTTCACCACGATTTTCTGCGTGTTGGAGATGATGATGTTGTAGTCAGAATCATCGAGTGTGTGAAGTGTCGTCCCAGTGTCCTCAAGGAAATGGAACTTCACGTTCGCATCCAATACGCGTGCATACTCCGGAGGAACAACGAGCGTCTTCTCGAAGGTTACGATCTCTCGCAGCGACTGAAGTACTGTCTTGTCAGGCGCGAAAACGAGAGCGTTGTGCACAAAACGCTCATCCTTCGGGTACTTCTTCGCCAGCAGGAACTCGTAGAAGATACAGGTTGCCATCAGGATTGTCTTGCCCAATCCCATGGTGAGGGCGTAGATGTAGTTCGGGTAGGGCTCCCGGTATTTCTTCATCTGTTTAAATAGTGCGTCAGTCTGTTCTTCTGTGATGTCGTCTATCAGAGTGAGCTGGCTCTTCTTGATTGAGTAGTAGGAGCGCTTGGAGAACTTTCCCTTGAGGTTGCGCCAGTCATCGAAGATCTCGTATACCTGCTGATTGTTCAAGAATTCCTTGATGAAGACATACATTTCGAGGGCTTCGAACTGCGGGCGACGCAGAAACGCTTCCGGGCGTTCGTCCGCATCGTTATAGGCTAAGAATTTCTTTGTGAGGTCGTTGTAGCGGGAACGAATCTTGCCGCGATTCTGTGAGTAGAAATCCCACAGCGCCTCGTAGAAAGCGAATTCCGAATAGAACGATTGAGTCTTCTTCGCCATGGCCTAGTTCACCTCGACTTCGAGCGACTCAGACAAGGCATCTGTGATCTTAACCTTAATGGTCCCGGCATCGGATGGGATGTCGTAGATTCCTGCAACCAGGTCTTTCTTGTCTGGAACATCAGCCAGGGTTGGCTCCATGACCACGCCGTCGAAGTTCCAGTCGATCATCACCGACTCGACGAGCTGACGCCAATCGTCGACAGTCTCCTTCTGCAGGGACAGTTTCTGCATCAGGTTCAGCGGATAGAACGATCGGATCACGAGCTTGCCGCCCTCACGGACGATCTCGGCCTCTGCCTCGCGCTTGAGTTCGAGATCCTTCCGATCCCGCAGAATATCGACTACCTCTACATCGACCTTGTACTCGGAGAGCGCAGCCTCGAGAGCAGCCTTCAAGTCAGCATCGTGCCCCATGCACACCAACGTGATGCTCTCCACCGGCTTACCCGGGTTGTCAGCCTTGCGCTTCTCGTAGGTCTTGTACGGAAGGTTCGCCTTAGTACTACGTCACCGGCAACCACGAACCCATCATCAACCCGGACACGTGGGACGCCGTGCAAGCAGAAGTCGCCCGCCGCGCAGGCAAAGGCACCTCCAACACCCACCCGTTCGCCAACACGGTCACCTGCTCCGACTGCGGCGGCAGTTTTGGACGGAAAGTCTGGCACTCCACCAGCAAATACCGCCGTTACATCTGGCGCTGCAACAACAAATACAAAAAGACCCACCGCTGCACTACGCCCCACGTCACCGAAGGTCAAATCAAAGACGCGTTCGTCGCATCCCTGACCGAGCGGGTCACCGACAACGACGCGCTCAATGACACCGTGCGCCTGCTTGATGAAATCGTTTACAACAGCCGCGAGCTCGAAACCCAGCAGGCCATGCTAGGGGAGCGGATCGAAGAAACTATCACGCTGATGAACCAACTCATCACCACCGCAGCATCCATGGTCCACGACCCTGACGACTACGACCGCCGCTACCACGAGCTAGAGGATCGGCATCATCAACTCGAGGCTGAGTACCAACGCATCACCGGCCAGATCGACGACCTACACCGCCGCCGAGCCCAGGCCATCAAAGTCCATGACTACCTCGCCACTCAGCCACCTCTCGAATACTCCGAC
>JALFAQ010000015.1 GCA_022772305.1 Corynebacterium glucuronolyticum
ACCACCAGAGAAAGAATCTTCCGAAAATCAGTCACGGAAAAGACCTCCAAAGTTAACACCAGCACCCTGTGTGCTGGATGCAAACAGTCTTAACCGCTACCCGACCGACCCGCACCCGTTATCCGACCAACCCGCCCCCGCTACTCAAAACCTCGCCGTTACACCAAGAAGCGACTGAACGCAATGCAGAGTATCCAGCTCTACAAGTTGATCGGAAGCCATAGTATTGTATGTTGATCGGCCCGTTATGACAGGAAAGGAAGAGTGCCCTAGAACTGCAGACGGGCAACTGGAACCTAGGGCTTTCGCTGTTCTATGCTCTGAACCCCTTCTACGATATTCACACCTTCAGAAACACCGTGAGCCCCACGGAATGTATTCCGGAATCTCTTGGAAAACTAGCTATTCGTCAGCGAAGGAATCGTCTTCACCTTTGTTGGTTGGTTTCCATTTTGAATTGGTCCTAGGTTGGATGAGGACTCCAACCAAGCTTAAGAAACCAAGTATTCCCATTCCTGTTGCGAATGGAGTTCGGTCAAGTAGTTCCAGTACAACTGCAGTCGCCAGGAACAAAAGAGCCAGACTAAAAAACATCCATTGCCCGCGCCGAATGGATTTTCCATCTTCAAGAATTGATTCAGCAATTGCCTTATTTACTGCAGCGTTTGATTTCGTGGCCTCTTTCGCGGCTTCAGCGGAATTCTCCGCCATCGTCACAATGCGATTTGCCAAGCCTTGTTGAATATTCTCGTATCCTTGCAATTCACCGGGCTCAGGCAAAGGGGCAATTCGAGTAACGCGTAATAACTGATTTGCTACTCGGTCACTCACCTCGTCAAGAATTTCGCCCTCTACGACTTCATCTTGCCCTGAGAGTCCATCGCGGTTCGAAGAGCCTGCCCCGTTTGTCGCCACGCCTTCTCCACGTTTTCCATCGGGTCGTGGATCCGAGCTGTTCGAATAACTCGTCCGTCGCTGGAGCGAGCTATCACTCGTCCCCGATTGGTCTTCCTCATGATTGGGGTGCCCATCACCCATCCCTCCTCTTTCTGATTCCTAATGATTCGTAACGAGGGAAAGTCGAACTTCGATTCTTTCATATCATTCAGGTACAGCCAATTATGCCACAGGGATTGCTTTCTGGCTTGACAAAAGAAGACAAACAGAGCCGGAACGAAGCAGGTCTCTCTACTGGAAGTACCCAGGTAACAAAGAGGCATATTCTCCACGGCTGAGGCCCAGGAGAGGGCCGTTTGAAGTTTAGATTGGGCAAGGATCACACAACTTCTTCCTGAAGTTCTCGCCAGTATCTTTGTTCGGTTTGAAAAGTTGCCAGGGTCTTAGTCAAGTTCCAACTCACGAATTGAATACTCCCCGCTGGTTTTCCGAGAAACCTAACGGGGAGCTTTCCGTAAAGGGAGTTTTGCCTTCTTACTCGGACTTGAGTCGCAGATCCTGGTGGTAAGGATCGCGCCAGTCGAGACGATCGGTGTCCTTGGTTTCGATGCCCTGGTCCTCGACCTCGGGAACATGGGCAAGGATGTTCTTGCGGGCTCGGCCGGCGCGGAGCTGGCGCTCGATGCGCTCTGCCAGGCGGCTAAGACAGAAGTTGATGGCGATCATGATGATCGCCACGACGACGAGGGCTGGCAGGTAGTTGCGGTAGTAGGACGCGCTCATCAGGCCGGAGCGGACAACCTCGACATAGAGGATCATATAGCCAAGCGCCGTGTCCTTCAGCGCGATGACCAGCTGAGAGATCAGCGCCGGGAGCATCGCGGCCACGGCCTGCGGGAGGAGGATAGTCCAGATGGTCTGGCGGTTAGACAGCCCCAGGGCCTCTGCCGCTTCACGCTGCCCGGTCGGTAGCGAGAGGATGCCGGCGCGGAGGGTCTCGGCGATGACGGAACCGTTGTACATCGTGAGGCCGAAGACCACACCCGCAAACCCCAGTTGGGCGGACGGGACGATGGCGTACGTGGCGAAGACGGAGTACGCAAAGATCATGAGGATGAGCACCGGGATGGCGCGGAAGAACTCCACGATAATGCCACAGAACCAGCGAACGGCTCTGCTCGTCGACAAGCGTCCCACACCGAGCAGCGCACCGATGATGATGGCGAAGACGATGGAGACAACCGCCGCCTTCAGCGTTCCCCACAAGCCGGGGAGGATGTAGGTGGTCCACGTGGTGGACTTCAAGAACGGGGTCCACTTTTCGGCGGCGAGCTGGCCGTTGTCACCGAGGACTTTGAGCACCCATGCGACCACCGCGATGGCAATGATGAAGGTGGCGGTGGTGACAATGCGGTTGAATTGGCGGGCTTTGGGTCCCGGGGCATCGTAAAGGACTGTTGCACGTACGGTCATTTTTATGCCACCACCTTCCTGCGGGTGTAGCGGGTGAACAGCAGGCCCATCGGCAGCGTGATGACGATGAAGCCAAGAGCAAAGATCATGAACACCAGGATCGTGTGGTTGGCGTGGTTTTCGATGGTGGACTTCATGAGCAGCGAGGCCTCGGCAACGCCGATGACGGAGGCGATCGTCGTGTTCTTGGTCAACGCGATGAGCGTGTTACCAAGCGGTACGACGGCCGCCTTGAAGGCCTGCGGGAACACGACGAAGCGGAATGTCTGCGTGAAATTCAATCCGAGCGAACGCGCAGCCTCGGCCTGCCCGAAGTGGACGGTGTTGATGCCCGAGCGCAGAGACTCTGCCACAAACGTGGACGTGTAGAGCACGAAGGCAAGAACGGCGAGCCAGAAGTTGTTGTTTTTGATGAAGTTGTCGTTTTCCGGCGCGAGCGTCAGCCCCAAGTTCTGGTACAAACCAATGGAGCAAAACAGGATAATGAGCGTCAACGGGGTGTTACGCACCGTCTCGATGTAGAAACGCGCAATACCGCGGAGGATTGCTACCGGGGAGACGCGCATCGCCGTGAGGATCACGCCAAGGATCAATGAGCCGATGGCGGAGAAGAATGTCAGTTTGATAGTGACCCAGAAGGCTCCGAGGAGTCCGGGCCACAAATCTGCCCAAAGCTCAGTCATGTTTTACTCCTTCAAAAAGTCCAGGTTGCCGGCTTCGTCGGGCTCAACCACTTCGGCGTTCTCGCCGAGGTTCTTGTCCACCATGGCTTGGAACGAACCATCATCCTGCATGGCGCGAATCGCATCGTTGAGGGCCTCTGTGGATTCTGCGTCGTCCTTGGCCAGGCCGATGCCGTAGTGCTCATTGGTAAACGGCTTGCCGTCTTCCTTCGTCATCTCGATGACCTCGAACTCTCCGGGGTATTGGAGGGCGAAGCCGTAGAGAATGGTGGCATCCGTGGTCATGGCATCCACCTTCTGCTGGTGGAGTGCCTCCACACAGGAGGAGTAGGAGTCATATTCCTGCAGCTGCACTCCTGGCAGGGACTTCTTTACCTTCTGTGCCGGTGTGGAACCGGTGACGGAGCACAGCTTCTTACCGTTGTCGAGATCCTGCAGAGAGGTAAGCGAGTGGTCGTCACCACGAACAAGGAGTGCCTGGTGGGTCAGCAGGTACGGGCCGCCGAAGTTGACGGACTTGGCGCGTGACGCGTTGATCGAATACGTTCCGGCGATCATGTCCACCTCGCCGTTCTTGATGACGGTCTCGCGGGTGGCGGACGGCGTTTCGCGCCAGGTGATGTTCGGGTGGGCCACGCCACGTTGATCGGCAATGTGGTTGACCACGTAGGTGGCCACTTCCACGTCAAGGCCGGTCATGGTCTTGTCTGGGTTGCGCATGCCGAGGCCGGGCTGGTCGTACTTAGTGCCCAGGATGACCTCGCCGGCATCAATGGACCGCACGAGGCTGCGTGGCTCGGTGGAACCGCAGGCGGTGGCGGTGACGGCGACAGCCAGGGTGGCGATAAGTGCGAAGAGTTTTTTCATACTTACCGCCCCAGAATCTTGGACAGGAAGTCCTTCGCTCGATCCGATTGCGGGTTGGTGAAGAAGGAATCAGGGTCGGTGTCTTCGATGATGGCACCATCAGCCATGAACAGAACACGGTCAGCAACCTCGCGGGCGAAGCCCATCTCGTGGGTTACCACGAGCATGGTCATTCCGTCGGCGGCAAGGTCCGCCATGACGTGGAGGACCTCCCCGACCATTTCCGGGTCGAGGGCCGAGGTGGGCTCGTCGAAAAGCATGACCTTGGGGTGCATGGCGAGGGCGCGGGCGATGGCAACGCGCTGTTGCTGGCCGCCGGAGAGCTGCGCCGGATATTTGTCGGCCTGCTCGGCGATGCCGACGCGGGTAAGGAGCTTCTCAGCAAGGGCGTTCGCCTCGCTGGCATCCATGCCCTTTACTTTTGTGGGACCGAGGGTGACGTTTTTGCGAATGGTGAGGTGCGGGAAGAGGTTGAAGCTCTGGAAGCACATGCCCACCTCGGCGCGCAGGGCGGTAAGCTCCTTGCCTTCCTCGGGCAGCGGTGTGCCGGCGATGGAGATGGTGCCGGAGTCGATGGTCTCCAGGCGGTTGATGGTGCGGCACAGCGTGGATTTGCCGGAGCCACTGGGCCCCAGAACGACGACGACTTGTCCCTTGGGTACCTCAAGATGGATGTCTTTGAGGGCGTGGTAATCGCCGAAGTGCTTATTCACGCCATCCATGCGGATCATGGCGTTGCGCGAGTCATCGGTGTAATTCATGCCACATAAACTAGTGACGTACCACACCATAAAACAACATGTTGAGCAATTTGAATGTCCGATTACCCCCACAGAAAAGATGGCGCCATTTTTGTTGTTGCACCGTAATTACCGTGCGTCAATTCTGCACGTTCCCCACCCACTACCCCCGTAGAAATCTTCATTGGTTCGAAGAAAATGGCCCCGCACGCATGCGGAGCCGTTCCTTCAGGGCGTTGCGTTAGGACTGCTTCTCAGCTGCGGCGAGGAGCACACACGTGGCCACACCCTCCATGGCCTCCTTCAGCTCGTCGATAGGCGGAAGAGACGGGGAGAGCCGGATGTTCCGATCGTTCGGGTCCTTGTGCAGCGGGAAGGAACTGCCGGCACCCGTGAGGGCGATGCCAGCTTCCTTGGCGAGCTGAACGACGCGGGAGGCGGTGCCATCGACAACATCAAGGGAGATGAAGTAGCCACCGTCCGGGTTCGTCCAGCTGGCAACACCGTATTCACCGAGGCGACTCTCCAGGATGGAGACAACCTTCTCAAACTTGGGGGCCAGCGACTCGGCATGCTTCCGCATGTGATTCTTCACCCCCTCGGCATCGGTGAAAAACTGCGCGTGGGCGAGCTGGTTAACCTTGTTCGGGCCGATGCCGCGAACACCGGCGACCGATACCCAAAAGTCGAGGTTCTCCGTAGAGGAGGCGTAGAAAGACACGCCAGAACCGGCAAGCGTAATCTTCGAAGTGGACGCAAAGATATTGAAGCGGTTCGGGTGACCGGCCTCAGTGGCGTAATCCAGGACCGGGTAGATCTCAGGAAAGTCCCCGCGTAGGATGTGGATGGCGTAGGCGTTATCCCAGAAAATGCGAAAATCGGGCGCTGCGGTCTCCATCTCGGCGAGTTCGCGGCACACCTTTTCCGAGTAAATCTGGCCACCTGGATTGGAGAACATCGGCACGCACCACATGCCTTTCACAGCCGGATCCTTGACCAACTCACGGACGGTGTCCATATCCGGGCCGTCCTCGTTCATTGGCACCGGGATCATCTCGAAACCGAGCTTTTGCGTGATAGTGAAGTGGCGGTCATAGCCTGGGACTGGGCACAGCCACTTCAGTTCCTCCTCCTGCGACCACGGCATAGGAGAATCTTGGTTGCCAAAGATGTAGGACCAGCTGATGATATCGAACTGAATATTCAGCGAGGAAGAATCCTGCGCAATGATGTTGTCTGCATCGATACCGAGAAGCTCCGCCCAGATCTCGCGAATATCGAGAATACCGCGGAGGTTGCCATAGTTGCGGACATCCGTGCCCGTCTTATCAGCGATGTTGTCCTCGCTAGGCAAGCTGAGGAGCGCGTTGGAGAAGTTCAGCTGCTCCGTCGATGGTTTTCCGCGGGTGAGATTCAAGTCCAGATTCTTGGCCTTGAGCTCGTCGTACTGTTTTTTAAGTGCAGCCAAATCAAGGGTACGGGTCATGCTATCCTCCCAGCAAAAATGAATCCTGTTTTGTCCACCGAATACTTTACCCCCTACCCCTCTGCCCACACCGCACAATTAAGGATGCTTG
>JALFAQ010000017.1 GCA_022772305.1 Corynebacterium glucuronolyticum
ATGGCGGCATCCCGGCACGTTATCTGTTTGGTGGTGGCTGTGGTGGTGCCGAAGTAGATTCCTGCCAGGCGGTGAATCTGCTTGCCTAAGGCCGGCCCCGCACCATGTTTGACCAGTTGTGTCACCGACATATCCTGGTACGGCTCAAGAATACGGGTGACCGTTTGCGAGTACAAGGTAAGAAAACCAAACCCCCGAGATGTATCCATACCCCACACCATAACGGTGCCGAAGGCACCCCGCAGCACACAACGGGGACAAAGACACCCCCGAAGGCTAGAAGGCCATCGCCTGGGCGCGGCGGAGGACCTCGCGGGCGAGGTGGCCGTGGAAGGCATCGACGGGGCGACCGGGGAGGGTTTTGTCTTCGGTGAAGAAGTAACGAAGAATCTCCTCGTCGTTGTAGCCACCGTCGGCAAGAACCGTGATTGCTCCGGTTACATGCTTGTTGAGGGTGTCATCGCCGTTGAAGAAGCGCTTGGGGATGCACAGTTCCTTACCGGATTTAACAGCAATGACCTTGTGATCTTTGAGTAGCTGCTTAACGCGGCTAAAGGGGACTCCGAGAAGATCGGCTACCTCGTCGAGAGTGTAGAGGGGCTCGCCTTCCGGCAGGACGTTTTCAGAAACTGGTACTGAACTCACACTCCTAAACGTACCTTATCCCCTCCCCTAAATGGCATGCGGGGACCAATATAAGCAATACTTGGAGCATGACTGGCCCTCGCAATGGAGAATTACTCGACGATCGTTACCGCGTCGAGCGCCCGATCGCGCGCGGCGGAATGTCCACGGTGTATCGCTGTGTGGACACCCGCTTGGGACGCAACGTGGCAGCGAAGGTGCTGGCACCTGAGCTGTCTGCGGATCCCGCTGCGCGCTCGCACTTTAAGCGCGAGGCCCGGGCGATGGCTCAGCTCAGCCACCCTTGTCTTGTGAACGTCTATGACACGGGCTCTGACGGTGCCTACGATTTCCTCATCATGGAGCTCATCACCGGGGGTACCTTGCGGGAGCTCACGGCCGAACGTGGGCCCATGCCTCCGCACGCGGCGACCGCCGTCATGGCACCTGTTTTGACGGGGCTGGCGGTGGCACACCGGGCGGGGATGGTGCACCGCGACATTAAGCCTGACAATATTTTGATTAACGGCGACCACCAGGTGAAGCTGTCGGATTTCGGACTCGTCAGGGCAGCGTCGACAAGCGTGACGGGTTCCCACAAGATCGCGGGGACGGTCGCCTACCTTAGCCCCGAGCAAGTCACCGGGGCACCTATCGGACCGGCCTCCGACGTGTACTCCGCCGGTATCGTGCTGTTCGAGCTCCTGACGGGGCAGACGCCGTTTTCCGGAGCGGATGTATACGAGCATGCGCAGGCCCGCGTTA
The DNA here is from genome assembly GCA_022772305.1 of Corynebacterium glucuronolyticum. Lineage (GTDB taxonomy): Bacteria > Actinomycetota > Actinomycetes > Mycobacteriales > Mycobacteriaceae > Corynebacterium > Corynebacterium glucuronolyticum_A. Next base: position 1,390 of record JALFAQ010000017.1, read on the forward strand.
CCGGTATTGTTCCGCCTCCTAGCACGCTTATCGACGGTGTTCCCCACCTCTTCGATCACCTCATCGCCACCGCCACGGCGCGAGAACCCGAGGAACGGTTCAGCGATGCGCAGGAGTTCCTCGATGCGCTCGAAGATGTAGCCAGAGAGCTGCAGCTGCCGGCATACGAGGTGCCAGTGCCGGAAAACACGGCGGCCCGGCGCGCAGGATCCAATCTCACCGCGGCCACCGACGTGCTTACCCGCACGGGCAACGAAACGGCCGTTTTGCCTGCTACTGTCCCGCCGGCGCCCAATCCGGAAACGGCAGTCTTACCGGCTAGTGGCGGTACTAGCGAACTCGCGCAGTACGTACAACCGCGTCAGCCTGCGCCTGAGCCGACGTATGAGCCGGAGGTGACCGAACCTCCAGAGAAGGTCTCCAACCGCTCTGTGGGGAAATTCATCGCCTGGTTCATCGCCGTTGCACTCATCGCCGCAGCCGTCGGCGTGGGCGGCTGGTGGTTTGGCTCCGGTCGCTACGGAGAGCTGCCCGACATCACCGGGCTGAGCCAGGAGGCCGCCGCCGCACAAATCGATAATGCCGGCTTCGAGCCGGTGGTGATTGAGGTGTACGACAACGACATCCCAAAAGGCCAGGCCACGGGGACTGATCCGAAAACCGGCGAACGCCAGGTCCGCGGACGATCCGTCGCGCTTTTTATGTCGCTGGGGAAGCCGACGGTTCCTGCCATTCCGGCATCGGGAAGTGCAGGGGAATTTGAGGCTGCGCTGAAAGACCGGACGCTCACTCCTGTCCTGGGCGATACCGTCTACTCCGATTCCGTTGCCGAGGGGCTTGTGGCGACGAGTTCCCCCGCACCGGGCGAAGAAGTTTCTGTCGGCTCCAGCGTGACGGTACACCTGTCCAAGGGGAAGAAGCCTGTCACCATCCCCGACATCGTGGGCAAGAAGCTGGAAGACGCGATCGACGCGCTAAAGAAAACAGGCCTGGATCTTGGAGAGACGACGAAGGAATTCTCCTCCAAGATACCGGGAGGCTCCGTCATCGCCTCCTCCCCGAAGGCGAGCGAGACAATCGGGTCTGGCTCTTCTGTCGACCTCGTCGTGTCGAACGCACTGACTGTCCCTGATGTGTCGGGAAAGACTGTCTCCGAGGCATTGGCGACACTGAAGGAAGCCGGTTTTGAGGGCACTACCGATGCCAATTCTGGAATGGTCTCCGAGGTGTACCCCAAGCCCGGCACTCTCGTCGAGCCACAGGACAACAAGGTGGATCTAGTGGTGTCGGATAAAGTAATCGTCCCGGATCTCACTGGGATGACCCGGGACGAAATTGATAAGGAGCTGCGCTCGCTTGGCCTATCGGCCAAGCTGTATGGAACCTCCAATGGAAAGGCCTACAGGCAGAGCCCAACGGCGAGAACAATCGTCGACAAGCAAGATACCCTCCGTGTGTGGCTGAGGTAACCAGCCCCTACGTGTGGTTGCGGAGCATCTCCGCAACGAGGAAGGCAAGCTCGAGCGACTGCTGCGTGTTGAGGCGCGGATCGCAGGCCGACTCGTAGCGGCCGGGGAGATCGACATCCGTGATGTCCTCGGCACCGCCGAGGCACTCGGTGACATCCTCGCCGGTCAGCTCGATGTGGATGCCACCCGGATGCGTTCCGAGTGTGCGGTGCACCTCGAAGAAGCCCTGAACCTCATCGATGACCTTGTCAAAGTGACGCGTCTTGTAGCCGTTCGAGGACGTGAACGTGTTGCCGTGCATCGGATCGGACTGCCAGATCACCTTGTGGCCACTTTCCTCCACGGCCTTGACGATCGGAGGAAGCGCCGTGCGGACGTGTTCGTACCCCATGCGAGCAACCATGGTGAGGTGCCCAGGCTCGAAGTTCGGATCCAACCGCTCCGCGTAGGCGACGGCCTCCTCCGGCGTGCAGCCGGGGCCAATCTTGATGCCCACGGGGTTGGCGATGAGACGAGCGAAAGCAACGTGGAAATCCTCCAGGCCACGCGTGCGCTCCCCCACCCACAGCTGGTGGGCGGAAAGATCAAACAGCTCAAGCTCGCCGGTCTCCGGATCCGTGCTGAGACGGAGCATGGCGCGCTCGTAGTCCACCAGCAGCCCCTCATGGGAGCAGAAGATATCCGCTGCGTTCAGCGTGGAATCAGAGACACCACAGGCATCCATGAAGTTCAGCCCATGCTCAATCTCCATCGCCAGTGCCTCGTAGCGGGCACCTGCCGGAGAATTCTGCACAAACTCCCGGTTCCACTCATGCAGGCGGTGAAGATCCGCTGTACCCGAATGCGTGAGAGCCCGGATGAGGTTCATCGCCGCCGACGCATTCGCGTACGCACGAATCATGCGCGCCGGATCGTGCTTACGAGCCTCCGGGGTAGCCTCGATACCGTTGACGATATCGCCACGGTAATTGGGCAATCCGTTAGCATCCAGATCCTGGGAGCGGGGCTTGGCGTACTGGCCGGCGATGCGGCCCATCTTCACCACGGGCGTGGAGGCACCGTAGGTGAGCACCACGGCCATCTGAAGAAGGGTTTTGATATTCGCCTTAATATGCGGCTCCGTGTTCGTCTCGAACGTCTCCGCACAGTCGCCACCCTGCAGGAGGAAAGCGCGCCCCAACGCCACGTCGCGCAACTGCTTCTTGAGCGCGCGGATCTCCGGCGCCACAACAACCGGTGGCACCGACTCCAAAATTTTCCTCACATTTGAGGCATCACGACTATCCCAAGTCGGCTGCTGCTTTGCAGGACGCGAGATGACATCCTCAAACTGCTCCCTCAAGCCATCCGGCAACGGGGGAAGATCTGGCAACTCATCTACGGGCAGGTCTACAGTCCAACTCATTCATTAATTCTTAGCACGTCCGAAGAATTACTACCACTTCCGCCCCTATTTGTCTCGCGCAATGGAACCCGGCGGACGGGGGCAACCTACACCGCGGAGTTTCGGGCGGAAAGAGGAAACACAGCCATGCACGCATTGAATTTGGCGAGGTTGTGACGCGCGTCTACGAGCGCGTCGTGATTGCCCTCCGGAACTTCGGGCAGCCGGGGTCGACCCGCCATTTCCCAGTACTGCTTGAGCTCATAGGTAAACCTGGGCATATCACCCGGAAGGTCTTTCATCTCACCGAACAGTTGCGCCAGGACGATGTGGTCATAATCGCCCACCCATGCCCACATCTGTGGCCGGGCACCGTCGGTATGAACGAAACGGTAAACCTCGTCAGTGATCTGCGAAAGCGATTTCCACGCAGGATCATCCCGTTGTGGCAGCTTGGGCAGGACCTGGGCGCGCACGAACTGGCCGGCACGACTTGCATCAAACTCTGTGGACACGGCGTAGTACTCGCGTCCGTCCTCGGCAACAATGCCAATAGAGATCAAGTCGATGGTCGAGCCATCTTCTATAAATTCGGTGTCATAAAAATAGCGCACGCAGGATTTTTCCACATTCTGCAACGGCAACACCCACAGGTTTTATCGGGAAAACCCTTAGGTGGCCTAGGTATACATTCCATCCCCCAATGTAATCCCCCGATTTCCCACATACGGGATATGTGAGTTACAACACACGGAAATCGGGGGTACTGCGTGGCAGCGTTTTACGAACGTGGCTCAGCGCCTTCGGGGTAACCCTCTCCCGCAGCGAGTGCCTTTTTCACGTCTGCTGCGTACACATCGACGTAGTCGGTGCCCACGGCCTCGGCAAGGACGTGCATGACGTGATCGACAACCGCGCGCTGAGCCTCGTAGCTCCCCGGAGTCAGCCCCTTTGCGGATGCAAACGCGTCGGCATCGATAGGCTCACACACAACGATTTCTACCTTCATCGGGCGAAGGAACCAGGAACCGATGGGGTTCGCCCTGCCCGAACCACGCATGGCGATAGGAATGATCTTCTCGCCCGTCTCAAAGGCAATCTTGGCTACACCGCGCTTGCCCTTGTAGACGCGACCGTCCGGGCTACGAGTGCCCTCCGGATAAATGCCGAACAAGTCACCCTTGGCCAAAACACCACGGGCAGCCTCGACAGCTGCGTCCGTAGCGGCGGACGAATTACGGTCTACCGGAATCTGGCCGACAGAAGTAAAAAACCACTTCTGGATCTTGCCCACGATCCCCTCCCCCACGAAATACTCCTTCTTGGCAAGGAAGGTGATCTGCCGCGGGCAGAGCAGGGGGAGGAAGAACGAGTCAACAACAGACTGGTGAGAGGAGGCGAGGATTGCCGGTCCCGAGGTGGGGATTCGCTCCGCGTGGTAAATCTTTGGCCGGTTATACACGTATAAAAACGGACCAAGAACGGACTTGAAAAGCGAATACCACTTGTTATGCATAAAACAATCCTAAGCCAACCGGGGTTTTAACGGGGTTACAAAACGGCCTCGCGAGCGAGGTCGGATACACCGATCATACCCGCCGAGGATCCCAATTCCGCAGTCTTCAACCTGGCAAGTTTCCTGAACCCCGACCCCACAATCGACTCGGAATATACTTCTTGCGCCTTATCCAGGTACAACGGTGCCTCATCTGCGACACCGCCGGCGATGACGATAAGCTCCGGATCCAAAACATCCGAGACAATACTCAGACCGTGCCCCAGCCACATAGCAAAATTATTCACCACGGCCTGAGCAGCCGGATCCCCGCGCTTCGCTGCGGCCATAATGACTCGCCCACTGATTTTTTCCGGTCGATCGTGATACGTCCGGGCGAGCTCTGATTCCTCGAACTGAGCACAGCCGATGACCTCGCGGGCAGTGTCTTCCAACGCTGTTCCTGAGCAGTACCTCTCGAGGCAGCCGTTCTTCCCACACGAACACGGTCGTCCGCCGGGAACAACCACCAGGTGTCCAAACTCCGGGGCGACACCGTAGGCCCCGCGATAGATCTGGCCATCGATCATCAGCGTTGCGCCAATGCCTGTGCCAATCGCGAAAAGCACCCATGTCTCGGCATGCATGGCTGCACCGAAGCGGTACTCACCCCAGGCCGCCGAGTTCGCGTCGTGTTCAATCCTGACGGGCATCCTCAACATGTCTTCCAGGTGCTTACGGACAGGCGCGTTGCGCCATGGAACGTGTGGACCAAACGAGACCGTTTCAAGCTGCGGGTCGATGAAGCCTGCAATTGCTAACCCACAGGCTTTCACATCCCACGAGGAACGAAGCTTATTGGCGACATGGACGATGCCACGTTCCATCATCTCTTCAGATGACGGGGTGGGGATCTGCGCGGAATCCAAAATCGTGCCATTGTGGTCGACGACGCCACCCCTCAGGTTCGTTCCCCCTATGTCGAACCCCAGGGTAAGGGGAGACTTTGTTCTCGTCATCGGTGGGTGAACCTCCAGAGCTTCCTCTTTGCGCGAATGTAAAAGCTAATTATAGCGCCAGGACACGCTGGGCTATCTTTCCTATTCTCTCCCAACTCCAGTTGCGCTCCACATATTCCCTGCCGGCAGTGCCCATCCGGGCCCGCAGCGCCGGATCCGCAAGAAGCGCATCCAGCTGCTCGGTAAGTTCCTTCGGCGAACCTGCAACGAAACCTGTCTCCGAGGTCACCGTCTCCTGCGCACCACCGGACGCTCCGGCTATCACAGGCACTGCGCACGCCTGCGCTTCAAGATAGACAATGCCCAGGCCTTCCACATCTAGACCACCTAGCCTGGTTCTCGCAGGCATGGCAAAGACATCGGCGGCGCGGATGTAATCAACCATCTCGGCTCCTCTCACTCGGCCTGTAAAAGTAACAGGGAGCCCCTCTGCGAGGCCTTTCAGCCTGTCAGCATCCGGCCCCTCCCCGACGATGACCAGTCGCACCGGATAGTGCTGTGCTAGGTCTGGCAAGGCACGGATGAGCCAGTCTTGCCCCTTCCTGCGGACAAGCCGGGAGACACAGACAACCCACAATTCTCCGGGGTGTGCAAATCCTTCCCCCGGGGTGAACCGGTGTACGTCTACGCCTGAGGGCATGTGCACGTAGGAGGTATGCGGGGCCAGCACCGGTGCTAGCTGTCGGCGAGTGTATTCGGAGATGTAGGTGACGATATCGGCATCCCGCGAGATTTTTCGTACAGCCTGGCGGGCGACGGGAATGCGGGTCCATCCAATTTCGTGACCATGCGTGGATGCAACGATTTTCTGTGCACCGGCACGACGGGCGCAGGTTGCAAGAAGACCGAGTGGCGCTGCTGCACCGAACCACACGACGTCGATGTTGTATGCGCGGATGATTCTCACCATTGTGCGCGCCACAAACGGCGTGGGAAGCAAAACCCGTTGCGGGAGTCGATGAACCGTGTACGGTGCCTCCGCGTCGTACTCACGGGCTTCTGGGGCATCCTGTGTGGATGTCAGCACATGAGTGCTTGTCGGATCCAGGAAGGACACGAAATCGCGCACGTAGCTTTGGATCCCGCCAATGGTCGGAGGGAAGTCATTAGTAACGACGAGGACACTAGACATGCACTAGTAGCGCCGGTAGCCGTAGATGGGCGCGTTATCCAGCGGTACGACCTGGACGGGGATGCCGTAATCGGAGGCATGGACAATCATGCCATTGCCTGCATACATCCCCACGTGGCTGGCACCGGCGTAATAGCCGACGATGTCGCCGGGCTGGAGCTCCTCACGGGAGATCGGCGTACCACCGGCCATCTGGGCACCGGACGTGCGTGGGATGGTAATCCCCTGCTGTTGGTAGGCCCAGTACATCAGACCTGAGCAGTCGAACGCGGAAGGGCCAATTCCGCCCCACTCGTAGGGCGAACCGACTTTGCTCAGCGCAGCTTCGAGCGCAGACATGCCGACCGGGTTTGTCCCCGTGATTCCCTGGAGAGAGAAGGCGACGGGGCCGTCCTTTTCGATCCACACCTGGCGGTCCTCTGGGCTCAGCGCATCCACGCGGGAACGGATCTCGTCGGTGCGCACCTTGAGGGCTTCGCGTTCCTTTTCCAGATCTTGTTGCTTCTTGCGCAACTGTTCGATCTCGTAGCGTGCGGTAGCCTCCGCGGATTCCACATCGGCAAACTGGTCTGCAGCAAGACGCGTCTGGCGAGCGGCATCCTTGGCCTGCTTCTCGGCGTTATCACGGAGCGCGTTGAGGTACGAACGCTTCTCAATGACGTGCTGTGGGCTATCAGAGAACCACAGCTTGGAAACGATGTCCCTGTTGCCTACCTTGTAGCGGGTACGAGCCACTTCATTGACAGACTCGCGCTTTCGGTTTGCCTCGTCCTTCAGAGCTTCTGCGTGGGCGCGGGCTTCAGCACGACGTGCCTGGTGCTCTTCGACCCGACGCTCCTCGTCTTCCAGGCTGACCTGGGTAGCCTCGATTTGCTCATTGTGAGCCTCCACGTCCCGCGATGTTGCCTCAAGGTCATCGATGATCTGCTGGACATCGGAGGGATCTGCCGCGGCGTGAGGCGCATCCATCGGCGGAATCACAAGGAAGCCGCCGAGAACCATCGCGGTTACTTTTGTCGCCAACGGCGCTACGGGGCGCGCAGGGGCACGATGCTTCCCTTTGCGCCGTCCAGTTACCGCGCTGCGCCTATGGTCATCCACGTAGTTCACCGCACTCTTTCTTCCCTCGATGTGTTGCTGCTCGAGAAGATTCTAGCCATATTATCTTTGAACACACATATCTCGACGTTGTTGGCCGTATACAGCATGAACTTTATACCTTTTTTATTTCTATGCAGATCAAAAGCAGTGGTGCAAGTGACTTAAGTGGCATTCGATACAGATGAGGCTTACTCCTTGAACCAATCAACAAACAATCAACCCTACGATTGACCACTGACAGGCACACGTCGAAAAGCAAGCAGCAAAAAACCCTCGCAGATTGCTGCGAGGGGCACGCTGAAAGCTCTTAGAAGCGAACAGCGGAATGGAACGGCATGTAGTCGATCGACGTCTCAGACAGCGGGGTGCCGTAGTTGATGGCGTGGATCACGGTGCCGTGGCCGGTGTAGATACCAACGTGCGAAGCTCCAGAGTAGAAGGCGATGATGTCGCCAGCCTGGAGGTTGTCACGGGAGACCGGAGTGCCCTGCGCAGCCTGTGCGTAGGAGGTACGCGGAATCTGCTTACCAACCTGAGCGTATGCCCACGTGGTCAGGCCGGAGCAATCGAAAGAGCTGGGGCCAGTTGCGCCGTACTGGTACGGGGAACCAATCTTGGTTGCTGCAGCATCGACGATCTGGTTACCTACCGGCTTTACCTCAGGCGCAGCAGGAGCGTTCACAGTTGCAGAGTAGTCAACGGTAGCAGCCTGCTGATTGAGGGACGGAACCCAGTCACTAATTCCGAGCACCTGGTTGATGTTCGGAACGTTCTCCAGACCCTGCACCTCGAAGGTGATGTTGCTGTTCGGTACGGTAACCTGAGCGGCAGTTGCAGGCTGGGCGATGACGGCCGTCGCGCCGACGGCGAGCGCCGAAGCGGCTGAACCGTAACGTACAGCTGTATTCGATGCCTTAGTGTGCTTACCCACGGATGTTTTCTCCAAATTTCTCTTGGGCCCACCAGATTGTAATGTCAAGGACATCGCCATCCGGCTTGCACCTTCGACCGAGAGGGAGTTGATTCCTCCGAGCTTCCGATGCAGGGGCTTCGGTTCGTTTGGCGCAGAGTGGAAGGGGCATTCCCAACCCACAAAACGCTTTGGTCTCAATTAGGTTACAAAATGGTCACAAACTAACGCAACCCAAAACGCCAAATACCCTAAATATTTCAGAGCCGCCATCCTCCCCCACACCATTCCCTTACCTAATCACACATGCACCACGACCATCACACTTTTGTAATTATGCACTTTAAACAGGCTTTATAAGATTCTTTCCAGCGTCAGCCGGTTATAACAACAACACCAATTTAGCATTGCTTGCATCACATTATTTGACTGGTGCGAGATATCACACACACCACGATTCTGTTTACATTTTCGTTACTTTTGGCGACATTCCACAGTTCTGAATCGGCGCGTCCGTTACCTGCGCACCTAAGGTTCGATGAGCGCAAATCTCTAGGCTCTATACCTTTAGATCTATACAACGTATATCTATTCAACGGCAAAGCCCCCGTCACACCTTGTGTGTGACGGGGGCCTAGAAGCCTTAGTAGCGAACTACTGGCTGTGTGCCAAGCGCCTATGACTACTTAGAGTCGCCACGGCGAAGAACGTTGCGGGAATCGCCTTCCTCGGCGGCCCGACGGTTGAGCTCTGTCAGAGTCTCAAATTTCTCGCGTTCGTTTGCTTCTTCGATCTCGTGTGCCTTAGCTGCGATCTCAGGCTTATCGGGCTTGAGCCAGCCACCGCGACCCGGACGACCGGAGTAGCCGAGGTGGTTCGCCTGCTTCGGCACCGTTGCACCCTGGTACTCGAGCGGAAGCTGGTGACCGTGCTCGTCGGTCGGTCCGATCGGCTGGTGCAGCTCAACGAATCCGCCCTCAGGAGTTTGGACAATAACGCCAGTCTCCACGCCGTGCTCCAGAACCTTGCGGTCGGAGCGCTGCAGGCCGATGCAGATACGGTACGTGACGAAGTAGATGATTGGAGGCAACACCACGAAGCCGATGCGACCGAACCAGGTCATGGCGTTCAGCGAAATCTGCGCGAAGTGTGCGAACAGATCGTTGGCACCAGACAGGGTCATAAGGAACCATGCGGCGATGGCTACGACACCGAGGGAGGTACGAACCGGAACGTCACGCGGACGCTGCAGAATGTTGTGGTGTGCATCGTCGCCAGTAAAGGCCTTTTCAATCCAGGGGTATGCAAAGAGCACAACCACGAGGAGGCCAGCGACGAGGGCAACCCAGAACACGGCCGGAATGGTGTAGCGACCGAGGTACAGCTCCCAAGCCGGCATGATACGAGCCAGACCATCAGTCCACAGCATGTAAATATCAGGCTGCGAGCCTGCGGACACCTGAGCCGGGTTGTACGGTCCAAGGTTCCAGATCGGGTTGATAGTAAAGATACCGGCGAATAGGGCGAGAACCCCGAAGGTGAACAGGCCCATAGAGATTGCCTTGGTACCGAACACCGGGAGAATACGAACGCCGATAACGTTGTTCTCGGTGCGGCCGGGGCCCGGGTACTGCGTGTGCTTCTGGAACCAAACCAGTGCAACGTGAGCCGCGATCAGGGCAAGGATGATGCCCGGGACGAGGAGCACGTGTGCAATGTAGAAGCGGTCCAGCATGAGGTCGGACGGGAAGTCGCCACCAAAGATGAACCAGTGCGTCCACGTACCGATGATCGGCAGGGACAGGATAATCGCGGACATGATTCGCAGACCAACACCGGAAAGCAGGTCGTCCGGAAGGGAGTAACCCATGAAGCCCTCAACCATGCAGAGGAGCAGCAGGGTGACACCGATGAGCCAGTTGGCTTCACGCGGACGGCGGAATGCACCGGTAAAGAAGATGCGGAACATGTGGACGAAGATGGCAACGCTGAAGAGCAGTGCTGCCCAGTGGTGCATCTGGCGAATGAACAGACCACCACGAACCTCGAAGGAGAGATTCAAGGCCGTCTCGTAGGCGCGAGACATCTCAACGCCGTTGAGCGGGGCGTAAGCACCATCGTAGATAACCTTCGTAATGGAAGGATCGAAGAACAGTGCCAAGTAAATACCGGTCAGCAACAGCACGATGAAGGCATACAGTGCGATCTCACCGAGCATGAAGGACCAGTGGGTGGGGAACACCTTATTGATGTTCGTCCGAATGAAACCTGCGGCACCGTAGCGTTCGTCGACGGCGCGCGCACGGGTAGCTAGCTTGTTACTCATGACTCACGCTCCCAGAAGGCCGGGCCTACCGGCTCGCTGAAGTTCCTCGTAGCAACGAGGTAGCCTTCCTCGTCCACCGTGATCGGCAGCTGAGGCAGGGCACGTGCGGCGGGGCCGAAGACCGGCTTGCCATAGTGCAAGGCATCGAATTGTGACTGGTGGCACGGGCACAGGATGCGGTTGGTTTGAGCCTCGTACAGAGACGTCGGGCAACCAATGTGCGTGCAGATCTTGGAGTAGGCGTAGTAATCGCCGAAGTGGTAATCCTCCTGCCCCTCGCGCTCAACGACGCGGTTGGCATCCTCACTGCGGAGGCGGATCAGCATGACGGCGTTGCGCGGACCGTGGATGGAGTGCATATGCTGCTCGTAAACATCCTTGGTCTTGTCACCGTGGCGGATGACATCTTCAGGCAGAAGCGGGAAGACCGTCTCCATGCCACCTGCGGCGAGGTCCTCGGGGCGGACGCGAACGAGTCGGGCAAGACCATTGGTGTGGTAGTGACCGTGCTCATCCTTCTCTGCTGCGATGCCGGTATCGCGAGCGAGGTAGAGCTTTTCAACCTCGGGGGTGTCGAGCAGGGACCAACCGGAGGTCCACAGCGTGCCGTCACCCTGGATACCGAGCTTGCCGGGCCGCCACGGGTCCTTGATCATGCCGCCCAGGGGGGCAATGATGGAGATACCTGCGAGGACAGCACCGGTGCCGAACAGGCCCTTGAGCACCTTGCGGCGTCCGAGGGAAGAGGTCTCCCACGAATCGTTAAGCAAGGCGGTCAGTGTGCGCTGGTCAACCTCATCCGACGGGCCGTCGTGGCGCTCCTGCACCGCAATCTCCTCGGGGATGAAGCGCTTGATGTACAGCGCGGTGGCAATTGCCAAAGAGATGATGGAAAGACCCATCGTCACGCCGAGCATCGGCGTGTACATGGTGTACCAACCCAGACCCTCCTGGCCCAGGCCCTTGTACTCCCACGGCCAGAAGAGGTAAATAGCGAGGAAGGCAAGCGCGCAGATAATGCCGAGCACGAGCCAGAAACCGACGAGACGGGAAGCACGCTTTTCAGCCGGATCGTTCGGAATCGCGAAGCGCTCCTTGCGGTAGGCAATGGTAACGCCATCCATCTCCGTGCCGAGGCGGGCGAGGTCTTCCTGCGACATGTTCTTCAGTTCCTCGGAACTGTACTGATTACTTACTGTGTGGCTCATGAGCGGCTTCCAATCCACATCGTGAAGCAGACAAGGACGGTAATGCCGACGATCCACATCATCATGCCCTCAGTCACGGGGCCGAGACCACCGATGGACCAACCGCCGGGATTCGGCGTTTCCTTAGCTGACTTAATGTAAGCGATGATGTCCTTCTTCTCGTTCTCGCTCAGCTGGCGATCGGAGAACTTGGGCATGTTCTGCGGACCGGTCAGCATTGCCTGGTAGAGCTCCTGCTCGTTGGCAGGGTCAAGACCGGGAGCGTACTTACCGGAGGAAAGCGCTCCGCCACGACCAGTGAAGTTGTGGCAGGACGCACAGTTCATACGGAACAGTTCAGAACCGCGAGCGACATCCTCGGGGTGAATCTCACCGTCAACGGTCGATGCGCCACGAAGGGACTCCATAGCGATTGAACCGTCTTCGTTCCGCTTCAGTTCGGGGCCGCCACCATTGGCGGCAACGAAAGCGGCGAGGGCCATCGTTTGCGATTCGTTAAATTTAGCGGGCTTGCGGGCTGCCTGTGCCTCGTTGCGGAGCATCGGCATGCGGCCGGAGTGAACCTGGAAGTAGGTTGCACCCTCGCCAACACCGATCAGTGAAGGTCCGCGATCCGCGACACCCTGGAGGTTGGCGCCGTGGCAGTACACACAAGTCGTCTCGTAGAGGGACTTGCCTTCTACGATGAGCGCCTGCGTATCCTGCTGCGCGGTGGCAACCTGAGCATCGGGGGTCAGGGCACTAGCCAGCAAACCAGCGCTGGAGAGACCGACGGTGAGGGCAAGTCCGCCAGCGGCGGTGCGCCTCATCTTCCGACGGCCCCGTACCTTTTTCGCCTTCTCGGCAGCTGCCGTGTCGGCGTTACGTGGTGTGGTATCCATCATTTCCCTTTTAACTCGTATGGAAAGTGAATGGCTGTAGGCCGAAATCGCGCCTTCGGACGAGCACGTCACCCGAAGACCTCTAACGACCAGTACGGCCTACTGAATGAAGTAAATAGTGGTGAACAGACCGATCCAAACAACGTCAACGAAGTGCCAGTAGTAGGACACCACCATTGCGGCTGTTGCCTGAGCCGGAGTGAACTTGGCTAGCGATACGCGGGTAAGAACCACGACGAACGCAAGAACGCCGGCCAACACGTGAGCTGCGTGGAAGCCCGTGGTGATGAAGAACACCGAGCCGTAAACGCTGCTCTGAATGGTCAGGCCGTGGCCAACGAGCGTTATGTACTCCGTCGTCTGACCGGCAAGGAAGATCGCTCCCATGATGGTCGAGAGGAGGTACCAACGACGGAGGCCAAAGACGTCTCCACGTTCAGCGGCAAACACGCCCATCTGTGCGGTGAACGAACTTGCCACCAGGATGACCGTGATTGTCAGGGCAAACGGCACGTTCAAGTGAGCCGGGCCGTACTCCCATGTACCGCTCTTAAGGCCGTTTGCTCGCGAGACGAAGTACATCGCGAACAAACCAGCAAAGAACATTAACTCTTGAGACAGGAACACAACGGTGCCGACGCTGACCATATTCGGACGGTTCAGCGCCGCAACACGCCGTGGTGCTGCCGTATTATTTCCAACTGCGCTTGTCACAACCATTAGTATTGTCGATTCTCACCCCTAATTCGACCTGCTCCACCCTCCCCCACAGGCCTAATCACAACGAAAGTTGCATGCCCGTTTGATCGGCAATCCCCCACCCGTTTTTAAGTTTCGTCTGGGAACTTTTTTCGTGGTTTCGCAAAGCTTTCATTCGCCCAGCTAAAAGCATCGCCGACGTTTCAACTCGCTTCCCTTAGTTTCTAGCTAGCCCAGTTTGTTCAGCACACCCACGCAAAACACCAATCTTTTTTGGCTAATATGATGTGATATTTCTCACAGTGTCTTTTTGCGCCATTTTCCGCATCTCAAACTTTCGTTTACCCTACACTTACCAGGCGTTTTCCCCGCTAGTTCCACCCACTTTACCCCCATAGAAAATAATTCCGGGGCACGGGAACTATTTCGCTTTACACACGACAACGCCCCCGCCGAGGGCGGGGGCTTGAAACCTAAGGAGTTCATCCGCTGACGCGGACAGTACCTAGCTCACGCTAACAGGCACTAGTGGCTTTCCTTCGGAATGCCGTACTGCAGGTTGAGCTTGAATGTCGTGAAGATGAGAAGCACGGCACCCAGAACAATGAGCCAGTAGTGCATGTAGATAATGCCCAGACCAAGCACGAGGATCGAACCGGACATTGCGATCGGCCAAATGGAGCTCGTCGAGAAGAAGCCGTAGGTACCGGCTCCGTCCTCGATCTCTGCATCCTCCCAATCCTCCGGGAGAACGTCCTGACGAGCCTCGGTGAAGTGAAAGTAGGCGCCGAGCATGAGGGTCATCAGTGCGGAGACGACGAGTGCCGTACCGCCGGCCCATTCGATGCCCGTGTGGTAACCAGCATCCTCAACGTATTTCACAGCGAACAAGTAGATGAGGGCCATGACCACAAGGAAGATGGTCAATCCGTAGAAAATTTTTGCTGTACTCTTCATTGTCTTCTACTACCCTTTCTTATTTGCTTGCCGCGTAGTCGAAGGTGTTGTCACCATCACGGGTTCCGTCACGCTCGGTGAGGAACGGGTGGGTGCTGGTGGCGTAGGGAGCCTCGCCGATAGCCTCGAGAGCCTCAGAGTTCGGAGCCTCGGGGTTATCGTTACGGAACTTCAGGTAGTCACGGAACTTATCCGGGGTCACAACGCGAACCTCGAAGTTCATCATGGCGTGGTAGGTACCGCACATCTCGGCGCAGCGACCAACGAAAGCACCTTCTTCTTCAATCTCTTCGATCTGGAAGCGGTTGTTGGAGTTGCTAGCCTCCGGGTTGGCGTAGACGTCGCGCTTGAAGAGGAACTCCGGTACCCAGAAGGAGTGGGAGACATCTGCGGAAGCGAGGCGGAACTCAACCGGGGTCCGGCTCGGAACGACGAGAACCGGAACCTCGTTGGAGCTACCCTTGGTCTCAATCTGGTTGTAGTGGAGGTAGGAACGGTCATCACGGGACTTACCGTGAACCGGGCCACCCCACTGGTATTCCTCACCGTTGGGGAGGTGCTTCGTCTTGATGTCGCCGTTAGCATCACGCTCGTAGGCGGAAGACTCAGCAGCCTTGGTTGCTTCCTCGTCGGTGCCAACGTAATCCTGGCCCGTCGGGGACAGCTCTGCGGCGACGTTGGCGTAGCCGAACTTCCAGTTCCACTGGAAGCCGGTGACATCAACCGTCACCTTCGGGTTCTTGTCCAGGGCGTTAACCTGATCCTGAGCCTGAACCGTGAAGAAGAACAACACGGACACAATAGTGATCGGGATAATCGTGAGCACGATCTCCAGCGGGATATTGTACTGCAGCTGCTTCGGGAGCTCGCCCTTGCCAGCCTTCTTAGCGCGTTTGGCGGTGTTGAAGAAAACGTTCCACAGCATCAGTGCCCACATGATGATGCCGATGGTCCAGGCGGTTACCCAAACCCAGACCCAGAAGTTACCAACAGAAGTTGCCTCCGGCGTGATGCCTTCCGGCCAGCCCATGCGCAGGAACTTGCCCACAGCGCCGCCAGGAGGAGTTACATCACAGCCAGCGAGCGCAAAGCCGCTGGCACCAAGCATTCCAGCCAGCAGAATATTGCGGCCAAAACCGCGCTTCTTTCGCTGTTCCACGTGTGTCTGCCTTCCTATGTACAAAAACTCATAGAACTCTCAAAGGTTCATTTCTATCTATGCAGCGTATCGCAAACAGCAAGAGAATCCATACCGTTTACTGGGTTGATTCCCCATCAATCGAAAGTACGTTTTCGCTCTTCACGGACCACGTCCCTGCGGGTTTACAACCCGTGATCACAATCCCCACACCCGTAGCGTGAGCCAGGTCACAAATGTCTCGCCGATCGTCTACCCATGAACGGGTGTAACCCAAAGGTTGAAGGTGTAGCCCCAAGGTTGGTTTTCGCTACCAACAGGCCTTTTTTACCCCACCCCTCCCCCACATTCCGGAAACCCATCCGACCGTTTTCCACTTCCGGTATTCCTCCCTCCGACATCGTTAGAGCCGTTGATGGAGGGAAGATATAAAAGGTATCAGGTGGCGGGTAGACTTGGCCTACAGTTCGTCGGCAGGCTCAACGTCGTTTGCCGCGTTGCGCCCGGTCTCCCAGACTATCTGGCGATGACACCGGTGCGCGTACCAAGCTTTGATCAGTTGTTAAAGGAGATCTCAACCGCATGTGTGGACTTTTGGGTTTACTCGTCCCGTCCGGGAACGCGAGCGAGCTAGTACCTGCAGTGGAACGCGCGCTTCCCTGCATGTACCACCGTGGACCCGACGCTGTCGGGACCTGGAATGATGACCACGTGGTGTTCGGTTTCAACCGGCTCTCCATTATCGATCTGGCGCACTCGCACCAGCCTCTGCAGTGGGGACCGGAGGACAATCCCACCCGGTACACCATGACTTTCAACGGCGAGATTTACAACTACATTGAGTTGCGCGAGGAACTCACCGCGTTGGGTTATACCTTTAATACTGAAGGCGATGGAGAGCCCATCGCCGTCGGCTATCACCACTGGGGTGAAGAGGTTGTCACCCATCTGCGTGGCATGTTCGCCATTGTTATCTGGGACAGCGAGAAGCAGACCGTCTTCGCCGCCCGCGATCAGTTCGGTATCAAGCCACTCTACATCGCACAGACGGAAGTCGGGACGGTGTTCTCTTCTGAAAAGAAGTCGATCCTGGAGATGGCCCCCGAGCTAGACCTGAACCTCGATCTCGATCGTCGGGCACTCGAGCACTACGTCGACCTGCAATACGTCCCGGAGCCAGAGAGCTTGCACGCGAACATTCGACGCGTGGAGTCTGGCTGCTCGGTCACGCTTTCTGTCACTGATTCTTCGCTGAACCAGAAGCGTCATTTCGAACCGAGGTTCAACGTAACCCCGGTGCCAGCAGGCGAGGAGCAAAAGCTCTTCGATTCAATTGCTGCTGCCCTCGAGGACAGCGTGGAAAAGCACATGCGCGCAGACGTTACCGTTGGCTCCTTCCTGTCCGGTGGCATCGACTCGACGGCCATCGCCGCCCTGGCAAAGCGCCACAACCCGAACCTTCTCACCTTCACAACCGGCTTCGAGCGTGAAGGCTACTCGGAGGTAGACGTCGCCGCCGAGTCCGCCGAGGCGATCGGTGTAGAGCACATCGTCAAGATCGTCTCCCCTGAGGAGTACGCCGAGGCGTTCCCGCGGATCATTTGGTACCTCGATGATCCGGTTGCAGATCCCTCGCTTGTTCCGCTGTACTTCGTGGCAGCCGAGGCCCGCAAGCATGTGAAAGTCGTGCTGTCCGGCGAGGGCTCTGACGAGTTGTTCGGCGGCTACACCATCTACAAGGAGCCACTTTCCCTTAAACCGTTTGAGTACGTCCCCGGCCCGCTTCTCAAGGGGCTGCGCGCCGTGGGCAAGGCACTGCCGGATGGTGTTCGAGGCAAGTCGCTCCTCCTCCGTGGCACGCAGCCGATGGAGGCTCGCTACTACGGCAATGCTCGCTCGTTCAACTTCGAACAGATTCAGCGCGTGATGCCGTGGGCCAAGCCCGAGTGGGACCACCGCGAGGTCACGGCTCCTATCTATGCCAAGTCGTGCGATATGGATCCGGTCGCCCGCATGCAGCATCTTGACCTGTTCACGTGGCTGCGTGGCGATATCCTCGTCAAGGCCGACAAGATCACGATGGCGAACTCCCTGGAGCTGCGCGTGCCATTCTTGGATCGCGAGGTTTTCCGCGTGGCAGAGCACATTCCGCACAGGCTGAAGGTCTCCCACGGCACGACGAAGTACGCCCTGCGTCAGGCCCTCAAGCAGATTGTCCCCGCACACGTGCTGAACCGGAAGAAGCTGGGCTTCCCCGTGCCGATGAAGTACTGGCTGGCAGGCGATGAGTTGTACGGCTGGGCAAAGGAGCAGATCCAGGCATCGCAGACGGATCACCTGTTTGATAAGTCCGCTGTCTTGGCCATGCTGGAGGAGCACCGTCGTGGCGAAGCCGAGCATTCACGGCGCCTGTGGACGATTATTTCCTTCATGATCTGGCACGGAATTTTCGTCGAAAAGCGAATTGACCCGGGAGTGGAGCGCCGCGAGTACCCCGTAGAGATCTAACAGACGACAATGGCCCCTGGTGACAACCAGGGGCCATTTTTGCTAGCTCAGAAAGTTAGTGGAAGGAATCGCCACAGGCGCAGGTGGACTGAGCGTTCGGGTTATCGATGGTGAAACCCTGAGCCTCAATCGTGTCGGCGTAGTCGATGGTGGAACCAACGAGGTACGGGGCGCTCATGCGGTCGACGGCGAGCTTGACACCACCGAACTCTTCGACAGCGTCGCCGTCGAGCTCGCGGTCATCGAAGAACAGCTGGTAGCGCAGGCCGGAGCAGCCGCCGGGCTGAACCGCGATGCGGAGACGAAGATCGTCGCGACCTTCCTGGTCAATGAGTGCCTGTGCCTTCGCAGCGGCAGCGTCGGTGAGAGTAACGCCCGTGGTGGACGGTGCAGTCATAGTACTTCTCCTCTATGAAAGTCTTGAAAAATCTAGGCCTACGCGCAGCGAACGTGGCAGACGCACAAACCCGAACGTTTAGGTGTCACCTACCGTAACACGTCCGTCAATACCTCTATTCCCCCGCTGCCACACGAGTACACTCCAGCCCTCGTTAGCTCGTGCCCGCCCGACCTAGTAGCCTTATCATTCGTGAGTTCATCGAAGTATTTAAACCTCCTCCGAAACAAGAAGCCCACAGCGGACGCTCAGGCCACCGCGGATGCCACCACGGCCGCGGAAGCTGCGGATGCTACGTCTGCAAACACAGAGGCCACTAAGGCCGCCGAGGCCACAACTAAGCCGAAGAAGAAGGGAACAAAGGCTCCCAACCCGAAGGCCTTTACTCCGAAGAAGGGGCATGCGACCCCGAAGCGCAAGGATGTGGAGCGCGAGCGCGGTATCAATACAGGCCCAGCGGAGGCCCCCGAGTCTTACTCCGAGATGCGCAAGCGTCGCAAGGAGCTCAAGGGCTCGATGACGAAGGAAGAGTACAAGGCCTACAAGAAGAAGGAACGCGAGCAGCGCAACGCTCGCAACAAGGAAATCCAAGACAAGATGGATGCCGGCGAGGAGAAGTACCTCCTCGAGCGCGACCGCGGCCCTGAGCGTCGCTTCCTGCGCAATTGGGTGGATTCCCGGCATCTGCTGAGCTCCTGGCTCATGCCCGTCATGCTCGTTTTGCTCGTGTTTATGTTTATCGGCACCCGCCAGCCAATGATTGCCAACACTGCCTCCATCGTCGGCATGGTCATCATGCTCGTCTTCCTCGCTGAAGGCATTATCCAGGGCCGGCGGGCAACCCGCGCCGTCCGCGAGCACTTCCCCGACACGAACCTGAAGGGCTGGTCCCTCGGCTTCTACGCATGGACGCGCGCGTCTCAGCCACGTCGACTGCGCACCCCGAAGCCGCAGGTTGAGGCCGGAACCAACATCGAGTAATGATCACCTTGGTGCTCGGCGGGGCGCGTTCGGGAAAGTCCGCGTTCGCCGAAAAGCTCACAGCTAAGCGCTGCTCGTCACCAGAAGAGGTGACGTACGTGGCCACCGCGCGCCCGTATGCCACCCCTGACTCTGACTTTTACGAGCGGATTCGCCTCCACCGTGAGCGTCGGCCCGCCAGCTGGCACACGGAGGATGAGGAAGATCTTGTTTCCTACCTCACGCATACGTCCGGGATGTCGCTTGTCGACGACCTGGGGACCTGGCTTACCCACCGCTTTGATGTCACCACCTGGGAGGAGATCCCGCACAGTGCGATCGATGAACTGCTTGCCGCACTGACTGGTCTCTCCCAGGACTCCGATGTCATCCTCGTCTCGCCCGAGGTCGGGTTGTCTGTCATCCCCGAGCACCGCTCGGCGCGCCTGTTCCGCGATGCGTGTGGCCTCATGAACTCCCGCATCGCCGAATTCGCACACGAGGTGTACTTCGTTGCTGCAGGTCTTCCACTTAAACTCAAACCATCTGCCCCACTGACTTAGGATTAGGTGCATGGAATCAACGGATTTCTTTTCTCACGTACCAGACTTGTCCGCCGCTGCTCGCGCAGAGGTGTGGAAGGTGCAGAGCCAGCTGACGAAGCCACCGGGCTCCCTCGGCAGGTTGGAGGAGATCGGTGCCTGGGTGGCGTCGGTCCAGGACGCGGTGCCACCGCGTCCGATTGAGAAAGCCCGCGTTGTCGTCTTTGCTGGCGACCACGGGATCGCTGCACGGGGCGTGAGCAACTTCGACCCGATTGTGTCCATTCAAACCTTCGACAACATCGCCACCGGCGGTGCTGGCGTGTGTGCGCTAGCTGCCACCCACGGCGCGGAAATCCGCCCTGTTGATATCTCCCTCGATCGCGACTCCGACGATCCGTACCATGTACGCCGTTGCAGTGGCTCCATCGACGTGGAGGACGCGATGAGCGAGGACGAGCTCGCCACCTCCCTTCGTGCCGGCATTGCTATCGCCAACGAAGAGATTGATGCCGGCGCCGATATTCTCATCCCCGGTGACCTCGGTATCGGCAACACAACGATCGCCGCGGCGCTCATCGGTGCCTACACCCGCACTGAGCCGGTCAAGGTCACCGGCCGTGGATCCGGCATCGACGACGCCGCGTGGAAGCCGAAGGTGGCTGCCGTGCGTGACGCGATGTTCCGCGCCCGCTCCTTCGGTAGGGATCCGTTCAAGGTTTTGAAGGCTATCGGTTCCCCGGACCTTGCAGCCATGGCTGCGTTCATGGCCCAGGCAGCTTCTCGACGCACCCCTGTCATCCTCGACGGTGTGATCGTCACCGCCGCTGCGCTGTGGGCCAATCGGCTTGCGCCCGGCGCGTCCAATTTCTGGATCGCCGGCCATCGTTCCCCAGAACCTGCCCACACCTATGCTCTCCGCGAGCTTGAGCTCACCCCGATTCTCGATCTGGGGATGCGTCTCGGTGAGGGCTCCGGCGCGGTGGAGGCACTCCCCCACATCCGCTCCGCAGTTATGATCTTCCACTATATGGCCACGTTTGAGGGCGCTGGAGTCAACGCCGCCCTGTTTTCGTAGAAGGAGCGCACCGTGAGTGGAAAGGCTGGGCCAGGCGAAAACCCGGCGCAAGAGTGCCGCGTTTCCGCCGTGTGGGAAGGCATCTCCACTGCGCTGAGCTGGATGACGATCTTCCCGTTTGCCGGTGCCCGCTCCTTCGACCGTGGCACGGGTGCGCGGGCGATGGCGGCCTTGCCTGTCGCAGGCATCCTCATTGGTGCCTGCGGCGGGCTCGTTTTCGCTCTCTTTAGCCATTCCCCGCTCATCGCTGCCGCCCTGGGTCTCGCTGTGGCGGAATTGTGCACGCGGTTCATGCATGTCGATGCTGTTGCCGATGTGGCCGATGCTCTCGGCTCGTACGCGCCACCGGACAAGGCCCGCGACATCCTCCGGGATTCCCACTCGGGCGCCTTCGCCGTCGCGGCGGTAGCCCTCGTCTACATCGCGCTCTTCGCTGCCTTCGCGTCTGCCTCGTCCCCCTGGTACGTTTTCTTTTCCCTGTGGGCTGGCCGAATGGTCGGCCAAGTGCCCGCGTCGACGAGCTTCACTCCTTACTCCACCACGGGATTCGGTGGTCTCATCATCGGTACTGTCCGCTGGTGGTGGATTGCAGCCTGGTGGGCAGCAATCAGTGGCTGCTCGCTCCTTGTGTGTGGCCCATGGATCGCCGTGGCATCCGCAGTGGCGCTGGCTGGTGCCTATTTCTTCAGCAGGCATTTATCCACGCGCTTTGAAGGCCTCAACGGCGACTGTGTTGGTTCCTGCGTGCTCCTCGGTACTACGCTCACCGCGGTTCTTGCTAGCTTCCTCGGCGCTCTCTAAACCTCGGCCTTACCGTTTAGTACACTCTGGATAGTGAGATGGTTAGTAGTTGCGCCGCTCTCGGCGTTTCTGGGATATTTTTTGGATCGCGCCTCCGTACCGGCAGCGTGGATTATCGGTCCTCTGATTGTCTCGGCGGCCTGCGCACTCATTACCCGCGAGGAGCTTCCGCTTAACAAGTATCTGTTTCGGTTTTCCCGTGGCACTATCGGTATCCTCGCAGCCCTTCCACTCGTGACCGTCGGCTGGCATCACCTCACGCAGTATCTGCTGCCCGGGCTCATTACCGCTGCCATTGTCATTCTGCTGGCAATCGTCGGCGGCACGCTCATGGGCAAATCGCACAAGGAGATTGGTCTCGAGTCCGGCATTATGTCCATGCTTGCCGGCGGTGCATCGGTCATGCCCGTTATCGCCAAGGAGGTTGGTGCCGATTACCGCTACGTCGCCTTAAACCAGTACCTCCGCCTTCTCGCCGTCTCTATTTCCCTCCCTCTTATGGCCGGGTGGCTTATGACCACAAATAGCGCGCCCGCGACGCATCCGGATCCACCGGAACCTGCGGGATGGATCGGGATCGCCATCATCTTCGCCGTAGCGATGGGCGCAGAATCCATCGCGCGTTTCCTGCACCTACCCTCCCCGTCGATTGTGGGGCCGATTTGTGTCATGGTGATCATCGCGAATCTCATGCCGGACACGATTTCGCTCTACCCACCGGATGTCCTGCGGATTGTTGCGTTCCTTGTCGTCGGGTGGATGTGCGGCGGGAGCTTATCGCTCAACTCGCTCAAGGCTTTTTCCAATCTGCTGCCCATCACTCTCGCCTTTGTCGCGTTTCTCATCGGCGCGTGTGCCCTCATCGCCTGGCCACTGACGGTGTGGCTGGACATTACTTATTTTGAGGCCTACCTCGCGACCACACCTGGCGCGTTGGACACCGTTCTCGCCCTCACCTCCGAAAGTGGTGCCGGCGCAGTCGTTGTCACCATGCAAGTCATTCGCTTGCTGTGCATCGTCGTCTTCGCCGGCTACCTCCCCCAGTTCCTGCGGTTCTACCGCCGCATCCTCCCATAAAAATGGTGGCATCCCCGCGCGGGGATGCCACCATTGGTTAGTGACCAGTTAGGCCAGCTTGTTCATCCAGCCGTGGGTATCTTCCACTTCACCGTGCTGGATACCGGTCAGGTGCTCACGCAACTGCATGGTTACCTTGCCGGCCTCGCCACCGTTAACGGTAAAGGAGCCGTGTGCACTCTTGACCTCACCGACAGGGGTGATAACGGCTGCGGTGCCGCAGGCGAAGGACTCAACCATGGCACCGGAGGTGACATCGTTTTCCCAGTCATCCTTGGAGATGCGACGTTCATCGGTTGCGTAGCCGAGATCGCAGGCAACCTGGAGCAGCGAATCGCGGGTGACACCGGGCAGCAAGGAGCCGGACAGAGCCGGGGTGACAACAGAGGTGGTGTCGCCGTCTTTGTACACGAACATGAGGTTCATGCCACCCATTTCCTCGATGTACTCCCGCTCGGTGGCATCCAGCCACACGACCTGGTCACAGCCCTTCTCCTCGGCCTGGGACTGAGCGAGCAGGGAACCTGCGTAGTTACCGGCGAACTTGGCAGCACCGGTACCACCCGGAGCGGCGCGGACATAGTCCTCACACAACCAGACGGAAACGGGCTTGACGCCACCAGAGAAGTAGGCACCTGCCGGCGACGCGATGAGGACGTAACGGTAGGCGTTAGCAGGGTGAACACCCAGCGAGGTCTGCGTGGAGATCATGAAGGGACGCAGGTAGAGGGATTCCTCGCCACCAGCAGCGGGGACCCAGCGCTTGTCGATCTCGACGATCTGACGCAGGGATTCGAGGAATACGTCCTCCGGCAGTTCCGGCATTGCCAGGCGCTTGGCGGAACGCTGGAAGCGACGTGCATTCTGCTCGGGGCGGAAAGTGTACACATCGCCGTCTGCGTGACGGTAGGCCTTGAGGCCTTCGAAGATGGCCTGGCCGTAATGGAAAACAGTACAGGCAGGATCGAGTGAGATCGACTCGTAGGGGCGAACCTGGGCATCGTGCCAGCCCTCGTCCTCGGACCAATCAATAGTGACCATGTGGTCGGTGAAGTAGATACCGAAGCCGGGCTCTGCCAGGACCTTGGCTACCTCTTCATCGCTTGCAGGGTTAGGATTCTTGTGAATAGTAAAGGAAAGTGAAGCCATAGCCACACCATACACCCGTTCCCGCCTATTGGGAACCATCCTCCACACAGTGAGACACAAAACTGTGAAAACCGGCGATCAATCCTGGCAGGACGCAATTTTTGTACACTAGTCACAACCGGATGGGGCGCACCTGCCCCAAATCCTGCCTTATTATCTCAAGAATCTAAAGGAGTGCCGATGGCTAAGACCACATTCCCACAGGGGCACACTGTTTCCGTTTCCGCAGGCAAGAAGGTTCCTAAGGACGCCGAGGCGGTTATCGTCGGGCTGTTCGCCGAAGATGCCACCGAGGCAAAGAAGAAGGATGAGGTCATTTCCGCGCTCACCGCCGTCGGCCACTGCGGTGGCTGGGGACGCACCCGCACCGTGATCTTCAACGATCTCCGCGTTATTGGCGTTGGGTTGGGCAAGCGCTCAAAGTTCACCCAGGACAAACTCCGCCAGGCCGCAGCCATCGGTGCCAAGCACCTGGGGTCTGCAACGCGTGCGGCTACCACCCTCCCCGACATGTCTGTTAAGGCTTCCGCTGAGGTCTCCAACGCCGCAGCTGTCGCCGAGGGGCTCATTCTTGGCTCCTACTCTTTCGACGGCTTGAAGTCGTCCCCGGAAAAGCACGCTGAATGTGAGATCACCGTCGTCGGTGGCACGAAGAAAGACATCGCAGCAGCGTCGATCCGCGCCCGCGCTGTAGTCCTCACCCGCGACCTGGTGAATACCCCATCGTCGCACCTCTACCCGGAGACGTACGCCGCGCGCGTGAAGAAGCTCGCGAAGAACCTGTCCGTCGAGATCCTCGAACCTGCAGAGCTGGAAAAGCAGGGCTTTGGTGGCATTCTCGCCGTCGGCAGTGGTTCCTCCCGCGGCCCCCGCATGGTTTCCGTGTCCTACAAGGCCGGTAAGGGCCACCCCAGCGTCGGTCTCGTGGGCAAGGGCATCACCTTCGACACGGGCGGCATTTCCATCAAGCCTGCCAGCAGCATGGACGACATGATCTCCGACATGGGTGGCTCCGCTGCCGTTCTGGCAACCGCTCTTGCTGCTGCCGAACTTGAGCTCGACATCAACGTCACTGCCTACCTGCCGATGGCAGAGAACATGCCCGGCGGTGCCGCCTACCGCCCCGGCGATGTCATCACTCACTACGGTGGACTGACCAGCGAGATCCGCAACACGGATGCGGAAGGCCGGTTGGTGCTTGCCGACGGCCTCGCGTACGCATCCACGAAGAAACACGACTATCTCATCGATGTGGCAACGCTGACTGGCGCCCAGATCGTCGCTCTTGGCAACCGCACCGCCGGTGTCTTGGGCACCGACGAACTCCGCGATCTCATCGCGGAAACCGGACGCGCGGTGGGTGAAGATGCCTGGGCAATGCCTATTACGGAAGAAGCCCGCGACACGATGGATTCCGATGTTGCCGATGTCCGCAACATGGGTGAGCGCCCCGGTGGCATGCTGTCCGCCGCCGCGTACCTTGAGCACTTCGTGGCTGAGGACACCCCCTGGGCACACATTGATATTGCCGGCCCCTCCTACAACACTGGCTCCTCTCGGGGCTACACCCCGAAGCGAGGCACGGGCGTGCCTGTGCGAACCCTTGTCGCAACGCTGGAGAAGCTGGCCAAGAAGTAAATTCCCCGTTTCATCACGGTCGCCCCCACCCGGGGGCGACCTTTTTTTATTCCCCCTTGTTGTCCATTACCTGTTGCATCTTGGCTTTCCGCTCGCGGTATTCGAGTCGCTTCCTGATGAGCCGGTCCTTTTCGATGCGGTCCCGCATCCGCTGCGGGTACCCAGTTTCTTCGACGTCGTAGACATCGATGCCTAACTTCTTCGCGACAACGTCGATCCCTTTGGGACCGCCGATCTTTCTGCGGATATGGTCCCCCTGTTCGTCGACAAGTACAATAGACATCTCATTGACGAACGTCTCGGGTTCGACGAACCCCTCGACGTACCCCCGTGGGGCCGCCCACTGCTCGAGAGCAACAAGATCGGGTTCCCGGATGGTGCTCCCGGGCGCCCTTTTCACACGCTTATTCGAGCTATTTTTCTTGCCCTTTGAAAGAAAGCCAAACACACTACGACTTTAACCGATGCACGGTGTGCCGAACCAGACCGCCCGACTGTGGCGACACAGCCTGCGTATAAGCCGAATCATATGCACGGTTTCGCCTGCCAGTACACCCACCTAGGGGTAGATATTGGGTGTAGACCCAGGGATTTGGCCGTACGCCGGTGCATGCACGGGGTTGGGTTATAGGCTTACAATGGTTAAAACGCGTAGGACTACAGCTCAAGGAGTATGACGAAAATGGCCACTTCTGTGGAGATGCCCGAGCTGGGCGAATCAGTAACCGAAGGCACCATCACCACGTGGTTGAAGGAAGTCGGTGACACCGTCGAGGTGGATGAACCGTTACTCGAGGTCTCCACTGACAAGGTGGATACGGAGATTCCGTCGCCCGTTGCCGGTGTCCTTATCAAGGTTCTTGCCGAGGAAGACGACACCGTCGAGGTAGGCGACATTATTTGTGAGATCGGCGAGGAAGGCGAGGAGGCTGCTGACTCAGCCGACGAGAAGGAAGAGAAGGCCGAGGAAAAGGAAGAGCCCAAGCAGAAAGAAAAGGCTGAGGCTCCGAAGAAGTCCTCCGGCTCCGGCTCTGCCTCCGATGTCACCATGCCGGAACTCGGCGAATCCGTCACCGAAGGCACCATCACCACCTGGCTGAAGGAAGTCGGCGACGACGTCGAGGTCGACGAACCCCTCCTCGAAGTCTCCACCGACAAGGTCGACACCGAAATCCCCTCCCCCGTCGCCGGCACGCTTGTCGAAATCCTCGCTGAGGAAGACGACACCGTCGAAGTAGGCGACGTCATCGCCCGCATCGGCGACGCCGACGCCGCACCGGCAGCCGAGGAAAAGGAAGAGCCCAAGCAGGAAGAAAAGGCCGAGGAAAAGGAAGAGCCCAAGCAGGAAGAAAAGGCTGAAAAGGCCGAGGTTCCGAAGGAGGCCCCGAAGAAGGAGGAAAAGAAGGAAGAGCCGAAGCAGGAAAAGTCTGCGGAGACATCCTCTTCCTCTTCCTCCGACGACGACCACATCCCGTACGTGACCCCGCTTGTCCGTAAGCTTGCGAAGAAGCACAACATTGACCTCAGCACGGTTGAGGGCTCTGGCGTTGGTGGACGCGTGCGCAAGCAGGACATCCTTGCCATCGTCAACGGCGAGAACAAGGCAGACTCCAGCGAGTCCACGTCCAGCGAGGCCCCCCGCACGTCCACCAAGTCTGTGGACCCGGATAAGGCCGCACTGCGTGGCACGACGAAGAAGGTCAACCGCATTCGCGCGATTACTGCTGCAAAGACCCTTGAGGCTCTGCAGACGGCTGCTCAGCTCACCCAGCTCCACGAGGTCGACATGACCCGTGTCGCCGAGCTGCGCGCAGCAAACAAGGAGGCCTTCCAGGAAAAGCACGGCGTGAAGCTCACCTACCTACCGTTCTTCGCCAAGGCCATTGTCGAGGCGCTCGTTGCTCACCCGAACGTCAACGCGTCCTACAACGCGGAGACCAAGGAGATGACCTACCACGAGTCCGTGAACCTGGCCATCGCCGTCGACACGAAGCAGGGGCTTCTCACCCCGGTCATTCACGACGCACAGGACAAGAGCCTGCCCGAGCTCGCTAAGGCCATCGTCGATGTCGCCGATCGTGCCCGCAACAGCAAGCTGAAGCCGAATGACCTGGCTGGTGCAACCTTCACCATCACCAACATCGGTTCTGAAGGCGCACTCTCCGACACCCCGATCGTTGTTCCCCCGCAGGCTGCAATGGTGGGCACCGGCGCAATCACCAAGCGCCCTGTTGTCGTCACCGATAACGGTGTGGATGCCATCGCCGTTCGCCAGATGGTGTACCTGCCGATGACCTACGATCACCAGGTTGTTGACGGCGCAGATGCTGGTCGTTTCATGACGACGGTTCGCGACCGCCTGGAGAACATCGACTTTGAGGCGGATCTGGAGCTCTAGTTCCCCTCAACGTCACAGTTATCCCCTCCCGGAAGACATCCGGGAGGGGATTTCTTTCGTTTTTGGCATCTATCCACCCCCACTATTCACCCCATGATAGGGGTAACAATAGAGGTTTTTATGCGTGAAAGATGTGGTAATTAAAGGTCACAACCAGTTGCAAGTAGCAGTATAACTACCCCTGAATAAACACACAGTGATGGCACTCACAATTAAATCCTTTTCCGCTTCCCCGACTCCTTTTACCACGTACAATCAAATAGGTAATAACAAATCGGGACCTTTAACCATTAGGAGGAAAACCCACTAATGACGAACCCCATCACCCCCCTGCCGTTCTACAATCGGCACATTGGGCCGGACGCTGACGATCAGAAGGAAATGCTTCAGCACCTCGGGTACAACAGCCTCGAGGAGCTCATGAAGGATGCTATCCCCGGTGACATCATCGAGGACGAAGCCGTCACTGAACTTCTCCCGCCGCACACCGAGCACGAAGCACAGGAGCTGCTGCGTACCTACGCACGCCAAAACACTGTGCTCAAGTCCTTCTACGGCCAAGGCTTCAACGACACCATCACACCCCCGGTCATTCGCCGCAACGTGGTGGAAAACCCAGCTTGGTACACGGCCTACACGCCGTACCAGGCAGAGATCTCCCAGGGCCGCCTGGAAGCCCTGCTGAGCTTCCAGACCCTGTTCAAGGATCTCAGTGGTCTTGACCTTGCTAACGCATCGCTTCTCGATGAGGCAACCGCTGTCGCTGAGGCAGCTGCACTCATGGTGCGCGGCTCTCGCAAGGCAAACAAGGTCATCTTCGACGAGCGCCTGCACCGCCAGGATCTCACGGTCGCCATGGAACGCGCTCGTGTCCTCGACTTCGATGTCGAAATCACCGATGTCACCTCTGGCATCGCCGAAGACGGCCTCGCTGGCGTCATCCTTGCATACCCGGGCACGGAGGGCGACATCGTCGACCTTCGCCCGATCATCGAGCAGGTTCACTCCGTCGGTGGCTACGCAACCGTCGTTGCCGACCCGCTGGCTCTCATGCACCTCGAGTCCCCGGGCTCCCTCGGTGCAGACATCGCCGTGGGCTCCACGCAGCGCTTCGGTGTGCCGCTGTTCTTCGGTGGCCCGCACGCCGCCTACATGGCTGTCACAGACAAACTCGTCCGCAAGATGCCGGGCCGTATCGTCGGCGTGTCCAAGGATGCGGATGGCAACCCCGCCTACCGCCTGACCCTGCAGACCCGCGAGCAGCACATCCGCCGCGAGCGCGCCACCAGTAACATCTGTACTGCACAGGCTCTGCTCGCCACGATGGCTTCGATGTACGCCGTCTGGCACGGCCCCGCCGGCCTCATGCGCATCGCTGATCGCCTCCACAACTACGCCTCCACGTTTGCTGCAAACATCCGCAAGGCTGGTGGAGACCTCAGTGTGCTTCACGACGACTTCTTCGACACCGTCACCGTCGGTGTCTCAGGTCGGGCAGAGCAGATCGTTAAGGCCGCAGCCGACGCCGGCTACCTGATCCGCCAGATTGGCGACGACAAGGTGTCCGTCAACTTCGGCGAGTCTGCTGAGGACGAGGACATCACCGCACTGCTCGAGGTCTTCGGGGTTTCCCGCGACATTGAGTCCGAGGTCGCCGAGTACCCCGAGTCCCTGCGTCGCACGGACGACCCGGTTCCGCACCCGATCTTCAGCTCCGTCCACTCCGAGACCCAGATGATGCGTTACACGCGTCGCCTCTCGGACCGCGACCTGGCTCTCGACCGCGCCATGATCCCGCTTGGTTCCTGCACCATGAAGCTGAACCCGGCGGCCGCTATGGAGCCGATCACTTGGCCGAAGTTCGCTGGCCTGCACCCATACGCTCCGGAAGAGCAGACCAAGGGCTGGCGCGCAATGCTCCACCAGCTCGAGGACTGGCTCGTCGACATCACCGGCTACGACAAGGTCTCCCTGCAGCCGAACTCCGGCGCTATGGGCGAGCTCTCCGGCCTGCTGACTATCCGCCGCTACCACGTAGCTAACGGCGACCATGAGCGCGACATCTGCCTCATCCCGGCATCCGCTCACGGTACCAACGCTGCTTCCGCAGCACTCGCTGGCCTCCGCGTTGTCGTTATCGCCTCCAACGATGACGGCTCCATCTCCTTGGATGACCTCGACGAGAAGCTGGAGAAGTACAGCAACCACGTCGCTGCCATCATGATCACCTACCCCTCCACCCACGGCATTTACGAGCCAACGGTCCGCGAGGTGTGCAAGAAGGTGCACGACTACGGTGGCCAGGTCTACATCGACGGCGCCAACATGAACGCACAGTGTGGTTGGTCCCGCCCCGGCCAGTTCGGCGGCGATGTCAGCCACCTGAACCTGCACAAGACCTTCGCCATCCCGCACGGTGGCGGCGGCCCGGGTGTTGGCCCGATCGGCGTTCGCAAGCACCTCATCCCGTTCCTGCCGGCAGATCCGCTGGCAACGGATCCGCACTCGCCGGTTCCGGAAGGTCAGGGCATCCCGATGGCGGGCACCCTGTTCGGCTCCGCCGGTGTCACCCCGATTACGTGGATGTACCTCGCAATGATGGGTGCCGAGGGCTTGAAGCGCGCAACCGCTGTCGCTGTCCTCAACGCCAACTACGTGGCAAAGGAACTGGACGAGTCCTTCCCGGTTCTCTACCACGGCCCGAACGGCCTGGTTGGCCACGAGACGATCTTCGACATCCGCCCGGTGGAGAAGCAGTCCGGCGTTTCCGCCACCGACGTGGCAAAGCGTCTCATGGACTTCGGTATCCACGCCCCGACCCTTGCTTTCCCGGTTCCTGGCACGCTCATGTTCGAGCCGACCGAGTCCGAGAGCAAGGAGGAGCTCGACCGCTTCATCGAGGCAATGCGCACCATCCGCGCAGAGATCCAGGAGATCATCGACGGAAAGATCGCACTTGAGGATTCCGTCCTCACGCACAGCCCGTTCACTGCGGCCTCCGCTGCTTCAGATGACTGGGTGTACAAGTTCACCCGTAAGGAAGCTGTCTTCCCTGTAGACGGCCTGCTGCGCGACAAGTACTACCCGTCGGTTCGCCGTATCGATGAGGCTTACGGCGATCGCCACCTGTTCTGCGAGTGCCCGACACCGGAGACCTTCTCCATCGAGGATTAATCCTTACCGTGTCCCCGGGGTATCCCGGGGACACACCATCCAACCCAAGGCTTTCCCCATCAGCTTTTTCACACTAAAAGGAGATTTTTGTGACTGAAACTCTGTACAGCCCCCTGCACTCCAAGCACGAGGAGCTCGGAGCATCCTTCACCATGTTTGGTGCCTGGGAGATGCCCCTGAAGTACGGCAATGAGCTTGACGAGCACCGCGCTGTTCGCGAGGCGGCTGGACTGTTTGATCTGAGCCACATGGGCGAGATTATCGTCAGCGGTCCGCAGGCAACCGAATACCTGAACTACGCATTCATCGCCGACTACTCCAAGCTGGCCGTCGGGCGCGCAAAGTACAACCACATGGTGGAGAAGGATGGTCGCATCATCGACGACCTCATCATCTACCACGTCGAGGACGGCATCTTCTGGGTCGTTCCGAACGCCGGTAACGCAGAAACCGTGTGGGATAACATGGTCGAGCGCAAGGGCGACTTCGACGTCACGCTGGAGAACAAGAACCGCGAGATCTCGAACATCGCGTGCCAGGGCCCGAACTCCGAGGCCGTGCTCAAGGAAGTCATCCCTGAGGACGAGCACGAGAAGCTCGAGAACCTCAAGTACTACGCAGCCGAGTACCACACTGTGGCTGGCGAGAAGGTGCTTGTTGCTCGCACCGGTTACACCGGCGAGGATGGCTTCGAGCTCTACATCGAGAACGAAAAGGCAGCCAAGCTGTGGGACGCACTGCTCGAAGCAGGCAAGGATCACGGTCTGCTCCCCTGCGGACTTGCTGCCCGTGACTCGCTGCGCCTGGAGGCCGGCATGCCGCTCTACGGCCACGAGCTCACCCACGACCTGACCACCGTTGATGCCGGCATGCGTGGCATCACCGGCAAGGAAAAGGAAGGCGACTTCTACGGCAAGGTCCTCCTGGACCTCCCGGTTTCCCCGAACAAGCTGACCAACATGGTCGGTGAGGGCCGCCGTGCAGCCCGCGAAGGCGCCAAGCTCTTCGATCTGGAAGGCAACGAGGTTGGCTACGTCACCTCCGGTCAGCTGTCCCCGACGCTGGGCCACCCCATTGCTATGGGCTACGTCAAGCGCGATGCAGCTGCTGAGGGTGCCAAGCTTGAGGCTGACATCCGTGGCAAGCGCTACCCCTACACTGTTGTCAAGGGCGCATTCTACAAGCGCGACAAGTAAACATCGGGCATAATAAGTGAGGACGATGTCGAGGCCTCACGCCCGTCACATTCATAAACGAAAGGTTTGAACATGGCTAATTTGCCCGAGAACTACTCCTACTCCGTAGAGCACGAGTGGATCGATGTCCCCGCAGCTGAGGCTGAGGGCAAGACCGTGAAGGTCGGTGTGACTGAGATTGCAACCGATGCTCTCGGTGAGATCGTGTACGTTGACCTCCCCTCCGTTGGCGACGAGATTACCCACTCTGAGCCGTGTGGCGAGGTTGAGTCCACCAAGTCCGTTTCCGACATCTTCTCCCCCGTTTCCGGCACCGTCACCGCCGTCAACGAGGCTCTGGAGGACGATCCGTCGCTCATCAACAACGACCCCTACGGCGAAGGCTGGATCTACGAGGTTCAGGTCTCCGAGGTTGGTCCGATGAAAGACAAGGCTGGCTACGAGGCTGACAACGCCTAGTACGCAATAAGGAATCCTCCCTCTCTGAACTGCTCCCCGTTAGTTGGACTGAGATATTCAGTTTCCGACTAAGGGGGAGTTTTGTTTTGGTGGGTCGAGGTCATAGTGTTTTGAGTGAGACGCAGCGGGAGCAACTTGTGGAGTTGTTTGAACAAGGCATGGCATGGGCGATACTGCGGCTGCGAACCGGCTTGGTGTTTCGCGCGATGTGGCGCGTCGTCTTAGACGCAGGTTTCTTCTTCATGGCAGGCTATGTCTTATGGATAAACCAACCTACGCGACGTACTCCTTTGAGGTGAAAAGGAGGTTGTCGATCGTTTTAATGCTGGTGAAACCAGGGTGGGCTTAGCCAAGGAGTTTGATCTTTCTTCTGACCAGCTGCCAGGAACAGCATGAGGCCATACTGACGCAGCGTGAAGTTCGCCGCTGCGGGAAGCTTCCACGACAGCTTGCCCGTGCGCCGGAGGGCTCCAAGAATCAGGCCGATAATCAGCGGGCCACCGGCAGCCCCATCTCAAACTCGTTCCCGCCGGGAAGCGGAATCGGAACAATCGCCAGAGCGAAGCCAGCAAACAGGCCGAGGGCCGTAAGAACCCAGTCCAGCTGGGCGGAGTTGCCGAAGATCTTTTCAACAGCATCACGGTCCATGGTCTCGTGAGCAACCTCGACATCATCACCGGGATCAAGTGCTGCGTCCGGTGTTGCGAGGATGGCTTCATCGCCACGGATAATCCGCAGGATCTGCGCCTTTTCCCCCTTGAAAATTCCTAGCTCACCGTTTTCCTTACCGGTGATGTCGGAGTTCGACACGGTGTGACGCTGCACGGTGACGTGCGGGCTCCTCAAACGCTGCAGCGGAAGCCGTTGCCCCAGTGCCGCGACCAAGTCGGCGTGCGTCGCCTTGTTCGTCATGAAGTAGGCCTCATCGCCCTTTTCCAGCTGGTAATTCAACCGGTCGAAGTGCAGCTTTCCGTGACGGCGAATGGAGGCCAGTACGTAATCGCCTTGGACAATCTCGGATAGCTCATCGCGGGTCATTGGATTGGTGACGCGGATGAGCACACCGCGGAAATCATCGGTTCCCTTTTCCAGCTGATCCTTCTTCGCTTTCCATTCCTTGTTGACGGTTAACAGCACAAGGATGATTGCCATCATGATGCCGGTCGGGTAGCCGAACGAATAACCCACCGCCGGGTCCGACGAGCCGGTTTGGGCCTGCGCCAGGGAAAGCGACGGCGTCGATGTCAACGATCCGGCAAGAGCACCGACGCTGAATTCGCGGCTAAGGCCGAGCACCATTCCCGCGAACACAGCCACGAGGGCAGCGACAGACGCGGCCATGAGACCGAACTGCGCCTTGATGTCCTTAAGAACTCCTCACCAGCTTCGAGACCAATGAGGTACACGAATAATCCCAGACCCAGGTTCTGGAGCAGGGTGAGATCGACGTGATCCGGCACGACAAAGGCACCGATCACTTGGCCGAGGAATTGCGCACCTGTGGCGCCGAATCTGATGGGACCGAATTTGACGGTCCCGAACCACGCCCCCACTGCGATCACAAGGAAGACTGCAATGAGGGTGTTAGAACTAAGCAAGTCAACCATAGTAACTAAATGACTCAACACTTCTGCTGCTCCCCAGCTGAGAGATAAAACCGCAGCTGGTGGGGCTCTCCCCTCAAGACAATGAACGAGCTCAATGCAGTAAGATAGTCCCTATAAGTAAAGCACGTGACTAACCTGCAGTTCGCCCCGGTCACGAGTAGGGAAGCTTTAACGACTGACTAGCGTTGAAAGGTATTATGACAGCACCTCGTCCTCCCTTCACCCCCTCTGATCAACCCATCAGGAAGTCGTCGGACCCCATTGATGTTCGCAATCTTGGCGAGCAGCCCTATAAGCAGATGTGGGAGAAACAGGCCGAGATGGCCGTTCAGCGTCACGACGACGAGATCCCGGACACCATTCTGCTCCTCGAGCACCCCTCGGTGTACACCGCCGGCAAACGGACACAGCCCGAAGACCGGCCCACGATCTCAGACATCGAAACCGTCGATATCGACCGCGGTGGTCGCATCACGTGGCACGGCCCCGGCCAGCTCGTGTGCTACCCCATCATCAAGCTCGATGATCCCGTCGATGTCGTCGATTACGTCCGTCGCCTGGAGGAAGCGATCATTCAGACCGTTCGGCACATGGGAATCCATGCCGCCGGCCGTATCGATGGCCGCTCCGGCGTTTGGGTTCCTGCCTCGGATGGCAAACCTGACCGCAAACTAGCGGCCATCGGGATCCGTATCACCCGCGGGGTGACTATGCACGGCATCGCGGTTAACTGCGATAACACTCTCGAGTACTACGACTACATCGTTCCGTGTGGAATCTCCGATGCCGGAGTAACCACCATGAGTGCCGAGCTCGGACGAGATGTCACCGTTGAGGAGGTCACGGAGCCCCTGACACACAACCTCATCGAAGCCTTCGAAGGTAGGCTCCAGGTCGCAGACCACACCTTCGGATCGGCACCGGACCCCACCAAGGGGCTCCCCCACCGTCGACAAGCCCACAAGTAGACAAGGAAAAACCATGGCTGAAAAGAGAATGCTGCGCGTTGAGCGCCGAAACTCAACCACACCCATCGAAAGCAAGCCGCGGTGGATCCGCACCCAAGTATCCACCGGCCCCGAGCTGAAAGACATGCGCGAGCGCGTCTCCGGCGCCTCCCTCCACACCGTGTGCCAGGAAGCTGGCTGCCCCAACCTTCACGAGTGCTGGGAATCCCGAGAAGCCACCTTCCTCATCGGTGGTTCGCAATGCTCCCGCCGGTGTGACTTCTGCCAAATTGCCTCTGGTCGGCCCGACCCGCTCGACCGCGACGAGCCTCGTCGCGTTGCCGAGTCCGTCCGCGAAATGGGCCTCAACTACGCCACCATCACCGGCGTTACCCGCGACGACCTCGAAGACGAGGGCGCGTGGCTCTACGCCGAGGTTGTTCGCAAGATTCACGAGCTCAACCCGCACACCGGTGTAGAGAACCTCACCCCTGATTTCTCCGGCAAGCCCGACCTTTTGCGCATCGTCTTCGAAGCCCGCCCGGAGGTTTTCGCACACAACGTGGAAACCGTTCCCCGCATCTTCAAGCGCATCCGCCCGGCCTTCCGCTACGACCGCTCCCTTGATGTCATTCAGCAGGCACACGACTTCGGCCTCATCACCAAGTCCAACCTCATCCTCGGTATGGGTGAAACCCCCGAGGAGATCCGCGAGGCCCTCGACGACCTCCGCTCCGCCCACTGCGACATCATCACCATTACGCAGTACCTGCGCCCCGGCCTCCGCTACCACCCCATCGACCGCTGGGTAAAGCCCGAGGAATTCATCGAGCACGCCGAGTACGCCAAGGAGATCGGTTTCACCGGTGTCATGTCCGGCCCGCTCGTCCGCTCCTCCTACCGCGCCGGTCGCCTGTACGCCCAGACCATCGCGGCCCGTGGCGAACAACTCCCCGAAAACCTCTCCCACCTGGCCGAAACCTCCCAGGGCTCCACTGCTCAGGAGGCATCGACGCTGCTCAAGAAGTACGGGCCGAGCAAGGACACGCCCGTCGGTGTGAAGTAGCGTAAGACAGCACTGTAAACTACACCCGGCAGACTAATTAGAAGGTGGTTCACATGGCAGATGCGAAGAAAGCACAGATAAAGGCACAGGAAAAGGAAGCGAAGAAGGCTAAGCGCGAACAGCGCAAGCAAACCCGCAAGCAGGTGTGGGAAGCCTTCAATATGCAGCGGAAGCAGGACAAAATGCTGGTTCCGCTTATGCTGCTCGCTTTCTTGGGTCTTGGCATCCTCGGTTTCCTTATCGGCCTCGCTTTCTCCGCCCAGTGGTTCGGCCTCATCATCGGCCTCATGCTGGGTGCCATGCTCGCCATGTACATCTTCCCCAAGAGGATGGAGTCGAGCTTCTACGAGCGCACCGCCGACCAGCCTGGTGCGGCCGCCTGGGTAGTTGAAAACCTTAAGGATGGCCCGGGTATGCAGTGGCGCTCCAAGACCGCCGTTGCTGCCAACGCACACATGGATGTCGTGCACCGCGTCGTCGGTGCCCCCGGCATCATCCTCGTCGGTGAGGGCGAGCCGCATCGCGTGAAGCCTCTCATGGAGCAGCAGAAGAAGCGCCTCAACCGGATTGCCAAGAAGATCCCCGTCTACGAGTTCATCGTCGGCGATGGTGAGGGGCAAGTTCCGTTGAAGAAGCTGCAGCGGGAGATTATGAAGCTCCCCCGCAACTACAAGAAGAATGCTGTCCCGGCCATGGCTGCACGTGTGGAATCCATGGATGCACAGTCCGGCCCCGGTGCGGGACTGCCCAAGGGGCCGCTGCCCAAGGGTGCCAAGATGTCCGGTATGAACCGGCGCGCCCGCAGGCACGCGAACCGCACCAAGTAACTGCACCACCTCAGCCCCCGCTTACCCGGCGGGGGCTTGCCCCTTTTCAGGGGTAGATATAGATATAGCCTGCCAAATTTGGTGGTGTTGAAGTATGGACTTTTTCGTGGACAACCCCCTGTTTACCCTCGTGGTAATCATGGCTGTTGGTCTTTTACTTGGAAGAATCAACTTCTTTGGCATTAAGCTCGGCGTCGCCGCCGTCCTCTTCGTCGGACTCGGTTTCGCCACGCTTGTCCCCGATATTGAACTGCCACCGCTGCTGTACAACATGGGGCTTACCCTCTTCGTGTACACCATCGGCCTCGAATTCGGTCCCTCTTTTTTCCATACTCTGCGCACCACGGGGTGGAAGCTTAACGTTTTCCTCACCATCCTTCTCGCCCTTATCACGGTGGTGACCTTCGGTGGCGCAGTCGTCCTCGGCTTCGGCCCGGATACTGCAGGTGGCATCTTCACCGGCGCGTTGGTGAATACCCCCGCTTTGGCAGCGGTGGTGGAGTCTGTCAATAGCTCCGGTATTGGCAATCCCCAGGTGCCAGTTGTTGCCTACTCACTTACCTACCCCATTGGTGTTCTCGGTGTCATCATCATGTTCGCTATTTTCCAGCGGATTTTCCGGGTAGATTATGCCCAGGAAGCAGACGAGGCCGGCCTTACTCCCCACGAGCTGGAACACTGGCAAATTGAGGTAGAAGTGGGCAACCTCCCGCCGGTCGACGATATTCCCGAGATCTTTGACCTGGCCATCATCGTGACGCGTATTCGCAGGGGCAAGAAGGAAATCCTTGCTGGTACCGGCGACCGCCCCCGGCTCGGCGATGTCCTCACCATTGCGGGTGCACCCGACGAGTTAAAGAAGGCCGAACGGATCATCGGCACGTTTGTCAGCTCCCGCCCCAACCGCAATAAAGGACTCGACTACGATCGGCTCGTCGTTACCGACGAATCCGCTGTGGGCCTGCCTCTGGCAGAGCTCAAGCCGAAACTGCCAGGTGTCCTCATCTCACGCGTCAAACACGGCGACGATGACCAGGTTGCCCGCCCGGACATGGTGCTGCATCTCGGCGACCGCATCCGTATCGTGTCCACCCCAGAAAACAGGGAGAAGGCACGCCGCTTCTTTGGTGATTCCTACAGCCAGGCCGCAGCCCTCGAAATGCTACCCCTCCTCAGCGGCCTCATTTTGGGGTTACTCGTCGGCATGATTGCGATTCCTTTACCCGGCGGGGTGTCCCTCAAGCTTGGTTCCGCCGGTGGTCCCCTCGTTGTAGGTGTCATCCTTGGCGCGGTTTCGCGCACGGGACGCTTTGTCTGGCACCTCCCCTATGCTGCTGGCCGCATCCTCAAGGAGTTCGGTCTCACCCTGTTCCTCGCCGGTATCGGCACGACGGCTGGCGCCGGATTCGCCTCGGCTCTCCAGGACCCGACATCGCTACGTGTCATTGGCTTCGGCGCGGCCATCACGATGGGGCTCGCTGCAACGGAGATTCTCTTCGGCTACAAGGTGCTCAAAATCCCGTACGGCACGCTCACAGGCTTCGTCTCAGCACTCCACACCCACCCCGCGCTGCTCAGCTACGCCTCCGACCAGGCGCGCAATGATATGCCGGGGGCGGGCTACGCCATGGTGTACCCCATGGCGATGATCGCCAAGATCGTGTGCGCGCAGGCGCTGTTTTTCCTCTTGGTCTGATTACCCGCGGATAACCGCAGTCCCGGTGGCACGGTCGTGCAGACCGCGGCCATCGGCGTCGGTAAGAATCGGGGGGAGGATGAAAATGGTGAGGAGCGTGCGCCCGAGGCACCGAAGGAAACCGACGCGCTGGCCAGGGCGATCAATGCACGCAATGCCCATCCCCAGCATGGCCTGCCCCGGAGTGCGAGCGAACAGGAACGCACTCACCACGGAAATCACCGCCCACACCATGAGCTGCACAGTCGCCTGCCCTCCCAATTCGTAGGTGAAGTGCGTGATCACCGCTGCCACAACGGCCGCAATGATCCAGTCGATGAGCAGACCGCCGATTCGGCGCACCATCGAGGCCAAAGAGCCGGGCCCCGACTCCGTCAGGCCGATCTGCTCCCCCGGCCACCGGTTGGGGCGGGACGGGTCCTCATTTTGTGCAGGAATCTGTGGCCCGTTGAGCCAACTCGAATTCTTGTCGCGCATGTCGCTAACCTTACCCGGCAGTTCAGATGTATTAGCGCGGAGGCATGAAGTAGACTCGAGACATCTGTAAGCGACACGCGCGAGGAGAAAAAATGACCTTCAAAAATGTGGAGGATATTCAGAAATTTATCATGGACGAGGAAGTGGAATTCATTGATATTCGCTTCACAGATGTTCCCGGAATCGAGCACCACTTTTCCATTCCAGCCTCTGAATTCGATGAGGGTACGGTAGAAGAGGGTCTCGCCTTCGATGGTTCCTCCATCCGAGGTTTCACCAGTATCGACGAGTCCGACATGACGCTCCTCCCCGACCTGTCCACAGCGATGTTGGATCCGTTCCGACGTGCAAAGACGCTAAATATCAAGTTCTTTGTCCACGATCCGTTCACCCGCGAGCCTTTCAGTCGCGACCCCCGCAATGTCGCTCGGAAAGCCGAGGAATACCTAGCCTCCACAGGGATCGCAGATACCTGTCAGTTCGGCGCCGAGGCTGAATTCTACATCTTCGATTCCGTCCGCTATTTCACGGACACCAACCAGGCTTTCTTCCACGTCGACTCCGACGAAGGTTGGTGGAACCGAGACAAGGAAATCGACCTCGACGGCTCCTACAACCTTGGTAACAAGACCCCAGTTAAGGGTGGGTACTTTCCCGTCGCACCGACCGACACTCTCGTCGATCTCCGCGATGCCATGACTCGCAACCTTCAGAAGGCGGGTTTCCACATTGAACGTTTCCACCACGAGGTAGGTACCGGCTCCCAGCACGAGATCAACTACCGCTTCAACACGCTGCTCCACGCCGCCGACGACCTCCAGACGTTCAAGTACATCATTAAGAACACCGCCATCGAGGCCGGCAAGTCCGCCACCTTCATGCCGAAGCCCCTCGCCGGTGACAATGGCTCCGGCATGCACGCCCACCAGTCCCTGTGGAAGGACGGCAAGCCCCTCTTCTACGACGAGTCCGGATACGGCGGACTGAGTGACATGGCCCGCTACTACATCGGTGGCATCCTCCACCACGCCCCCGCTGTCCTCGCGTTCACCAACCCAACCCTCAACTCCTACCACCGCCTGGTACCTGGCTTTGAGGCCCCGATCAACCTCGTATACTCACAGCGCAACCGCTCCGCCGCGATCCGCATCCCGATCACTGGCTCCAACCCGAAGGCAAAGCGCATCGAGTTCCGCGCACCGGATCCGTCGGGCAACCCGTACCTCGGCTTTGCGGCCATGATGATGGCCGGCATCGACGGCATTAAGAACCGCATTGAGCCGCACGCCCCGGTGGATAAAGATCTTTACGAGCTCCCGCCGGAGGAGGCTCAGTCCATCCCGCAGGCACCTGCTTCCCTCGAGGAGGCCCTCAAGGCGCTCGCCGAGGATTCCGAGTTCCTCACGGAAGGCGATGTGTTCACCGAGGATCTCATCGACACCTACGTCAAGTTCAAGGTCGATCACGAGATCACCCCGGCTCGCCTCCGCCCGACGCCGCTCGAATTTGAGATGTACTACAACTGCTAGTTTTTCTGGGGTTTCGCACACCTGCTGTTTTGCGTTTGCCCTGGTCACAACCGTGCGTCTTGTGCGCTGTGTGTGAGGGCTGGACCGGGATTTTCCGGGATCGCCCGAGACTTTCAAGGCTTCTACACACCCCAAAAAGCGGTAAAAATGTCGCAGCAATAACGCTCCGACGGACAGCGACGGGCAG
Organism: Corynebacterium glucuronolyticum; assembly: GCA_022772305.1. Taxonomy (GTDB): domain Bacteria; phylum Actinomycetota; class Actinomycetes; order Mycobacteriales; family Mycobacteriaceae; genus Corynebacterium; species Corynebacterium glucuronolyticum_A. The sequence goes on from JALFAQ010000017.1 coordinate 42,822, forward strand.
CGATGAAAAACGACGAAAAGAGATGGGCAGCGATTGCAAGTCAACAACACACCCCCCCCCAAAGAGCTAGCGTTGCTAGTCGACGATGCCCCCAGGCTCTCGCCTGGGGGCTTTCTCGTCCCTGGTCAGGGCTGTGTGATGTGGGCAGTGTTAGCTACTTTTGCGTGCGCGGATGCGACCCCTGGTGAGGGGTGTGCGTTGTGGTCACGCCTGATCGCCCCACCTGGGGGTTGGTTGTTGTGGTTTGTTGGGGGGTTAGGCGTTTTCTCGTTCGACCATTTTCTTGGCGAGTCTGATGGCACCGCCTTGGGCACACGGGTGCATGTTCAGTTTCGGTGCCCCGCCGAAGGCAGGCACCCACATGTCCAACCCGTTGATCTTTTCCACATGCCCATGCAGGCGACGATCCCTGTCATCATCATTCCTGCCATTATCAAACGGGCACAACAGG
>JALFAQ010000043.1 GCA_022772305.1 Corynebacterium glucuronolyticum
ACGAGTTGCACCTGGTAGTTGGCCATGGTTGGGGTGATGAGGCTCTGCAGCAGCCACAGCAGAACGAGCAGCGCCGCGCCGACGCCAATGAACAGATTCCTAACCATGTCACGCTCCCATATGATGTGGTGTAACTATGAATCGATCGTACATTCCCGCCCTCGACGCCCTGCGCGCCGTGTCAGCCCTCGGCATCATGACCACCCATGTTGCTTTCCAAACGGGCACCCCAGGTCTTGACCGATTCGACTATTTCGTCGCCGTTTTCTTCGCCCTCTCCGGCTTCCTCCTCTGGTGGCGCTACCCTAGCTTGTCGACGCCCTGGGGCCGCTACGCCCGCAACCGTTTCGGTCGCATCGTCCCGGCCTACCTCGCCGTGGTCGTCATCAGCTTCGTCGCCTTCAACTCCGCCGGTGTAAAGGCTCTGCTCGCGAACCTCTTCTTCGTGCAGCTCTACGTCCCCGGCGCTCTCATGACGGGGCTTACCCACTTGTGGACGATGTGCGTCGAAGTCGCCTTCTACATCATCTTCCCGTTCCTCCGCGAGATCCTCGGCCGCGTGCCCCGCCCCTGGCGCATCGCAATTATCATCACTATCGCTTTAGTTTCACTCTTCTGGGCCTACCTCCCCCTGAACTTGGAGGCCAACTCCCAGATCTTCCCGCCGGCCTACTGCTCCTGGTACGCCGTCGGCATCCTCCTTGCCGAACTTCATTCCGCTGAACGGGTGCGCAGCACCCGCGGCACCCGCATCCCTTGGTATGTGTGGCCCCCGATCGCCATCGGGGCCCTTGTCGCCGGCACCCGCCTCGGCCCCGCGGGGCTTACCCACCCAACCCCCACCGAGTTCGCCATCCGTGTTTTCTTCGGCGCCGTTTTCGCCCTCGCCCTCCTCTACCCGGTTGTGGACTGGCAACCCCGCGTCCCCAGCTGGCTCGCCTTCCTCGGCCGCATCAGCTACTCCATCTTCCTCTGGCACCTCCCCGTCCTCACTGCTGTCTACGCCCTCACCACCATCACGCTTTTTAGCGGCCACTTCCTCCTCGTCTGGCTCCTCACCTTCGCCTTCACCATCCCCGTCAGCTACGTCAGCTACGAGTGGACCGAGAAGCCCTTCCATATAAGCGTGGGGGCGCGTAGCCGTGACGCGTTTTGCAGCAGATTTCAGAATCAATTTTCAGTAACCAGGGGAAATATCAGGGGTGCCCGTGGATCTGCTGCAAAAAGTGAAAAGGTGTCGAATGACACATAAAAACCGTCTCCCCTGAGACACATCGTTGAGAGGTGTAGGGAGCTCTGTTCACGCCAAACTTCGTGGATACTCATTCTTTCTGCAATTGCAACGAGGCTGCCCCCGGGTAGGAGGGGCAGGCCCAGCCCACGCCGAGGGGGCTCGAGGAATTAAGCCGGTCAGTAGTCGTGTCGTAGCGGGGTAAATGATACGGGTTCTAACAGGTTTGCACGCTTCCGGTGTCAGGCATCAAGACCGAGTATGTTAAACCGAAAGAGCCCTATTAGACACAGATGAAAATGGCGTGACTGTCGCATTACATCCGTGCGGTACCTGTGGTGTGGTGGTTGGTTGAAGTGGGATATCTCGCTCGTCGTGCTGTTCAATCCGATTTATGCTAGTCGGCACCTGTGTGTACCGAATTAGCGCATTACGAGGCACTCGGGCGACACAATGTGCCATGCCACAACTTCTGCCCGGGCTGGTAATCACTATAAGGCGTGAAACAGATGGAAGTCAGTGGCATCCAGGTGAGGTGCTCTGGGATTCCGAGGCATAACCTGACATTTTCGGGAAGCGTTATCACCTTTACCGAGGATGAATCGTTTCCGCGAAAATATAGGACCTCTCTGGAATCGATCCAGGTTAAATCCTGGGCTTTCTCCTTAGGTATCTCGAGTGCGTCCGCTGCTTCTTGGTCGCTTTGGTAACCACATTGAAGTGCAAAATCTGTGGCATCTACCCGGTAGGTACTTGCCATATCAACCTCAATCGGCGCGGTGACCCCGGCCAGTGTGCGGGCCAGAGGGTCTTTATTTCGATGCCACACAACCCCTGCGGCAAAAAGAAGACAGACAGCAGCCAAATAGGCAATGAGCCTCCTTGCCGTCATTGCACGAGCTTTCTCAATATTCCTGTTTGCTCCCACATGTGGCACATGTTACTTGCTTGGGGTTCGTTACCAGGGAAAGCGCGTCCTATGACTCTACCCTGTGCGTTGTTATATAAATCCATTTCGGTTTCAATCGGTGTGGGGTAAACCTGCTCATGATTGGTAGCAATCCTTTCGGCTGCCCATAATCCTGATCAGATTGTCATGAGTGCGCTCCAATAGCAGTGGCGAAATGCGTCAGATCCATCATTAGCGGTACTAATTCCGTATCGGCGAGTGGTCTCCTCTCGCGCATCGGTAGCCGCCTTAGCTCCAGCTAGACACGTGGGTACATCGACAAGGGTCACACAGCTAGCCATTTCAAGTAATTGCGAGTAAGAATCGGGGTAGTCTACAAAGCGTTACTCTGTTCTTAGCTGCAGGTTCTTAATAACTGCTAGTTTCGACTGCTCGTCAAGAGCTTCAAAGTCCTCCAAGGACAAAGAACCAGAAACCAAACCGTCAACATATTTATTTGCGTTAACCATTTGGCTATTCGTGACTGAGGACGTGTCAAGGAGTGGCTCCGGATGTAGGTCGACATCGTTGGTCGGCTCTGGAAGATCCACCGGAGTAGCCACTACGACACCGGAAGGAATTGCTAGTAGTGCGACGAGTGAGACAATAAAATGTTTAAATAAATTAGCAAATGGCTTCATAGGGGATGCCTACTTGTGTTTTAGGGGGTGGGTCAAGGTGTTTGTATGGGGATTGACTACATGTATGTGCTGAGGTGATCTGGGGCGAACATTTGTTCGTTGGCTTGTTTCCGATTGGTGACGCGCGCTCCTTCCATGAGCATACCGAAACACACCGATGCTCCTTTCCTTTCACGGGCTGACGTAGCGTCCGTTTGTCTTCGATATTGCAGATTATCAGCCAGAATGTTTTCAACGCTGGCTCATTATTGGTAAGTTGCACCCGGTTACATGGTGGCTCTTCCGAGGCTTGATATTGAACGATTCAATCGATTTCGTGGCGTGGCTCACCCTTTTTCGCTATCGGCGGGAACCGCCAAACGAGATAAACCGGAAGAGCCTACAAAGTCACCTGCTGGGTAGCATTGGCATCACCTTAGGTAGCTTGTCTGTGGAGCCACGGTGGAGCGCTATCTGGAAACAGGTATTCTCGCCGGGGCATGAGCATCTTCGGGGTCTAGGAGCCCCGATGAAAAACGGATTGAATGGGTCTACCCTTTTCCGCGCCTGCAGGGTAGATGCGACTAGCGCCTGGGACACTGAGCCTGATGCGGGCTGCCGTAGGCGGTCAGAAAATGTCAAAGATTTCAGGGCTAGTCTGGCGTTTCTAAACCATGCACATGCAGGAGGATTCTCACTGCTAGCGACCGCTGGAAGGAACCTTCCAGCGGATGCGTCCCGCAGTGGTGCAACCTCACAACGTCCAACAGAAAAGGGGTCCCGTATTCCAACGAGGTTTTTCGGAAAACCGGAAATGCCGTTAGATTAGGCACCCCCTAATCTAACAATGGGCCTTTGTGCTTTGCGGTAACGCGTCGACCTGCCACCACCGATGGCAGTTATGTTGCCCTCGCTGAGGAGGGAATCGATAAACGATTTGGCTGTCGAACGCGAAATACCGCAGAGCGCTACTAGGTCTGCGGTGCGTAGATCGCCGATCTCCTCAAACCACAGATCCGCTACCCTGCGGAGTACCTCCGGTTCTGTGGTGAGGTACTCAGGCATCTTCTCCAAGATCGTGCGGGCCGATTCCCCCAAAATCCACGTCGGGCCGTGCGGTGCGATGATCGGTTCACCGCCGACGGTTGTCTGGGTTGCCGCTTCGATGGCGATCTGTGCTGATTCTTCGCTCGCCTGCAGTTCCTGCGCCACCGTCTTTATAGTCACGAAAGGTCGGTTCAGCAGCAGGTACAAAATGATCGCGATGCGGTAGTCGCGTTGCCGAGGTTCTGGAACGATTGCAGAGACGAGCTGCATCACCGGAAGAACCGGTGTGCCACCTTTCAACGTGACGGAGATGAATGGCCCCTCTACTTCCTCAAATATCGGAGGCCGGTGTCCGAGCACAATCATGGACTGGTACATGCGATCCACGCCTACACCCTGTTTATCCACAAAACCGATCGCTCGATAGAGATCCGCGAGAGCCGGGTAACGGGCCGCCCGATTGCTTAAGACGTTGTCTGCTGTGATTGCGGGCATGAATCCGCCAGGACTGCGAACCTCGAGTGCGGAATCCACAGCGTACCAGCGGACCTCGATCATCTCTGTGCGGTTCCAATCCCTGTGAATCATGGCGTTGAGCATGGATTCGCGCACCGCACTGTGTGGAACCTGTGGAACCGATCGGTGCGCTAACCCCTCGACCACGGTGTTGTTTCCGTTAACTACGCGGAGCGCACTTTCCATCTGCTCTAGCTGTTCAAGCGCGGAGAACTCCGGTTCGCCCGAGACCCGGTTGACCACGTTTCCTCCTGGCACATCGAAAATGGTCAGCTCGATAAGCGTCCGCCCTGCTGAAGCGAACACGTTCCTGCCGGCTTCCGTGAGATGCCCCGTAGCGTTGATAGCGCCGATACCTCGAAGGATCTCTTCGTTGCTCAGCACCTGGAAGTAATCCTGTTGCTTGCGTGCGATGGCAAGCGCACCGTGCCGAACGTCCTTCACCGTCAAGGTAGTTTCCTGCGCCATCGGATCGAAACCCGACTGTCGGCGCTGGTAGTCCCACCATTCTGCTCTGTCCACTGGGCGACACGAGTCGCCAACGCGCCAGCGAAGCGCACCGCTGGTGTTGGGAATGGGTTCGCGTGATGCAGCAACGAGCATGACGAGAACCCTTTGCCCGGCAACCGTCCGCGCGGAAATGTCCGGTGCCACATCGATCCGGGTGTAGATGTTTTGTCTGAGCCAATCGGTGTCTAGCTCCGTGCCGATGATCATTCCGGTCTTATCTTCAACTCCGACAATAAGAGCGCCACCACCAGGAGTATTGGCCATGCAGGCAACCTCGTCTGCAAGTTTGTCGGCAGCCTCGGGGTTCTGTTTCTTACCCGGCTCGATGTTGGGCCCGTTCCTGCGGCCGGCCTCTTCTTTGAAGTCGACATCTTGTGTCTCTGTGGTTTTCTGCACGTGCCCCATATTCGCGGAGTCCAGAATCTGGTCAACCTGAGCGAGTAGAACGTCCCGACGTTCCTCTAGGCCTTGGTTGCGTGTCATGGTGCGCTCCGTGTACGGATACGAGATTGTTAGATTAGCTACCCTCTATTCTGTTGATTATAGCCAAAACTGCAAAAAATTGTTAGATTAGACACCCTCTATTCTCACAATGAATCGCCGAAATCCTGAAAGCCCAACTGAATAGGCATCCCTTAACCTAACGACGAGACATGTACGTGTCTCCAAAAACGTCTCCTTTGGAGCGCATCGTTGAGGGGTGCGGGCCTACTCCTTCTGCACGTGCAGCGCGGCCCCCAGCGCCACCGCGATGAAGATCGTGACGGCGAGGCTACCTGCGGGGTAAGTGGGGGAGGGCCACGGGGCAAGCGCCAGCCATACGCCGGGGACGCCGAGGCCAAGCCCGATGAGGAGGCTCGGGGAGACATAGCGGGTGAGGCACCATCCGGCCACGGCGGCCAGCAGTGCCCACGGGCCGAGTGCCAGGCCGATGAGGATAAGTCCCACCCACGCAGGCAGCGTGGGCGCGGGCTGCGCGGGGAAGGTCCGGCGTCGCAAAGCAATGCACACGCCCACAGTGGCAATGAGCAGGAGGAACCCGAGGATCAGTGACCACCGGTAGGCATCCTCCGCCACGAATGCGAGGGTGAGTTTCCCATCGACACCTGCGGGCACGATGAAGCCCTGCTGGCCGGCGCGGATGCGTATCGGTTGGAGCTCCGTGCCGTCGATAAAGCCCTGCACACCGGGGTTGAAGCTGCGGGCCGTGGTGATGATACTGTCCCCGCCGGGCAACTCGAACCCGGGCACGGTGAGCGTGATCTGCGGGCTGAGGGTGCTCACCTCGTGCCGTCCCGCGGTGAGGCGCACGGTTTCGCCCGATTGCACTTCCTCGCCGTCGAGCGTCGCCTCCGCGTCCACGATGACGTCCATGTCTCGTGGTGCGGTGAACGCGCGGGTCACGCGGCCCTCGCCTGCGAAGACGAATTGCTGCACGTCAGGGGAGGTATCAGGCACTGTAGCTACTCTCCGGATCGGAGCATCGCTCAACTCGGCCTCTGCGATCCCGTGCGCGGGGCGCACGTGAATCGAATCCACCGGCTCCGGAAGTGTTACCGTTCCGCTTCCCATCGTCCACGTGCGGCCACCTGCGGTGACCTCCGCCTCCCCCGCAGTGAGGACGAGTTTCAGCTCCTTCCCGGGCTTGTCCGGGTGGAGCTCCAGCCACGTGCCGTACCAGGCCGTGTCCTCAAACCCGTCGACAGCAGCGGTGACGGAATGCTCGGGCTCCGCGCCACCAAACCGCGTCGGATCGGCGACATCCGGGCCGTGTGTGACGTGCCCGCCGATCTCCTCCACGGCCGTGCGTGGGCCGACGGACGCGTAGTCCTTCACCTTGTTTTTCACACCCGTCGTCTCCCCTGGGGCGAGGATTCCGGAGACGGCGCCGTCTAGCGTGCCGTAGTTGCGCTCGACGAGGGCGGGGGTGTCGGTGACAATCGTCGCATCTTTGTCCACCAGTTGCCACATCGCGGGGCCGTGGATTCCATCGAGCAGAGCAACGCTCTCGCCACCACCGGCGACCTTTATAGGAACGCCACGGTTGTCAGTCGGCCTGATGCGCACCACGGTGAGAGGCCCGAAGGTCTTCTTTGGAAGGCCTTCCAATCCGGGTACCTCCCCACGTGTCACCACATACCCGATACCGAAGCCGCGTAACGCTTCTTCGCTCATGTTTGCCATGAGTCCGTCGAGGCCACGGATGTATTCGGGGTCGGCGATGGGGATCGCGTCGCGGACGGTCCAAGGCACGCGCAGCAGCGGTTGGAGGGGATCGTCGCGGGTCCAGCCCCAGTCCTCCCGCGAGAAGGACCGTTCGGGTGCGATGAGGACGGCCTTGCCCTGGGCGTTTAAAAAGTCCGCGGTCTCCTGGTAGTACGTGGGAACCTCCCGGTAGGCGCCCTTGGGTGCGAGCTGGCCCGTCAGTGCCGGGGAGATCGCCACGCAGGTGACGAGGCCTAGGGCAACGAGCGATGTTCGATCCGCCCGGTCGCATAACCAGGCCACGCCGATGACCAGGGGAATCGTGACCAGGGGGGTGAACTTGTGGAGGTTGCGAAACGCCGCCAAGGAGCCGTCGAGAAGCGGAGACTGAAACGAGAGGACCGCAAGACCGACGAGCAGCATCATCACCCACGGCGATCCCGTGATGCCGCGCAGGCCAAGGGCGGCGACGGCGACCGTGGCGAGGATGAGGAGTGGGACGGTGACCAGAAGGAACCCGGCGGTGCGCTCATTGTCGACGAAGGGAGCCCAGCTCGTCGTACCGCGCAGAATTTCCAGCGGGTTGAGCCAGCGGGTGGTGACGTAGGCGGACTCGATGTAGTCGGTGAACGGTGGGGAGTATTTCCCCAGGATGAGCAGTGGCCCGATCCACCATGCGGAGACGGCGATGACGCCGACGCACCAGATGGCCAGCGCCTTCCACGCGCGTCGGGCGAGGAGGACGAGGCCTGCGGGGACGAGGCCAGCAAGGGTGGCGGTGGCATTGACCGCGCCCATACACGCAACCGCGAGGAGGCTGAGCTGGGGTTTGCATTGTTGGTGGTGGCTCCCCGAGTTTGCGAGGGGAGCCACCGTCCAGGGCACCAAAGCGACGACCCAGGCCTCCGAGGAGATGGCACCGACGGTGGTGAGGATGCGCGGGCAGAAGGCGTAGAGGAGGGCTGGTAGGAGGGTGCGCTTGTAGCCGAGGTTCCTGAGCAGTGCGACGGTACCCGTGTACGCGACGGCGAGGAGGAGCCACCACCACAGGCGCTGGGCGACCCAGTCGGGGAAGAAATCGGTGAGGGCGAAGAAGAGGCCCTGGGGCCAGAGGTAGCCGTAGGCCTGATTTTGCAGTCCCCACGGGGCGAAGAGTTGGGTGGCGCCCTGGAGGAATCCCCACGGGTTGGCGGCGAGGTCGTGCTTGGTGTCGGCGACGGTGAGGCCGGGTGACTGGAGAAAGCAAAGGATCCCCAGGAGGGCAACGACAGATTTATTCTCGTGAGCCGTAATCCGGGTTGCCAAGGACGGCGTCGTCGGTAGTAACCGTGTGCTCAACCGTGCTCCCATCCTCCGATGTCAGGGAGACAACGCCGATAACTCCGGCAACGCCGGCGACGAGCCCCACGATGGCGGAGGCCACCGCCGGTCCCGCGGTGCGGCGCGTCAGCGACTGATACGTAAATGGCACGTAAATCCCCTTAACATCTCCAATGTGGTTACAATCCTATACCGCGTTGGGCTATTGGTCGAACTACCGCGTATCCTTATTTTCGTTTTCAGCTAACATCCAGGTATCACGAAAGGGCCGATGTTCTCATGGCAGCTCAGGCATCTGCAGCGCTGATCTGCGCGGCACTGGGGTGCGCATGTGTCCTAACTGCCTGCTCTTTCGCCCCTGGGCCAGAGACGGTGACCTCGATCGCCACCAGTACAGAGGTGGCAACTCAAACCCAGACCGTCACCGAGGCAATGCCTGTCCCCGTGCCCGCTGAACAGCGTGCACAGGTTGCGTCGCTGATGACCGTCGGGGTGAAGGACTATGACGATGCTCTCTTCGCCCTCACCGAGGGTGCCGGCGGCATCTTCATCGCCAGCTGGACCGATGCGGCGCTGCTTACGGACCCGGAGCGCAACATTGCGACGCTGCGCCGTGAAGTCGGCCGCCCATTCTCCGTCACCATCGATGCCGAAGGTGGCCGCGTCGTTCGCCAGCCTGCCCTTCTTGGCGATATCCCCTCACCCCGCACCATGGCCGAAACCATGTCCGCCGACGAGGTGGAGCAGGTCGCCTACGACCTGGGTGTCAAGCTCAACGACCTGGGCATCACCGTCGATTTTGCCCCCGTTTTGGACACAGACGCGGGCCCTGACGGCGGTGCCATTGGCGACCGGTCGTTTTCTGCAGATGCCGCCCGCGCGACGGAGTACGCCACTGCCTTTGCCCGGGGCCTGGCCAACGCCGGGGTGATCCCCGTCTTCAAGCACTTCCCCGGCCACGGACGCGCGACCGGCGACACGCACACTGGCTCCGTCAACACGCCGCCCCTCGAGGAGCTGGAAAAGCTCGACCTCCTTCCGTACGGCCCGGCGCTAACAGAGTTCCCCACGGCAGGCCTCATGGTTGGTCATGTGACGGTGCCAGGCATGGGTGACGCGCCGGCCTCCCTCAATCCCCAGGTCTACGAGCTCATCCGCTCGGGCGCGTACACGGGTGGGATCCCTTTCGACGGTGTCATCTATACCGATGACCTCTCCGGGATGGAGGCCGTCTCCGCCGACCATTCCGTTCCCGACGCCGTTCTCGCCGCCCTCCAGGCCGGCGCTGATAACGCTTTGTGGGTGTCGACCGATACATTGGTGGAGACGATTGATGCCGTGAACGCGGCCGTCGACGCGGGTGCTTACGACCGCAGTCAAATGTATGATTCTGCGGTAAGGGTCGCCCGGCTCAACCATGAAGGGACGTAGATGAAACGCATCGCACTTGCCATTGGCCTGTTTGTCCTGCTCCTCCTCGGTCTTTACGGGGTGGACACGGCGCTTGTACAGGGCACCGTCCCCCGCGGCACCACGGTCGGTGGTGTCGCCATCGGTGGTATGAAGTCCGCTGAAGCTCGCGAGAAACTCTCCTCCGAGTTCACCTACAAGCCCGTCGAGGTCTCCGCGAATGACATGCGCACCACCGTCGATCCGCAGGCTGCCGGCCTCGCCCCCGACTGGGACGCGACGATCGCGGCTGCTGGCACGCCCTCTCTCAACCCGATCACCAGGATCACCTCCTTGTTCACCACCACCGAGGTCCCGATCCAGTCCGAGGTAGGCGACGGTTTCGCCCCGGCGATGCAGGCGGTCGCCACGGAGCTCACCCGCGAGCCCGTCGACGGAGGCTTGGAGCTTGTCGACGGCTCTGTGAACCGCATTCCTCCCGTCATCGGTCAGACGGCTACCGAGGAGTCCGTTTCCGATGCTGTCCTCCACAATTGGCTCAACCCCGATGGCGTCACCGTCGATGTGACCGAAGTACCGCCTGCCATCGGCGACGAGGAAATCGCTGTCGCGGAGAAGGGGCCCGCCAAGAAGGCCCTGGCCGCCGACATCGTCGCCCACGGCAACGACAAGGTGGACGGCATCATCCCCCGCAACCGCATGGGTGAAGTCCTTTCCTTCGTGCCGGACTCCGGTGCCCTTAAGCCCGAGGTCAACGTGGAAAGGGCCCACGATATTCTCAACGAGAACCTGCAGACGACGGAGGTCGCCCGCAAGAACGCCACCATCACGCTGACAGGCGGTGGCCGCAACGTCACCCCGCACGCCGACGGCACCGTCATCGATTGGGAGAAGACTCTCGAGGGCTTCCCCGACCGGGTTCTGGGTGACGAGAAGGAATTCGACGTCACATACAAGCCCGAGCCCGCCACCTTCACCAAGGAGCAGGCAGAAAACGCCACCTTTAACGACGTTGTCGGATCCTTCACCACCGGCGGATTCTCCGGCCCATCCGGGACCAACATTGCGTTAGTTGCACGAACAGTTAATGGTGCGATCGTCGCACCTGGCGAGACCTTCTCCCTCAACGGCTACACCGGCCCCCGTGGCACCGCCCAGGGCTACGTGTCCTCCGGCGTGATCCTCAACGGCCACGCCGACACCGCTGTCGGTGGTGGCATCTCCCAGTTCGCCACGACGCTGTACAACGCGAGCTATTTCGCCGCGATGACCGACGTTGCCCACACCCCGCACAGCTACTACATCTCCCGCTACCCTGCGGGCCGCGAGGCTACGGTCTACGAAGGTGCCATTGACCTCGTATTCCGCAACGACACCCCCAACCCCGTCCTCATCGAGGCGGGAGTCAGCGGCAACGAGGTCACCGTCACCTTCAAAGGCGTGAAGACGACAAACGTCGAGTCCATCTCCGGTGGCAAGTGGAATTACACCCAGCCGCAGCCGATGAGTGTCAGTGGCTCTAGCTGCTCGCCCTCCGGCGGTGCCCCCGGCTTCACGACCTCCGACACCCGCGTCGTCACCGATCTCGCCGGCAACGAGGTCTCCCGCACCTCCACGACGACCGTCTACGACCCGGTTCCCATCGTCCGCTGCTCCTAATGTGACAGTTTATAGGCGTCTGCGAATGTCGGGGCAGACCCAACGTTCCAGCCTGTCAGATCTGCTGACACACAGATGCCCACCAAAAGTCACAAGTTCGGAGAGTCGTGAGATCTCGCCGGCAACGAAGTCGCTCGTACCTCCACGACGACCGTCTACGGCCCGGTTCCCATCGTCCGCTACTGCTGGCGCGCATTGGGGCTTCGAGCTGGATCTCCTAATCGGATTTAAGGATGCGGATGGTACAGAACCCATCGCCACCCAACGGTGTGACTTCAATGCTGTCGCCTTCCGCTGTCAGACGCAGTGATGAGCGGATGAAGCCCTCATGGATGGCGCAAATCGCGATCCCCGGCATACGACCATCGTGGACGAAGGGGCACGAGGTCAGGTGGAGGGTTTCCCCATTCTGCTCTGGAGCGAATCCTAGACGGTGCAGTAGGGGAATGATGTCTTCCTCGTCTGTGTTCCCCGCAAGTCCCAGGCGCTCTGCCCACGTACGGCCGAGTTGTAGCCCCTCCTCGTAGCTCATGTCGTGGGTGAGCTCTTCAATGAGGGCGATGTGTTGCGCGTTGAGGTCATCAGTGCTGGGTATGCGGGATCGAAACAGGAGAGACGGGCGACCACGGCCGGAGGCTGCCGCCGTAATTGTCTCTACAGCACCGCTTTCGGCGAGCTCGTCGAGATGCCCCCGGGCGGTGTTGGTGTGGATACCTAGGAGCTCTGCGATATCACTTGCGCGAGCGCCGTCCGGAAAGTCTCGCAGTACATCGAGGACGATCTTCTGCTTGGGGCTCAGCGTGAAGTGATCGGCGGTCAGCTCAGTGGAGGACCGTGGTGGCTTGTTGGGCATGGTGAACCTCGTACTGTGTTCGCGTACGCATGTAAAAAGTAGTACCAAGTTTACTGAATAAATCGAACGCCTAAAACCAGCCTAAGGCACCTATGCGCCTCGCGATGTCGCTTCAGTCTTGTCCATCCTCCCCAGCTGCGCTTCCCTGCTTACAGGAGCCCACCCGCGGCGTGCGTGTTCCGAAGTGGTGGCCTCGCGGGACCGGTAGACCACATAGGGGCGTGTGGTGTAGCCCAGTGGAACGGACACGACGTGCACCAACCTCGTAAACGGCCACGCGAGGAGGAGGATAAGGCCGGCGATAATGTGAAGTTTGAATTCCACCGGAACATTGGCCATGAGCTCAGGCTGCGGGTTGAACGTGAACACCCCGCGGATCCACGGAGAGATCGTTTCACGGTAGTCGTAGCCGTCGCTTCCGCGAAGGATTTGCGTCGACAGTGTCGCCCAGCCACCGAGGAAGATGGCTGCGTTGAGGAGAATGTACATGAAAATGTCGTTCGCCGATGTCGCCAGCCGCACCGATGTCACCACGAAGCGGCGGTAGAGCAGGCCGAGCAGTCCGAGGATAGCGGCGAGCCCGAAGATCGATCCGAGTACCACCGCCATGAGGTGATACGTGTGCTCCGGGATCCCCATTGCCTCCGTGGCCGACTTGGGTACAAGTAACCCGCCGATATGCCCGACGAACACGCCGAGCATGCCGTAGTGGAACAGCGGGGACGAGAGCCGGAGAATCCTGGATTCGTAGATTTGCGAGGACTTTGTCGTCCAACCGTACTGGTCGTAGCGCCAGCGCCAGATGAGTCCAAAGACGAACACAACGGCGCTGATCCAGGGGAGAACTGTCCAGAAGAAGAGTGAAAACGTACTCATGAGTGTGTCACCTCGGCTAGGGGGAGGGTGGTATCTGCGATGCCCACGAGCTCTGCGGGCGGGCCCTGTCGCACGAGCGACAGGAAGCGGTGCGTCGTCTCGTCATCCATCAGTGGAAGCATGTAAGTGATGGCTGCGATCACGTGATGGTAGGGGGAATGGAAGCTCTCCAGCGACGCGCGGAGCACCTCGATGCCATCGCGATGCGCGCGCAGGAGATCGACGAGGGTTGTCGGGTCATCCACACTCGCAATCGCTTCGAGAACGACACAGAGGTGGTCTGGTAGCTCCCGCCGAGCGAGCTCACACCCAGACGAGCGGAGCGCATCACCGAACGCTAGGATGGCCGTGCCACGTTGGCGTGTATCTCCCACGGCGTAGTAGCTGAGATAGAGCGAACACCGGCGTTTGTGGTCGAAGATTTCGACGTAGTGCTCCGCGAGGCCACGTGCACCTCGTGCTCGTGCGGCATCGAGGAAGGCGCGTAGTTCATCTGCGATCGTCGCTGGCAGACTGGCTAAGGTGCCCTCGATAGCAGTAAGCCGCGTGTTCCATTCGTCCTCAGCGCAAACCTCGGGATAGTCCAAGAGGAGCGATGCGGCCATGGCGATGATCGCTTGCTGCTCCTCCGTGACCTCGACAGGTGGAGTAAGCGTCTCCACCGCCGGGCCGTTAAACGTAGCTTTCTTCATTAGGAGTCGGACCGGCCTTCCCTTGTTACCGTGGTGGTACGGCTCGGTCGTGGCGGGAACATGTCGTGCGGTGTTGTGCCCGTGGGCCACGATTTCAGGCTCACGGAGGTAGCTCCGCCGAACTCCGCGCCGGTGTCATCCGTCGACCGTGCAGAGATCGCGCATTCCATATCCTGCGCCACATCCTCCCTCGTCAGTCCCAACTGGGAAATGCCACGGGGGATTTCGGAAGAAGTAGTCGGGATGACGTAACGGTCGTCGTATTTGGCAATCGACAACAGCCGGTGCATGGCCACCATATCTTTCCCTGTCATCCCGACCGCCGCCGCGATGCCCTCCTGTGGTTCGTTGCCGAGCGAGAGGTCGCGCATGTAGGAACGCATGGCTGCAAGTCGCCGTAGGGACTTTTCGACGGGCACGGTGTCGCCCGCAGTAAAGAGGCCAGCGAGATACTCCAGCGGGATACGCATGCGGGAGATAGCGGTGAACAGGATCTTGTGGTCTTCGCCATCGTTACCGGACGCGGTCACCTCGTCGACGAGGGGGGACAGCGGCGGGATGTACCAGACCATCGGGAGGGTGCGGTACTCAGGATGTAACGGGAGTGCTACTTCGTAGCGGGAGATGAGCTCCCAGATTGGTGACTCCTGTGCCGCCTTGATCCAGGTGCGGGGAACGCCGTCCCTCTTGGCCTGCTCTACTACGGCTGGGTCGTTTGGATCGAGGAGCACCGACCGTTGAGCAGCGTAGAGCTCGTGCTCATCCTTGACAGCTGCAGCTTCCGGAACCCGGTCTGCGTCGTAAAGCACAACACCGAGGTACCGGAGGCGCCCCACGCACGTCTCAGAGCACACAGTCGGCTGCCCGACCTCCAAGCGCGGGTAGCAGAGAGTACACTTTTCGGCCTTGCCCGACACATGGTTGAAGTACACCTTCTTGTACGGGCACCCTGATAAGCACATGCGCCAGCCACGGCACTGGTCCTGATCGACGAGCACAATCCCATCCTCAGAGCGCTTGTACATTGCGCCGGAGGGACAGCTCGCCACACACGCAGGATTAAGACAGTGCTCGCAGATACGCGGAAGGTAAAACATGAAGGAATCTTCAATCTCCGTGCGCACCTTGAGATTCATCTGCCGGAGAATCGGATCCTCATGCAGGGTCTCCTTCGAGCCACCGAGGTCATCGTCCCACGCAGAAGACCATTCAATCTTGTCCAAAGGCCTGCCGTCGAGCTGTGAAACCGGACGGGCGGTGGGGAGCGTCTTTTGATCCTTGGGGGCAGACAGGAGCTTCTCATACTCGTAGGTCCAGGGCTCGTAGTAATCCGAAATCTCCGGGAGATCCGGATTAGCAAAGATGCTGGCGAGCTTCTTCAACCGCCCGCCGGAACGGAGTGTGAGCTTGCCGGAGCCTGTACGCTGCCAGCCGCCCTTCCATTTGTCCTGGTCCTCCCAATGACGTGGGTAGCCGATGCCGGGTTTCGTCTCCACGTTGTTGAACCACACATACTCGGTGCCTTCACGGTTCGTCCACGCTTGTTTACACGTGACCGAGCAAGTGTGACAACCGATGCATTTGTCCAGGTTCATCACCATGGCGATCTGCGCCATAACCTTCATTAGTATTCAACCTCCTGCGAGCGACGGCGAATGGTCGTGACCTCATCGCGGTTGTTGCCGGTTGGCCCGATGTAGTTAAACGAATAGGTGAACTGTCCGTACCCACCGATGAGGTGGGTCGGCTTGATCATGATGCGGGTCAGCGAGTTGTGCGTTCCACCACGTCGGCCTGTCTTTTCATTTAGCGGTGTGCCTACCGTGCGCTCGGATGCATGGTGCATGAACACCGTGCCCTCCGGGATGCGGTGGGACACCACAGCGCGCGCCGAGACAATACCGTTTCGGTTCCGTGCCTCAATCCAATCGTTGTCGCGCACGCCGATCTTCTCCGCGTCTTTATCACTCATCCACACCACTTGGCCACCGCGGGCTAACGAGAGAACGTGGAGGTTATCGAAGTACTGGGAGTGTATCGCCCACTTGTTGTGGGGTGTCAGGTAGCGGACGGTGACCTCCGCGCACGAATCTTTTTGTCCGGCTGCGTACGTTCCTGGGGCGGTCTCTCCGTAGAGGGCGTGCACATCCACCGGTGGCTTGAAGGTAGGCATCGCTTCGCCGTACTTAATCATCCAGTCGTGATCGAGGTAGTAATGCATGCGCCCGGATAACGTGTGCCAGGGCTTGTCGTGCTCGATGTTGATGGCAAACGCTGTGTAGCGGCGCCCACCATGCTCCGAGCCGGACCACTCCGGTGATGTGATCACACCAACGGGCTTCTCAGAGACATCCTTCCAGGTGATCCGCTTACCTTCCTCCTCTACGGAAAGCCCAGCGGTCGGCTTATCGGAACCGACCCGCTTATCCAGCTCATGGAACCCCTGTGTAGCGAGACGACCGTTGGAAGTGCCGGACAAGCGCAGAACCGCTTCGCACGCCTTCTTGTCAGTGGCCAACGACGGTCGGGCACCGATTGCTGTGTCAAGCGTTCCGTTGATCTGGGCTAGTTCTTCCACCTCCCGGTCAGGCATGTATGTGATGCCCTTCGTGTTCATCCCAGCCTGTGCAGAGAGGGGGCCGAGGGTGTTGAACTTCTCGTATACCTTGGTGTAGTCGCGCTCAACGGTCACCATGTTTGGTAGGGGCGCGTCATTGAGCGGACCGACAATGCCCTTCGGCGATCCCAGCTCGGCAGGTGAATCATGGATACCAGGGACCGTGATGACATCGGTCTGAGTGCCTAACCACTTTTCAGCGAACTCGGAGAACTTCTCCGAGAGGTCCTGGAACAGCTCGAAATCGGTGCGCGCCTCCCATGGAGGCGTGATCGCCGCGTTAAACGAGTGCAGGAACGGGTGCATATCCGTCGATGAGAGATCGTGTTTTTCGTACCACGTGGCGGCCGGGAAGATCAGGTCACTCACCAGGGTGGTCGAGGTGTTTCGGAAGTCCGAAGTGAGCATCAGATCCAGCTTGCCCTGTGGGGCTTCATCGTGCCACGCGATAGACCGTGGACGCTCCCCAGGTTTCAGCTCTTTAGCCGTCGCGTCGGAATCAACCCCGAGCATGTGCTGGAGGAAGAACTCGGTCCCCTTTGCCGAGGACCCCATGAGGTTCGTGCGCCAGTTGAGGAGGATCTTCGGGCTTGCTTCACGGGCATCCGGGTCCTCGCAGGCAAACTTCAGTTGGCCACTGTGAAGCTGCTCGGCAATGTAGTCCGCGGGTTCCACCCCGCGTTCTTTTGCCTCCTCGGAAAGGACCAACGTATTGCGGTTGAACTGCGGGTAGCTGGGCATCCAGCCACGCTTCATTGATTCCACGAGGGTGTCGCTGGTCAGTTCGTCGCCGTCGACCTCCGTCGCGAGCGGGGACGTGAAGCGATTCGTCTTCGCGTTGTCATAGCGCCACTGGTCGGTTGTTAGGTACCAGAAGCCCGTGGAGATCATTTGGCGCGCCGGGCGCTGCCAATCGAGCGCGAAGGCATACTGTGCCCAGCCGGTTTGCGGGCGGAGTTTCTCCTGCCCCACATAGTGTGCCCAGCCGCCACCGTTAACGCCTTGCGTGCCACACATCGTGGTGAGGGCGAGGAACGTGCGGTAGATCTCGTCGGAGTGGAAGTAGTGGTTGGTGCCCGCGCCCATGACGATCATGGAGCGACCACGGGATTCTTCCGCATTGCGGGCGAATTCCCGAGCCACGCGGATAGCACCTTCCATTGGCACCCCGGTTAGTTCCTCCTGCCACGCCGGCGTGCCGTAGCAGGTGAGATCGTCGTAACCGGTGGGCCATTCGCCGGGGAGATCGAGTTCCGGGCGAGGGACGGAGTAATTGGCGAGGAGAAGGTCGAAGACTGTGGTGTAGGTGTGTCCCTCGACATTCACGGTCGGTACTCCGCGGTGAATGACACCAGCGCCAATCGGGCCGTCCGCATTCCCCTGATAGGGGAGATCGAAGCGGGGGAGGAGAATCTCAGCGGTTCCATGGTCATCAATGTCGGCCACAGACATGACCGGGTCCACGCCGTCCAGGCTGAGGTTCCATTTGCCTTCGCCTTCGGCACCCCAGCGGTCTGCTACGGTGCCACCCGGATCCACGACGCGACCGCTTGCGTCCATGACTAGGAGCCTGTGGTTTGCGTTAGGGGACTGGGCGAAATCGGGATCCGACAAATCAGCTGCGGTGAGGAACTTGCCGGGAACGAACCCGCCTTCGGGGTGCGATTCCAGCTCGACCAGGAACGGCGAATCCGTGAACCGCTTCATGTAATCAAGGAAGTACGGTGTCTTTTCACCGACGTGGAATTCCTTGAGGATGACGTGCCCCATCGCAAGAGCAAGGGCGCCGTCTGTGCCAGGGTTGGCACGAAGCCACTCGTCGGCAAACTTGGTATTGTCAGCGAAATCGGGCGAGACAACCACGACCTTCTGGCCGGAGTAGCGTGCCTCGACCATGAAGTGCGCGTCGGGCGTGCGGGTGAGCGGAATGTTGGACCCCCACATGATGAGGTACGTGGAGTTGTACCAGTCGCCCGATTCCGGGACGTCGGTTTGGTCCCCGTACATCTGGGGTGAAGCCGGCGGTAGGTCAGCGTACCAGTCGTAGAAGGACAGGCTGACACCACCGATCATTTGCAGGAAGCGTGCGCCGGCGCCGTAGGAAATCATGCTCATCGCGGGGATCACGGAGAATCCGGCGACGCGGTCTGGACCGTACTGCCGAACGGTGTACACATGCGCGGCTGCGGCGATCTCGATGGCTTCCTCGTAGTCGATGCGGATCATTCCGCCCTTGCCACGCGCCGATTTGTACGCTTTGGATTTGAGTGGGTCTTCGACGATGTCCCGCCAGGCGAGGACCGGATCCCCCAGGCGCTTCTTGCTTTCTCTGTACATTTCCACGAGCACTGCGCGGACGTACGGATAGCGAATTCGCGTCGGGGAGTAGGTGTACCAGCTGAACGCCGCGCCACGGGGACAACCGCGTGGTTCGTATTCCGGCATGGTGGGGCCTGTGGTGGGGTAATCGGTCTCTTGCGATTCCCAGGTGATGACACCGTCTTTCACGTACACCTTCCACGAGCAGGAGCCCGTGCAGTTAACGCCGTGAGTTGAGCGGACGACTTTGTCGTGTGCCCAGCGGTCGCGGTAAAACACGTCTGCCTCTCGGCCGCCGGTGAGGTGCAGTTCATGGCCCGTAGAGTCGGTCGTCCCGCCACGGACAAATGACCCGAAGCGGAGAAGGGGGTTACTCATGACTTGTCCTTTGACTTTTTCATTTCAAACGTTGCTTGCTTGTGGTCGTTTTAGCCTGGGTAGGGGGCACCTGGGCGTGCGTAGAAGATCCAGGTCAACGCGGTCGCGATGGCAAAGAACACGACGCAGCCCCAGAAGAACGTCGCCGGGTGCATCATGGTCAGCAGCACACCGACGATGAACGGACTGAACGATGCGATTGCCGAGGTCCACCCGATTACACCACCGGACTGACGCTTGGGCAGAACCATCGGCATCTGCTTGAATGTGCCAGCGTTGCCGAGACCGGTGAAGAAGAACATGGTCAGCATCGCAATGAGGAACGGCCAGAAGTCGCTTGGAGAATCCGGCTTGAGGAAGATGGCTGCGACCGCCGTCGAGATAGTCATGCCGACACCGCCGATGAATGTCCAGATGGCGCCACCAAACCTGTCACACAGTGGACCCCACAGTGCTCGAATCCCAGCGCCAATGAGCGGTGCGAGGAAGGCGAAGCTTGCACCCTTTGGGAGTGTTGCCGGATCCGCACTCGCTGCGAACTCACTCTGCGCGCCGAATGTGTTGTTCACCAGCAGTCCAAATTGTGCAGCGAATCCAGCGAATGCACCGAAGGTCATGATGTACACAACTGTCAGCACCCACGTGTTGATGTTGCCAAAGATGTCCATCTGTTGCTTGATGTTGGCCTTTACTGGAACATCCTTGAGGTAGACAAAAGCGACAATTGCGATGACGATCGTCCAGGGAACGAAGAAGATCCCCACGTTGTGCACCCACAGGGTTTCTCCGGTAGAGGTTTGTTGGGGAGCGATCATTCCGAGTCCGAAGAGGCCGAATCCCATAGCCCAAGGGCCGAGGAACTGAATGAGTGAGACACCGAAGTTACCCAGTCCCGCCTGCAAACCGAGGGCGGTACCGGATTGTGATTTGGGGAAGAAGTATCCAGTGGACGGCATGTAGCCGGAGAAGCATCCACCGCCTATGCCCGTCATGAGGGCCAGGACGATGAGCCATGAATACGGTGTGGTTGGATCCTGCACTGCGAAGAACCAGCCAAGCATGGGGATGAGGAAGAGTAAGGAGGTAAAGCCTACCATCTTCCGCGTTCCGATAATCGGTGGGAGGAACATGTAAATAAGGCGCACAACGCCACCGGAAAGCCCGGGAACGGCGGCGAGCCAATAGAGCTGAGTAGCTGAGAGGTCGAAACCGATGTCGTTTAGCTTCGGTGCGATAGCAGAGACGAGATACCAAACGCAGAAGCCGATGGTTAAAGAAATCGTGGAGATAATAAGGGTTCGCCAGGCTATTTTGGAATCCCATTTGTCTGGGTTTTCTGGATCCCATCCATGTAGCACTCGTTGGGATGTATCCAGTGAGTTTTTTTCGGCCATGTTTTGTCCTCCTGGAGCCATGTGATTATGGTTACATTAATTAGTACGGAATTACCTAGATTAATTCCTCGCGCTATTATTGTTACACATAACATAATGAATTTGGAATCGCCGTTTGTCGAGGTTAAATAACCAAAGCTCATGTGGTTTAAGGGGGAAACTAATTAGGGTTACCTTCCTAGGGTTCCAGGTTTAAGGAAAAGCTGGCAGGGCGGATGTGGGTTTGGCAATTGCCAATGTGTGCCAATGTGACCATGAATGGAGATTAGGGTATGGGAATCACCGGAGTTGTAATTACCGTGTCGGATCGAACCTCTCGCGGTGAACGCGAAGACAAATCGGGGCCACTGGCTGTAGAGCTATTGAGCAAACATGGTGTTGAATGCGGTGCGCCGGTCGTAGTCAAGGACGGGATTGACACTGTAGGGTCGGCTATCCGTGCAGCCCTAGATGCAGGGCACCGTCTCATATTTACGACGGGTGGAACCGGTGTGAGTGCGCGCGATTTAACGCCGGAAGCTACGCAACCGTTCATCGAGAAAGAGCTGGCGGGAGTCGAAGCGCAGATTCTTCTCGCTGGATTAGAGAAGACACCACAGGCTAGCCTGTCTCGCGGGCTGGTTGGTACTAGCGGAAACGCCCTTATTATCAACGCTCCCGGTTCCCGTGGTGGGGTGAAGGACGTTATCGGCGTCATCGGCACCTTGATTCCCCACATTATTGAGCAGCTGGATGGCTATGACGGGGCATCGCATAAAAAGTAGCAATCCACGCTCTGAGCGGCACTAGACGGCGAACATCGAGATGATAGGCGTTAGCGCCTCCAGCTACTCGCCCTCGGGTTTTACCGGTGTTGCTCCTAATCTGACAGTTTGTGGGCATTTTTCCTGACTGCGAATGTAGCTCCAGGCGGTCACATCTGCTACAGAACAAACGTCCACAAAAAGTCACGGGTTCGGGGAGTCGTGAAATCTCGTGGGCGTTTGTGTCTCACTAACTCCCTCTTCTTCATACTGTTCACTCCCGGGAATGCGGCCACGCCAGATGTCTAGCACGAGTTTGAAGCATAAAAACGCGAACAAGAGGATCCCGAAGGATGCGGGTCCCTCTGTCTGTCTGCTGGCTTCTATGAAAATAAGTGATGCGATAAAAAGCGGAATGATCCAGCTCCATTTGGTGGGTTGCATGGTGGTTTTCTCCTTGACAGTGGTGGTGTAGGCGGAACCTTACGCCTATGCGCGGAGCCTCGCACTTGCAGTACATTGCTAACCGAGGTACTGTGTAAAGCAAGCTATCGAAAGGAAACTATGGATTCCCAATTACGCAAGGGGGTGCTCGAAATGGTGGTGCTTAAACTGCTCGCCACACAGCCCTCCTACGGCGGCGAGCTTCTCGAGCGCCTCGCCACCAACGACCTCGACGTTTCTGAAGGCACCCTCTATCCGCTGCTTTCCCGCGTGAAAAAGGCCGGCTACGTGGATACCTCCTGGGCGCCGTCGCCGTCCGGTCCGCCACGCAAGATTTACACTGTCACCGACACTGGCCACGCACACCTCACCGACCTGAAAAACCAATGGCAACGCTTCAGCGCTAGCGTATCCGCGCTGTTAGGAAAGGATTAATCATGACCCGCTTCTCCGCCTTCGATCCCGAAAACCCAAACTGGCTCGTCCCGCGTCGCGTCGGCATCGGCTGGGACTTGAACCTCGGCAAGCTCGCCGTTAAGGCACGCCTTGTCCGTCCCGACGATTCCCTCCCGGACCTGCAAGAACACATCCCCGCCACCGTCTCCAAGGCGCTCACGTGGGGGCCTGTAGCTGGTGCTGGCCTCATCGCCGTCGTGGGCCACTTTATCGGTATGCGCGACGGAAAACTCCCCACGCATTGGGGCTTTGACCTGCGCCCTGATCGTCTCACAGCTGCACGTCCTGCTGCCGCCGTCCCGGTCCTTGCGTCTCTTGGCTTCACCGCCTTCACGCTTGTCGAGGCCTACCGCCACAAGTCCGTCGATGCCTCCCTGTCTGCGCAGACTCTGGGGCTGCAGGCATTCTCCTTGGCCACGTTTGCCGAGCTTGCCCGCTACACCGAGGGCGATGATTCCCCGGCCTGGGGTATCGGCCTGGGTATCCTCGCCATGCCCGCCACCGCCCTCGGCGTGCTCGTCGGCACGGTGAGCTCCGCCCTGAACAATATCGAGTTCGAGTAGCATTTCACTTTTTACAGCAGATTTGCTCGAATTTAACGGGGTCCCCGTGGAATCTGCTGCAAAAAGTAAACGGCACGGTTAGAGACCCAAGCACCCCGCAAGAATAACCAGCGGGACGAGCACCAGCCCCGACACCACGAAAAGCGACATCGGAATCCGCACCCCCTTGGCGGCGGCGAGTGTCATCCACAGCAAGTTGGCAAGCGATGCCCAGGGGGTAATGAGCGGGCCGGCGTTCACGCCAATGAGCAGTGGCCCCATTGGTGCGAACGGCTCCAGCGTTAGGTAGGCCGGCAGGTTGTTGGTCAGGTTGGCAACTGCTGCACCGGCACCAGCAGCTGCGACCGGCGACAGCATCGCCTGGGGTGTTGGCATCCCGTCCATGAGGATGAACAGCGCCAACGCAAACAGGGCCATCGTCCACGGCAGAGCCTTCACAAACGGCACCGGCCGAATCGCCAGAAGAATCACCAACAACCCAGCTGCCGCGATCCACGGGGCGATGCCCAGAAGGATCGTCACGGTGAACGCGCCGATGGCGAGGGCATGCGGCGTGAATCGCACGGGTGAGGCCGTAAATGCACTAACCGGAACAACCTGCTTTCTGAAAAACAGCACGAACACGAGCGCCACCACAATCAGCACAAAAAGCTGGGGGAGTGCCATTAGGCGTGCGAACTCCAGTGTCGTCAGCCCAGCGGTTTGCTGCGCTAACAGGTTGGTCAAATTTGACACGGGCAGGAGCAGGCTACCGGTGTTTGCCACCCACACGGTGAGGAAAAGATACGGCAGCGCCGATACACGCCCGCGCTTCGCCAACGTCAGTGCCACGGGCGTGAGCAGCACGATCGTTGTATCCAGGCTGAGGACAGTCGTGACAACAAAGCACAAAACCCCGAAAACAGCAGCCGTCGGCCACGGTCGCCCGCCGGTGTGGCGCACTAGCCACGCGGCCACGCCGTCGAACACGCCGTGCTGGTCCAAGACTGCCGAGACCGCGGTCATGAGCAGCAGGAAGAGCAGTACCGGCCACGTCCGCAGAAACACACCAACCGGTGACAGCGCGCCGGTGAGCGTGAGTAGCACGCACAGCGCGACGAGTACGGCCGTAATTCTCTTCAGCATTACACGATGAGCCTCGTGGTGTAGTTGACGGTGCGGGTGGCGGGCAGCCGAAAATAGCTTACCGGCTGCGCCTGCGTGCGGTACAGGAAGAAGAAGAGCTTCTTGCGTAGCTTGTTCATTTCCCGATTCGGGCCGTCGATGAGGCTCATCCGACCGGTGAAGTAGACGGGTTTGTCGTCCACGGCGACACCGGCCCGCTGCAGCAACGGCAGCGTCGCCGGTACGTCAGGTGACTCGAAGAAACCGTAGGTGAGCGTGACAAACGTAATCTGCCCGTCGCCCATCACCTTATCGATGGTCACCCGCTGAGAGCGCAGTACCCGCGGCCAGCTGGCGGTGACCACGCGCACGATGATGATGTGCTCGTGCAGCGCCTGGTTGAAGCGCACGTTGGTTTCCAGGGCGCTCGGCGGGGTGTCGTGGTTAAGGTGCAGGTAGATGGCGGTGCCGGGGACGGTGACGGGCGCGCGCACGTCTGCCCACCCGATCGTGATCTTCTTCCGCCGGGCGATGAGCATCCGCATGCCGTGCCGCCACGTCACCATGGTGACGATAATGGTGATGCCGATAGCCAGCGGAATCCACCCGCCGAGGAACAGCTTCACGGCGTTGGCGCTGAACAGGGAAAACTCAATTACGCCGAAGCCCGCGGCAAAGGCGACCACGCGCCACGGTTTCCAGTGTCTCACTGTCGCCGCGTACCAGGTAAACAGTGAGGTTGTCATGAGGAAGGTCCCCGTCACGGCCAGGCCGTAGGCTGTCGCTAGCCTTGCCGACGATTGGAACACGACGAGCAGAACCATCACCCCAGCAAAGAGCAACCAGTTCACCGCCGGAATGTAGATCTGGCCGCGTTCCTTGTTGGAGGTCTGCCGGATGACGAGTCGCGGCAGCAGCCCCACGGACTGCGCCTGCTTGGACACCGAAAAAGCGCCGGTGATGACAGCTTGCGCGGCGATGACCGTCGCCAGCGTCGCCACGCAGACAAGGGGCACTGTCGCCCAGCTCGGCACCATGAGGAAGAACGGGTTGACGGTGCGCTCCGGATGGGCGACGAGCATCGCCGCCTGCCCCAGGTAGTTGAGCACGAGTGCGGGCAGCACGAAGAACATCCACGCGCGACGGATCGGGGAGCGCCCAAAGTGGCCGATATCCGCGTACAGCGCCTCTGCACCGGTGACTGCCAGGACGATCGACCCGAAGGCGAGGAACGCTAGTCCCGGGCTGCCGACGATAAAAGCCACCGCGTACGTGGGGGACAGCGCCCGCAGCACCCCGGGGTGCGCGCAGATCTGTACCACGCCGAGTACGGCCAGTAGCCCAAACCACACGACCATCACCGGCCCAAAGGCCTTCGCCACAACGGAGGTCCCGTAGCGCTGGGCCACAAACAAGGCGATGAGGATGGTGGCCCCAAGTGGCACGACGAAGTGCGACAACGCGGGGTTGACGAGGCCCACGCCCTCAATCGCACTCATGACGGACACGGCGGGCGTGATGACGGAGTCGCCGTAGAAGAGGCTTGCTCCTACGATCCCGAGTGCCAGCGCACACGGCTTGTGGTGCGATACCGTGCGGTAGACGAGTTCCGTGAGCGCAAGGATCCCGCCCTCGCCACCGTTGTCCGCGCTGAGTACGAACCGCACGTATTTGATGGTGACGATGATGATGAGTGCCCACACGATGGTGGACACGATGCCGTAGATGTGTGCGGGGGTCGCTGAAATCGCCCCGCCGTCCAGGGAAAAGACGGACTGCAACGTGTACAACGGGCTGGTGCCGATGTCGCCAAAGACGACGCCCAGCGCCGCCACGATGGCTGGTGCATGTTTCTGCATGACGCGGAATCCTACGCCCGCTCACACCGGCGCGAAACTGGAGCGACAAACCCCAAATAAACAGCAGCTCAGCGGCCTTTTTGTAGCAGATGTGCGTGACCCCGAATACCCCCGTCGACAAGCGTAGGGTAGATACCTATGACGACAACTCGCTACACCGCGGACCTCCGCATCGATGACCACACCCTGACCGTCCCGCTGGACTGGACGAATCCCGACGATGAGCGCACCATCGATGTGTTTGCCTCCGTTGTCACACGCCCCGGCGGCGAAAACCTTCCCTACCTCACCTTCCTGCAAGGTGGGCCTGGCAGCGAGGCCCCGCGCGTCAGCCATGCGCCGACGTCCCCGGACTGGCTCGATGTAGCGCTCGAGCACTACCGCGTCGTTATGCTCGACCAGCGCGGCACTGGCAGGTCCACCCCGCTGGGCGACAAGGATCTCTCCAAGGGGGCCGACTACCTGGCGGAATACTGCACCCACCTGCGCGCGGACTCTATCGTCGAAGATGCCGAGGCCTTCCGCCAGCACCTCGGTGCCGATACATGGAACACGCTGGGCCAGTCTTTCGGTGGTTTCACCACGCTTGCGTACCTGAGCAAGCACGCAGACAGTATCGACAACGCCTACTTCACCGGCGGCCTCTCCGCCGTCGGCCACCATCCCGACGATGTCTACGCGCTGTGCTACGAGAAGGTCCGCGCCTACACCGAGGCCTACTACCGTCGCTTCCCCGGGCACCGCGACAGGATCCGCGACCTCGTTGCCCGCGCCGAGCGTGGCGAGATCACCCTTCCCACCGGCGAGGTTGTCTCCCCGTCGCGCATCCGCTCCCTGGGGCACCTCCTCGGCGCAGACAACGGCTGGCTCACCCTTCATGACCTGCTGGAACTCGATCCAGAAACCAACGCGTTCGCCTACGATCTGGCCCACGCCCTGCCATTCGGTGGGCGCAACCCGCTGTATTACATCATCCACGAGTCCAGCTACTCCGACGGCTTCGTCACCGACTGGTCCGCCGAGCGCACCCTCCCGGACGCGTGGAAGGAAGACCCCACCCTCCTCACCGGCGAGCACGTGCGCCGCGAGTGGGCGGATACGGTGCCGGCGTTTAGGCCGTGGAAGGAAGTCGTCGACAAGGTCGCACAGGTCGAGTGGCCGTCGATCTACGATGCCGAGGCGCTGCGCAACTCCGGCGCAACTGGTGCCGCCGCCGTCTACGTCAACGATTGCTACGTGCCCCTCGAGTTCTCGCTGGAAACCGCAAAGCTCCTGCCTGGCGTGAAAACGTTTGTGACCAGCGAGCACGAGCACAACGGCCTGCGTTCCTCGGGTGGCGATGTGCTGCGCCACCTCATCGATCTTGCCCACGGGAGGCGAGTGCGCTAAGTGCGTTTCTCCCGCCGTGTCGCCGCGAGTGAGCCCAACCGCATCACTCGCGCGACGCACCAGCTCCACCCCATCGACGCGAGCGATTCGAACCCCACCCACCACGGGCTCGCGCCGCGCGTCTACGTCGCCGACCCGCGTGGCTCCCGCGCAGCTCGCGAACAGCTCGCTGCCTACCTCAGCGCGCGCGATTTCCGCACCGTCGATCCCGACCGGTTGTACCTGGTCAGCTCGTCGTCGCAGGCGTACGCGTGGCTCACCAAGCTGCTGTGCGACCCGGGCGACGCTCTCCTTGCTCCGCACCCCGGCTACCCGCTCGTGGAGTCGCTGACGGCGCTCGAATCGGTCTCCACACTCCCGTACCGTCTCGAGTGGGCCGGCTCCTGGCTTGTCGACGCCTCCTCCGTCGCCCCCACACCACGTACGCGAGGTATGGTTCTGATCAACCCCAACAACCCGACGGGCTCCTACCTCACCAGCGCCGACCTGGATTTCTTCACCTCCCTCGGCCTTCCGCTTATCGCCGACGAGGTGTTCTTCGACTTCCCCCTGTCCTCCTCCGCCACTCGCCACCGCATCGCCGGCGAGGACCGCGTCCTCACCTTCGCCCTCGACGGGATGTCGAAGAATCTTGCCGCTCCGTATGCCAAGTTCAGCTGGATCGAGGTCTCCGGTCCCGAGTCGGATGTCCGGGAAGCCCAGCGCCGCCTCGACATCATCGCGGACTCCTACCTGCCCATGGGCGACTTCATCCTCGATCAGCTGCCCCAGATGCTCGAGGCGATCCCCGCCCAGCAAGCGCGCGTCCGGGCCCGCACGGCCGAAAACCTCGCTAC
>JALFAQ010000081.1 GCA_022772305.1 Corynebacterium glucuronolyticum
AAGGTCCTCGGGCTTGGTCTTGTTATAAAACTCGACGGGCAGTCCCGCCGCTTCCTGCTTCAATTGCTCGCGCGCGGCCCCACTCCCCACAAGCCGCAACGTCACCCCGTCGGTGTGTTTCAGTGCTGCAATCGCATTCGACAACATCTGGGCTCGCCCCAACGTTCCTGCATACAGGACGTTCAGCGTCCCCTCCCTGCGCCCCGCGCGAGGCGCGTACGTATAGGCGTTTGCTCGCGGAAAGACGTTTCTTACAGTCACCATATATGGCTTGTCGACGCCCTTTCGGTGCAGGTCGTTCGCCAACGTTTCGGCGGTCACAACGATTCCCGATGCCTGTTTCAACACGGCAACCATGAGGTTCTTCAACAGGCTCGACGCAATCCGCGTGGGCAGCCCCCGCAGAATCTGCTCCCTTAGCGACGGCGTCAACGAAACGGATTCATTCCACCGATCGGTGTAGTTGAGCAGATCTGGCCACGCATCTCGTAGGTCGATAATGTACGGCACCCGCCGCGCCTTCGCCAGCGCCCACGTCGACAGCGCCGTCGGAATCGCCGGCACCGTGCCGATGACGACATCGGGCTTCTCCGGCCCGCGAATCCCTGTCCGCACCGCATCAATACCAGATGCCAGTTGGATGAGCGCCCGTCGCGTCAAACCGCTACCAGGCTTAAACAGGTGCGTGTAGTACAGGCTTTCCTGCCCCGCGGCCTCGTCCCCGCTGGTGGGGTGCGGGCACACCACATCCACTGTGTGCCCTGCGTCCTCAAGCATGCGCGTAAGCCATGCCCAGCGATGCTGAGGGATCCCGTTATCTGGGTGCCAGTACTGGGAAACTACCAGGATGCGCATCAGGGGAGAGGTGCTCCTTTAAAGGAATTCATGTGGACAGAAAGAAAGCACCCTCGCGAAAAAACGCTGAGGGTGCTTGGATACGCTACCGCTAGCGGTAGCTAAAAACGCTTATTCAGCGGATATCCTTAGAACTTGATGAAGCCCTCGTTGAGGCCGTAGTTCACAGCGGCAATGATGGTTCCGATGACGGTGCCGATAGCGCCGAGGATGCCGGAAGCGTAGAAGAGCTTAGCCCAACCGGGGAGGTTCTCGGCCTGCTCAACACCGAAGATGTCGTTGCCACTAACGGACTCGAACTTGTCCAGGCCGTCACCGAACTTGGAGGACAAGTTGGAGTCATTCTTGTTGATGGGGAGCTCGCCCGGCTTATTGGGAGCGACCTGGTCACCCTTGGGCTCATAGTAATCCTTGGAGACTCCCGGGGTCGTGTTGGTGTCCTCGGCGACTGCGACACCGGAGAAAGCGACTGCGAGAGCGGTTGCGCCGGCGACGGCTGCATTACGAATACGCATTGTGATTATTTTCCTTTCAGCCTTGTTTGTTACCAGCGGTTATTAGATGATGCCGTTGTACTTGAGGTAGTTGTACGCCGGTGCGATGAGGTTGGTGAACACCGTCAGGACGATGCCTGCAATGGTGAAGCCTTCCCAGACGTTCAGCCACTTCGGGCGAGCCTCATTGGGGAGCCTGGAGGAACCGAAAGCATCGGTGCCCTTGATTTCCTTCTCACCCTCGAACTCCGGGGAAAGCTTAGTAGACAGGGAAGCGGACTTAGAGGAACTCTCAGTGTTGCCCTCAGGAGGAGTAGTGGTGGTCGTCGTGGTAGACGTCTCGGTCTCAGGTGCGGGAGCCTCGTCAGCTGCGAAAGCCTGGACGCCGCTGAGGGAGACAGCGAGAGCGGTAACGCCTGCAACTGCTGCGTTGCGGATAGAACGCATTATGTTCTCCTTAAAATATAGAAACTTCTGTTGTTCTAGCCCGTGAGGGATAGATACTTCACATTGAATATAGTCCCGTTATGGGATATCTTCAAGTGAAGTCTAGCGGTTTTTAATTGTCTTGGCGTACAACCGTAAGGGTTTTGCCCACCTTTGACAAGCTGCCTGTTATTCCGAACGCAGCGCGCGGGAATATCTTCTGCAGTTTGTAATCCGTATTGTGTCACCAGACTCATAGGTTGCAACCGTTTTTGTTCATTTCCACCCTCATTTTGGGGGGAAGCGGTACTCTGGCTTGTATGGATGTGGTTGATCAGCTCATCAAGATGTACGAGGACGCGGTGAACCGCGCGCATGCAGCGGTTTCGGCGGACGACCGGGAGGCGTATGCGGAGGTTCGTTACCCGCGGTTGACGGTCACGGTGAACGAGTGGCGTCCGATTGATAGGAGCGAGCCGTTTGGTTACGTCGAGTCGGCGGGGACCTATTCCTCTGCTTTTTCGCGCCCGCGCCTGATCGAGGGGTATCTCCGCGAGATGGTGACGAGGTTAACAAATAATTATGTCTGTGATGTTCGCGCGGACTACTCGGATTTTGTCATCCCGCCGGCCTACATCGACGGCTTGGAGGGGGCCGAGCTCACAGGGTTTCCAGCCCCGACTTTGGATGATGTTGATGATGGCATTATCGACGGCAAGTGGGAGGCGTTCCACGGAGAGGTTTCGCCTCTCTTCCACTTCACGCCCCAGCGTTTCGATATTGCCTGCAAGCGCATCGAGCACTACACGGGCATCCCGTGCGGCGGGGTGCAGAAGTTCATCCTGTTCACCAACTATGACATGCACACCGCGGAGTTTGAGCGCTGGGCCCGCGAGGAGCTTAACCGCCCTGGGACGCGCTACACGGGGTTGAATACACCGACGGGGACGCACCAGTTCCCGCGCTACGATCTCGTGACCGAGAAGGGTGACGGCATCACGATGATCAACATTGGTGTCGGCCCGTCCAACGCGAAGACGATCACGGACAGCCTGGCGGTCCTGCGCCCGGAGGTGTGGGTGATGATCGGCCACTGCGCGGGTCTCGATGGCCGCATGCGCATCGGTGACCTCATTCTTGGCAACGCCTACCAGCGCCGCGACTTCATTCTCGACGACCGCATCTCCTCTGATATCCCCATCCCCGCCATTCCCGAGGTGCAGCGCGCCTTGGAACGGGCAGTGGGTGACGTCTATGGCCAGGAGAAATCCCAGCTCATGCGTACCGGTACGGTGCTTTCCACCGGAGATCGCAACTGGGAGTGGCATACGCCCCATACCATGTGGGAGACGCTACGAGGCTCAACCGCCGTCGCCGTCGACATGGAATCCTGTGCCCTGGCCGCCAACGGCTACCGCTACCGCGTCCCCTACGGAACGCTGCTGTCCGTGTCGGACCTCCCGCTCCACGCTGTGCCCAAACTGCCTGCGGGCGCGCAGGCTTTTTACTCTTCCTCAAAGGAAGCCCACGTGATGTGCGCGGTGCGGGCGATGGAAGCCCTGGCCGCGAACGTCGAAAAGCTCAGAACCAGAAAACTCCGCAAGACAATAGGAGAGGTGCCGTTCAGATGATCATCCCCTTCAACGGGAAGGCCCCCACCATTCACGAAACCGCGTTCATCGCGCCCAACGCGACCATTATTGGCGATGTCCACATCGGCGCCCACGCCTCCGTTTTCTACGGCGCGGTCCTACGCGGCGACATCAACACCATCACCGTCGGCGACTACACAAACATCCAGGACAACGCCGTCCTCCACGTCGACGCCGATGCCCCGTGCACCCTCGGCCACCACGTCACCGTCGGCCACCAGGCGCTCGTCCACGGCACGACGATCGACGATAACTGCCTCATCGGCATGCAATCGGCCGTCCTGTCCCGCTCCCACGTCGGCACCGGCACCCTCATCGCCGCCGGTGCTGTCGTCCTCGAGGGCGCCGACATCCCCGAGCATTCCCTCGTCGCGGGCGTTCCCGGCAAGGTGAAGAAGACCATCGACCGCAGCTTCATCGAGCACGCCGAGCGCTACGCCCGCGTCGCCGCCGAACACAAGAAGGCGGCGGAGTAGGTTACAGCCTCTCCAGCAGCTCCGGCACGCCAGTTGCCGCCGTGGCCTCGATGAACTCGTGGACAAGCGGAGTCAAAGACGTCGGCTGCGGCGAGATCTCGTACAGCCGCGCGCCGTTATCCAACGCGACGAGCGGGAGGCTCGCCGCGGGCTGCACGGTGCCGGAGGTGCCGACGATCACCAACACCTCGCAGTCGTTAAGCAGCTCCACTGCCCGGTTCCAGGCATGCTCGGGAAGCGCCTCGCCAAACCACGTGACCTCCGGCCGGATGAGATTCCCGCACAGCGGGCACGCCGGTGGGGTCAGCCGCTCCACGGGGGAATCCCACTCCGGCAACGTGTATGAATAAGGCCTGCCGCAGATGGTGCACTTCCATTTAAACAGTGAGCCGTGGAGATGCACGACCTCCTGCGAGCCGCCGCGTTCGTGCAGGTTGTCAATGTTTTGGGTGATGACGGGGTACCCGCCGGAGCCGATTGCCACATGTCCCGCGTTTGGGTCCACAGAGTTCGACACGATGGAGCGCCATGTGTACCAGGCGAACATCGGTTCCGGGTCCTTCGCCCACGCGTCGATGGAGGCGAGCGCGGTCGGGTCGACGTTTTCCCAGAGTCCGGTTTCCTTGTCGCGGTAGGTGGTCAGCCCGGAGTCGGCGCTCATCCCGGCGCCGGTGAAGAACACAACGTTGCCCATGACCACTACCCTAGTAGTTATGCATATCGATTTCTGCGAGATGACCGCAGCGGATACGGCGCTGCGCGAGAAGGTTGCTGAGCTGGACGAGGACAAGGTGATTGCCAGCGATTTTGTCAGTTTTATCCCCGCTCGTGGCGATCACGGGGTGGTGGCGAAGGTCGGCGATCGGGTGGCGGGCGCTGCCTGGGCGTCGTTTACGCGCGGGGCAACGCCGGTCCTGCGCCACGCGGTGGTTTCGGATTTCCGCGGCCACGGCATCGGGTTGGCGCTTCTGGAACACCTTACGGAGTACGGTAAAAAGGTTGGCTGGCCAGGGCTTTTGTTGGAGCTCGACGAGGATAATCCGGCCCGGCGTTCGTTTGCCCGCCAGGGCTTCGAGTCGGTCGCCGATGGGGTGATGGGTCTCCACCTCCGCCCGCCGCTGCGCAGTCTTGCGGTTTATTGTGGTTCGGGCGCCGGCTCCCGCACCTTCTACAAGGATGTCGCCCGTGAGCTGGGCGAACAGCTCGCCGATCGGGGGATCAAGGTGGTCTATGGCGGCGGGTCCGCGGGCCTTATGGGGGCCATGGCCGCCGGTGCGCTCGCCCACGGTGGGGATGTCCACGGGGTCATGGCCCGCGATCTCGCGGACCGCGAGCAGGCCTTCGAGGGGCTCTCTCAGCTGGACATCGTCGATTCGCTCCCCGAGCGCGTCTCTCGCATGGAGGAGCTTGCCGACGGCTTTTTGGCACTGCCGGGTGGGGCCGGTACGCTCTCTGAGCTTTTCGACGCTTTGACGAACCAACAAATCGGATCCCATCAGAAGCCCGTTATCCTCTTTAACGTCGAAGGCTATTGGAATCCGCTGGTGGCCCTCCTGAAGAACACGATCGCCGAGGGCTTCACCCAGGCGAAATATGTGGATGCACTTATCGTTGTGGAATCGGTGGAGGAGCTGGTGAACAAGCTGGAATCATGGCGGGCACCCGGAGAGAAGTGGCAATAGGTACACTTACGTTTTATGACCGAGTCCCGCAAACAGTCACTTCTTGATAGCAGCTGCGACGACTACATCTATAGTCTGGCGGAGCTGGTGCCCACGGCTGCCACCGAGTGGGGTATCCCCGGCATGGAGGGGGAGCTCCAGGACTTCAGCCCTGAGTATTACTCCGCCGTCGCTGACCGCGCCCGCGAGCTGCTCGCCGATGTCGATGCCTTCGAGGATGAGACAGACGAAGGGGACGACGCCGACGACTTCGACCATGTCGACTGCGTCACCGCCGCCGTCTTGCGGGACCGCCTCCGCCTCGAACTGGATCTGCACCATGACTACGAGGACATGGGCAAGCTCAACAACGTCGACTCGCCGGTCCAGGAAATCCGCATGGCTTTCCAGAACATGCCCGCCGACGAGGATGCCATGCGCTCCCGCCTGTCCAAGGTGCCTGCCGCACTCCAGGGCTACCAGAAGTCGCTGTCGGAGGCCGCAGTCCAGGGTCGCGTCGCCCCCATCCGGCAGATCGAAGAGGTGAAAAAGCAGTGTGATGAGCTTGCCGAGCCCGGCTCGCTGCTCGAAACCTGCCTCGCCCCCGAAGCCGAAATCGAAGCCGCCAAGGCTGCCTTCGGCTCCATGCGCGAGTGGCTGTCGGAAAACCTTGCACCGCATGCGCCCCAGGAGGATGCCTGCGGGCTCGAGCGCTACGAGCGCTTTTCCAAGTACTTCGTCGGTTTCGACATCGACTTCGAGGAGGCCTACAACTGGGGAATCGACGCGCTACATGCGATCGTCGAAAAGCAAAAGAAGGTGGCCGAGCAGCTCTACGGTGAGGGGACGAGCGTCGAGCGGGCGCTGGAAAACCTCGAGGAGGACCCGCGCTACCAGCTGCACGGCACCGGCGAGCTGAAGAAGTGGATGCAAAAGACCGCCAACCAGGCGATCGCCCAGCTTAAGGATGTCGAGTTCGACATCCCCGAGGAAATGGCCAACATCCAGTGCCTCATCGACCCGTCCGGTACCGGCGGCATCTACTACACGGCCCCCACCGATGACTTCTCCCGGCCGGGGCGCATGTGGTGGGCGGTGCCCGATGGGCAGGAAACCTTCCACACCTGGCAGGAGAAGACGACCGTCTTCCACGAGGGCGTGCCCGGCCACCACATGCAGCTCGGCACCCAGATCGCCAGCGATGATCTCAACGCTTGGCGACGCCTCGCCTGCTGGAACTCCGGCCACGGTGAAGGCTGGGCCCTCTACGCTGAATCCCTCATGGAGGAGCTCGGCTACCTCGATGACCCGGGCTACGTCATGGGCTACCTCGATTCCCAGCGACTCCGCGCCGCCCGCGTCGTCCTCGACATCGGCGTCCACCTCGGACTCAAGACCCCCGAGGGCAACACGTGGGATGCCTCCTACGCCCGCTCGTTCCTGCAGGACAACACGGCTATGGCCGATGCCAACATCCGCTTCGAGCTCAACCGCTACCTCGGCTGGCCCGGCCAGGCGCCGTCCTACGCCCTCGGCCAGCACGCCTGGCAGGAACTGCGTCGCGACGTCACCGCCGACGGCATGAGCCCCAAGGAGTTCCACTCCCGCGCGCTCGCGCTCGGCTCCATCCCGATGAACATCCTCCGCGAAGAAATGATCGAGAACAACTAATGCGCATCCTCATCACCGGAGCAAGCTCAGGAATTGGAAAGTCCGCCGCCGAAAAGCTGCGTGCGCAGGGCCACGAGGTCATCGGCGTCGGCCGTCGGGAACTCGATGACCCCACCTACTATCGATGCGATTTCACCGATCTCGGTGCCGTCCGCTCGTTGGCCTCCGAGCTTTCCAACATCGACGCCATGGCCTGCAACGCCGGTGGCATCCTCCCCGCCGGCGGCCTTACCGACGACGGGTTCGACCCCACCTGGCAGACGAACGTCCTCGCCAACTTCCTCCTTATGAATGCCCTCGAGCCGCAGGGCCCCGTCATCTGGACGAGTTCCATCGCCCAGTATGGCGGCCCTGCCATCGTCCCCGAAGAGGTCCACGGCGACCGCACCGGCGCGAAAGACTTCGACGTCTACGGCCAGGCCAAGCGCGGCTGCGCCCTCATCGCCCGCGAGGCCTCCCGCCGCGGCTTCCGTGCCGCCAGCTTCCACCCCGGCGTGATCAGCTCCAACTTCGGCCTGACCAGCGACAACCAGCTGAAGCACCTCTACGCCCTCCCCGCCGCCAAGAAGGTACTGGCCACCCCCGACCTCGGCGGCTCCCGCCTTGCCGA
>JALFAQ010000001.1 GCA_022772305.1 Corynebacterium glucuronolyticum
ATCGCGCCGAAGGAAGCCGAGGGTGACACCCACGGGGCCACGCAGGACGCGATGCGCCGTAAGCCCCGCCGGTTCGATGAGAACGCCGGCGTGCTCTTCGACTACCTCAAGGGTCTCGATGATCTGGTTGTGATCGCCGACGAATCCCACCTGTACGGGGCCAGCGCGGTCGCGTTCAACGCTGCGTTGAAGGAACTCGACCCAGCAGCGGCGATTGGTTTGACGGCTTCGGTGGACAAGGCCACCGATCACGTCATCTACGAGTACCCGCTCTACCGCGCCATCCAGGACAAGTATGTGAAGGCCCCCGTGTTGGCGTTCCGCAAGACTGGATATGGCACCGATGAAGCCTCCGAAGAGCAGCAGTTGCGTGACGCGCTGCAATTGCGTGCGCTCAAGCAGGCCTACTACGACTCGTACGCGGCTTCCCAGAACTGCGCTCATGTGAACGCGGTCGCGTTCGTGGTCTGCTCCGACGTGGAGCATGCCACCCAGGTCGCCGATCTTCTGCGCACCCCGGAGTACCTCGGCCGGGAGGAGGCTGTGCTGCAGGTGGACTCCAAGCATGAGGATGAGTTAACCCAGCGTCGCCTCGACGAATTGGATCGGCCTGAATCGCCGGTGCTGGCGGTGGTCAGTGTCAACAAGCTCAAGGAAGGCTGGGATGTCAAGAATATCGCCGTCGTTGTGACACTACGGGCGATGGCCTCCGAAGTGCTTACCCAACAGACCATGGGGCGTGGCCTTCGTTTGCCGTTCGGCAGATACACCGGCGTGTGGCAGATCGACCAGCTCGACATCATTGCTCACCAGTCCTTTACCGAGCTGCTCAACGCCGAGAACGTGCTGCAGCAGTTCGGCCTGGACGAAGCCGTCCCCGAACCCGACAAAGCCAAGGTAGAAGAGGCGATCCGCAAAGCCGCCGAAGAGTCCGGCACGGATACAGGTACGCCCACGACCGGCGGTGACCAACCAACGACGACAACCGGTTCTGAACCGGGCACCGGTGTCAGTGGTGAGGTCGCCGGTGGTGTGGCTCCGCAGCCGGGCACCGTTCCCGTCGGTGGCAGTGATTCCCCGGGTGTGGGTTTGCCCGGTGTCGGGGTTCGTACCATCACTGGGCAGGAAGATCAGCCCGCCTGGGAGTTGGTGTCGATCGGACGGAACCCGAGCTTTGCTGACGTGTCCTACCGATTCCCGGTGACCACGATGACGGTGCAGCAACCGCCCATTGACCTGTCCGAGATCAGTGATAGCGCCATTGAACAGGCTGCCCGCCGGGTCACGTCGGCAGGCGATGTGCTACTGCGTAAGGAAATCATCGCAGCCCTGGGTAAGAAGCTGCGAGCCGAGGACCGCGAAAGCGCCGAGGTTGACTCCGTCCATGTAGACGATGCCGACGCACAGGACGCGCTGGTCAAACTGGTGATGAACATGTCGCTGGTGCCCAAAACCGAACAGACCGCCCGCTACGTCGCCACGTTCCTGGTGCCGAAGTTCATGCGCGCCGTGACGTTCACCGGCTGGACCGTCAAATCCCTCGACTCCGCCCGCGCCGAACTCCTAACGCTGATCAAGAACTACACAACCGAGACACTGCGAGCCACCCGCGAGGTGCCGACCATACACCCCAAGCAGATGCCAGGCACCGGCTACACGCTCCCGTTGGGTGAGAAGGTGCATGACCAGATCGAGAGTCGTGACCAGTTCGTGCGCGGCCGGGTATACGGCGGTTGGTTCAAATCACTGTTCGCGGAGGAATCCTTTGACTCCTTCACCGGCGAATACCAACTTGCCCGCCTGCTGAATACGTCGCCGGGGATCGTGTGGTGGCATCGCCTGTATCCACAAGACCAGGCGTTCGTGTACTACAACGCGAAAGACCGCTACTTCCCAGACTTCGTAGCCTTGGACACCAACGGGGTGCATTGGATCATCGAAGGAAAATCGGAGCGAGGCCGCGATGATGCCCAAGTGCAGGCCAAACGCCAGGCAGCTGAAGCGCTGGTGCGTCGCCTAATCGCTGAAGATGCCTACGCCGGTCAGCACTGGGGCTATCTGATCGCCTACGAACAAGACACTGCCCGCGCAGATTCGTGGGAAGACCTGAAAGCCTTCGCCAGCCCGGTCAGCAACGCTCTGTAGTAGCAAAATCGTCGGCAAGCATCATGGTGCTCCAGCGTTGAGGGAGGTCGAGGATGACCGCCTCGCCGGTGATGAACACGAAGCCGAGTCTGCCGTCGATGGGCGGCGTCGCACGCCGGTTGACCGAAGTCAATCGACGGCCAGGTCGACTGCACGGTCGTTGCTCCCGGCGAGCACCTGCAACGCTTCGGCCATCGTGGCCAGCAGAGCCTCCTGGTAGAGGTAGTTGGTGGCGCAGGTGCCACGCTTGACGTAGTTCGTGGGACACTCCCACACGTCGACCCGGTTCGGGGTGCCCGAATGCCAACTCTTGTGGCCGAACGCTCGTCCTCTGTCGCTGCTGATGGTTTTGCCAGACATGCGTCGACCGAAAGATCTGTGGCCTTGCAGATCAACACGGGGCGCGAGCCACGGCAACTCGCGGTCTGCGGTGCCGAGAACCTCTGTGGCGCAGCGGTGGGCTCGGAATGCGTCCATCCCCTCGATGGTCTCTTGGGTGGCAGGTTTTCGATGAGGAAATTGGTCAGGCGATAGTCGATTCGGGTCTGTACAGTCGGTAGGTCGTCGTATTTGATGGTTTTGGCTCCTGTCTTCGCG
Organism: Corynebacterium glucuronolyticum; assembly: GCA_022772305.1. Lineage (GTDB taxonomy): Bacteria > Actinomycetota > Actinomycetes > Mycobacteriales > Mycobacteriaceae > Corynebacterium > Corynebacterium glucuronolyticum_A. Next base: position 2,743 of record JALFAQ010000001.1, read on the forward strand.
TCACGTACATGCACGCTCTGATTAGGGCTTATAGCAAGTCGTAGACGGCGATACCTTTTGGCTCTCCACTGACAGCTGCATCGTTCGTTGTTAACGTCGCCCCACGATGCCTTTCGGACAAACCGGCCGCCGGAGCCGAACCTTCCGAGTAGACCGCTCAATGACTCGCGCTATCTCGCGCTTTCCCTAGCGGCGCGCGAGTTTCTCCCAAACCGGGTCGCTCACGCCCCACGAACCCTGTATCCAACCTGACATGGTCTGGGATCCCTTCGTGGTGTGCGGGGCTTTGCCGAAACGATCCGTGACATTGTCAACGACTCCAGTAGGGATAACGATTCCTTTGAAGACAAAATCGAAGAAGCCCTCGACGCACAAGTTCTATCCCCCGACACCAAAGCCATTGACAAAGGCCTGCGCGAAGCGTACCTTTTTTGGATGCTCTGCGTCCCTGGAACGCTTTGAAATCACTCCAGATCGAGGGGTTACCCAAGACCGTATCAACAGGTTAGCTACCTGCGAATAGATCAACCATGGCCAAGACCTCATCATCGTGGGCGCTACAGGAACCGGCAAAGCTACCTCGCCAAGGCTCTGGGAGTAGCAGCCTGCAGCTCCAAACTCACTGTCAGGTACTACCGGCTAAACGAACTCGCCGACGACGCCGCCACGGTCGCCGCATCCCCCACAGGACGCAAACAACTACGAGAAGAGCTCACCAAGTGAAGCGTACTGGGTTTAGTTCCTACCTCAGCTAAGGAAGGATTGAACTATGCCTAGAAAGTATTCCGTCGAGTTCAAGGAGAAGGCGGTCCATCAGATCATCGAAATGGTCCGCCTGGAGTCTTGCTCACTGCAACGCGCCTACACGGAGGTCGGTGAGCTGCTTGGAGTATCCCACCACACGTTGCGGGCTTGGTACCGTGACAGCGCTTCAGTACGCGATAATTCTGACGCTTCAGGCGGCGAAACAATGGAAGAAGAACTCAGGCGTCTGCGTCGAGAAAACCGCGAACTGAAACGAGCAAACGGGATTCTTAAGACAGCTTCGGCTTTTTTTCGCAGCGGAACTCGACCGACCCACGATCAAATGATCTCCTACATCGACGCGTACAAAGATCAATTTGGGGTCGAGGCCATCTGCCAAGTTCTAAAACAGGCAGATCGTGGATTCATCACCTCTCGTGGCTACCGCAAGGCGACCACTCGTGTTCCCAGTGCAAGGGCCTTAAGCGATAGCCTGCTCATCCCAGAGATACAGCGTGTGCATGCGCAGAATTTCTCGGTCTACGGCATCCGTAAAATGTGGCACGCGATGAACCGTGAAGGCTTTCATATTGGTCGCGACAAGACCGCACGTCTGATGAAACTCGCAGGCGTTTCCGGCCGCCGACGTGGGCGAACCCCAGTAACAACGATCAGCCCGAAGACACCGGATCATCGCCCGGACCTTGTGCGCCGAAACTTCCGTGCGCAGGCACCAGGCAGGCTTTGGGTTGCCGACATTACTACGTTCGCACCCTGTCAGGATTCGCCTATACCGCGTTTGTCGTGGATGTATTCAGCCGAAAAATTGTTGGTGCCGCTACACGCTCGACAATGCGCACCGACGCGCTGCCGATGGAGGCTTTGGAGCATGCGTTAACGACTGCAGGGCGAATCCATGGAAACCAGCTAATTCACCACAGCGATCGGGGCAGCCAGTATGTGTCACTGAAGTATTCCACTGCGCTAGCTGAGTCAGGAATCCGCCCGAGTGTGGGAACAGTCGGCGATTCTTACGACAATGCACTAGCCGAAACAGTCAACGGTCTCTACAAGGCTGAACTGATTCATGCCCAGGGCCCGTGGACGTCGGTCGGAGAAGTCGAACTGGCCACCTTGCGGTGGGTGCATTGGTGGAACACTAAGCGACTTCACGAAGCATTGGACTACGCCACCCCACTGGAAATAGAAACCGAGTACTATCCCACCCAGCCCATCAACACAGGGCCGTAAAAGAAGCGGAACTAAACCCAGTACGCTTCAAAGCCTACGTTGCTAATCATCGATGATTTTCTGGCAACCGATGTGTCAACCAAAGCACTAACACACGTATTCAACCTACTTGTTGCACGGGAACACGCATCCACCGTCATCGCTAGCCAACACGAACCGAACTATTGGTACGACGTCTTCCACGACGAGGCCATAGCCGACGCAGACCTATCAAGACGTGCCAGCAACGGCACAAAGTTGACCATCACAGGACAAGACATGCGCCAGAGGCAAGACCTCCAAGAAGAAAGGAGAGCAATTATCAAAAAACAACGCGTAAAACAATCACGTAAGCGCTAACTGGGGTTAAAAACACGGTATCGGGAGCCCGCACACCCCCGGTACCCAAAACCGGAACCCCAGTACCCTGAACAAGCGCCAGACAGAAAGCCTTGATAAAGGGGATTTCAAAGGCATTCACGGCAGCAACAATAATGTGTAAGGCAGTCAGTGCGAGGGCAAAAATAGGGCAGGTGTTCTCGAATTGGTAGCTGTGACAGTGAACTAGGGGATACGGATAGAGTCAATGAATTCCTGGGCCTCGTGTGTACGGGATGCATGGCGCAGCCAGACGGCTGTGAGTGGGCGGGTGAAAGTGAGCTCGGTAGGAACGGCGATAAGGCGACCGAGTTCAACGGGATCTGCGATGGCGCCCTTGGCGATGATGCCGGGGGCTTTGAGTGCCATGATGCCGGAGCGCTGCGAAGCTAGAGAGCCAAACTCGCCCGCCGGTGGGGCCAGTGTGCCCAGCTGATGCTCAATAACATCGCGGGAGCCGGAGCCTTCCTCTCGAACGACAAGCGGAGTGACACGAAGCTCCTCGGCTGTGACGGGGTTGGCGGCGGTGCGGCTCGCCCAGGGGTGGTCCGGGGTGACTGCGAGGACCAATTCGTCGGAGCCGAGAGGTTCTTCCACCTCGTTATGGAGCTGACTGCCACCCTCTACAACACCGACATCAGCACGCTGATTGGAGACAAGCTTGCGCACGCCTGCAGAGTTCTCCTGTAGCTGGGTGATAGAGACATGGGGATGTGTCGCCGTGAAGGTAGCGATCCACGCGGGACTGTAGAGCTCAGCGACAGTGTTCGACACGGCGATGGTGAGAGTGACGTGTGCAGGAGAGCGGGAAAGGAGGCGTCGAGAAGCGTCAAACTCGTCGGCATGGGCGAGAAGCGTGCGAACGTGCGGGAGGAGACCCCGCCCGGCCTGGGTGAGGGAAATTCCGTACGGGGAACGGTGGAAGATAGCCATACCCAAGGTTTTTTCTGCGCGGTTGATGCGCTGGCTCAAAGTCTGCTGGTGAATATGGCTGTCTCGTGCAGCAGCGGAGATGCTCTCGTGATCTGCAGTGAGAACTAGCGCGTAGAGGTCTTCCCATGCAGGTAGATTGCGATACACACATTCACTGTACCCCCCACATTAAATGAGGTGTGGTGCATGGCTAGGAAAACTTCATACAGTTCGTGTGTGCATAAGTCAGATAAACCTAGTATTCTCGCGCCGGCAGGTCCAGCGTGGGCAGGCTCCCTCATGGGGACCTCTATTGCTGCCTCCCTCACCGCTGCTCACGGACTCCCCGGTTGGTTGCCCGCCCTTTTTGCGATCATCGCTGCAGGCATCCTCGTGACTGTGACCGTGGGCTGGGTTATCTACCGTAACCCACACTTTTCCCACATCTTCATGCCTGCTTGGGGCATGTACGCAATGGGTATCCTGGCATGCGGATCCGCATGGACTGCGGTAACCAGCAACGATTGGTTCCAGCTCATCTCTTGGTGGGTGGGTACACCGCTGGGAATTGTCGTCTGTCTCAACCAACTGCGCGGATTTGCGGGTTCTCCCACATTCCAGTGGGGTCTCGCACTCGTCGCGCCGATGGTGGGGGCGACGAGCGGAGGCCAGCTAGCACCCGCGCACGGTGAGCTGTATCACACAGTTGGAGCCGGCTGCTTCATGCTTTCCCTCGTTACTGCGTTGCCCATCTTTGCACGCGTGTACATTGATGTCTGCCGAGGGAAACTCCACCTGCCCGGGCAGATTGCCGGCACGGCTTGGATTCCACTCGGCGTTATTGGCCAATCTACCGCTGCCGCCCAGGTACTCTTTGGCGGAAAGCTCGCCATCATCTACGGGGCGGTCATGCTCATCGCGGGTATCCGCATGGTGGAGTACGCGATGAAGCAGTTCTACGTTGCTGTCTTCGAATGGGACGGCTACAGTCCCGGCTGGTGGGGGTCGACGTTCCCCACGGGGACGCTGTGTCTCGGCACGCACCTGCTGAGCAAGACAGCGTCCGCTTTGTGGCTCGACTACGTCTCCATCTTTTTCCTCATCTTGCTGCTTGGCCACTGGACAATCTGCTGCCTGCGTTTCGTTAGCTGGCTCATCTACGAATCGCCGGCAGCACATCGTTACCACGCCAAGCGCCACCCGACCCTCATTGTAGAAGATCCGCGCTTTCATCACGGCGGGGATCAATCCGGCAAGACAGTTGCTGCTGAGAGGATCGCCAGTGGCGAAGCGACCAGTGAAGACCTAACGGGTAGCGCGCGACCACTGGTAGACATGCAGTGCGTGGAAAAGAGCAGTATCGCCGCCGGTGGCACATCTGTGGGAATTCAAAAATAGCCGGGCAGGAGGCTGCGCAAGCACTCGGTTGCTCAGTGGGTGGCTCGGATGACTCGTGAGGGACGAGCGCGCTCCTCTCTGAGCTGCAAATATGTAGCAGTGTGCAGGAGCGTGGGAGGAGTATGACGGGGATGGGGGCTGAAGTGACGGGTGGACTGCTTTCATGAACAGTGAACAATTTGGGGGTAGGCAGTTGCCGGAGAGTTCCGAACAAACATAAGCTAATTGCGCACCACGGGAGCCTGGCAGGACATCTGCCGGCTGAGATGCCTCGCGGCGAACCGTAGAACCTGATCCGGGTAATACCGGCGAGAGGAAGGGAAACTTTCATGAGCAATCCTGTAAATCCATCAACCACCAACGGCGCCGACGGTGCCAAAGGCATGACGCGTGACAAGGGCGACAAGGCGACGGCCTCGACTCCCGTCCGCACGAGTGGCCCCATGCAAACCAAGACGTCACGTGGCTGGCGCGGGATCGATATCATCACTGCCGCTGTCCTCGCTGTGGCCTGCGGCCTCATTTTCTGGCTCTGGAACATGATCGGCGGTGCCGGTTTCACCGCGCTGGACACACTGACACCTGGTTTCGGCGGACTCGTCACCGGTACGTGGTTCCTCGGCGGCGTGCTCGGTGGACTGGTCATCCGCAAGCCAGGCGCTGCAATCTTCGTTGAGCTTGTCGCCGCGTGTGTCTCCGCTGTGCTGGGCAGCCAGTGGGGAATCTCCACCCTGTACTCCGGCTTGGCGCAGGGCATCGGTGCTGAAATCGTGTTTGCCATTTTTGGCTACAAGAAGTTCGGTCTCCAGATCGCAGCACTTGCCGGCGCCGCCTCTGGCGTGGGTGCCTTCTGCCTGGAGCTCTTTACCAGCGGCAACCTGGCAAAGAGCGCAGAGTTCAACGTCATCTACATTGTCTGCCTCATTATCTCCGGCGTAATCCTCGCCGGTGTCATCGGCCACTACCTTGTCAAGGCATTGGCCCAAACCGGTGCCCTCGATCGTTTTGCAGCCGGTCGCGTGACCAAGAAGTAAGCGCAAGCACGCTGCAACAACTCGGAGGAGACCACGGTGCCGGCAGTTGGCGCGTGAAAACCTCCGAGCTCGTGTTTTCCGGGACAACTGCGTGGCTTACTGCCTTTCTGCTGCAGTTGCGAAGCAGATTGCTCGTCTCGATGGCAGTCGGACAGTTGGGACAGTACAGAAACAGACAACACACGGAATGTGGGGAGTAAACGTTGACGGGACAAACCGCGAGTGAGCCCTCGATGAACGAGCTAGTCATCCACGCGGAAGATCTGGGTTATACGCACGCATCGCGTGGCGTACCCGCCTTTTCCGGCTTGGACATGACGATCCGGCAAGGTGAACGTGTGCTCCTCACCGGCGATTCAGGTGCAGGCAAATCCACCCTCCTCTCGCTTATCGCGGGTCTGTTCACGAGCGATGACGAAGGCGCGCAAGTAGGGGAGCTGACCGTCCGCGGATCGGTGGGGATGGTTCTGCAAGACCCGGATTCACAGGTGATCTGTAACCGGGTGGGGGATAACGTCGCTTTCGGTGCCGAGAATCTGGGCATTGATCCTGACGAGATCTGGCTGCGCGTCCACGAAGCACTCGAACTTGTCGGTCTCACGGTTCCGCTCAACCACCCTGCCTCCAAGCTTTCCGGTGGGCAGAAGCAACGCCTGGCTCTCGCCGGCATCCTGGCGATGAAGCCAGACATCATTATCCTCGATGAGCCCACAGCGAACCTTGATCCAGACGGTGCCCAGGACATAGTCGGAGCCGTCGACACGGTGGCGCATTCCGTGGGGGCGACACTCATCGTCGTCGAACATTCCCCCAAGAGGTGGCTACCCCTCATGGACACCGTGTACCGCATGGAGAAGGAGGGAATCGAACGCATCCGCCCGGAGGATGTCGTCGCCCGCTTCGACCTTCCTCCACATCTCACTGTTGCTCCAGGAACACGAAACCTCATTGAGACGGAGGAACTACGTACCATCTGGGGGCCTCCACGATCGGTGCGCCTGCCCGAGGGCTATTCCACCGTCATCCGTGGCGCCAACGGTACGGGCAAGACAACACTGGCCCTCACCCTGGCAGGGCTCGAAAAACCTCGCGGAGGGCAGATGAGGCTATCGCCGTCACTGAGCGACGGACTGTCCGGCCTGCCACACACGTGGCGGTCACGAGACCTCGCGCGCCGGGTGGGATACGTCTTTCAGAATCCGGAGCACCAGTTCGTCTCCAGAACCGTCGCCGCAGAGCTGGCCGTGGGCGGTGCAGACAGTGCCCGTGTGGATGAGCTGGTTGAGAGGCTGCGACTCGGACACGTGTTGGAGGCGAATCCATTTACGCTGTCCGGTGGAGAGAAGCGTCGTCTGTCTGTTGCTACAGCCCTGGCCAATGCGCCCCGCTTGGTCATGCTGGATGAGCCGACTTTTGGCCAGGATCGGACCACCTTCGTGGAACTCGTTGGCCTCATTCGTGAGCTCACCCAGAACGGAGTGACCGTGTGCTCGATTACGCACGATCCCGTCTTTGAGGGCAGCCTCGGTGATCATGTGGAGGTTTTGGTATGAGTACTGCAATTGTGCGCCCAGAGCAGGTCGATCCCATGGGTCTTAACCCCGTGACGCGATTGTTCATGGTGATTATTTTCACACTGCCACTCTTCTTCACTGTCGACTGGGTATCGGCCACCGTTGCTGTGGCGATTGAGTTGCTGACGATTCCAGTCCTCCGCGTGCCGGTGGGTTTGGTCGCGAAGAGAAGCGTCCCGCTCCTTATCGCAGCAGTCCTTGGCGCTATCCCCATGATGCTGTACGGGCAACCTGGTGGAGAGACCTATCTCTCCTTCCTTACAGCGCAGGTGACCGACAATTCCCTGTCCCTGGCGGCTGGCATTTTTGTGCGCGTTCTGGCTGTGGGGCTGCCGGTCGTACTGGTCTCGCACGGAGTGGACCCTACTGACCTTGGCCGGTCTCTTGCGCAGGTTTTGCACCTACCTGCCCGCTTCGTGCTGGGTACTGTCGCCGCGTTACAGATGCTCACCGCGTTGCGGGAGGATCTACACGCGATGCACCAGTCGCGGCGCTCCCGTGGTCTCATCGATCAGCGGGGCTTTGGTCACCGCTTCCGCAACACCGCCACGCTGGCCTTCGGTCTTCTTGTCCAATCCCTACGTCGCGCCTCGACGCTATCTGTAGCGATGGAGGCACGCGGTTTCTCCTACGCGAGTCAACGCACATGGGCTGCCCCGTCTGCTCTTCACACCAGGGACGCTGTGGCGCTCGCTCTTACCGCCGTGCTCGCGGCTGTTCCTATCGTGGTGTCTGTCGCCACCGGTTCGTTCCGCCTCTTTGGGATGTTCGGTTAGATGGCTCGCACCATACTTATCGACGGTCGGTCAGGGGCTGGGAAGACAACGTTCGCTCAGCTCGTGGGGGACAAGACCGGATTTCACGTCATCCACCTCGACGAGTTCTACCCCGGATGGGGCGGGCTAGTGGAGGGCTCCGGCATGGTGAAAGATTCCGTCCTGCGTGTAGATAGGCCGGGCTATTTTCGGTGGGACTGGGTGAAGAACGAGCCAGGGGAATGGGTAGATGTCGATCCGCGTGCAGACCTTGTCATTGAGGGTGTAGGAGCGCTGACCGAGGCGAATGTAGAAGCTGCCCGTAATAGGTACAGGGCTGCCACACGCAGTGGGGAGCCCGTAAACGTGGAGAACGCGTGTCTCACAATATGGGCAGATGTCCCCGGTGTCGTCCGCAAGGAACGGGCGTTGGCGAGGACCCCCGACTTCGTAGACTTTTGGGACATGTGGGCCCGACAGGAAGAGGAGTTCATGAAGACCAATAACAGGCACGACGCAATAGACAAAGTTAATATGAAACTCGCACTGTCTGGTACTTCTCCGCAGGTGGATAGCGAAACCGTGCAATCCGCCCTCAGGAAGATTATTCTGTGGGCACAATAAGAAGGCGAAAAGGCGATTGTTGAGCACTTTTTATGCGTAAAAACTAGGCTTTGCCTGCATCGGGGCAACTTTAAGCAACCGCCTTTTACTTTGCTGTGATAGTGAAATGATGTACATTAGAAAAAGGAAATCTTCATCAGGAAAAGTTTTTACTTTGTGATATTTTCCTTGGTGTAAGCAGTTCAATAGGATTCAAGATGGGAGTGATGGCGTAGTGGATAAACTTATCGTCATTGGCTCGCCTGGATCCGGCAAACGTGCCTTCAGCTCCGCCCTGTCCAGCGTGACCGGACTGCCTGTCACGCACCTCGACACCCTCTATTGGAACGAGAACGGCACATACGTGGGGGATGACGTATTCTTCCCCAAAGTTAAAGAAGCGCTGGATGTTGGCCGCTGGATTATCAGCGGTACGTATCTCAACGTGCTCGGGCAACTCCTCGATGTGAGCGACGGCGTGTTCTTCCTCGATTATTCTCTGGAAGCCTGCCTTGAGAGCATCAAAAACCTCAAGGCTCAGACGGGCAACGGGCAGTGGACTGCCTTGCCGGAGGCTAATGTGAACGAAGCCTCCTTTATCAACAAGTTCCATATGGAGTCGCGCCCCAAGGTTTTTGAAGAGTTGCGTCGCAGGCCCCGACTCCTCGTTAATCGCTTTACGACGAACGCCGGTGCAGAGACCTACCTGCACGCCATCGGCTGGCGCGGATAGAGTCGCACAATCCTTGCCAGGCGAGATATTTGACTGCGGCTGTCATCTCCCGCTGCCTCCCGGAAGCCGAGTAGTGGGCGACGATCCTCTGTTTTCCTCCTTATCACCGTGACTATTAACGCGTCCTGCGACTAGCGCAACCGTTTCCGACCTGTCCAGCCATTTCCTCCTTCCAGCGGAAGGAACGCCATAACGAAAACGAGGTCTCCTCCCGCATGGAGGAAACCTCGTTGTGTCTTTGCTGAGGAAAATGCAGTTTGGAGCCAGCCTTGTGGTTACTCCTTGAGTTCTCCTGTGGAATCAATGTTCAGGGTGCTCAGCAGGCCCTGGATAACAATGTCGAAAACGGGGCTCAGCAAGCCGAGCTTGGTTTCTTCGTCCATTTCCTTCAGCGGGCCAGTGGAGAAGAGATGTGCCAAGCCGTGTGCGGATGCCCAAGCGGAGAACACCTGCGAGTAGAGAATCCATGCTTGACGCGGGTTGTTAGAGTTCTCAATGGCTTTCTTGGTGAGCTCCATGAGGAAGGAGTAGGCGACACCCATGCGCTCGCTCTGGTCGAAATTCTCGAAATCGGTGGGAACAATTGCACCCGATGCGATCTCGATGAGAACATTCCAGCCGACCGGATCGTGCATAGCGAATGCTACGTAGCCAAAGCCCGCAGCCTTGAGGTAGGAAAAAGCGTTCGATCCACCTGGAAGAGAGAAGCATTGTGCGCCGATAAAGCCTAGGTCTTGGTTGTCGAGGTAATCCTCAACTTCCTTGATGAGCTTGTCGGATCCATCTGCCAGGCGTAGTACGTCAGTCTTTGAAAGACCCGCGTACTCGGCAACAGTGGGCAAATCCACGGGTGCCTGGTCGAAATCCCAAACGAGATCAATGAGACCACGGTACATAGCGACCTGCTTCTCTTCATCATTCCCGCGGGGGAACTCGGGGGCCTTTGGTACCGCATTGAATGGAATATCGCCACCGAGTGAAGTCGGCTCAATTTGCTCGGCGCCACCGCTCTTGATGGAACGGATAATGCCGGAGGTAAGAGACTCCAGCGATCCCTGAAGAAGCTGCTTTTTTGCTACCGGGCTGAGGAGACGGCAAATGCCAAAAGTACACAAATGTGTAATGCCGTGGATGGCTGCGTACGCAGCGAGACCAATCTTTACCAGGAAGTCAGCATCGCGCGGTCCATCGAGCTCAATGATCATTTCCCGGATATACCCCAAGGCGCGCGTAATCGTAGGGCGCGTACTAAGAGCGTCGAAGTCTTCGTCGAAGTCGGTTGGGAAATGTGCATGGAAGGGCGTGGAAATATATGCACCAAAAACATCAGGTGCCTCCTGGGAGAAGGAGAAATACGCCCGGCTAATGGCCTTCAACTTGTCCAAAGGTGAGGCGTTTGTGGGCAGTTTCCCAAGCTCATAGTCTCCGAAGCGGATGATGGTTGCGTCCAGCTCGGACTGCAGTTCTTGTCGGAGGTCATCGTCGGAGGGGAAGATCTCCGCAATGTCCTCTTCGCTCATCTTTGCCACTAGAGCAAGCTTCTGCCTGTTCAGGTTTTCAAAACCACGGTTACTAACGATTTCGTAACCTGCGGAAATAATTCGGTTCCGAGCCTCAGCCTGGCTTCTAGCGCGGTAAAAATTCACTGTCTGTCCTCGTTAATGTGTGATACGTGTTTCGGCGAAGCAGAAACTGGTCCAAAATTTTCCTACTCCAATCTACTGTACCAACTTCTTCTGAACGATTTGGAAAGCCATTTTTACCTAACTGTGCGCTGAAAGGGGGTAACTGTTAGGTTTATTGCTCACCTGTTTTCGGGTGGTGCTGGTACTTGCGTCTAGTAGAGGTAGGAAACGAACCTCTGAGCGAAGCCGAACTATGTTCACAACAGGAGCGTACACAGCAAGAGAGCTCTACTTTATCGGGCCGGATGTGCTTAATAAACAGAGGCCCGGATACCGGCTCGCTTTCGTGGCATCGCCCGTTTCATACCGACGGTATGACTGCGTATTTAAGCATTTAAGTACGTCTTACATGTGGTCTTACATGTACGTGCGCATACGCTAGTACGTACAGAAACGCAAGGGGTAATCCGGTATCGCGGAGGCGAGGGGGAGGTCGTGATGAGAAAACTCATCTGAGATTGGAGATTCTCGCCTCCGCGGAATCACTGTGGCCGACCGGTATGGGCAGACTTAGAGAAGCGCACCGAGGGAGCGCGCTGCAGAGCGGAGGGGCTCGACGTACTGCTTCCCGTCGAAACGCTCAGACGGCCCGGACAGGCTGAGGACAGCGACCAGGTCTCCCGTGGGGTTGAAAACCGGAGCGGATACACTGGCCAATCCCTTTTCGCGCTCGTTCTTGGAGTCACTCCAGCCCTGTTCGCGGACGCGATCCACCGTCTCTTCCGTGTAAACAGCATTTTCGAGGATCCGATCCCTTAACGTGGGGCCAGAGAAAGCAACAAACACACGTGCAGCGCTACCTGCGGTAAGCGGCATGCGTGCGCCCACCGGAACCGTGTACTTCAAACCCGACGGGGGCTCTTGGGCTGCGATGCACGTGCGCTGCATTCCCGTGAGGCGGTACAGCTGTACGGACTCACCCGTGTCCTCCATAAGAGAGGTCATGATGGGGACGGCGGCGTCGATAAGCTTTTCCGTAGAACCTGAGGCCAGCGCGGTGAGAGCGGGGCCGATGACCCACTTGCCGTCTGTTGAACGCGCGAGGATCGAGTGCACCTCAAGTGCAGTTGCCAAGCGGTGAGCTGTAGCCCGTGGTAAACCTGTGATGTCACAGAGTTCCGATAATGAGTGCGGTCCTTCGGCGACCGCCCAGACGATGGACACCGTCCGGTCCAAAACCTTAATGCCACTTTTGCCAGTGTTATACTGTCCCATGACACGATATTAACATTCCATTCTGTGGGAGGCTAGTTTTGAAACCGTTAACGATGGCAGAGAAGGTTTGGAAAGCTCACCAGGTTGCTGAGGGGCTTATTTACATCGACCTTCATCTCCTCCATGAGGTGACATCACCGCAGGCCTTTGACGGTCTCCGACTGGCTGGACGCAAGGTTCGTCGACCCGATCTGACGATCGCCACTGAGGATCACAATGTACCCACCGATGCCACCACGATCACGGATCCCGTATCGCGCACGCAGGTGGAGACACTGCGCAAGAATTGCGAAGAGTTTGGTGTCCGACTCCACTCAATGGGGGACAAGGAACAGGGCATCGTCCACGTTGTCGGCCCTCAGCTGGGGCTCACCCAGCCGGGTATGACTGTCGTCTGCGGCGATTCTCACACGTCGACGCACGGCGCATTTGGGGCCATTGCCTTCGGCATCGGTACCTCGCAGGTCGAGCATGTCTTGGCAACGCAGACCCTGCAGATCGAGCCTTTAAAGACGATGGCGATCAACGTCTCCGGTGAATTGGCGGAAGGGGTAACCGCGAAGGATCTCATTCTGGCGATCATCGCCAAGATCGGAACCGGTGGTGGGCAGGGGCACATCATTGAATATCGGGGCTCCGCGATTCGGAAGCTCACAATGGAACAGCGCATGACTGTGTGCAACATGTCGATCGAAGCTGGCGCTCGTGCCGGCATGATTGCTCCTGATGACACCACCTTTGAGTATCTCAAGGGGCGTGACCACGCACCGAAGGGCGAAGACTGGGACAAGGCAGTGGAGTACTGGCGCTCCATCGTCACCGACGAAGGCGCAGAATTCGACACTGTGGTGGATATCGATGGTTCGGCTATTACGCCGTTTGTCACGTGGGGTACGAACCCCGGTCACGGTGTGCCACTTGCTGATTCTGTCCCGCACCCCGAAGACTTCGCAGGCGATGAAGCACAGGCAAGTGCTGCGAAGGCTCTGGAATACATGGGGCTTACTCCTGGCACTCCGATGCGCGACGTCGCTATCGACACGGTTTTTATTGGCTCGTGTACCAATGGCCGAATTGAAGATCTGCGTGTAGCGGCAAATGTGATGAAAGGCCACAGCGTTACAACGCGGACACTCGTCGTTCCTGGCAGCTTCCGTGTCAAGCTGGAAGCGGAGAAGGAAGGCTTGGACCGAATCTTTACCGATGCCGGTGCTGAGTGGCGGCTGCCTGGATGCTCCATGTGCTTGGGTATGAATCCCGACCAGCTCCAGCCCGGCGAGCGCAGCGCGTCAACGTCGAACCGCAACTTTGAGGGGCGTCAAGGAAAAGGCGGTCGTACTCACCTGGTGAGCCCCGCGGTTGCAGCGGCTACCGCTGTTGCTGGGCATTTGGCAGCTCCCGCAGACCTCGACGTGGCAGCAGTGTAAGAGCTCATTGGCTGAAGGCTTAGGAAGCAGATAAAGGAATCGGACATGGAAAAGTTTGTAACTCACACCGGTGTCGGCGTGCCGTTGAAGACATCAAATGTAGATACTGATCAGATCATCCCCGCCGTGTATCTCAAACGGGTTACACGAACTGGTTTTGACGATGCACTGTTTGCTGCTTGGCGTCAGGCCCCGGCTTTCGTACTGAACAAGAAAGAGTATGCCAACGGATCGGTGCTCGTTGCCGGTCCCGATTTCGGAACAGGCTCTTCCCGTGAGCACGCTGTGTGGGCGCTCATGGATTACGGTTTTAAAGCGGTGTTTTCCTCACGTTTTGCGGACATCTTCCGTGGCAACTCCGGCAAGGCTGGCCTCGTAGCGGGTCTTATGTCGCAGGACGATATCGAACTGCTCTGGAAGCTTATGGAAGAGACACCAGGTTTGGAACTAACCGTCGATTTGGAGAAGCAGACCGTCAAAGCTGGCGAATATGTGCTGCCCTTTGAAATCGATGAAAAGACTAAGCATCGCCTGCTTGAGGGGCTGGACGATATTTCCGTCACCCTCGCACATGAAGACGAGATCAGCGCCTATGAGAAGACGCGACCGGACTTCAAACCGAAAACGTTGTAGTTTACCGGAGCGTGGCCTGCCGCAGTAGAGTCGCGAGCCATTCTCGTGTTGGTGTTGTATCGAGGTGGCATCGTGGTCGCATCGGGGTCGGTCCATATCCGAATCGAATCGATGTGTGGCGCGAGGATGCAGGGCTGGACGTGCATGAAAACATCTCATGACATGGGTATGGGTGCCGTTGGTGCCCATCCTCTTTTTCTTTCTCCCCGCCCAAAGTTAATTAGAAGTTAACTCAGAGGCGAATTCCCGGAGCCGTAAACCGTCTTAATCGGCGTTTAATTTCCGTTAGGAATTACCTAAAAGCGTTTCTGAGCGTGTTTTTCTTGCCTCATTCTCGGTTTCTCGCTAAAGTTAACAACAAGTTAACAAAAAGGAAACGGGAGAATGCGCGAGTTTCACGCTCGCCGTGAATCGTCGCACATGGAAGGGAGAAAAATGACCGCACAACTTGTTGATCGTTTCCGCATTGTTCGGGAAGACATGCACCGCTACTACGGAGGTTCCGTCGACTCTGAAACCATTGATGACGTGGTCGATCATGCGATCGCTGAGGTGAGCGAAGATGCTCGCATCGACACCTTTATTCCTGTTCTTGTTGAGCGCCAAGCACGCGAAACCCTCGAGTTCATGGGGACGGTGCGCAAGGAGATTCTCTTTGCTTCGCGTCACAACTCTGCTCGTGCACAGCTGGCCTATGCTCTTGCACGCCATTACGCAGGGGAGAACCTCTTTATCCGTACGGTAGGTATCGACGGTCGCGACCCCGTGGATCCGGATGTCCTCGTTGTTCTTGATGAAATGGGTGTGTCCGGCGACGTGCTTTACGAAAAAGACGACACGCCACGGACCGTACACTTCTCTGATGTCGTTGTGCTTCTCGGCGTTGACGAATACCCAAATCTGCCCGGTGTGCGTTACGTCGAGTGGAACGTTGCAGATCCCGCAGGAAAGGGGCTAGCCGCGATGCGCAATGCCGCTCACGAAATTGACCTGCTTGTTCGTGAATTGGCAGCCGAACTGGCAGCGTAAGCTACGCTCAGCTCCTTTTGGGAAATTCCCTTCTCCATTCGCTGTAGCGCGCTTGCTATAGAAAACGCGCTTCTGGCGAAATAGCTTCCCGGGCCAGCGGGAAGAAAAACTACTCACCTGTGGTTCAGTGAACTGAACACAGGTGAGTAGTTTTTGCCATTCGGTGGCAAGGCATGGTGAGTCCTTACTACCTAAACCCAGAGGCACGATGTCCTAGCAGGATTGGTGTGAGTGACTCGAGCCCCTTTTCCTACTTCACGGGGAGGGCGCTGGCGAGGTAATCGGCACCCGTGAGCTGACCACCGTTGAAGGACAGCACCCACACAGAACCCTTCTTGCACTTGACCTCGTCCATCGGCAGGGGAAGCCTGCCGGTATCCGAGTAGTGCTGGAGGAGCGCCGGGATGCGTTCGCCCTGGGAAACAACGACCGAGACACCGCCTTCCGCGATGATCTCATCGAAGCGCGCAATGGCTTCGTCGGGCTGGGCATCATCGCCAAGCAGCGGATCGGCGTGTACGGATACACCCACCTCTTCGGCAATGGGGGCAGCAGTAGATTGACAGCGATCCGGGACAGCGGAGTACACCCTCTCCGGCCGGAAGCCGAGGAGCAGTGGAACAAGCATCTCCGCCTGGCGCAGGCCCTTCTTCTCAAGCGGACGTAGGTTGTCATCGCCTGCCCACTTCCGCTTGTCATGTGCCTTGGCGTGGCGGACGAGAAGCACGCGGGATTCTGCGGGGAGGTGGAAGCGCTTATTGGCCTTTTCCAATACGTGGGTGTCAACCTCGTAGGTAAGAAGCTCCTTGGCCTCGTCGAGGGTGAGCCAGCGAATCTCATCGACCTCGTCGTTCGGGGTGAAGTGTCCGCCGAGGACCTTCGCCGTCCAGTAGTAGACGATCTTGGTGCGGTCAAGAACTGGGTAACTGACGCGCCCCAAAAGCTTGCCCAACCGGACGGTATACCCCGTTTCCTCGAAAATCTCTCGGATTGCGGTGACAGGGAGGGATTCACCCGGGTCGAGCTTGCCTTTAGCTAAGGACCAATCGTCGTAGCAAGGGCGGTGGATGACCGCCACGCGCGGGTCAGTGACATCGCCTTTCCACAACACGGCACCGGCAGCAAGAGTCGGTCGCTTGACGTCCTTGCCCGGTTTTGTAGGAATCTGTTGAAAGCGACCCGTGACGTTAAGTGAGTGTGCTTTGTCTTTGTCTTGTTCGTGTGGTGACTTGGACATGCCTTTTAAGTTACCCTTAATTCATTACGAACCGTGGAAAGGAACCGTTTAATGCACGTCGCAGTTATGGGGGCCGGTAGCTGGGGAACAACAATGGCCAAGGTCGCAGCCGATGCCGGCAACACGGTGACACTGTGGGCACGGCGTGATGAGGCAGCGCGGCGAATCCAAATCACGCGGGAAAACTCTGATTATCTTCCCGGCCTCACGCTGCCGCCGTCGGTGACGGTTACCTCGAATGCTGAAGAGGCGCTGACGGGGGCGGACATCGTTGTCTTGGGCGTGCCGTCGCAAAGCCTTAGAGGAAACCTTGAGGAGTGGAAACCTTTCATCGGGGCATCCTCCTTGCTTCTCTCGCTCGCCAAGGGGGTGGAGCACGGAACCGGGTTGCGGATGAGCGAGGTCATCGCCACGGTGACGGGCCACCCCAGCGACAAGATCGCCGTCCTATCTGGGCCGAACCTCGCGCGCGAAATTGCGATGGAACAACCTGCAGCGACGGTCATCGCATGCAGAGACCACTCGCATGCCAAGGTTATTCAAGCGGCGGTGAGTGCCCCGTACTTCCGGCCGTACACCGTGACGGATGTCATTGGTGCGGAGCTCGGCGGTGCCTGCAAGAACGTTATCGCGCTGGCTTGTGGCATGGCAGTAGGCAAGGGGCTGGGGGAGAATACCGTGGCAACACTCATCACTCGCGGGTTGGCAGAGATTACGCGCTTGGGAGTGGAGCTTGGTGCTGATGCTCGCACGTTCGCGGGTTTGGCGGGTCTCGGGGACCTGGTGGCCACGTGCAACTCTGCTCTTTCCCGTAACCGCACCTTCGGCGAGCGACTTGGCCGTGGAGACAGCCTAGAAGATGCGGCGAAGGCGACGCATGGGCAGGTGGCAGAGGGAGTAATATCTTCGGAGTCCGTGTACCACCTGGCGGAGGCCCACGGTGTGGAGATGCCCATTACGCAGGCTGTGTATGGGGTGTGCCACAATGCTGTAAGCGTTGATGAAATGATTACCGCCCTCATGGGCCGCTCGAAGAAGGCTGAGTAAAGACAAGTGACCACAATTGCCGTAATTTACGGTGGCAAGTCCACCGAACACTCCATTTCGTGCATCTCTGCGCGTGCCATCATGGATCACCTCGCTGATTACGATGTTTTCCCTGTTGGCATTACCCGCGATGGGACGTGGACTACGGGCGATCCGCGGACGATGACGGATACGCTCCCGGAAGTTACCGTGGAAAACGAAGTCTTCCTGCACAAGAACGAGATCCGCCTGCTGGAAACGAGCGAGGTTCTCGCCACCGTGGATGTCATTTTCCCGGTGTTGCACGGTCTCAATGGCGAGGACGGCACCATCCAGGGCCTGTTTGAGCTGTCCGGAGTTCCCTACGTGGGCAATGGCGTACTTGCGTCTGCCTGCGGCATGGATAAGCAGTACACGAAGAAGCTATGCCAGGTTGCGGGTCTTCCTATCGGCAAAGACCTGGTTCTCGGACCTAACGATGAGTTCGTCCCCGGCAGCTTGGAGTTCCCCGTGTATGTCAAGCCGGCACGCGGTGGCTCGTCCATCGGTATTTCCCGCGTCGACGACCCCTCCGGTATTGAAGACGCGATCCGTCTTGCCCGGGAAAGCGACTCGAAGGTGGTTATCGAGGAAGAAATCAAGGGCATTGAGGTGGAATGCGGTGTGCTCGAGTACCCCGACGGTCGCGTCGTAGCAGCTGCACCCGCTGAGCTTATCGGCACCGAGGACGGGGAGGCGGGATTCTACGATTTCTCTGCCAAATACCTCGATGGACAGGTCTCCGCACATATTCCAGCGCGCATCGGCGAGGAGCAGATTGCCCGCGTGAAGGACATTGCCCTCCAGACCTTCAAGGCGCTCAACTGCGAAGGGCTTGCCCGTGTGGACTTCTTCGTCACCGACGAGGGGCCGGTCATCAACGAAATCAACACGCTGCCGGGATTCACTCCGATTTCTATGTACCCGCAGGTTTTCCAGGCCGAGGGCGTGAGCTACGGCGAGCTTCTCCACATCCTTGTAGAGCAGGCCTTGGCCAAGTAAAACCGGTCGGCTACACCCGCCTCCGTTCTGCTGTGCCCATCTTGGGCACAACCTGCGCTTGACGACGCTCGCGTGGAGCAGAGCCGACAGGAACAGACGAAAAGGGAGGAACCGTGTGGTTCCTCCCTTTTCTGTGCGTAGTCCTTATTGCTTTCTTACTGCGCTGTTTCTGCTGCGGGTTGCTCTTGCTCGGGTTGTTCTGCCTCTTCCGCGGGGCCAATCTGGCGGGAGACATCGGCGAGGACATTTTCGGCAAGGTCCAGCGGGGCAAAGATTGCCACGGTCGGCGTGCCGAGAGACCACCACCGGAGCCCGGAGGAATCGGTAAACCACGGGCGCCCATCAAGCTGCGTCAGGCGGGCACCCGCACCGTACTCGGGGCTCATCTCCACCCCGCAACGCACCTCAATCGGGTTTCGGGTGTCCGAGGTGTACAGCCACGAATCCGTGGGGGATGCGGGGCGAGCCTGGAGTGAGTGGTCACCGTAGGCATCTGGAAGATCCAGTGAAACGCAGGCATCCGACTGGTCATCGGACGCAGCAGCAAGGCCAGCAAGTGGTGTGGCTGGCAGATCGGACTCTGTGTGCTTGAGTGTAGCGATAGCTTCGTCGAGACCGCCGGTGACCTTCTTCGCGTTGCTGGATTCCGGGGCGGTCACAGCGATTGCCGGGGAGGTGTTCAAAGTGAACCACGTGGCGTTGCCAGAGTTATCGCTGACTCGGAGCCACTGCGCGGAGGAATTCTCGATAACGTGGTCTGCCTGCGATGCATAGTCCGGGGAGGGGACACCGCAACGGATGGTCAGCTCGTCCTCCAGGCCGCGTGTGTAGGCAGCCGCCCCGGCGGGGACGGGTTCAGCGATAGGAACGCGGGAGAAACCGCCTACCTTCTCCGGAAGGGCATCGACAAAGCCCTGACACTCAGCAGAGTGAGCCTCCTCGTAGCCGAGGTCAGTGACCACCGTCGGGGCACTAGCAGCCTTGTTGTAGACGAACTTCGCGCCGAAGATCACAGCCAGGACAAAGACCACAGCAAGCACCAACGCGATCACCATGGGAGTGTTTTTGCGTTCCATAGGCACTAGGGTAGCCGGTGTGACTAACGAGCACCTAAACACACCAACCCTTGCAAAGGTAGGGGAAAAAGGAGTCATCGCGGCCATCCAAGAAGTGGCCCCGAGCATGATCAACGGCGACGACGCGGCTGTCCTCAACATTGGGCCGCCCAACACCCGCACAGTTGTCACCACAGACATGCTCGTGGAGAATCGCCACTTCAACCTCACGTGGTCGAGCCCGGAGGAGATCGGACACAAGGCTGTTGTGCAGAACTTCGCGGATATCCAGGCGATGGGCGCACGCCCCATCGCGGCTCTCATGGCGCTCTCCGCACCGCCGAGCACCAAGCTCAGCCTCGTCACAGGCATCGCGCGCGGTATGTATGAGCGAATCCAAGAATTCTCCGCAGAGCTCGTCGGTGGCGACCTCACCGCAGGAGATTCCATCGTTTTGTCGATTACTGCCGTGGGATCACTCGGCGGCAGCCAGCCACCGCTGTTACTCAATCGCGCACGTCCGGGACAAAGCGTCATTGCCTGCGGGAGGATTGGCTACTCAGCTGCGGGGCTTGAATTGTTGGAGAAGTTCGGCCGGGAAGACGTACCCGTGGAGTTTCTTAAACTCATCCGTGCGCACTGCACACCACCTCTCATGCCCGACCGTGGTGTCGTCGCTCGAGCCACGGGTGCAACTGCCATGACCGATAACTCCGATGGCCTCATCAACGACCTGACAACGATTGCGGACCGGTCCGCGGTGACTATCGACCTTGACCCGGCAGCAATCGAACCGGATCATCGACTCCTCCGCGCCGCCGAGCTACTGGGAACCGACCCGTGGAAATGGGTGCTTACTGGAGGAGAAGACCACACACTCCTGGCAACGACGACGGGAGAGAACGTGTCCGGTTTCAGAAGCATCGGACGCGTCATTCGCCGAGGTAGCGCCCCCGTCATCATCGGTGGGGAAGCCCCCAAATGGAAGGAAGGATGGAACTCGTACTGATGGATTCACCATTGCCAATTGAATACGGCTGGCAGAAAGCCCTGGCCCCCGTTGAAAAGGACATCCACGCGATGGGCGAGTTTCTCCGCGAAGAGGTGGCCGCCGGCCGTGGCTATCTGCCACCGGGAGAAGACATCCTGCGTGCGTTCACCTACCCGTTCCACCAGGTGAAGGTGCTCATCATCGGTCAGGATCCGTATCCCACACCGGGGCATGCGATGGGGTTATCTTTTGCCACCCAACCCGGTGTGCGCCCGCTGCCCCGCAGCTTGGCGAATATCTTTACCGAACTGGCGAGCGATCTGGGATGCGACAAGCCCACTGATGGTGACCTGCGCCCGTGGTGTGAGCAAGGCGTTGCTCTGTTCAACAGGTGTTTGACGGTGCAACCTGGTAAGCCGGCATCGCACCGTGGCCGGGGCTGGGAGCACGTCACGGAGCAAGCAATCCGTGCCCTCGCGCAGCGTGACCGCCCACTGGTCGCCATCCTGTGGGGGAGAGATGCCCAGACCGCGCAGAAGTTCCTTGGTGACACGCCGTGCATTACCTCCCCGCACCCATCACCGCTGTCAGCATCGCGGGGGTTTTTTGGTTCACGCCCCTTCAGCCGAGCCAACGAGATCCTTGAGAGGCTCGGCGCGACACCGGTAGATTGGCGACTGCCCTAGAATAAGCCACATGGAGATAACCGGTGACGTGCTCGTGCGGTGGGCACGACTTGCAACAAGCGCGCTGCAAGATGCCCGCGAGGAGATCAACGCCCTCAACGTATTCCCCGTCCCTGACTCGGATACCGGTTCCAACATGGCTCACACCATGCAAGCTGCTCTGGCAGAAGCCGAGCAGCTTCCCGAGTCCGCGAGCTTCCAGGACATTGCCCAAGCTCTGGCAACCGGTGCCGTGCGTGGCGCACGGGGAAACTCCGGTGTCGTTTTGTCCCAGGTGTTCTGCGGTTTGGCAGGAGTGACGGGGCCGAGTGCTGATTTGGCGGATGTAGCGACAAGCCTCAATACCGCGGTTCGCCTCGTCACCGAAGCTATCGCCGACCCGCAGGAGGGTACAGTACTCACCGTCCTGCGGGTAGCTGCAGAAGCCGCCAGCGCCCCCGATGCCACCATCGACCGCGTTATTATCGCTGCCAACCGGGCTCTTGCGGAAACCCCGTCGCAACTGGCAGAGCTACGGCGCGCCGGGGTTGTCGATGCCGGTGGTCGGGGTCTGTGTGTCATTCTCGGAGCCCTCGGTGATGCTCTATCCGGTGGTATCGGGGAACACATCGCTCCGGATATCGAGGTACACGGAAGCTATCTGGAAGTTATGTTCTACTTCCAATCCGACACCTTTGACGAGGACATCACCGCCTTCGACGGGGACAGCTTCATGGTGGCCAGGGACGCGCCAAGTAGTGGCACCATCCACGTGCATACGCGCCGGGCAGGGGAGCTTATCACCGAGGCATTCTCTCGCGGAACTGTCACGCATCTGCGGATCGAGGCACTGCCGGAGGATCCGCGGGAATCCCACGTGGACATCGTTGTCCCGGAGGTTGCCCACGAATTCTTTCCGGAGGCATCGACGTTGTCCCATAACCGTGGTACCGCGATGGTGTACGTCTCCTGCGGCCTTCCCATCCCCGCAGAAGTCCCGCTCACTGCAGAGGTTATCGATACGAATAACCTCGTGGAAGCTGTGGCGGCGGTGAGCATGTTTGACCCGCAGGCTCCTCACAGTCAGGCGGTAGAGACGATGCAGCGGGCAGCCATGCAGGTCACCTCGGCTGAAATCACACGCGTGGCGGGAAGCACGTCCCCGTGGCGCGTGCGCTCTATCGGCCACGGAGAGGTATGTGCCACAAGCGCCGAAGAAGCCATCTGCCAGGCGATTGGGGAATGCGCCACTTCTCAGGCAGAGGTGGTGACTATCATCGGGCCCATTGACACGTTGGACATGGAAAAGGTCACTGCGTGCGTGTCCGGGGTAACTGCAGACCTGGTCACACACGAAAGTGAGACGTTTTTTGAAATCGGGGTGGAATAACTCATGCTGGGTTGGAAGGACTCGCGACCACTAACAGATCTGCTGCCGGCCTCGGAATGCCGCGCGCTGAAGAAGAATTTTGGTATAACGAGCGTAACGGAGCTGCTGCTCAACTACCCGCGCCGGTACATTGATTCCGCCCACGGAACGGCACTTGTTGATGCCAGCGATGGAGACATTGTCACAGCCATCGGGACGATCACGCGCACTTGGCAAACGACGACGCGCAAGGGGATGAAGATTTACCACGTCTCCGTCGACGATGGTGGCGTCGAGGTGACCTGTGTGTTCTTCAACTCCGCCTACCTGTCCCACGTCCTACTAGAGGGGTCTCGTGTCCTAGTGACCGGCAAGGTGAAGTCATACCAAGGCAGGCCACAGCTTTCGCACCCGGGCTTCCTTGTGTTGAATTCCAAGCACAAGGGGACAGGTCAGATAAAGGAACTGGGGAAGTACCCGGATGCTGAGGGCATTCTGCTTCGGCTCACCTCCTCGCCATGGACCCCCATCTACCGAGGCACATCGAGCTTCCCGTCGATGCGCATGTGGGCCGCTACATCCGAGGTCCTCCGCCAGACTCCACATATCCCAGAGCCACTCGGCACGCCACCGGAGGGGATGGTGGACTTTGACACTATGCTGCGGGGGATGCACGTGCCAACCACGGTGTCTCCCTACGCCTGCGAGCACCGCGCTCGCTACAACGAGGCCCTCGGGCTCTCGCTCGTCATGGCTTTGCTTCGCGACGACCAGTCCCACCGTCGCGCGCATCCCTGCGCGCTCCTCGACGATGGCGACTCCCGGCGGCAACAGTTCATCGAGAGCCTTGCCTACACGCTCACTTCCGGGCAGGCGGACATAGTCGAGGAAATCTCGGCAGACCTAGCAAAACCGACCCCGATGTCCCGTCTCCTCCAAGGCGAGGTGGGCTCCGGCAAGACTGTCGTCGCTCTCATCAGCATGCTGCAAGTCATCGATGCTGGACACCAAACCGCTTTCCTTGCCCCGACGGAGGTTCTCGCGCAGCAGCACGCTCGCTCACTGACACAACTACTGGGTGCCGTCCCCGCGCGAGTGGTGTGTCTTACCGGGTCAATGACCGTGGCCCAAAAGAAAGACGCCTTACTGAAGACCATCTCTGGCGAGGCCGATATCGTCGTCGGCACGCATGCCCTCATTCAGGACAGCGTGGAGTTCTTCGATCTCGGCATGGTGATCGTCGATGAGCAGCACCGTTTTGGTGTCGAACAGCGTGACTCACTGCGCAACAAGGGGACAAACGGAATCACCCCACACCTGCTGGCGATGACGGCCACCCCCATTCCCCGCACCATCGCCATCACCGCTTTCGGGGATCTGGAAGTCTCGCTCCTGACGGAGCTGCCCGGGGGACGAAAGCCTATCCGGTCCGCCGTCGTCTTCGAAGGAAACGAGGTGTGGATGCACCGTGCATGGGAGCGCATTCGCGAAGAGGTAGAGCAGGGGCACCAAGCCTTCGTTGTCTGCCCCCGCATCGACGGTGAAGGTGGCGTGGAAGACGTCTACGAGATACTGGAAAGCCAGATTTACCCCGACCTTGCCGTCGCCCTCCTACACGGAAAGCTGCACCCGGATGACAAGGAGGAAATCATGACGGCCTTTGGCCAGGGGCGCATTGATATCCTCGTTTCCACCACCGTTATCGAGGTAGGCATCGACGTTCCCAACGCCACCATCATGATGGTGCGCGAATCGGAGAACTTCGGTGTCAGCCAGCTCCACCAGCTTCGAGGACGAATCGGGCGTGGTGGATTCGAATCGTGGTGCCTGTTCCACACTCTGGCCGCTCCCGACTCAGATCAGTACGCCCGGCTTAGCGCTATCGCAGACACCAATGACGGCTACACGTTGGCAACCCTGGATCTGGAGACACGCCAAGAAGGCGATATCATCGGCACCTCCCAATCTGGTAGCCACAAGCAGGTGCGCCTGCTCAGCTTCGTCCGCGACGGCGAACTTATTGAACAGGCAAACAAGCACGCCGATGAGCTGGTTCACGCTGACCGCATTCTCGCGGAGGAGCTCGTCGCAGACATCGGGTCGAATGTTGCCGAATATTTGGAAAAGTCCTAGGGGTTCCGCGCCAGCGCGGGTGACCGATTAGACTAAGCGCCATGGAAATTTGCGCACCATTTGCCGGTATCGTGCACTTCAAGGTCACCGAAGGACAAACCGTGGAGGTTGGGGAAACTCTCGCCTCCGTGGAAGCAGTCAAGTTGGAGGCGCCGATCGTCGCGCCGGGGCCCGGTGTCATCTCGTCTATCCGTGTAGATGATTTCTCGGATGTTGCTGGTGGCGATGTGCTTCTTACGCTGAGTGAGAAGGCAGACGCATAGATGGCACGGATTATCGCCGGACATTCGCGTGGCAGGAAGCTCAAGGTCCCGGAGGAGGGGACGCGCCCGACTAGTGATCGCGCTAAGGAAGGCCTCTTCTCCTCTCTTGATGTGCGCTTCGGCTTTGCACACCGCCGGGTGCTTGACTTGTTTGCTGGATCGGGTGCCCTAGGACTTGAGGCTGCATCGCGTGGCGCGGAGATGGCTGTTCTCGTGGAATCAAATCCCAAGGCTGCAGCCATTTGCCGGGAGAACGCCAAGGCTGTCGGTCTTGGCGGTGTCTTCGTTGAAGAGACGAAGGCCTCCACCTATGTTGCATCGGCTCCCCGCGATCACTTCGACATGGTGTTGGCAGATCCGCCCTACGACCTGGATCCGGAGACTGTCAATGAGATTGTCGAGGCTCTGCGCCCGTTGCTGCGCGATGAGGCCGTGGTAGTTTTTGAGCGGTCTACCGATTCGCCGGAGCCGAACTGGCCGGATGGTTTTCATCCGACTACGCAGAAGCTGAAGAAGCGGACGTACGGCACGACCCGCTTTGATATGGCCGTGTACCACAAGACGGGGGGATAGATCCTTTATGACGACCGTTTGCTGCCCGGGCTCTTTCGATCCAGTAACCCTTGGACACTTGGACATTATTAAGCGCGCGGCTGCCCAGTTTGAGCACGTCGTTGTCTTGGTGACGGTGAATAAGTCGAAGAAGGCGATGTTCACGCCGGATGAGCGCATGGCTCTCATCCGTGAATGCGTGCATGAGCTCCCCAACGTCTCAGTGGATCACTGGGAGGGCCTGCTTGTGGATTACACCACGAAGCACGACATCACTGCCATGGTCAAGGGGCTACGCTCTGGGCTCGACTACGAGTACGAAAAGCCGATGGCACAAGCCAACAGCAAGCTGACCGGTGTAGAAACATTCTTCCTATTGACCACGCCTGCCTACGGCTACATTTCCTCCTCGATCGCCAAGGAGGTTGCACTGTTGGGCGGGGATGTCACCGGCATGCTCCCCGACAACGTCATTGCCGCGCTGGAGCGCAAGCGCGCCGAAAAGTAGCTGCACACCTCGAATCTGTACCGGCCTGCTGGTGTGCCAGCGGAGCCGGGCATCAGCGTGTGAGCACAGACTCTTTAACGCCGTCCCTTGCTGATCAGATAATGACACATCTTAGGGTACAAAAAATCCCCCGTGGGCAGAGAATCTGCTCAGGGGGAGTGGATGTTAGCGAAGGCTACTTCAGCAATGTGGAAAGGAACTGCTGAGTGCGCTCGTGTTGCGGGTGATCAATCACCTGGGCGGGAGAGCCCTTTTCCACAACGACGCCGTCTGCCATGAAGACGACCTGGTCGGCGACTTCGCGGGCAAACCCCATCTCGTGGGTCACCACGAGCATGGTCATGCCGTCAGCGGCGAGCTTCTTCATCACATTGAGTACCTCACCCACTAGTTCGGGGTCGAGGGCGGAGGTCGGCTCGTCGAAAAGCATAAGCTTCGGCTTCATCGCCACAGCGCGAGCGATGGCCACACGCTGTTGCTGGCCACCGGAGAGTTGAGCGGGGTAGGCCGTGGCCTTGTGCGCCAAGCCGACGAGATCGAGGAGCTCCATCGCCTGCTGCTTGGCAGTTTCCTCGGGCACACCCTTGACCACCATGGGTGCCTCCATGATGTTCTGCAACGCGGTACGGTGGGGGAACAGGTTAAAGTTCTGGAACACCATGCCAATATCGGTACGCTGGGCTGCGGCCTCCTTCGCGGTGATCTCGTACAGAGCGCCGTTCTTTTCCTTGTAGCCGATGATCTGGCCATCGATATATAGACGGCCGGCGGTGACCTTCTCCAAGTGGTTGCAGCAACGGAGGAAGGTGGACTTACCGGAACCGGACGGTCCAATAAGCGTGGTCACCGTTCCTGTGGGTACCTGCAAGTCAATGCCTTTGAGCACGTGAAGGTTACCAAAGTCCTTGACTACCTGCTGAGCGTCAATCATTAAAGTCATGGTGGATTTTCCTTCTAGTCCTTGATAGTCACGTTGCCGGGGAGTTTGCCTTCAGCATCAGCGAGGGCGGCGAGCTGCCGGGAGCTGAGCTCACGTGTTGCTCCGCGCTCGTAGTACTTCTCCAAGTAGCTCTGCCCGATCATGAGCAAGGAGGTAATAGCGATGTACCACGTTGCAGCGACGAGGAGCAGCGGTACCGGCTCGAAGAGCGAGTACGAAATGTCCGTTGCCTTGCCATACAGCTCATGGGTGTACGGAACGGCGACAACGAGGGAGGTGGTCTTCAGCATGGAGATCAGCTCGTTGCCCGTCGGGGGAATAATAATCCGCATTGCCTGCGGCAGCACGGTGCGCTTCATCGTCTGCCACCAACTCATGCCCAGTGCCTTCGAAGCTTCGTACTGACCCTCGGGTACAGCCTGGAGACCGGCACGAACGACTTCAGCCATGTAGGCGGCCTCATTGAGCCCCAAGCCGAGGCAGGCGAGGAGGAACATGTTGGTCAGGAGGCCCTGCAGATCAAATTCTGCAAAGCCGAGGTTAATGGTCTGGTAAATGGAGCCCAGGAGACCCCAGAACACCAACTGCACGTAAATTGGGGTACCGCGGAAGATCCACAGGTAAATCCACGCTAAGCCACTGAGAACGGGGTTGGGGGACATGCGCAGCACAGCGAGAATGGCGCCAAGTACCACGCCGATCACCATGGCGATAACTGTCAGCGCGATGGTGTGCAGGGATGCGACAGCGATCCGCTTATCCAGTAGGTACTGGAAGTAGGTATCCCACCCGTAGGCTTCATTGCGCGCTGCGCTGAAGACGAACAGGACAAACAGGATGAGGAGGACAGCGGCGAACACCCACCGCCAGGGGTGCCGCAACGGTTTGGCTTCGATTGGTTTTGGTTCGTTCATTGCTTTTCCCTAGCTTTACTTCGTGTTCTTTGTCATTTCTGGAGCTTGATCCAGTGGTTCGCCATTAATCATGACTTCGTCGATGAATGTGTCATCCAGGTTCCACTGGCTCATGATCTCTTCGTAGTAGCCGTTATCGATGAGGTACTGGAGGGCCTTCGCCATAGCCGGAGCGAGAGCAGAACCCTTCTTGACAGCCCAGCCGTAGTAGGCGGCATCGTAGATGTCACCGATAAGCTCCATCCTCCCATCGGCGCGGGCAACGGCGTATGCATTGACCGGCGCGTCGGCAGAGAAAGCGTCGACACGACCAAGAACCAAGGCGTTAGCCGCGGTATCGGACGATTCGTAGGCCAACTTGTGGATCTCGGGCTTGCCTTGGGCAACGCATTCCTCCGAGCGGCGCTGGACATCGTCGGTGTCAGAAACGGTGCCACGCTGTACGGCAACGGTGAGTCCACAGGCGTTGTCCGGATCGACGTTGCCACCGGGCTGCTGGGACCACTGGATGCCGGCCACGAGGTAGTCGACGAAATCGTAGTTCTTTCGTCGCTCTTCTGAATCCGTAAATCCGCTCGCGCCGAATTCCACGGTGCCAGCGCTGATAGCGGGAAGAATCAACGGAAACTCCTGCTCCACAGGTTTGGCCTCGAGTCCCATGACTTTAGCAACTGCCGCAGCTAGGTCGATATCGGAACCGATGATCTCACCGGCTGAGTTCTTGAACTCCATGGGAGGAAACGGCGGGTTGGTACCGTAGGACAGCACGCCATCGGCGGCGATGTCTTCCGGAACCATAGCGGCGATTTCGGGAACGATCTCCACCTCAACGGGTGTCCAGCCCTCGGGGTGACCTCCTTCATCATTGACCACGCATCCGGTGAGCGTCGTCGCCATCGCGAAGATGCACGCGACGGCACCACCTTTTACCCAACTTTTCATGCGCATAACTGTATCAAAAAATTATACATATGCCAAGTCACTGTAAAAATAGCCTGCAAGCTGGCGTAATGCGACGTTATGTATGGTGAAATCGTCGATGAATATACAGTTG
Organism: Corynebacterium glucuronolyticum; assembly: GCA_022772305.1. Taxonomy (GTDB): domain Bacteria; phylum Actinomycetota; class Actinomycetes; order Mycobacteriales; family Mycobacteriaceae; genus Corynebacterium; species Corynebacterium glucuronolyticum_A. The sequence goes on from JALFAQ010000001.1 coordinate 31,841, forward strand.
ATTGCAAGAAATGGCGGTCGCAATGCTTTTCGTTAATACGTTTGCCCGCCTACACTGTTTTTCAAAGAATGCGTGAGCTCGTGAAAGGAAATTATCTGTGGAAAATAACGTCGGCCGTTTGACTTCGCCGGTGTCGCGATCGCAGGCAGCACTCGTCAGCGTCGTGTGCGCAATTCTGAGTGTTCTCGCGCTCGTTATCGCAGGGTGCTCCACCCCAGCTAATGAGGAGACCTCCGCACCGTCGAGTGGGAGCGGGGGAGCATTCCCGGTCAGTGTTCCCAGCGATAATGGCGAAGATCTCACCATGGAAGCGAAGCCGGAACGCATCGTGTCGCTCAGCGCGAGTGCAACAGAGACGTTGTACGCCATCGGCGCGGGTGACGCAGTCGTTGCTGCAGATAAGTACTCGACGTATCCGGAGGAGGCTCCGAACGAGGAGGGTCTCAGCGGGCGCAGCACAAACGCTGAATCGCTGTTGACATACGACCCCGATCTCGTCGTCGTATCTTTCGACGCTGCTGAGCTCGTCTCAGGACTTTCTGCGGTCGGCGTTCCCGTTCTTGTGATGTTGCCACCAACCACTGTGGAAGGGGCTTACGAACAGGTCGAGCGTCTCGGTGAAGCGACAGGCCACAGCGAGGAAGCTACGGACGTAGCCACCGAAATGGAAAAGCAGATCACTGACACAGTGGAAAAGGTAGGGAAGAAGGGCGAAGGAAGGACCTATTTCCATGAGGTAACGGTTGATTACTACACGGTGAGCAACAACACCTTCCTTGGCGATGTCTATGGACAATTCGGTCTGTCCTCAATCGCCCCCGATGATGCAAGCGGTTACCCGCAGTTGACGGAGGAATCCATCATTGCTTCTGATCCGGATTACATTTTCCTCGTGGACCACACCTCGGAGCAGCTCACACCCGAGGAGGTTGCTGCTCGTCCTGGCTGGCAGGCAATTACTGCGGTCAAGGAAGGCCGGATCATCCCCCTCGATGAGGATCTCTCTTCCCGCTGGGGACCACGTCTGCCGGAGTTTGTCCAGCAGATCGCAGAAAACCTCTAACAAATTAACACGCTCATCGCGCAGTGGCTTGATGGTCGCACCGAAAGGATACGACCGCATGCGCGCATCGGTTCTCACTATTGCTGTTTGTCGCATCCGGTCACTGTGCGTTTGCCTTATCGCCGATTCTCGCAAGGGCCACGAATTCGTCCGGTCCTCCTGTCTCGTCATGGAATGTCCAGCGAGAGCGCGACTCCCCTGAACAGAAATTCCTGAGCAAGGTAATCCTAAAGAAGAGGTAACCTCAACAATTGTGCGAACCCGCAAAGTACTCGTCATCCTCGTGACCCTCGTGCTGCTGTTGATTGCAGCCGTGGCAGCGACATCCTCCGGCGCTCTGGGAATCGGTTTTGGTGACCTTGTCGGTCACGTGATCGGCAGCTCCACATTGAGCGAACGGGATCTGGCTGTTGTTACGCAGATCCGCTTACCCAGGGTGGTGAACGCGCTTATCGTTGGGGCGACACTCGCCGTTTCCGGCGCCGTGTTCCAAACGCTTTTCCATAACCCGCTTGCCGATCCCTACTTCCTTGGTGTGTCCTCGGGTGCGAGCCTCGGTGTCACCGCGGCGATGATGGCTGGGGTGTCCAGTGCCTGCGTAATCCCTGCAGCCTTCATCGGTGGCATAGCAGCGGTGGGTATTGCCTACCTCGTCGCTACGGGTGCTGGAACGCATCCCACGGTCATTATCCTTGCTGGTGTCGCGGTGTCAGCTTTCACCGGAGCTCTGCAAAGCTATCTCCAGATTCGGGATTTGAAGAAGCTGGAAGGCATCTATGTGTGGTTGCTTGGCAACCTCGGGCGCGCGGGGTGGAAGGATATTGGCATCGTTGCCTGTGTTGTCATCCCATGTTGGCTCGCCATCCTCCTGGCGGGGAAAGCCCTCGATGTGTTCACCCTTGGTGAATTCGAGGCCCAGTCTTTGGGCATCAATGTGAACGTGGCACGCGTGGCCCTCATCGCCGTAGCCACCCTCGCCACGTCAGCCGTTGTGAGTATCTCCGGTCTCATTGGTTTTGTTGGCATCGTCGTGCCGCACATGCTGCGACTCATCGTCGGCCCTGGACATAGTTTCCTGCTTCCCCTGACTCTCGTTGTGGGAGCTGGCTTTCTTCTTGCTGCCGACACGATCGCCAGGAGCGTGCTCGCACCCCAGGAGCTTCCCGTCGGCGTGGTGACTGCCTTCATTGGTGCCCCCTTCTTCCTCTTCCTCCTCGTAAAAGCGGCACGAGGAGGTGTGGCGCGATGACCCCGGCCATTGAGGTCCGAGACCTATCCGTGCGCTATCGGGGAGCGACTGCCCCCAGCCTGTCGCACGTCTCGCTCGACATTCCAGCTGGGCAATGGTTAACCGTGATTGGGCCGAATGGTTCCGGTAAGACTACGCTGATCCGCGTGCTGTGCGGACTTATTCCATTTGAGGGCGAGGCTCGCGTTGCGGGACTAACTCCCCGCAAAGGAAGCACGAAGGCCTTTGCGCGAAAAGTCGCGCTCTTGTCGCAACGGCCTGCAGTGCCGGCGGGAATGACCGTGCGTGAGTACGTCGCACTGGGACGCTACCCGCACTCCACATCACGTGCCTACGACGAAGACGTGGTGGGACGAACAGTGGAGCGCCTGGGGATTGACACCCTCGGTTCGAAGGACGTGGGAAATCTCAGCGGAGGCCAGCAACAGACCGTTGCGCTTGCGCGAGCGCTGGCGCAGGAGCCGGAGATCCTTCTCCTGGATGAACCGACGAGTGCTCTGGACATTGGGCATGCCCAGCATGTTCTGGAGCTTGTCGAGGACATACGGACAGCTCGTGGTCTCACCGTCATCGCAACGGTCCATGACCTCCCTCTTGCTGGGCAGTACGGTGATCAGTTGGCACTCATTGCACATGGCGAACTACTTGACGTCGCCTCTGCCGAGGACATCCTGACAGAGGAAACGATTTCGCAGGTCTATGGCGCCACCGTTGCCGTACCAGAGGTCTCTGGCCGGCCTGCGGTCATCCCCATTCGTCGAAAGAAGTAAAGGCACTGGCATTGACTAACGTCCACTTTGGGCCGTCTGCAAATGAGCAGCTTGACTCACGTCACTAACCAGGAACCAGAAGTCGCTTATCGGGCTTGTTGTCATCGGTAACCTGGCTGAATACTTCGACATGTTCCTCATCGGCTTCGTCGTCGCACTTCTCACCGAACTATGGGCGCTGACCGGTATGGAAGCCGGGTTCATTCTGGCATGCTCGGGGTTGGGCAACGTGCTCGGTGCGGTTGTCTGGGGCCGGCTTGCCGATTCTCTCGCACGCAAGCGTTCCTACATGTGGTGTGTCATCCTCTTCGTCACCTGCACAGAACTCACGCTGCTCGTCCCGGATCGGGGTTGGTTCATTCTCGGTCTTCTCCGTATCGGCGTGGGTATCGGTGTTGGCGGTCTCAACATCTCGTCCATCCCATGCATTCAGGAATGTGTCCCCACCTCCAAACGTGGGCTTCTCGCCGGACTGGGGAGCAACTTCATCCCCGCAGGCCTCTTTCTGGGGTCGTTGGCGCAGAAGGAGGCGGGGGAGAACTGGCGCATTCTCATCGTCATGGGGTGCCTGCCAATCCTGCTGCTGCTCTGGCTCGCCACGGTGCCGGAATCTCCCCCTTTCCTGCATATGCGGGGCGAGACACGCAAGGCAAGGCAGGCTCTTGCCTGGGCAATGGACATGGACATCGCACAGGTTGGATGGCTGTCGCCCGTGTCAGAATCTGTCGCGATTGATGGTGGTGCTTCGCAGGCCGATGCTTCTACGGAGACTGATACTCCTATGCATTCGGGCACGCGGGCGGAGACGAAGGCCGGCACCTACACGTTGCTCTTCACCCGGCACTGGGTTTCCCTCCTCCTTGTCGTTATGGGAACATTCTCGTTCATCCTCGGTGCAACGACGGTGCAATCGTGGGGGCAGACGCTATTGAAAGATGGCTTCGGCTACTCGGTGGGCACCATCGCCACCATGTTTATGCTCGCCTCGTTCCTCGGTAATCTTGGTCGGCTCGGTGCTGCTTTCCTTGCCGATATCATCGGCCGAAAGCTCGTCCTTTTTATCTGGGGGCTCGTCGCTACCGGTGGTTGTGTCCTCGCTTCGCTTTCCGACGACCCGGGGAACGGCCTGCAGTTCTTCGTCGCCGTGAGTATCATCCTCATGTTTGGTGATGGCGCCTTCGGTATTCTCAACTCGCACGGTGCCGAGCAATTCCCCACGCCGATCCGCTCTACCGGACTTGGCTTAGGATACGGTCTCGGTGCCACCCCGAAGATCTTTGGCCCGGCCCTTGTCGGCTGGCTCATCGGCAGTCATGCAGTGGCCGGTGACATGACCCTGAGTGTGATTAAGCCGGCCTTCACCTTCTACGGCGCGTGCCTTTTCGTTGGCGCGGTGACCTATCTCTTTACAAAAGAGAAGAGGGGCGTTCCGTTGGACTGAGTAGCCGCGGGTGTTATCCGTGCCTACCACTAAAACGAAAAACCACCTGGTTGAGCATTCAACCAGGTGGTTTTCCAATCGATGTGCCGACACCGGGAGTCGAACCCGGACGCCCGCAAGGGCGCTGCATTTTGAGTGCAGTGCGTCTGCCAATTCCGCCATGTCGGCCTCGAGGAAATATACTAAACCACAAACCACGGCTAAAGGAAATCGCTAGTAATCGCGTGAATTGGTGACAAGGAGGACTACGGCTATGAGGAAAACGGTGGTTGCAACTATTGCTGCAGTAAGCATTCTTCTGGGAGGGGTAGTTCCGGCATCAGCGGCTGAACCAGCACCAACAGGTGGAGAGACGAATGGGGGAGCAGAGTTTCCCAGCGAAGCCGTCTCGAGCACCACCTCCAGCGATCATCCGGATTTGTTCTACTGGGGAGAAAAGATTAGCTACGGGGATGAGATGGCGGTCTTCTTTGACCCGCGGTTTTGGCCTACGGATGCGCTCATGAATAAGAACACAGTGAAAAAGCTCCTGGAAAAATCAGGAGCGACACCAGAGCAGCAGGAGATCCTCTACAACTCCGCACGTGGCGTGCAGGCGTTTGCGGCGGGGAAGGCCGTATTCGTCGCCGTGCTTGCTCTGTTGGGGCTTGCCGGTGCGTACGCGGTGTGGACACAGGGTGTTCCGCAACTACCGCAGCTGCCTTCAATCCAGCTGCCATTCTTGTAGCCCCCGTCGCGCTAGAGTGGGTAGCGTGACTGACGGAACTGATAAAACACTCCTACTCATCGACGGCCACTCCATGGCATTCCGTGCGTTCTATGCGCTGCCGGCAGAGAACTTCTCCACCACCGGCGGCCAGCATACGAATGCCGTTTACGGATTCCTGTCTATGTTTGTCAACATTGTGACAAGTGAGGAACCAACGCATCTTGCTGTTGCCTTCGACGTCGCACGGGAGACGTTCCGGAATGAGCTGTTCCCCGAATACAAGGCACAGCGCGCACCCACCCCGGAAGAGTTTAAGGGGCAGGTGGAGATCCTGAAGGAGATTCTCCATGCGATGGGTGTGACCACCGTGGAAAAACCCGGCTATGAGGCCGATGATGTCATCGCCACACTTGCCACGGCGGCTACCAAGCAGGGGATGAAGACCCTCATCGTCACCGGTGACCGCGACTCTTTCCAGCTTGTGAACGACTCTGTCACCGTTTTGTATCCCACCCGTGGCGTGTCCACACTGAATCGCATGACTCCTGCTACGGTGGAAAAAAAATACGACCTGACTCCCACACAGTACCCGGACTTTGCTGCTCTTCGTGGCGACCCCAGCGATAATCTGCCCAAGATTCCGGGTGTTGGTGAGAAGACTGCCACCAAGTGGATCAAGAAGTACGAGACCCTGGACAATCTTCTCGAGCATGTCGACGAGATCAAGGGCAAAGTGGGTAACGCGCTGCGCGAGCGCGTCGATCAAGTTGTGATGAACCGCAAGCTCACCGAGATGGTGAAAGACCTGCCACTCGAGGTAGCACCACTCCAGCTGGAGCGACAGGACGCGGATGTCACCGAGATTGCCAACCGCTTTGACGAACTCCAATTCGGTGTCAACCTGCGGGAACGTGTTCTGCAGGCGCTCGGTGAGGACAGTCCCGAGCCAGAAGCTACCGTTAACGCCCAGGATGTCACAGAGGCTAAGGAAGCGCTTCCTGCATGGCTGGAAAAGAACGCGGACGCAGGCATCGCACTCGCCATCGATGGTGATCCGAAGCCAGGCGCAGGAGACTGTACGTTTGCCGTTTTGGTGGCCACCGATTACACCTCGCAAAACGTTGATTTCTCGGCACTTGAGGGGGAGGATAAGAAGGCCTTCTCCGCGTGGATGAGCTCGGACGCGCCGAAGTTCTTGCACTTTGCCAAGCGGTCGTACCACAAGCTCATGTCCCGTGGCTATACGCTCGCAGGTGTCGCTCACGACACAGCCATTGCCGGCTACCTGCTTCGTCCGGGACAGCGGACGTACGAAATCGCCGACGTCTACCAGCGTCACCTGCAAAAGCAGTTGCCTCAGGCAGACGGTCAGATGACGCTTCTCGACGATTCCCCCTCGGAACCGCTCCTCATCGAGGCCTCGGCCATCCTCGAGCTCATTCCCCGGCTGACGGACGAGCTTTCTGACATCGAATCCCTCGAGCTGTACACCGACCTCGAGCTTCCTCTGGTCACCATTCTCGCAGAGATGGAAGACACCGGCATTGCCGTGGATATCCGCACACTGAAGGAACAACTCGATGGGTTTGTCGATCTCGTCGCGCAGGAGGAAGAGGCAGCCCGGGATCTAGCTGGTGACCCGAAACTTAACCTGTCCAGCCCGAAGCAGCTGCAGGTCGTTCTCTTTGACACGTTCGATTTGCCCAAGACGAAGAAGACGAAGACGGGCTATTCCACCGCAGCGAAGGAAATTGAGGCGCTGGCCAAGAAAACGGACCACCCGTTCCTGCAGCACCTGCTGGCGCACCGCGAGTACTCGAAGATGAAGACGACTCTCGAGGGACTGATCCGTAGTGTGGGAGGCGATGGCCGTATCCACACAACGTTCAAGCAGACGGTCGCTTCCACCGGTCGGCTTTCCTCCACGGATCCCAACCTGCAGAACATTCCGGTACGCACCGATGCCGGAAAGAAGATCCGCTCCGCGTTCGTTGTCGGAGATGGTTTCGAGACGCTTCTGACCGCTGATTACTCTCAGATCGAGATGCGCGTCATGGCGCACGTGTCTGAGGATGCCGGTTTGATTCAGGCCTACAAGGATGGCGAGGACCTGCACAACTACGTCGGCTCCAAGGTGTTCGAGGTGGGCATTGACGAAGTGACTCCTGAGCTGCGCCGCCGGGTGAAGGCGATGAGCTACGGCTTGGCGTACGGCCTGAGTTCCTATGGCCTTGCTGCGCAGTTGGATATCCCGCAGGGTGAGGCCAAGTCCATCATGGACAGCTATTTCGAGCGCTTCGGTGGTGTGAAGAACTACCTTCGCTCCGTTGTCGACGAGGCGCGCAAGGATGGTTACACCTCGACGCTCTTCGGTCGCCGTCGCTACCTGCCCGAGCTTACCTCGACCAACCGCGTAGCTAGAGAAAATGCGGAGCGAGCGGCCCTCAATGCGCCGATCCAGGGAACCGCGGCAGATATCATCAAGGTCGCCATGGTTCGTGTTCACCGGAAGCTTGCAGGCCTTAAGTCGAGGGTACTTCTCCAGGTACATGACGAACTCGTCCTGGAGATTGCCCCCGGCGAGCTCGACGAGGTATCACGCATCGTCTCCGAGGAAATGGATGGTGCCATTTCCCTCCGCGTGCCACTGGAGGTGTCCTCCGGACACGGCGAAAACTGGGACGAGGCGGCGCACTAGGCATGATCATCGTCGTTATCTCCCTCACCTCCATTGTCGTCCTTGCTGTCGTCATCTTCGCGCTGGTTTCCCCTTCGCGTTCAGGACAGACGGCGCAAAGGCACATGATCGAGTACATTTCCGATGCACCTGGCCACGATGTCATTCTGCGTGCGATGTTCCCGCGCGCCAAGCGGGTGAGCTTTGATGAAGGGGGCATAACGGTGGACAAGCGGTTTCTCCCCATCGAAGCCGATCGGCTGGATCTCACCGCCACGGGGAGAAGCGGCGAGCAGGATCTCCACGAACGGATGCAGTTTGCACATGTGAATGGAACCTGGGTCATCCAAAACTAAGACAAGCCGGTCCGCCGGCACATGCGGGCGAACCGGCAACCTTTCGTCGAAAAGCCAGAAAGATGTGGGGAGCTAACCGTTCCTTTTAGGCGAGGGTAGAGCAGTAAATAATAGAGCCGGGGAAGATACGCCCCCGGAGGGGAGACCACTGCCCCCAGTTCTCCGTGAGATCCTCAGGCCACTCCGGCTCCACAATGTTCTCGATGCGAAATCCCGCAGAGACGAGGTCGCGCACTCGATCGCCGATGGTGCGGTGCGTCTCCACGTACGTCACCTCTCCGTTGTCGGTTTCGACATAGGGGGAGCGGTCGAAGTAACTGATTTGCGCGACGAGACCAGCTGGGCCGGGGTCGTCGGGGAAAATCCACCGCATGGGGTGGTTGATAGAGAATACAAAACGGCCGCCGGGGCGGAGAACTCGCGCTACCTCCTGCACAACAGTCTCTGGGTGCGCGACGAAGGGGATCGCACCAAAGGAGGAAAAGACAACATCGAAGGAGTCATCGGCAAACGGCATTGCCGTCGCATCTGCCTGAACGAGGACGAGATCCTGCGGAGCCCGGGAGAGCATCCCCCTGGACAGGTCGAAAGCGACAAGCAACCGCGGGGAGGCGTGTTTACTCAGCCAAGCGGAGCACGGTGCGGACCCGCACCCCACTTCCAGCACGGCCTTGTCAGTTACATCACCGAGGAGTCGCGCATCCTCTTCCGTTAGGTGCTCTGGACACCAGTAGAATGTGTCGAAGTAGCCCGGGTGCTCCCCGTGGTAATGAGAGGCATCGCTGTCCCACCACGAGCGGGAGGCGTGCTGAGCATCAGATTCTTCAAGGCGCATTCTCGTATCTTATTTGCAAGCTTGGGATATGTGCACTACCCTAGGTAAAGCGTCTCGATGCGCCTGCTTTTGTCGTTGCCTAAATAGGAGGGTAACCAGGGAAGATGCGCGGGATTGAATTCGAGCGGAATGTCGCAATAACAACACACTCCTTCCGGCTGTAGCCTGCAAGGCGGTGGCCTGCGAAGGCAGTTGTCCGTTGCGCGTGTTCTGTTCACGTTTGAGATGAGATGTAACTGTCCAATTTCGATTTCCTATCTAATTCGGAGCAAACAATACATATGCCCACTAACAACACCCCTCAGGTAGCCGTCAATGACATCGGCTCCGCTGAGGACTTCCTCGCAGCAGTTGACGAGACCATCAAGTACTTCAACGATGGTGACATCGTTGAGGGCACCGTGGTCAAGGTCGACAACGACGAGGTTCTTCTCGACATCGGATACAAGACCGAGGGTGTCATCCCCTCCCGTGAGCTTTCCATCAAGCACGATGTCGATCCCGACGATGTGGTCGAGGTTGGCGATCAGATTGACGCCCTCGTCCTCACCAAGGAAGACAAGGAAGGCCGTCTCCTTCTGTCCAAGAAGCGTGCACAGTACGAGCGCGCATGGGGCACCATCGAGGAGCTCAAGGAGAAGGACGAGCCGGTCACCGGTACCGTCATCGAGGTAGTCAAGGGTGGCCTCATCCTCGACATCGGACTCCGTGGCTTCCTGCCCGCATCCCTCGTTGAGATGCGCCGTGTTCGCGATCTCGAGCCGTACATCGGCCAGGAGATCGAGGCCAAGATCATTGAGCTGGACAAGAACCGCAACAACGTCGTTCTGTCCCGTCGCGCATGGCTTGAGCAGACCCAGTCCGAGGTTCGCTCCGAGTTCCTCCACCAGCTGCAAAAGGGCCAGGTGCGCAAGGGCGTTGTCTCCAGCATTGTCAACTTCGGTGCCTTCGTCGACCTCGGCGGTGTGGACGGCCTCGTTCACGTTTCCGAGCTGTCCTGGAAGCACATCGATCACCCGTCCGAGGTTGTCTCCGTGGGCGACGAGGTCACCATCGAGGTTCTCGATGTCGATCTCGACCGCGAGCGCGTCTCGCTGTCTCTCAAGGCAACGCAGGAAGATCCGTGGCGCGTCTTCGCACGTACCCACGCTGTGGGCCAGATCGTCCCCGGCAAGGTCACCAAGCTCGTCCCGTTCGGTGCGTTTGTTCGCGTCGAGGAGGGCATCGAGGGCCTCGTCCACATCTCCGAGCTGGCTCAGCGCCACGTGGAGGTTCCGGACCAGGTTGTGTCCGTTGGCCAGGAGATCATGGTCAAGGTCATCGACATCGACCTCGAGCGTCGTCGTATCAGCCTCTCCCTCAAGCAGGCTGACGAGGACTACACGGAAGAGTTCGACCCTTCGAAGTACGGCATGGCCGACTCCTACGACGAGCAGGGCAACTACATCTTCCCCGAGGGCTTCGATGCCGAGACCAACGAGTGGCTCGAGGGCTACGACGAGCAGCGCCAGGAATGGGAAGCTCGCTACGCCGAGTCCGAGCGTCGCTTCGAGCTCCACACTGCTCAGATCGAGCGCAACCGCGCCGCCGCTGCCGAGGCAGCAAGCTCCGAAAAGGGCGGTGCAGAGGCTCCGAGCAACTACACCAGCACCGAGGCACCGGCTGCCGAGGGTTCCCTCGCTTCCGACGAGCAGCTCGCTGCACTGCGTGAGAAGCTCGCTGGCAACTAGTTTGCTTCACCGCACGGCCAGGCAACCTAGTTTGAGCCGTGTAGCGTAGAAAACTTTAAGACCCATCTACCGAGGTAGATGGGTCTTTTTGCGTGCAAAAGTGAAAAGGTCGGAAGAAGATTTCCTACCTCTGCGGTAAGATTTTCAAGCGTCAGGTTGCCGACGTGAGGAGCGCAGTGGGGTGAGTAAGCCAAAGCAGGTGCCAGAGGCGGACATCCTCGCACTCATTGGGAGCTTGACCAACGTTGCGCGGACAGTGACGACTCAAGACGGCATCAAATACGAAGTGTATGAAGCTGACCGTGTCGACGTCTCAGCTTTGCGCATGCTTGCGTGCATCGAAAATGCGCATCTTGCCGGTAAAACCGTGGTCATCACGTTCTGGCCTGAGTACCGAGACACCATTACCATCCCGAACTACGAGCTTCCTTCCGTTTACAAGTGGGTCATGCTCGTCCTCATGGTTGGTGCCATCGTTGCCGCAGTCCTCGCCGTGTGGCTGAGTAGGAACCCCTTCTGACTTTCGTCTTCACCCTCGTAAGTTCCTTAGCAGCCCTGAACCAGCCTTCTGGTATCCGGACAAGATTGCAATGGTAAAACGGCATGGACGACGTAGTGAAAATGACTTGCCGCGTGATCTGTCCAAGCAGTCCACGAGGGGGATGTGGCTCTAAAATGGGGGAGAAGAGTTTACCTCGACGCGTAGGAAAGGAATAGCCATGCTTGTGGGTCTGACCGGAGGAATGGGCAGTGGTAAGTCAACGGTTGCGCGGATGCTTGTGGAGGCCGGATTCGTGCTCATCGATTCGGACCGCATCGCTTATTCTGAGGTGCAGTCTCCAGCTGTGCTCGAACAACTAGCTGCACGCTTTGGGGATGACATTCTCACTGGCAGGGAGGAAGCTCCCCTCGATCGGGCACTGTTAGCTGAACTTGCCTTCGCCACGTCGGAAGGTACCGCGGCGCTCAACGCGATTACCCACCCGGCCATTCGGAACCGCACACTGGGGCTTATCGAGCAGGCCGATCCTCAGCACAACCCCGTTGTCGTGGATATGCCGCTGTTGGTGGAAACAGGTTTTCATACACAGTGTGATGCAGTGATCGTCGTCGTAGCCGATCCGGAGCTGCGAGTTGAGCGGCTCGTGAACTATCGAGGGCTGGATCCAGACGATGCCCGTGCTCGCATTGCTAAGCAGGCAAGCGATGAGGAGCGCGCTGCCGTAGCCGATTATGTGCTGGACAATAACAAAGACCTCCCGCACCTGGAAAGCCAGGTGAAGGAGGTCATAAGCGAACTGACCCGCGGTTAGCTTGTGGCCACTACTTGTAGGTTGCCGTCCCGTGATAGGTAAGACCGTCATCCCAGGTTGCATCGGGGCGACCGGCAAGGAGCGCATCCAGGTTCGTGCGCATGAGCATCACGTTGTAGTTCGACCAGGTGGTGAGCACGTAGTACAGATCCCGGCCATTTTGGTGGGGAAGCATAAAGCCACCGTACAGGTCGTACATCGTGTCCACATCGACCACCATGGTCTTTTCGGACCACGGGCCCTCCAACGTGTCCGCGGTGCGGATGACGAGCCCGCGGCCGTCGGTGTACATGGCAATGAACTTGTGGAGGTGATCGTTCCACGCCACGGAAAGCTCACTGACCTGATCGTCGATTACGGGTGTCGCAGCGGCGAGATCGCGCGTCCAGCCGTCGGGAGCGCGATATTCAAACGCGGCCTCATTGGGAAATTCGCCAATGGGTGCGCGCCCCAGAATGGCCGATCCGTTACGGCCAGAGGGGGTTGAGAACCGGTATACAAAGCCGTTGCTTTCCACAAAAGCTGACATCTGGGCCTTTTGGTTGCCAGCGCGGAAGCCGGGAAGGAAGTTCAGCGCTGCTGGCGCGTCAGTGTTTGTGCGGATGGATTCCGGCACGAGAGTCCAGTGAACACCATCGTTGGAGCGGACGGTGCCAGCGTAGTTTGTCACCCAATGGCCTGGCTCGTTCCAGTTGCGCACGGACATGTAGTCGATGTACTGGGTATCCCCGATGGCAATGCCGGCCGTGGGGATAGTGGTGTGCTCGATACCAGGGACCTTCAGGGAGGGGATGAACTCAATCGCGTGGCCCCCGGTCATGTACCCGTTGGTGCCAAGTCCCTCATGGATGGAGAATCCATCGCGATAGTCGTAATCATGGGAACGGAGAATGGTATTGGACCGCCAGTTATTGGCAGCGAAGTTGCACGCCATCGTGTCGCCCAGAACGAGCATCGTATTGCCTTTTTGGTCATCGTAGGCAATGCCCAGATCTGTACCCGTGACATCGAAAACCCGATCCGTGCGGTCCGGAGAACCTGGGCCGGTCACCAGCTGCGTGACCTCGGTGTGTCCCTTGAGGATAGGCATCCCACCGGGTTGTCCCTTGAGGAAGGGCGGGTTGGAGCTGCCAATATAGTCCTCGTCCTTGGTATACTGGCGGCTCGACTGAGAGGAGCCACTAGATAGTGATGAGCCGTTGAAAAGCCGAGAAGAGATATTTACCGCAGATGAGCCGTTGTCCGGCGTACACGGTGCGGCCATGGCCACGGGGATGCTCCACGGCGCGACGGGTACAAGAAGCCCGGCGGTCAATGCTGCGGTCGCGAGCACGGAAGCAATACGAGGTCGATGCTGACGAGTCATGGATTTAACTTTAATGAAACGGTTCTGACTCGCAAGTGGTTTTGTCTCCGTGTGGGGAGAGAGCAAAAACGTCAACGGAAGCGGAGGCTGATAAGTGCCTTGCCAGTAGCCGAAGAGAAACCCGCACCTCCCGGGCGGGAGTGTGCGGGTTCAAATCTCAAGGTTCATCCGGAGCTGGTGGGGCTTGGGGGATGCTGCTTTGAATAGTGAAGCAGGATGAAATTTGGAGGAAACTACGTTGCGTTACTGGGCTGCCTTCTCCTCGTTCAGCGCTTCCATGTGATCGACATCCTCCATGAGACGCTGGGTCCACGGTGAGATGAGGAACAGGGAGATGGCAACAACAAGCGTGACGGCACCGACACCGTAGTAGAAGACAACATCGCCCAGTGCGGAAGTGCGCTCAATGACGACGGCTGCTAGACCCTGACCACATGCTGCAGCCAGGAGCCACAACGTCATCGTCTGGGAGGCAAATTTTGCCGGTGCCAGCTTCGTTGCGCTGGACAAGCCGATAGGGTTCATCATCACCTCAGCGATGGTCTGCACGGCAAACACAGCGACGAGGAACCACCATGGGGAAAGTCCACTTTCGCCGCCTGGCCACTGACCGAAGCCGAAGCCCATGAGGAGGGCGGACAGGCCAATGATGAAGACGGAGAGTGCGAACTTCTGCGGCGTGTTGGGGAAGTGTCCCTGCGTCTTGGCGAAGATCCAACCGAGGATCGGTGCGAAGATAAGGACGAAAATGGGGTTGAACATCTGGTACTGCTCAGGGGTGAGAGCGAACAGCGAACCAATAGCGCCATCGGTGTTGTTCTTGGCAAAAGTAGCCATCTTGCCTGCGGCCTGCTCGAAGATCATCACGAAGAGCACCTGGCCCACCCACAGCGGGATGAATGCCATAAGGTGGCCACGCTCGCGCCCGGTCACCTGGGGAGACTTGAACATCGTGAGGAAGTAGAAGAGGCTCGTGCCCACTGCGAAGAAGAACAGGGAGTAAGCGATACCGGAGGTTAGCTCACCGAAGATAGCGGTGCAGATAGCGACCAGGGCGAGGAAACCAATGAGAACGCCGACTGCGCCAAGGCTCAGCTTGCGCCCTTCTCCCTTACGCATCGGGTAGGGGATGTTGAACGCGAACTCGCGGAGCTTGCTGCGCCCGTAGACGAAGGCGACGAGAGCGAAGGCCATACCAATTGCGGCAGCGATGAAGCCGATGTGGTAGCCGTAGCGATCCTTGAGGAAGCCCGTGATAAGCGGTGCGAAGAGAGAACCGATGTTGATGGACATGTAGAAGAAAAGGAAGCCCTGGTCACGCCTGGGGTCGCCCTCTTCGTAGAGGCCACCGACAACTGTTGACAGGTTCGGCTTAATGAGACCGGTGCCGATGGCGATGAGCACCAGACCGACCCATGAAGTGGGAACTGTTGGAATGGCTAGAACCAGGTGACCGCCCATAATGATGGCACCGCCGGACAATGTTGATAGCCATGGGCCAAGTAATCGGTCGGCGAGAATGCCACCGGGGATGGTCATGAGGAGCACACCGGCGCCGTACGAGGCCATGACGACCTGGCCGGCGTTGTCGGAGAGTCCCATACCACCATTAGCAATTGTGTCGGTGAGGAAGTACACGAGGATGGCGCGCATGCCGAACCACGAGAACCTCTCCCACATCTCAACCTGCAACATCCAGGGGAGACCACCTGGATGGCCAAGGAAGGCCTTATCCTCACGTGGCGGACCAGTTACGAGGTTTTGGGGCTTGTACAAAGACTTTCTTGAAGCCACTCCAGCGACCTCAACGAGGTCAGTATCTGGTGTGTCTTTAGCCATAATCTTCCTTTCTGGAATACTGCCACCGCTGACGGTGGATTCTGGCCAAGGCTGGCCACCCTAGCCAAAACGTCGTGCGTATTGGATCACACTTGGGGATCCTTTTGAACTAACAGATAAAGATCATCAATTGCCTATTTTACATACTGGGAAACTACTCAGATGCGTGGCTTTTAACGGTATTACCAATTTTCTGAGATTAAAGACAGCTAGTGGGAAATATAGGGGTAGGAGAACGTATTAGTAGGAGTGCTAAATTCGCGTGGTGCTGTTCCCGCATCTGGTTTACTGCAGGACACGGCTTTTCATCGCTTGGCTTTTGTGTCAAGCGCGCAAAAGGAAGTAGGTATACGCACAAGGGGTGAATGATGGTATCTTTTGTACACCATAGGCGGGGTACACAATCCCGCATTGGTGCGCCTGGCCGAAAGTGACGTGCCAAGGCGCGACTCGTAAAGGCAAATCGTAGGTGCAGATTGAATAGGTGCGACCTAGCCCACAGGGAAATGGTGCAGTGCTGGCAAGCCGAGAGATTGGTAGTTCGCGATTGACAATTGACAAGGGTGGATAGTATGAGGAGCCTGCATGTTTCGTCTGTGTACCAAGAGGAATACTGCAGGTGGTTCGGATTTGCCCGGCCATCGTAGACTGTACATATGGCATTTCCTATGGAGCACCCCGTTTTACCGCACTCTGACTTCCGTCCCGTTGAGGCGGTTGAGCGGCGTGAGGGGACTTTTGAGGTTATCTCTGATTACGAACCGGCTGGTGACCAGCCTAAGGCGAT
The DNA here is from genome assembly GCA_022772305.1 of Corynebacterium glucuronolyticum. Taxonomy (GTDB): domain Bacteria; phylum Actinomycetota; class Actinomycetes; order Mycobacteriales; family Mycobacteriaceae; genus Corynebacterium; species Corynebacterium glucuronolyticum_A. The sequence continues at coordinate 47,976 of JALFAQ010000001.1, forward strand.
CAAGGAGCTGTCCGAGCGCATTGAGCGTGGCGAGAAGGACATCGTGCTCATGGGTGCGACGGGTACCGGTAAGTCGGCAACTGCGGCGTGGCTGATCGAAAAGGTGCAACGCCCGACTCTTGTGATGGCACCGAACAAAACACTGGCGGCCCAGCTTGCCAACGAGCTGCGACAGCTGCTGCCCAATAACGCTGTCGAGTACTTCGTGTCGTACTACGACTACTATCAGCCGGAAGCCTACATCGCGCAGACGGACACCTATATCGAGAAGGATTCCTCCATCAATGAGGATGTGGAGCGTCTGCGTCACTCGGCGACGTCCGCGCTGTTGTCGCGGCGTGATGTCGTCGTTGTCAGTTCCGTTTCGTGCATCTACGGCTTGGGCACGCCGCAGTCATACTTAGACCGTTCGCTCAAAATTGAGGTGGGCGAGGAAATTGACCGGGATCGCTTTCTCCGCCTCCTCGTAGATATTCAGTATGAGCGCAACGATTATGACCTCAAGCGCGGAGCATTCCGGGTGAAGGGCGATACCGTGGATATTATCCCCGCCTACGAAGAGGTGGCTGTCCGCGTGGAATTCTTCGGGGATGAGGTTGACCAGCTCTACTACATTCACCCGTTGACGGGCGAAATCATCCGCAACGTAGATGTCCTTCGCATCTTCCCTGCAACGCACTACATTGCCTCCGAGGGGCGTGTAGAAAAGGCGATTGAGCAAATCCGCGAGGAGCTCGAGGAGCGAATCACATCTTTCGAAAACCGGGGCAAACTGCTGGAAGCCCAGCGTCTGCGCATGCGTACGGAGTACGACCTGGAAATGATTGAGGAGATGGGCTTCTGTTCCGGCATCGAAAACTACTCGCGCCACATGGACGGTCGCGAGGCCGGTGATCCGCCACCGACCCTCATCGACTATTTCCCCGAAGACTTCCTCACCATTATCGATGAGTCACACGTCACCGTTCCACAGATCGGTGGCATGTACGAGGGTGATGCCTCCCGTAAACGTAACCTCGTGGAGTTCGGTTTCCGCCTTCCTTCCGCTCTGGATAACCGCCCCCTGACGTGGGAAGAATTTGAGGAACGTAAGGGGCAGACGGTGTATATGTCTGCAACGCCTGGGGATTATGAGCTTGCTGCCGCGGGTGGCGAGTTCGTGGAACAGGTCATTCGTCCGACAGGTCTCGTTGATCCGAAGATTGTGGTCAAGCCCACCAAGGGGCAGATCGATGATCTTATCCACGAGATCCGGGTACGTGCAGAGAAGAAGGAGCGCGTGCTGGTCACAACTTTGACCAAGAAGATGGCAGAGGACCTCACTGAATACCTGCAGGAGAACGGTGTACGGGTGCGCTACATGCACTCCGATGTGGATACTCTGCAGCGTGTGGAACTGCTCCGCAAGCTGCGCCTAGGGGAGTACGACGTGCTCGTGGGCATCAACTTGCTGCGTGAGGGGCTGGATCTCCCGGAGGTGTCGCTCGTGTCCATTCTCGATGCGGATAAGGAGGGCTTCCTGCGCTCCACCAAGTCGCTTATTCAGACCATCGGTCGTGCCGCGCGTAACGTCTCCGGCGAGGTTCACATGTACGCAGATTCCATTACTGACTCGATGCAGCAGGCGATCGATGAGACGGAGCGCCGTCGCGAAATGCAGATCGCGTATAACAAGGAGCATGGCATCGATCCGCAGCCTCTGCGCAAGAAGATCGCTGACATTCTTGATCTTGTTTACGAGGACGGAGGCGAGGCCGAGACACCCAGTGGCGATGCGGTTGTAGCCAAGGACTACGACGTTTCCACCATGGCGCAAGATGAGGTTGAAAAGCTAATTAAGGATCTGCGCGCGCAAATGGGTGCTGCTGCTCGGGAGCTGAATTTCGAGCTTGCCGCCCGCTTGCGTGATGAGATTGTCAGCCTGGAAAGGGAGCTGAGGGGGTTAAAGGAAGCAGGCATTTAGTCAACAATGTAATCTGGAGTTCAGGCAATTGACCAAAATATGTGGAAGGTAACGAATGTCCGCTTATAAGAGCATCGTTGTGGGAACTGACGGTTCAAAGTCTTCACTGCTCGCAGTGAAGCGCGCTGCACAGATCGCAGCATCCTTCGATGCGAAGCTAATCATCGGCTGTGCGTACTACGAGAACGAGGAGCAGGCCACCAAGACCCTGCGCAAGGATTCTGTCACCGTCCTGGGCGACGACCCGGCGCTGAAGAACCTCGAGTCCGCTCGCGCTGCCGCCGAAGAGGTGGGTGCCACCAGCATCGAGACCGCCATCAAGCCCGGTACGCCGGTTGAGGCTCTCATGGCTATCGTCCATGAGAACGACGCGGACCTGCTTGTCGTGGGTAACCGTGGCATCAACTCTCTTACCGGTCGTCTGCTGGGCTCTGTCCCGGCTGATGTCGCTCGTCAGTCTGAGTGCGACGTCATGATCGTCCACACGGTTCAGTAACGTCACCCAGTCGCCATCGGCTGCGTGGCCGATTGGCGGAGGTAAACGTCACCCGTCGGTGCACCACCACTGTGCACCGACGGTTTTTGCGTCCTACTCGCCGATGACCGTGAGCGTCTGCGTGGCGCGCGTCGCAGCCACGTACAGATCCTGTAGACCTTGCGAGGAATTCTCGATGATGCTGCTTGGCTTCACGAGGATGACGTGGTCGAACTCGAGACCCTTAATATCGTGGACGTTTTCTGTATCGATGATTTGCACGAGTCGGCCGTCATCGAATTGCTGCGCAATAGCCTCGGTGTCCGTTCCAGTGGGGAGGAATCGCACAGGTATCCCGGTCTCCCTAATCGCCGTCGCGGGCTCCTGGTCAGGGTCGATGCTCTCGAGGAGGGCGTTGGCATATTCCATAATCTCCGCTGGGGTGCGGTAGTTTACAGTTAGTCGGTGGATTTTAAACCGCTTGTCGACGAATGGTTCTAAGGTCTCCTCCCAGCTTTCGACGCCGGCCGGGGCTGAGGTCTGAGCGGTGTCTCCGACCAGCGTCATCCACCGGTTAGGGGAGCGGCGCATCACCATTCGCCATTCCATGGGGGTGAGCTCCTGCGCTTCGTCGACGACAACATGGCCGTATGCCCAGGTGTAGTCCTCAGAGGCGCGCTCCACCGTGGTGCGATTATCGGTTTCCTGTTGGCGGCGCGCCAGCTGTTCCGCGTCGATAACATCGTGGGCGGAAAGGATCTCGGCTTCGAGCTCATCGTCGAGGTCGGTATTTTCCGACGATTGGAGAACATCGAGGGCTTCCTGCGCCTCAGCGAGCTGTTGCTGCCATTCTTTTTCTTCGCGCTTGCGCTGCTCCTCCGGATCCAGAACGCCGATGCGATAAGCGAGCTCATCCACGAGGGCTGCGTCCGAATCGGTCCATGCGTATCCGTCCGCGCGAAAGAGCCCGTCGCGGGTCTCGTCGTCGTAGTCCCCGGCGACCTCGTCGAGAACCGCGCGGTCGCTGAGCATCTCAGCGAGTACGTCTTCGGGGGTGAGCTCTGGCCACAGGGAATCAGAGACCTCGGCGAACTGTGGCTCGTCCAGCAGCTCGTCGGTCAGCTCTGCCGTGTCAGCAGCAGACAGGAGGTTGTCGCCACCCAGGGGGTCGGCACCGATGATCTCAGTCAACTTCTGGGCGGTGAGCTCGGCGAGTTGATCAGCGAAAATCCCGCGAGCTTCATTGTGCGGCTTCCGTGAGCGTCGCGCCCGTGTGCGTGACTTCTTCACCATGGCGGGTGTGATGTCAACGAGCACACCATCGAGCTGGATAGTGATTGGTTCGTTCGGAACGACCTCATAACGCTGCAGCGCAGCGGTGAGAATCGTTACCATCTCCTCGCTGCCCTTAATCTCCTTGCCTAGAAGAGTTTCCTGGGCGACGGGTGTAAAGCCCGGGTACAGCGTGCCGACGGTGCGAAGCACCACGCCGGTTTCGCCAAGCTCTGGGAGGACGCGGGAGATGTAGTCCAAAAACGTCGAATTCGGGCCTAGGAGGAGAACGCCGGTTTTTGCCAGCTGATCCCTCCACGTGTACAGCAGGTATGCCACGCGGTGGAGTGCGACGGCGGTCTTTCCCGTGCCGGGGCCACCTTCGACAACCATGACACCACGGGAGGGATCGCGGATAATCGTGTCCTGTTCGCGTTGGATCGTCTCCACGATGTCCGACATGTATCCGGTTCGCGCGCGGTTGAGTGCGTCGAAAAGTGCCGACTCGCCTGCGACGGTATCGCTTGCTGGCCTGGCGCCACCTGCTGTCTCGCTGCGGGCATCGGGGTTCAATACCTCGTCGGTGATGTCAGTAACCGTCCGTGACGACATACGGATATGCCTGCGCACATGGACACCCTCTGGCTGTGCGGTGGTGGCCAAGTAATAGGGACGGGCTGCGGGCGCGCGCCAATCAAGAAGCAGCGTCCTGTAATGATCTTCGGGAGCGTCCACACCGAGGCGTCCAATGTAGCGCCGGTCCTGCTCCGCTTTGCCTGGAACAGGGTTTTCTGGATCGGAATCCTCTACATCAATGCGGCCAAAGACGAGGCCCACCTGTGCGAGGTTCATGCGGTCCAGCCGCTTGGCAAGAGTCGCCACCTCCACCTCGCGTTGGACGAGATCCTCGGCCAGCGGGCTGTTGGTGTCGAGCTTCTTCACAGCCGATTCAAGCCGTGCCCGCGCGGTGTCAATGTCGCCGTCGATGCGACGAAACAGGCCATCCACGTACTCCTGTTCAGCTGCGATCGCGTTCGTCTTCTGGCGATCATTGTCAGTCACGTGTGGTTAACCTCCAGATGGTTGTCCAGATATCTGTTTCAAAGCCGGTAGGCATTGGAAACGTCAAGGGACCTAGAATACTCCAACTCTTGACGAGGAAGGGGAACACGAAAGTCTGCGCACTGTGGGGGAGCTGTTGCTTTGACAGGAACTTGCACCACCCGCGCCTACGCCGTCGGCCACCATCGCTCTACAGAGCGTCGATGGCCGACTATATTCCGTTCGGTTCTTCCACGAAGTAGAAGACGTCATGGTCACTCTTCATTCCAGTGTGGGAATTCTCGTGTGAGAAGCATTATAGGAGAAAGGAGATCCAGCGATGAATTCTCAATGCCATGCACCAGGCAATGTGTTCCTTTGTATCTTGGCACGGGGATCAGGGTAAGTCGACGATTCTCGGATCCGCTAGTAACACGAGAATCCGAATGTGGGTCACAACCATCTCGCAAGAATTGTCTGTTGCTCACGGGGAAAGCGTATTATAATATGTGTTATATAACAGGAGTAATAGAAAGAAGTTGCAATGCCACCCCGGTCGAAAGTTTCGCGTGAAGACATCGTTGACGCAGCCTTTAGCGTCGTCCGTGAATGTGGGATAGAACAGATGAATACGCGACATGTCGCGCAACAACTGGGATGCTCGACCCAGCCAGTTATGTACCACTTCAAGACGATGGAGATCCTCAGACAAGAGGTTTATGAACGAGCGGATCTCTTTCATACGGAATATCTGCTCAGTGGGAACTCCGGCAACGTGACGCCGTTTCTCCGCATCGGCCTGAACTATATTCGCTTTGCCAGGGAAGAGGCGCCCCTGTTTCGTTTCCTCTTTCAATCTGGCTATTCGCCACATCGTACCATCGTGGAGATTGTCGATAGTGACGAGCTCCGTCCACTGCTTTCAGCGTTGCAAAAGGAGACCGGGTTAGGTCTCGAGCAGGCAAAAGGGGTGTTTATGACCCTTGCCTTGCTCACCCACGGTTGCGCCAGTCTGCTTTCGAATCACCACATTGAATACGACGAAGCGTTAGTCATTTCTCACCTGAAACGCGCTCTAAATGGCGCAATACTGGCTGCCCAGGAGCAGCCAAAATGAAGAAACTGTATGACAAGAGTGCACTGTATTTCTCGCTCACCTGGATTGCCATCTACTGTGTGCTGCGGTCCCTAGCGTTCACGCTCAATGATGCCGTCGGCATTCGGTTCTCGGTCAGCGCCCTCTTCGCTGTCATCCAAACGGCTATCCTCATCGTCTTCCTTCGGCGAAATGGGGCTTTGTCCGCGTTACGGAATTCAGCGGCCGGTGCTACCGTCACGTCACGTCGCTTCCTCATATTACCTCCCGCTATTCGTTCTCATGAGCGGTGGTCTCTGGAATGGCTTCGCTCTCCGCTACACGCCCGTGGAAACGGTGTTTTACATCTGCCTCGTGCTATGTGTGGGATTTCTGGAGGAACTCATTTTCCGCGGTTTCCACTTCCGCGCGATCGCAAAAGACAGTGTGGCGCAAGCGATCATCATCTCCAGCGTGACCTTTGGGATTGGCTACATTGTGAATAGCGTGAACGGAAGTGGGCAGTCTCTCATGGTCACGCTGTTGTAAATGGTGTTTGCGGTCGCCGTTGGATTCCTGTTCGTCACTATTGTCTACCGGGGCGGATGCCTCTGGCCGTGCATCATTACGCATCAGCTAATAAGCATCTATGAAGGCTTTACTGTTGAAGCTGGCCTGACAACCGACAAGCTCGTCCTTTATCTATTCACCCAGATGGCAGTGATTGTGACGTACACGATTGTCCTTTACAAGACAATCCCGCAGCCTCAGCTCATGAATCGCCGGTAATTACTGGTGCCTTACAATTCCGGGGGAGCCGCTAAAGAGCGCCCAGGGAAATGAGGAAGATGGAGACAAGGAAAAAGCACTCTGGAAAACTTTCCAGAGTGCTTTTTGCTTTGACTTTACATCAGGCTGTTAGCTCAGCTTCTCCAGCTTCTTGGAGAGCTTCTTCTCTGCCTTGTTTGCAGCCTTCTCTGCCTTGTTGCTCAGCTTGTTGGCGCGCTTGTCGGCCTTCTTGGCCAGCTTCTGAGCGGACTTCTTGCCGTTCTTTGCAGCCTTTTCGCCACGCTTCTGAGCCTCATCGGCGGCCTCAGCGGCGCGCTTTTGAGCCTTGTCAGCGGCCTTCACCAAGCGCTTCTTGGCGATCTTGGCGTTCTTCTTAGCAGCGGAAAGCCAGTCGTCCTTATTGTCCTCGACGTAGTCGGTGACATCGTTCCATGCATCGGCAAGCTTGTCGCCAGCATTGGAGAAGAAACCGGCTGCAGCAGTACCAGCAGCGGTTGCGCCCTCAACGATGTTGTCGCGCATTTCTTCCTGCTCACTCTTGCCGGGCAGGGCCTGCTGGATGGACTTGTTGGCGCGACGGCCGGCATCCTTGGCACGCCATGCGAGACCCGGCTTGCCCTCGGTGTCCAGGGAGGTAACCATCAGGCCACCGAGAAGCGCGAGGTTGGTCAGCAGACCGTTCTTGCGCTGCTCCTTCTCCTGGTCATCGTCGGTGTTCCAGAACGCGTTGCGGGCGTAAATGGTCGGCACAGACAGGACAGCGAGGGTACCAGCTGCCAGGCGCGGTGCCTTCCCCAGTGCGAGCAGGGAACCAGCTCCAACGCGGGTACCGGCTGCAGCCTGGGTGACCATCGTGGCATCTGTGGGCACGTATCCCTTGTACTGGGACGGGAGAACGGCACGGGCGCTGTCCAGAACGCTCTTGGTTCCCTCGACGTAATCCTCCGGCTTGCTCAGTGCTTTGACACCATCCGCAACGTAAACCGCTGCGATCATGGGTCGGATAATCTTCCGGATCATATGTAGTAACGCTCCTTTAAAAGCTCGTTCTCTAGTGCTTTATTAAGTGTACCGTAGCTGCACTATTACCAGCCACGGTCTCGCCACTCAGCTAGGTGCGGGCGCTCGTCGCCGAGCGTAGTCGGCTTGCCGTGACCTGGGTGAACGATAGTCTCGTCGGGGTACTGATCAAACAACCGCTCGGTGACATCACCCAGTAGTTGGGTGAACTCTTCCGGTGAATTGGTCTTACCAACCCCGCCGGGGAAGAGACTATCGCCAACGAAAAGGTGTGGCTGTCCATCGATCTCTGCAAAGAAAGCTGCGCCACCTGGGGTGTGCCCGCGCAGAATGATGACGGGGAAGCTATGCCCCTCAAAGTCCAGGGTGTCGCCGTGGTCGAGCGTGATATCAGCTGGGCAGGGGAGTGCTGGTGCGTCGAGTGCGGAGGCGTAGTGCGTGGCACCGGTCTCCTGAAGCACCTCTTCGAGCGCGCCGACGTGATCGTGATGGCGGTGGGTGGTAAGTACCGCGGTGATCGTGCACCTAGCAGAAGACGCGAGATTAAGCAGGGCAGGCGCATCGGCCGCGGCGTCGATAAGCAACCCGTGGGAACCCTCGACCAGCAGGTAGCAGTTATTGTCCATGGAAGAGACGGAAATGTGGTGCAAACTCAAAGTCATGGCTTCCAGGATAGACAAATAGGTCCGCACGAGTCGTCCGCTAAGCCACAGTGAATACGGGATGTGGAATATGGCACGGGTTCTATTCGCTGTACTCATTCACCGCTAGCGTCGTGCACCAAACCGTTTCTGGGAATCGAGTGTCATCCATCGCCTTCGTCGCGCTTTTCCAACCAGACCAGGCAATAGCAGGGAATGATTCGCGTGTTCGTGTAGTTGTGAGAAAGCGTGCTAAATTTAGCGAACTTCCCAGTTCGCTGGTATGTTCGAAACGGTATCGGTAGCTTTACGGGAGTTGCCGGCAAGAGCGCAAAAGGAGAAAAGGAGATCGTGTAAGTGGCTGATCGGTTGATTGTCCGCGGGGCGAGGGAAAACAACTTAAAGGGTGTCAACGTAGACATTCCACGTGACGAACTTGTCGTTTTCACTGGGCTTTCCGGCTCAGGTAAGTCCTCCCTCGCATTTGACACCATCTTCGCTGAGGGACAGCGCAGGTATGTAGAAAGCCTGTCAAGCTACGCTCGCATGTTCCTTGGCCAGATGGACAAGCCCGACGTGGATTTCATCGAGGGACTGTCTCCTGCGGTGTCCATCGACCAGAAATCTACCAACCGTAACCCGCGATCGACAGTCGGTACGATCACAGAAATTTACGATTACCTGCGTCTTTTGTATTCACGTGCGGGTACCGCACACTGTCCCGAGTGTGATGCGCCGATTGCTAAGCAGACACCACAGCAGATTGTGGACCAGATTCTGCAGCAGCCGGAGCGCTCTAAATTCCAGATTCTTGCGCCCGTGGTTAAGACCCGTAAGGGCGAACACGTTGACCTTTTTGAGGATCTCGCTGCACAGGGTTTTTCGCGCGTCATCGTCGATGGGGAGATGCACCAGCTTTCCGATCCACCGAAGCTGAAGAAGCAGATCAAGCACGATATCGACGTGGTTGTGGACCGCCTGCAGGTGAAAGAATCTCAGAAGCAGCGCCTGACAGATTCCGTCGAGCAGGCTCTTGCGCTCGCCGACGGCGTTGTCGTTGCTGATTTCATCGATTCCGGTGAGAAACTTACCTTTTCCGAGAAAATGGCCTGCCCCAACGGGCACCATCTCGACGTGGAGGACCTTGAACCACGGGCGTTTTCCTTCAACTCTCCCTATGGCGCCTGCCCAGCATGTGACGGACTTGGCTTTAAGCAGGAAGTCGATCTTGACCTCCTCATTCCGAATCCGGACGCGCCAGCAAACGAAGCTGTCCACCCGTGGAGCTCGTCGCCGAATAGTTCATACTTCCGAGCATTGGTCGAGGGGCTCGGCGCAGCTCTCGAGTTTGATCCCCAGCAGCCGTACAGTGAATTGACGAAGAAGCAGCAGAAGGCGCTCATCTTTGGCACCAAAGAGAAGGTGAGCGTGCGGTACAAGAACCGCTATGGCCGGATGCGCAACTGGAGCGCCCCGTTTGAAGGTGCCGCAAACTTTGTGCACCGGAAGATTGAGCAGGCAGGGTCTGAAAACTCGAAGGATCGCCTCCTTGCTTACATGCGTGAGGTGCCGTGCCCGACGTGTAACGGTGCACGTCTTCGCGATGAAATCCTTGCCGTTCGTCTCGCATCCCATGAGCACGGCGAGTGCTCCATTGCAGGGCTGACAGAGCTATCCATCGACGATGCGCTGGATTTCATCCGCGACCTTGACCTTGGCGTGCGGGAGCAAAAGATCGCCGAGGCCATACTCCGCGAGATTGATGCCCGCCTGAAATTCCTCCAGGACGTGGGGCTGAATTACCTCACGCTGTCGCGGGCAGCCGGAACGCTATCCGGTGGTGAGGCGCAGCGCATTCGCTTGGCCACGCAGATCGGTTCTGGCTTGGCCGGCGTTTTGTATGTGCTCGACGAGCCTTCCATTGGCCTCCACCAGCGCGACAACCATCGCCTCATTGAAACGCTAAAGCGTCTGCGGGACATCGGCAACACCCTCATTGTGGTGGAGCACGACGAGGACACGATCCGCGAAGCCAACTACGTTGTGGACATTGGACCGCGCGCCGGTGTTCACGGCGGTGAAGTTGTCTACCAGGGAGCCCCGGAAGGTCTCTACGACTGTGAAGAGTCGCTTACCGGCCAGTACCTTTCTAGGAAGAAGATTCTTCCGGTGCCAGATTCGCGCCGCCCGGTGGATAAAGACAACATGATTACCGTGGTGAAGGCCGAGGAAAACAACCTCAAGGGCATCAACGTCAACTTCCCCAAGGGAGTACTGACGTGTGTTACCGGCGTCAGCGGGTCAGGTAAATCCACGCTGGTGAACCAGATCTTGGCAAAGACCCTGCAAAACAAACTCAATCGGGCGAGCCAAGTCCCCGGCCACGTGAAGGATGTCACTGGCTTGGACAATTTGGACAAGCTCGTGCAGGTGGATCAATCGCCGATCGGCCGTACCCCGCGATCCAACCCGGCGACGTACACCGGTGTGTTTGATAAGGTTCGCAAGCTCTTCGCAGAGACGAATGAGGCCAAAGTCCGTGGCTACAAGCCCGGCCGGTTCTCGTTCAACGTCAAGGGCGGGCGCTGTGAAGCCTGCCAGGGCGACGGCACGCTGAAGATTGAGATGAACTTCCTTCCAGACGTGTATGTGCCCTGCGAGGTGTGCCACGGTGCACGGTACAACCGCGAGACTCTCGAGGTGCGCTACAAGGGCAAGAACATTGCCGAGGTTTTGGACATGCCCATTTCTGAGGCAACGGAGTTCTTCAAGAACATTACGTCGATCCATCGGTACCTCAATACTCTGGACGAAGTTGGCCTGGGATATGTGAAGCTGGGCCAGGCGGCGACCACGTTGTCTGGTGGCGAAGCGCAGCGCGTAAAGCTCGCAGCAGAGCTACAAAAACGCTCCATGGGGCGCACCATCTACATCCTGGATGAGCCCACGACGGGCTTGCACTTTGACGATATCTCCAAGCTCATGCTGGTCATCAACGGACTTGTGGACAAGGGCAATACCGTCATCGTCATTGAACACAACCTCGATGTAATCAAGGCTGCAGACTGGATTATCGACATGGGTCCCGAGGGTGGTTCTGGCGGTGGTCGTGTTGTCGCTCAAGGCACGCCGGAGTACGTAGCGAAGGTGGAGGGATCCTACACAGGAAAGTACCTCTCCACCATGCTGGCGGAAGATAAGGCACGTCGAAAAGCTAAGGCTGCGAAGTAGAGACCGACAGCCACCGCGTGACAGCGAGGTGGGGACGTCGACAAGCACGTACCTCCAGGCGTGGTGACCAGACCAAGAAACGGTCACCACCTCGGGCGTTCATTGCCACCGATGCCTGCAACTACGAACTCCCGTTAACCGGGCCGACGAAGCCGGAGACTCGAGAAGCAAGCCACTCGTCAGCGAAGTCTGCACCGTTCTTGTCCTCCACCATGAAGTGGTCATCAAAGTAGGAAATATGGGCGAAGCCGAAGTCGCCGGCGACAGCCATCGACCCAATGAGGTTGGTGTTGGCGGGATCTTTCAAGAGAGGTGTCAGCCCCGTTCTGTCGGCGATAACAGTTCCGAGGCTCGTGACATCCCGCCTCGTCGCCGCCGCGCGCGCATCTCCGGGCGCCTGGAACGGCTGCTCGGCGGTGAAGACGAGACGCATCGATTCTGCAACTAACGTGATCGTGGCGGAGGCCTCTGGGGAGAACGTGGTGACCTGGCTTGCGAGACCATCAGCGGCGGGGAGAAGGTACTCGGCCGTGTTTCCCTTTGCTGCAAGTCCGGGTGCAGCAGCGATGACTGACAAGGCGACGAGCTGGAAGAAGGAGAGATCGGGGCGGGTATGGTCGATGACGATTTTGAGGTATCCCGCGACCTCCATGAGCGCAGAAATAATGCTGATGATGCTCAGCCAATTAAAGTCTGCGTTGACGAGAGCTTCCGCAAGGGGAACACCGGAATCGAGCTCCGCCTTTAGGCGCGCTATAGTCTCGGCCGTGAATGTGTCAGATGGTCCCGGCCACTCAACGCGGTTGGCGTAGTCCGCTACGTCCCGGATCAGCGAGCCCTCGTGGATCGAACACGCCATGTCGTTGCTGTTGCAGAGGGAAATGACTCTGCCCTCAAGTCCCGTGAAAGGCATCGGACGAGCGCCTGTCATTCCCACTCGTCCCGGTAGCACTCCGGTGTTTCCGCCAACGATGATCTCGCCGTTGGCTGCCGGTACGCCGCTGTTTGCCGCTGCTAGTGCGGAAGCTTCTTCAGACGGCTTTTCGACGGCGGGGGAGCGGCCCGGGTCCGCGACGAGGATGACTCCTCCAATACGTTCCGGCGAAACATCTGCCACACGCCCGGCAGCGATTTCCGCAGCTGCATCACCTGCTACCGAGGCCCCCTGGGAGTAACCGACGAGGAAGAAACTTGTTTCTGGGCAGGCTCGAGCCACCCGGGTCATCTCGCTGGTGGCTTCCTCCACGCCCGCGAGAACGGACTCTCCGTAGGTGGCTGCCTCGTTCCCATTGGGATTGGGAGTGAAGGTACTCACCCGTCCAAGGCTCGCAGGATAGGAGACATTGAAGCCTGCGACATTGCGGATGCCAAACCGTCGCTGCAGTTCGTCCGTTGGGTTCCAGCCACTGATGTAGAGAGGGAGAGGATTGGGCGTTTGTGTTCTACTTGAGTAACCCGTACCGGCAGCTTGCACAACATAAACCGGCGTACAGAACGAGTGAGCAATCGCACGACCTGTCGGAACCACCGCGATTGCAGATGCTAGGATGCTGGATGCTGTGAGCAATGCAGTGAGCCGACGGAACATGAATCATTATCTTATCTGCTAAGTCGAAAGCGCGCGCTGCTACACTGGCCACAATCTGACACGAGATATAACGCGATGACAACCGCTCCAGGTGGGGGCTTGCGGTGCAAGCTTTTCGCCTATATTTGCGGGTTTGGCAAACGTGTGTTATATTGCAACAGCTACCGCGTTAACGGCGGTGTACATCAAGTGGAGGTCCCTCCCACCAGATGCCGCCCAGTGAGAACTGGGAAGGATAATGGTTTCACTCTCATCCTAGGGTGCAGAGCGTACGGATCTCCCACGTGCTGGAAACAGCAGGTGGGAATTTTTGTATGGGGAAAACGCTTGACTGTCCATCAAAGTAATGTGCGCGGTCGAAGAAAACCGTAAGAATTATTTCTGTGAATTGAGGAGTCCACATCAGCGCTGAAGTTCGCATCAATGAGCGAATCCGAGTTCCCGAGGTCCGTCTTATCGGACCTAGTGGTGAGCAGGTTGGCATCGTTAAGGTTAAGGATGCTCAACGGCTCGCGTACGACGCCGACCTTGATTTGGTCGAAGTCGCACCCAAGGCTAAGCCTCCCGTGTGCAAAATCATGGACTACGGGAAATACAAGTATGAGCAGGCACAGAAAGCTCGCGAGGCTCGGAAGAACCAGCAGCAGACTGTGGTCAAGGAACAGAAGCTTCGTCCCAAGATCGATGACCACGATTACGAGACGAAGAAGGGCAATGTCGTCCGATTCCTGGAGAAGGGCTCCAAGGTGAAGGTGACCATCATGTTCCGCGGTAGGGAGCAATCCCGCCCGGAGCTTGGTTACCGTCTGCTGGAGCGTCTCGCGGAGGACGTAAAGGACTACGGTACCGTCGAGTCACGCCCGAAGCAGGACGGCCGCAATATGACGATGGTTCTCGGACCTGTCCGCAAGGGCAAGAAGTAAACCATCTGCAAGCAGAACTTTTAAAAGAGTAAGGACTTATCCCATGAAGCAGAAGACCCATAAGGGCATGGCTAAGCGTGTGAAGATTTCTGGCAAGGGCAAGCTCCGCCGTGAGCGTGCAGGCCGTCGCCACCTTCTTGAGAGCAAGCCTTCGAAGCGCACCCGTCGTCTCAAGGGCACCGTGGATGTTGCCCCGGCAGATGTCAAGCGCGTCAAGCGCCTTCTTGGCAAGGCTTAAGTCGCCTCGCCCATAGTCCGTTCTACCAAGCTTATAAACCGAAGGAAGTATCAAGATGGCACGTGTGAAGCGTTCAGTTAACGCCAAGAAGAAGCGTCGCGAAATCCTCAAGTCCGCTAAGGGTTACCGTGGCCAGCGTTCCCGCCTGTACCGCAAGGCCAAGGAGCAGTGGCTGCACTCCATGACCTACGCTTACCGCGATCGGCGTAAGCGTAAGAGCCAGTTCCGTCGCCTATGGATCACCCGTATCAACGCCGCTGCGCGTATGAACGGGATCACCTACAACCGTCTCATCCAGGGCCTCCGCCTTGCTGAGATCGAGGTTGACCGCAAGATCCTCGCTGAGCTCGCTGTGAATGATTTCGCTGCGTTCTCCGCAATCTGCGAGGCTGCGAAGAACGCTCTCCCCGAGGATGTCAACGCACCGAAGAACGCTGCCTAATTTCGCATTAGGTTCCATAGAGACCACCCGCTGGCTACTCGCCAACGGGTGGTTTTCGCATGTGGTAATGAAGGAAGAGCTTCGTTTCTCACGCGCGTCGAACTAAGAGGGATGGTGTAGCTGTCTATTCCCCGCCGCACTCCCTTCAGGATGAGCAGATGCCGTGGGTGTGAGGAATGGCCCATTCCTGTCTGATTAGGGGACGAGGAAGAAACCAGTGGCAGGGGCGATTTCAATCTCGATGGGCGGATCGCTCACGAAGTCGCCATCGGAGTAGACAGGCGCGCCCTTGAGTTCCACTCGTACATGCTTGGCGTGGTACGTATTCACCCCATCCTGGCTGGAAAACTCTCCCTTGAAAATCTTCGGGAAGGTCTTCAGCGCCTGGGGCAGACTCATACCGTTGATGACCGTGATATCCAGAAGACCATCGGATTGGTCAGCAGCAGGGCTGATCTTCATTCCACCGCCGTAGGAGCTTGTGTTCCCCACCGCGACGGTAGTAAATAGGTTTTGTTCTAGCACACGGACATGGTCGAGGGTGATGGTCGCGGGGTAGCCGTGGAAGTTGAGCGCTTCAAGGAATACCGCAAGAACATAGCGTGGGGTTCCGGATGGCCATGTCAGGCGATTTGTGCGGTCATTGACGCGTGAATCGAAGCCACAGCACGTGATGGTAGCGAAGTATTCGCTGGTGCCGTCTTCAGTAGTGTGAATCCCCAAGTCGGTGTGCTGCACTTTTCCTTGTGCAATGAGACGTGCGGCCTTCACCGGATTCCGAGGAATCCCGTAGTGGTGCGCGAAGTCATTGCCGGTACCTGCAGGAATAATACCCATGGGTACGTCGGTTCCTGCCTGCGCCTGGAGCACGTGATGGATGAGACCGTCGCCACCGGAGACGACAATCGCTTCGATGTGTGGATCGCGAATCATCCAGGAAGCAATGTCCCGCGTGGATTTCGGATCGAGACCCGTTGCAGATGTGACGTTAACGCCATGACGAACAAATTCCGCTGCTGCCTCGGCTGTGGCCTCCTGGGAGCGGTTGCCCGATTCCGGATTCGTGATGATGCCCACCCGGTTGATTGCTCGTTTTTCGGGTGCGTACACATCGGATTGAGCAGTCACACAAGGCCTTTCGTTTCATCGGGCGAGGCGCGCCCCGAAGGGCAACACGTGTTACCTTTAACTGATTATAGACGTTGCCATGCGGGTTTTGCGGAGGGGGACCGGTACTTCTGGATTCGCTAGACAGCTTTGGCTGGGCAGTGAGGCGGGAAGCTTTTCAGGAACGTTCGCTAGTTGGGCGCCGAGGCTGCTATGAATGAACGGGAAAAATGCCGTGCTTTCAACGTTTGCGGGTGAGAGATCTGAACAGCTGTCGGAGTATTTAAAGCCAGTCAAGCTAGCAGAATGACAGCGTGAGATCGGTACCTTTCGTATTGCGAGGTTTTTCAGTACTGTCGCCATAGGAGCTAAGAGGGGCGCAGAAACAATGATGGTGCAAACTCCTCCACCGCGAGTACTCAGTGAAAAAGGATCGTGAAACACGACGAGTGACGTACTACGCAGAATCGGCATTGAAGAAAAGGAAGCGATTGTAGGGCAACTATGGCGCAGCTGGGCTCCAACAGATGGCACGAGGCTTGAGTATGGGGAAACATCGAGAGCGCCAACATACAGATATACAGAGGTAGTCGACAGAGGAGAAAAGGTTTCGCGCTACCATTGCGTGTACACCCGCACGAAAGGAATCCGCTGCGCCGTGATGCAGCGGTTGCGAACGTTACCGATAGAGAAGAAAGCAGGACACGATGTCATCACCGTACAACCCGGATGACTTTGACCGCGATGGGATGCCGATTAAGCACAAGCATGGCCAGCAATCGTACGGTTCGCCAGCTGGACAGGGGAGCTGGCAGATGCCACAGAATCCACCACGCTTTGGGGAAACGTCCTTCGACACACCGACAAACAATGACAGTGCACCGACGTGGCACCAGGCCGCAGGCCAGGATTGGCGCGGGCAGTCGGTGCCGGCGCCAATGAATAATGCGTACGGTTTCGCACAGGGCATGTCGCCGGTGAGCGATAAAAATTGGATCCTCGCTCTCGTACTGCTTCTTGTCGGCGGTGGTTTCGGTGTCCACAATTTCTACTTGGGCAAGATGAACTATGGAATTGGCCAGCTGGGATTGAACATCGTGGGCTGGGTGCTTTTCGTGAGCATCTTGGGAATTCCTTTCGCGCTGGTGAGCTGGGTCCTTCTGTCCGTTTGGCTGTTTGTCGAGTTCCTCATGCTCATCATCAACGGCGGTACTGACGGCAACGGGAGGCCGATGCGCCCATGAGCACCGGGGGAAAGCTCGGGCAACACACAGGAAAGGGTTTCCGTGCACGCTCTCGTGACGGAGACCACCACAATTCTGAAAAGGAACCTGGCGCCGTGCGTCACGCTGGGACACAGGAACAAGGTCGCGATTCTCGCTTCGATTCTGCGGAGCATTCCGAGCAGCGTAAGAATCACGCGAATGATCAGAGGCGTGGGCGTGGTGGAAACCCTCATCGCGGAAACCAAGGTAATCACCATCCCCGTAGGAATGGTTCACCACGGGGTGGCTTCCGGCGTCACGATGAGAGGGCACAGGAGTCCGCGTCGGAACAGATAACTACAACGGATTCCGGTGACCAGATTTTTAGCGAACGCACGCCTCGTGTGGTGAATGCTGCGAAGCTCAAGCGGTCTGCCGCGCGGAAGAAGGCGAAGCGATTCCTCGTCGAGGGCGAAAACAGCGTCGAGGCAGCCGTGGCAACAGGTGCCGCTACGGATGTCTTCGTCACGAAGTCTGCCGCAACGCGTTTTACGGGCATTGTTGATGCTGCCCGGGCCATGGATGCCTACGTACATTTCATCGATGAGAAGGCAGCAAAGAGCCTACAAGATACAGTGACATCCACTGGCATTTTTGCCGTCTGCCGGGAAGTACTGTGGTCACCGCGTGATGTTCTTTCTGGCAAGCCAACACTTGTCAGCGTTCCCGTGGAAACCAGTGAACCAGGTAATGCTGGAACCCTTATTCGTGTGGCAGATGCGATGGGGGCCAATGCCGTTCTCTTCGCTGGTGACACCGTCGATCCGCAGTCAGGTAAGGCCGCACGGAGTTCCGCTGGCTCGCTCTTCCATATTCCGGTGGCGAGAGAGCGCAACATCATGAAAGTCATCAGCATGCTGCGTGCCCGCGGGTTAGCGATTGTAGCTACCGCAGCAGACGGCGAGGTCGACCTCACGGAGGCCGAGAAGCTGTTGTCTCAGCCCACAGCCTGGTTGTTCGGCAACGAGGCACACGGTCTTCCAGAAGAACTCCAGGCGCAAGCCGATTACCGAGTGCGCATCCCGATCCGTGGGCGCGCAGAATCGCTGAACCTTGCCACAGCAGCTTCGATCTGCTTGTTCGAGTCCTCCAAATACCAGGCACTGGCAGGGCAGTCGGATGAATCCGAAGTGGATGAGACCACGAGCGAGGTCGACGATACATCCCCAGATGATGAGGTAAACGACGAGGACTAGCCTCAGGACGAGAGGGGATAAGGATGGCAGAAAGGGCAGGACATCGTTTACCGGCCACGATGCATCCCCGCCCCCCGCAACTGTGTCCATCCAGCAAACCGTGGCCCGGATCTTTATCACCGGTGGTAGTGCTGGTACTCGGCGGTTGGAGCAAGCCTCGTGGTGGCGAATGGTGCTTTTTCGTGTGGGAAAAGACTGACCGAGTGGGTACTTCGAGCAAGGCTCGACTACATTAATACTTTACAAACACTACTGTGCAGCGAGGATTCAATTCTTTGCATGTGCAGTGGTTGTGGCGGGACGTACACCGTGGCGACGATGGTCTTGTCAGTGGCATCCACGGCGCCGGTGGAACGTCCTTTGAGAATAGGAATACGTACGTAAAAAGAGGAATTGCGAAAAGTGAGCGAAGTGCAGATCACCGAACAGGATATGAACGATGCCAGAGACGCGGCGATCGCTGCCTTTGACGCGGCGAGCAGTCTGGAGGAGCTTTCCGTTGCACGCCACGACCACCTCGGCGACGCTGCCCCCATTCCGCAGGCGCGTCGCTCACTCGGGTCCCTTCCCAAAGACCAGCGCAAGGATGCCGGCCGTCTGGTGAATATGGCCCGTGGCGCAGTGGAAAAGCATTACGCCCAGGTGAAGACAGTCCTGGAGGAAAAGCGCAACGCAGAGGTGCTCGTCGCCGAGCGCGAGGATGTCACTGTAGCGTCGACGCGTCGCCAGGTGGGTGCCATACACCCGATCACGACGCTCAGCGAAGAGGTCGCCGACATCTTCGTATCCATGGGCTGGGAAATCGCCGAAGGTCCGGAGGTTGAGGCAGAATACTTCAACTTCGATGCACTCAACTTCCTTCCTGACCACCCCGCTCGCACCCTGCAGGACACGTTCCACGTGAGGCCCGAGGGATCCAAACAGGTGCTGCGCACGCACACCTCACCGGTGCAGGTTCGCACGTTGCTCTCGCGCGATTTGCCGGTATACATCGCTTGCCCCGGCCGCGTTTTCCGTACCGACGAACTCGATGCCACCCACACCCCTGTTTTCCACCAGGTTGAGGGGCTGGCTGTGGATAAGGGTTTGACGATGGCGCACCTCAAGGGCACCCTCGACCATTTGGCTAAGCGCCTGTTCGGTGAGGGCACTACGACTCGTATGCGCACGAACTACTTCCCGTTCACGGAGCCGTCGGCAGAGGTCGACGTGTGGTTCCCCAACAAGAAGGGTGGTGCCGGCTGGATCGAGTGGGGCGGCTGTGGAATGGTCAACCCCAACGTGCTGCGCGCTGCTGGTATTGATCCGGAGGAGTACTCCGGCTTCGCCTTCGGTATGGGCCTGGAACGCACGCTGCAGTTCCGCAATGGTCTCAGCGATATGCGCGACATGGTGGAAGGCGACATCCGCTTTACCGCTCCCTTCGGTGTTCGCGCCTAGGAGGCGCTGACGCTCCCAGCGTCGTGCTCCTCGTGGGAAAACCGCGAAGCAAAAAGTGAGCACAACGCACCAACAAAGAACCTATTGACACGTAATTGAACTTTCGAAAGAAGCCGTAACACATCATGCTTATTTCTCAAGGTTGGGTCACTCGCCTCCTCCGCGCCAGCAATCCTGATCAATCCGACTGGTCTGTTACCAGTGAAGAACTCGACTCCGGCTATGTCCGAGTTGGCTTCGAAACTGAGGGCTACGAGCCCATCGAGGAGACCACTGGTCCGCTCGTTATCGGCCGCGTGGAAAATATCGAAGAGCTGACCGGTTTCAAGAAGCCGATCCGCAATTGCAAGGTAAATGTCGGCGATGCCAACGGCACCGGCGAACTGCAGAACATCATCTGTGGCGCCAGGAACTTCAAGGAAGGCGATCTTGTCGTCATCTCCCTCCCCGGCACTGTCCTGCCCGGCGGATTCAAGATTTCCGCCAGGAAGACCTACGACCACATGTCCG
Organism: Corynebacterium glucuronolyticum; assembly: GCA_022772305.1. GTDB lineage: Bacteria > Actinomycetota > Actinomycetes > Mycobacteriales > Mycobacteriaceae > Corynebacterium > Corynebacterium glucuronolyticum_A. Next base: position 68,192 of record JALFAQ010000001.1, read on the forward strand.
AGGGCATGATTTGCTCAGCTGCTGAGCTAGGACTTACCGAAGCCCAGAACAAGGGCATCATTACCCTTCCCGATGATTTCGGTACTCCCGGCGAGCCTGCCGCAGAAAAACTTGGCCTCAAAGAAACCGTTTTCGACGTCAACATCACTCCTGACCGTGGGTACGCATTGTCCGCTCGAGGTCTTACCCGCGAGCTGGCCAGTGCCTTCAACCTCAATTTCGTTGATCCGGCCCTGCATCCGGAGGTTGCAGGTCTCAACCTGCCGTCTATTCCCACTGCGACAGATAAGGCACCGATCGAGATTTCCATCGACCCAGAGACACAGACACGCCGGTTCGGACTTCGCCACGTGACGGGAATCGATCCGGATGCAGAATCCCCCTTTTGGCTGCAGCGCGAATTGATGCTTTCGGGCCTTCGCCCGGTGAACGCACCGACGGACGTGACCAACTACGTCATGCTGCTCCTCGGTCTGCCGATGCATGCCTTCGATGCGGATAAGATCTCCGGTGGCCTCACCATCCGCAATGCGAAGAAGGGCGAAGCTTTCCAGGCGATTGACCACACTAAGCACAAGTTGCATGAGGAAGACGTGGTCATTTGTGACGAGACCGGTCCACAGTCGCTCGCCGGTGTCATGGGCGGTACGACCTCTGAGATCGAGGACAACAAGACGGTAAACGTCTTCTTCGAGGCTGCAGTGTGGGAGCCTGTGCGCGTTGCGCGTACCTCCCGTCGCCGCAAGATCTCCTCTGATGCGTCCCGACGCTACGAGCGTGGTGTGGATGCACAACTTGTGGAAACCGCACTCGATGTTGCCTGCGCATTGCTGGTAAAGATTGCCGGTGGCGAAGCTACGGATGAGCGCTTCCTCTACGGAGAGGTGGCCACCCCGCAGCCCATCACGATGGATGTCAATCACCCTGCCGCCGTTGCTGGCTACGATTACGGTGCCGATGCTGTGGTGAACCGCTTGGAGGAAATCGGTGCAAGCGTCGAGCGCGATGGTGACACCCTCACCGTCACTCCTCCCACGTGGCGCGGTGATCTCCAGGAAAAGTGCGACCTGGTCGAGGAAGTCACGCGTTTGGAGGGGCTCGACAAGATCGCGTCTCTCATCCCGCAGGCACCCGCAGGCGATGGATTGAGCCAGTCGCAGCTACGTCGCCGGCACGTCACGCACGCGTTGGCGTACAACGGCTACGTCGAGATTCTTCCGACCCCGTTCATTGCGACGGACACGTTCGACACATGGGGGCTGGATGAGGATGACGAGCGTCGCAATGTCGTCACCGTCCAGAATCCTCTGGAGGCTGACCGTGCTGTGCTCGGCACAACGCTTCTGCCGTCGATGTTCGATGCCGTTCGCCGCAATGTCGTCCGCGGGGCTTACGATCTTGCCCTATACGGTGTAGAGCAGGTTGCCATCAACCATGGTGATGGGAAGTCCCCGATGCTCGATACTTCTTCTCGTCCGAGCGACGAGGAGATTGCGCACCTGCGTGACACCCTTCCCACTCAGCCCCTGTACGTCGCAACTGTCGGCTCTGGCAACGTGGAGTTCGAAGGTCCGTGGGGTGAAGGGCGCGCCTACGCTTTCGCTGACGCTATCGAGGCTGCCCGCACAGTTGCTCGTGCTGCAGACGTAGAGATCACCGTCGAAAACGCCGAGTACCTGCCATGGCATCCCGGCCGGTGTGCCGCCATTCTTGTTGATGGCACGGTCGTCGGTCACGCCGGAGAGCTGCACCCGCAGATCCTAGAGCGCCTTGGTCTCCCCAAGCGTACGTGTGCGATGGAGATGAACCTGTCCGCGCTCCCGTTTGCGCCTTCCGCTCCGGCACCGGTGCTCTCGGCCTTCCCGACGAACCTACAGGATGTCGCCCTTGTAGTCGACGAGGATGTTCCGGCCGAGACCGTCCGCGCCACCGTTCAGGAAGGTGCCGGCGAACTCGCCGAGAAGGTAGAGCTTTTCGACGTCTACCGTTCGGAGACACTGGGTGAGAACAAGAAGTCCCTCGCTTTCGCTATAACCTTCCGCGCTCCTGACCGCACGCTTACAGACGATGAGGCTTCCTCTGCACGCCACGCAGCGGTTGACCTTGCCGCAAAGCGTCACGGTGCAGTGCTGCGGGGCGAGTAATCGTCGCTCAAGTTACGGCAGCTCTGCGGTCGCTATCCTGTAGCAGGCGCGGTTAGCCAAGATTTGATTCTCCTTTGTACGAAGGCCACGGGACACAGAACCCGTGGCCTTCCCCATTTGTTGCACGCCTGTGATGCCTGAGGGAAGGCTAAGGTGGCTGCGAAAGTAGGGGAGAGACTGCTCACAGTTTCCACGTCCCGTGGGGCTGACCGAAACTGCTGACAAGAACCTTAATACACTGACAGATGGGCGTTACCCCGCACTTACGTTTAACTGCTCGTACAGAGGCGGGGCCCACGCACGTAACGTCACCTACTCAGAAGCCGGCGGGAAGTTACTGCTTCCCGTCAGTTGCTGTGTGCGCCCCGCGGCTTGATTATCAAGTAAGGCGTGGTGGCTGCGTGGCAAGAATAATCCTCAACTGTAATTCATATGCATTGTTTGCAAAGGAAAGCGAGAAAGCGGTGTCAGACTACGTTTCTGCAGTAGCACCTCCACAGATCATCGACGTAGCCCAAAAAGGCCTGAAGGGTAAAGCAACCAAGAGCTTCGGCACAATCTTTATTTCTGCGATATTCGCGGGCGCCATGATCGCCCTCGGATTCGTCTTCTTCACCACGGTGAATACGGGAATGGGAGAGATTCCCTTCGGGATTAAGAAGCTACTCGGTGGCTTCGTATTCTCCTGTGGCCTGGGCATGGTTGTCCTCACCGGCGCGGATCTTTTCACGTCCACGTCGATGACCACTCTCCTTGCAGTAGAGCACAAACTAGCTCCGAGCAGGTTGCTTGAGCACTGGGTAGTTGTCTACTTCGGCAACTTCGTCGGTGCACTGATCATTGCTTTTGGCCTTTTGGCTGCGGGAACGGGTACGCAGGCTGATGGCGCGTGGGGTGCCACTATTCTTTCCACAGCGACGGCGAAGGTAAACCACTCGTGGGAGGAGGCTCTTGTCCTCGGTATCTTCTGCAACATCATGGTGTGCTTGGCTGTGTGGCTCTCGTTTGCTGGCCGCAGCCTCACCGACAAGATCGTTGCCGTCACTTTGCCCATCGCCTTGTTCGTGGCTTCCGGTTTTGAGCACTCCGTGGCCAATATGTTCATGATTCCGATGGGGCTGTTGCTCAAGGCTCAGGCCAATCCCGATATCATCGCGGTGACAAACGGCCTGGACATGTCTAGCCTCACGATGGGCGGCTTTCTACTCGACAACCTGCTCCCTGTGACCATCGGCAACATCATCGGCGGTTCGATCATCGCGCTCGGAATGCTGGCCATGAACCCGCACCGTCCGTCCCTCCAGGCCGAAAAGCAGGCTGTCTAACAGTCGTGTAAAACGCAGGCAAAGACGTAGACTCTACCCTCCGTGTTTGCGATGCCCGTTTCCAGCAGTCACGACAATCTCTGGCAATGCGACCACAAAACTGTGGTCGCATTGCCATTGCTTTGTCTGCGGTCAGGCGTTGGCTCCCGAAATAGCTCGTGCTGTGCTGAATAGACAGCACCTCCGATGTCTACCGTGCATACCGCTTGCGGGGAAAGGACTGTCACGAAGAAGATGGCTGCCAGGCCCCACCCGTGGCTCGTCGCGGGGACAGTAAGCGGTGAGGATTGCGGAGGAGTGAAGCGTCGACAAGCAGAAGCCGTGACCTGCACCAACGAGGGTTTGTGAGGGAGCGAACCTGGGGCACGCTCAGGCGATAGAAATGACCACGCCGTGGTGGTGTCTCGGGGGAGAGAAGATTCGAGGGGACGGAATGGTTGCGTAGCGGCACATTCTGTTACACTCTGGATAGTATGCTACGGAATGTATGAAAATCGGTTGGTTTGTACTAGAATCCGATTAGACCTTAAACCGTTGCGAAACATCCGAAAGGATGACTCAGAAGAAAAGGAATGTAAAAGACCTCCGATGTCCAATCCTGTTTCACGTACCGCCCGCCAGGCGCGGATCCTGGAGATCCTGGGGAAATCCCGGGTGTCCAGCCAGGTGCAGCTTTCCGAGCTGCTGCTGGAGGACGGAATTGATATCACGCAGGCAACGCTGTCCCGTGATCTCGACGAGCTCGGCGCGAAGAAGATCCGCCCGGACAATGGGCGCGCGTTTTATGCCGTCGGCCCCATGGAGACTGACCTCAGCGGGTCGCCCCATGGACCCCGCGAGAAGCTGCGACGTATGTTGGACGAAATGCTCGTCAGCGTCGACCACTCAGGCAATATTGCGATGCTGCGTACTCCTCCGGGAGCAGCTCAGTACTTGGCTAGCTTTATCGACAGGGTAGGACTCAATGAGGTTGTTGGCTGTATTGCCGGCGATGACACGATATTTGTTCTCGCGCGTGAGCCACTGTCTGGAGCAGATCTGGGCGACATTTTCCTCAAGCGCTAGGTCTTTTCACACCACCTACCCATCCGGCATTCTGTAGGCGCAAAAGTGTACAGTGAGCTGCTGGGACACTATCCCCTTTTGGGTTCCTAACCAGCGCCACAAGGTGCTCGTATCGGTGGCTGAAAGCGGAAGGCGTATCCGCCTTACGTAACCGAGCTGAGAGCATCGTGTGGCCACTGCTACAGTCAGCCTGTGGACGGTCGTTTTCGTCGGTAGAATTCCGGAAAATAGACTCAAGACAAACCGTATCTAGAAAGAAGAATTTTCATGACAAACCGCGTAGTTCTCGCGTACTCGGGCGGACTCGACACGTCCGTCGCCATCCCGTACCTGGCCAAGCAGACCGGTGGCGAGGTTGTCGCAGTCACCATCGACCTCGGTCAGGGTGGCGAGGACCTGGAGACCGTGCGCCAGCGTGCACTCGACTGTGGTGCAGTGGAAGCCATCGTTGTCGATGCTCGCGACGAGTTCGCTGAGGAGTACTGCGTTCCCACCATCCAGGCCAACGGCATGTACATGGGCGAGTACCCCCTGCTCTCCGCTATTTCCCGCCCGCTGATTGTGAAGCACCTCGTGCAGGCTGCCAAGGAGCACGGTGGCACGCACGTTTCTCACGGCTGCACGGGTAAGGGCAACGACCAAGTTCGCTTTGAGGTCGGCTTCGCTAACCTCGCACCGGAGCTGGAAATCATCGCCCCGGCACGTGATTACGCCTGGACGCGCGACAAGGCCATCGCCTTCGCTGAGGAAATTGATCTGCCCATCGAGCAGTCCAAGAAGTCGCCGTTCTCCATTGACCAGAATGTGTGGGGCCGCGCCATTGAGACCGGCTTCCTCGAGGATCTGTGGAACCCGCCGACAAAGGATCTCTACGCTTACACCGAGGATCCGGGCCTGGGTAATGCTCCCGACGAGCTAGTCATCAGCTTCGAAGGCGGCGTTCCGACAGCCATCGATGGCAAGAAGATGTCCGTTTTGCAGATCATCGAAGAGCTTAACCGCCGCGGTGGTGCTCAGGGTGTTGGCCGTCTCGATATGGTTGAGGATCGTCTGGTGGGCATCAAGTCCCGCGAGGTCTACGAGGCTCCGGGTGCAATGGTGCTCATCACCGCGCACAAGGCTCTCGAGGATATCACCGTTGAGCGTGAGCTCGCCCGTTACAAGAGGCTTATCGACGCCCGGTGGTCCGAGGAGGTCTACGACGGTCTCTGGTACGGCCCGCTGAAGCGCTCCCTCGATGCCTTCATCCAGTCCACCCAGACCTTCGTCACCGGTGACATCCGCCTCGTCCTGCACGCGGGCAAGATCACCGTCAATGGTCGCCGTTCTAACCAGTCGCTGTACGACTTCAACCTCGCCACCTACGACACCGGTGATACCTTCGACCAGACTCACGCCAAGGGCTTCGTTAAGCTCCACGGTCTGTCCTCGCAGATCGCCTCCAAGCGTGACCGCGAAGGTCACGGAATGTAATTGAGGAGTGTGAAGAGGTAAAAACCATCACACCGCAGTTAATGGTGGCCGCTACTATCGTGACTTCCAGTTAAATGACCGCCCGAGGAAAATGCCAGTGTGCATTATTCCCGGGCGGTTTTCCTGTGCGCAGTTTCTCTGCTATCAGGTGACTGCCTATCATGAGACCGACCAATACCAATGACTATTCCGTATCCTGCTGTTGCACGACGTGCATGCGGCAGTATCGAAAGTGTTACCGGTCAGTCCACAGCAACCAGTACATCGCGGTTCACGCTCTCATTCCTTTCGATCGCAGGCAAGAGTTTAGTCGACGACAAGTGTAGGGGTTCGATTGCCTCCCACGTCTCTAGCAGATGCGGAACGATCACGCTGGCCTTACAATTCGACCATGAGTGTAACTGCGGGATCTACAGGTCGGAGGCGGGGAGTTCCATTTGGAACACTTCACAGGGTGTCTAGGGCGATTCCGAGGCAGCGTGCCACACGCCCAGGTCAGGTTATTTGTTGGGGTGTGACCTGGGACACTTCATCTATGCAGGGATACACGCTGCTACAGTTTGTCTTATGCATAATCGTCACAAGACAAACAAGGGCGCTCTGTGGGGCGGACGGTTCTCCGGAGGCCCCTCGGAAGCTATGTTTGCGCTAAGCGTATCCACTCACTTCGACTGGGTTCTCGCCCCGTATGACGTGCGGGCATCAAAGGCTCACGCAAAGGTTCTACACAAGGCAGGACTGCTTTCCGACGAAGATTTCGCTACCATGGTCAAGGGGCTCGACAAGCTCGGTGTCGATGTTGCCTCCGGGGAATTCCAACCCGATCCCCAGGACGAGGACGTGCACGGAGCGATGGAGCGCGGGCTTATCGAGCGGGTCGGACCGGAAGTCGGCGGCCGCCTGCGCGCCGGCCGTTCCCGCAACGACCAGGTAGCAACTCTGTTCCGGATGTGGGTTCGCGATGCCATCCGCGAGGTCTCCCTCGGTGTTTTGGAACTTGTCGATGCCCTCGTCGGCCAGGCAGCTGCCCACGACACCGCGATTATGCCCGGCAAGACGCATTTCCAGGCCGCACAGCCTGTACTCCTTGCTCACCAGCTGTTGGCTCATGCACAGCCACTTATCCGCGATGTGCAGCGACTGACGGATCTGGACAAGCGACTGGCCTTTTCCCCGTACGGCTCCGGCGCGCTGGCTGGTTCCACACTGGACCTTGACCCGCAGGCTATTGCCCAGGACCTCGGCTTCGACGCGGCGACGGAAAACTCCATCGACGGTACTGCGTCTCGTGACTTTGCGTCCGAGGCTGCCTTCGTCCTTGCCCAGATTGCCGTCGACATGTCGCGACTGGCAGAGGAGATCATCGCCTGGTCGACGCCGGAATTCGGGTATGTGACGCTGTCGGATGCATGGTCGACGGGCTCGTCCATCATGCCACAGAAGAAGAATCCGGATGTTGCCGAGCTGACGCGTGGCAAGACCGGACGACTCATCGGCAACCTCACCGGCCTTATGGCCACGCTCAAGGCTCAGCCACTGGCCTACAACCGCGACCTGCAGGAGGACAAGGAACCGATTGTTGATTCGGTCTCCCAGCTGCACCTGCTCCTCCCGGCGATGACAGGCCTGGTATCCACGCTGACCTTTCACGAGGATCGGATGCGGGAGCTCGCACCGCGCGGCTACACTCTCGCCACCGACCTCGCCGAGTGGATGGTGCGTCAGGGTGTGCCGTTCCGCGAAGCACACGAAGCCTCCGGCGAGTGCGTTCGCCTTGCTGAAGCTCGTGGCGTGGATCTAATTGACCTCACGGATGAAGAACTAAAGTCCGCCGACCCGCGCCTTACCCCCGAGGTACGCAGCGTGCTCACCATCGATGGGGCAGTGAAGTCCCGTCGCGGTTACGGCGGAACGGCACCGGAGCGTGTTGCCGAGCAGCGTCAGCGCGTGAAAGAGACCACCGCGAAGCTGCGAGAGTGGGCTTCACACTCGCCGGGCACTGAAAAGTAGATTGCGTTCGGGGAACCGGTAGGACGTATACCTATAGAACGAAAGCATGCGTCTGAACACACGCTCGATTAGACGCTTAAGCTCCGCGGAACTGATTCCGCGGGGCTTTCGGCTACGCGGTTATGTGCGTGCATCACCCCAGAGGCAGAGAAAAGAGCAACGGAACAGCCTGCGGCGAGACCAGTCGTCGACAAGCAAAAATCAACCTTTGAGGCTTGACTACCGCAGGGTACAGCTCCTTCCGGGTGAGGAGCCGTGGCAGGGGTAGTAAACGGCGAGGGCTGAACCAACGATCGCTGAGGAAGTCTGTACAATCACAACTTATGAGTATTGATCCCAAGCTATTGGATGTAGTGGTGTGCCCCAAGGACAAGGGGCCGCTTCGATATCTGGAGAACGAGCAACTGCTGGTTAACGAGAGGCTGGGGATCGCCTATCGCATCGAGGATTCCATCCCGGTGCTGCTGGAATCAGAAGCGCAGCCGTACCCGGCAACAGAGAACAAAGCCTAAGTTTCCGCGGTGCCAAACCGCGCCTTGTGACGTGTGACAACGTCGGCACCGACACAGAATTCTGATCCGATAAGGAGAACATACTTTCATGAACATCATTGACGAACTGTCCTGGCGTGGACTCATTAACCAGTCCACCGATCTTGACGCGCTGAAGGAAGCCTGCGAGAAGCCCATCGCCCTCTACTGTGGCTTCGACCCGACGGGGTCTTCCCTGCATGCAGGACATCTCGTGCCCCTCATCATGCTTCGTCGCTTTCAAGAAGCCGGACACCATGTGCTAGCGGTCGGTGGCGGTGCAACCGGCATGATCGGTGACCCGCGCGACGTGGGTGAGCGGTCCATGCTTTCCGACGAGGTTGTGCGCGAAAACCTGGCCAGTATCCAGGGGCAAATCAACAAGTTTGTCGAACTCGACGGCGAGAAGGGGCAGCTCCTCAATAACGCCGACTGGATCTCGAAGATGAACGTCATCGAGTTCCTCCGGGACATCGGCAAGTCCTTCTCCCTCAACGTCATGCTTGACCGCGATACGGTGAAGCGTCGCCTGGAAAACGACGGCATGAGCTACACGGAGTTTTCCTACATGCTTCTCCAGGCCAACGACTACGTCCATCTCGCCCGCAACTACAACTGCACGTTGCAGATTGGTGGTGGCGATCAGTGGGGCAACATTGTTTCTGGTGTGGATCTCAACCGTCGCCTCGACGGCCGGAAGGTGCACGGCCTTACCGTGCCGCTGGTAACCGATGCCGAAGGTAAGAAGTTTGGTAAATCCACTGGTGGTGGAAAGCTGTGGCTCGATCCGGAACTCACCAGCCCGTACTCCTGGTACCAGTACTTCATCAACGCCGGCGACTCGGTCGTTATCAACTACCTCAAGTGGTTCACGTTCCTCACCCAGGAGGAGATCGCCGACTACGAGCAGAAGGTGGCCGAGCAGCCGTTCAAGCGTGAGGCGCAGCGCAGGCTCGCGCAGGAGCTCACCACCCTCGTCCACGGCGAGGAAGCAACGAAGTCTGTCGAGCTTGCCACCCAGGCTCTGTTTGGTAAGGCAGAGCTCAAAGACCTCGACGAGAAGACGCTTGCCGGTGCGCTGTCTGAGACCACTGTGGCGGAGGTTTCCGCTGGTGATGAGCCGACGATTGTCGATCTGCTGGTGGCTTCGGGCCTGGCTGAATCTAAGGGTGCTGCACGCCGCGCCATCAGGGAGGGCGGCGCGTACGCCAACAACCAGCGCATCCAGGATGCTGAATGGAAGCCGGCTGAATCGGATCTCCTGCATGGCTCCTGGTTGGTGCTGCGCAAGGGGAAGAAGAACTTCGGTGGCGCCAAGTTCTCACAGTAGGGAAGCTCTCCGCAGAGAACTCCCCGTGATGCAGTAACAGCGAGCCGCATCGCAGACAGTGAGCCCCATCGCCGACGAGCGTCAGTGATGGGGTTTTCTGTATTTGTGACGTGCGCCTGTGCCTGTGGTGAACAAAGTGTCGGGCAGGGTGGCTGTGGCTTAGTGGGCTTAGTGGTCGTGTTGGAAGCTGATTGGCCGCCAAGCATGCCAGGTTGCGGTTTGTTGTCCTTTAAAATGTGAGTTTTGTGTCACACCCGGGGGTAATTTGTAGTTATGTCACTCGGTGAGTTAAGGGCATGTAGTTCACGTGATTACTTCGGTTAATGCGTCATAGCGTGGTCTTTTGAGTGGCTTTTCCGTTCTTGTGGATGTTTCCACTGCTTCTTGACGGGGGTGACGGCGAATGGCGTAGGAGTTTCATCCGATGTCAGACGAACCTACTATAGGTGTAAACAAACTGTTTCCTGCCTTCCATACCGAAGTGGAAGACACGGCGCTTACGAGCAGAGTGAGCCCCCGGCGGAACATCTCCGCGGTGCTGCCACCGTGGGTCTGTTTCACCGGTGCATCGCTGGATGTGAGAGCCACGGAATGACGACCCGGAGACTTGAGACATGGCTGAGGCACACGAGGCATCCAACAGTAGTCACACGAACACTGCAGCACACCCGGATGGAAACGCCATCGCCGGTGGTTGCGGGGGAGCCGGAGAAGGAACAGGCAGCGAGCTTGTTCTGAAGGCTGGGGACTACGAGGCGCACATCAACCATGTGGGCGCATCGCTACGCAGCCTGACGTTTCAGGGGCATCCACTGACAGACACCTATTCGCTTGACGAGGGTGGATCGTCTGATGACAGTACGGGAGGGATCCCGTTTTGTGCAGGAATCGTTCTGGCGCCGTGGCCAAACCGTGTGCGAGACGGTGAGTTTACATACCTGGGGGAGAGTCATCGACTGGAGCTTACGGAGCCGGAACGTGCCAACGCTATCCATGGGCTCGTCGGTACGCAAGTATGGCAGGACACCACACCGGAAAGTGCAAACGAGGGAGCGGTCCACCGGGTGGGTGAGCTCACCGCGAGAATTGCTCCGACAACCGGATGGCCCTGGGCAATGACGGTGACGGCGCGCTTCGAATTGAACCCACAAACCGGTCTCACTGCCACTTACAGCGTGGTAAACGACAGTGATGACGTCGCACCTGTTGCCTTCGGTGTACACACCTACCTCAACGCATGGGGTACTCCGCTGGACGAGTGCACCGCTTATGTCCCTGTGACAGACTGCCTGCCACTGGATAGCGAAAGGAATCTTCCCGTGGAACCGCTCCGGCTCGTCCCGTTGAGCGAAGGGGACTTTCAGGCGGAATCACAGCTAGACATCCCACGAGATGACGGCGACAGTGCCCGTGACGCGACGCATCTTCCGTCCTCGCTTGATTTTGAGAACGGCCAACCATTGCACGGTGTGTGGCTTGACCACGCGTTTGCCGATGCCCGCGCAACAACGGAGCCCCGTCGCATCCGACTTGTCCACATGAGCGGACACGGTGTTGAGCTCACTGCGGACCCTGCCATGAACTGGTTCCAGATCTTTACTGCGGACCCAAACCACGGCCAGGGATTCCCCGGCAGGGGGAGAGCACTTGCCGTAGAGCCACAGACTGCTCCACCGGATGCGCTGCGCTCCGGGATCGGGCTTGTGGACCTCACTCCCAACAGCGCGGTGACCTACACCATCGCTATGCGGGCAGTGCCAGGATAAAAGCTTTGGCAGGCTAGGTGCACAAACACCGATGTCTGACCGCCCTCTCTCGGCCCGATATCGGCTACTTCATCCTTGTCTCTTCCTGACAAAGAATCGTCTGGCCTGCCCAAAGCCGGCGAATGATCGTTGAAGGTGTGAAAAACGCACCGCGGTCATCGTCGGCCCCGCCGTGCCAACAAAACAGTGGCACTGGGCAGCAGCTGTGTCCACGTTCAACCATCCTCTCGTTCGGATGTGAGGACGCGCGAACGCGGACGCAGCAACTAGGAAAGGAATTCCTATGGATCAGGCAGCGTCGGTATTACGACTTGATGCCACCTGGGTGGACTACACACTCGTAGCCATCTACTTCGTATTCGTATTGGGGATTGGACTCGCCGCACGCCGGAAAGTCTCCTCGTCCATCGACTTCTTCCTCGCCGGCCGTGGTTTGCCAGCCTGGGTCACCGGTCTCGCCTTCATCTCCGCCAACCTCGGTGCCGTGGAGATCATCGGCATGTCGGCAAACGGTGTCCAGTACGGCTTCCAGACCATGCACTATTTCTGGGTCGGCGCCGTTCCAGCCATGGTGTTCCTCGGCATTGTCATGATGCCGTTCTACTACGGCTCCCGCGTTCGTTCGGTTCCGGAGTTCATGCGTAAGCGTTTCGGACCGGCTGCACACCTTGTCAACGCGATCTCTTTCGCGCTGGCGCAGCTCCTCATCGCGGGTATCAACCTGCTCCTTTTGGCAAAGGTAGTCAACTCCCTTCTCGGCTGGGACATGTGGATTACGCTCCTCGTCGCAGCTATCATCGTGCTCAGCTACATCACCCTCGGTGGCCTGAGTGCCGCGATCTACAACGAAGTGATCCAGTTCTTCGTCATCGTGGCAGCACTTCTTCCGCTGACGATTATCGGTATGCGCCGCGTCGGTGGCTGGAGCGGGCTGAAGGAACAGCTCGCCTCGGAGAGCCACTTTCACACGTGGCCCGGTATGGACATCTCCGGTTTCGATTCACCTGTCTGGTCCGCAGTAGGCATTGTCTTCGGCCTCGGGTTTGTTCTTGGCTTTGGTTACTGGACCACAAACTTTGTTGAGGTGCAGCGTTCCATGGCCGCCGATTCCATGTCCGCTGCTCGGAAGACCCCGATCATCGGTGCGTTCCCGAAGATGTTCATACCGTTCATCGTCGTCCTCCCCGGCATGGTCGCAGCGTCCATCGTTACCCCGATTCGTGAGGGCTCCGCACAACCTAACGACGCGGTCTTGTACCTCATGCGTGACTTGCTCCCCAACGGTTTGCTCGGCGTAGCAATTGCCGGACTCGTTGCGGCATTCATGGCCGGCATGGCAGCTAACATTTCGGCGTTTAACACGGTGATGAGCTACGACATCTGGCAGACCTATGTAGTCAAGGATCGCGACGATGAGTACTACCTCACCGTGGGACGTGTTGCTACCATAGCCGCCACATTTATCGCCATCGGCACCGCCATGATCGCCAACAACTTCGGCAACGTCATGGACTACCTGCAAACGCTCTTCGGCTTCTTCAACGCCCCGTTGTTCGCGACGTTCCTGCTCGGAATGTTCTGGAAGCGGATGACGCCGGCAGCCGGCTGGACAGGACTTGTCGGCGGTACGGCAGCAGCAGTGATCTACTGGTACATCTCCTCCTTCACCGGTGCAGAGGCCTCCTTCTTCAACCTCCCCGGTCAGGGCACCGCCTTCATTGCAGCATCGCTGGCATTCGTCACGGATATCCTCGTGAGCGTCATCGTTACATTGTTTACCCAGCCGAAGCCCGACTACGAGCTCGTCGGCTTTGTCTCCTCTGTGACACCGAAGGAGTTCCTGCGTGACCCGGTTGAGGAAACTCTGCCGTGGTACAAGCGGACCGTCCCACTGGGCCTCATCTGCCTGGTGATGGTTGCCACTCTCAACGTCGTGTTCGCGTAAAGGTAGGTACACACCATGAATCAATCAGCAAATAATTCACGTTCCGCTCGCACAACGGTACCGGAGGCTACCTCGACGAAGCAGGAGACCGCCGGTGCATTCGATATCCGCAATATGATCGCGCTTCTGCTGGGCCTTTTTGGGCTCATCCTTCTCTTCTCTTGGATCGCCATCGATCCGGGTGTGAATCCGGATACGGGCGATCCCAAGAACGCTACCTACAACCTGATCACCGGTATCTGCCTTGTGATCGCCTCTATTTTGTTCGCGATGTGGGCAAAGCTTCGCCCGATTCGTGTTGATGAGGAGGCCGCGCGGATCCGCGAGAAGCATCACCAGGAAATGGAAGCCCAGCGTGAACGCGCTCTTGCACAACTCAAAGACCAGGTTGGACATGCTGGGAATGGAAAGGACACCCACAATCGTGACTAGTGACCCAGACGTTTCGTCGCGCGATGACGGTTTGAGCCGTACCATCGGAAGTATGAGTGGCAACGGAGGGCACACGATGAAGCTGACCGAGACAACGCTTTCCGACGGCCGGGAGTTACTGTTTTTCGATGACTCACCGGAGGCTCTGTCTGGGAAGGTCACGCGCAATACCGAGGACCACAGAGGTCTCCCGGAGACGCACACAGAGTCGGAGATGCGCAGGGATCCATTGACCGGCAGGTGGGTCGTTTTTGCGGCACACCGTATGAATCGAACCTTCCTCCCGCCGGCAAACGAGAACCCGCTGGCCCCGACAAAACCCGGTGCCCTTCCTACCGAGGTTCCAGCCGAGGACTACGACGTTGTCGTCTTCGAGAATCGGTTCCCCTCGTTTTCTATGCATATGGAGATCCCGGAAAACTACGCCGAGTACGCAGACGCATCGCACTTGGTTCCCCGCAAGCCGGCACGCGCTCGCTGCGAAGTGGTGTGCTTTGCACCCAACCCGGATATTTCCTTCAGGGATCTCTCCGAGCACCGAATTCGCACCATCATCGAGGTCTGGGCGCATCGCACCGCGGCGCTCAGTGCGATCGATGGAGTGGAGGTTGTCTTCCCGTTTGAAAATAGGGGAGAGGAGATCGGTGTCACGCTCCAGCACCCGCACGGACAGATCTACTCATACCCGTTCCTTCCTCCGCGAACCGCAGACATCATGACGCAATTGGATGCCACGCCCACGCTCTTCGCCGATCTCCTTGCCTCCGAGCTAGACGACGGCCGGCGCATCGTGGCGGAGACGGACAATTTCGTCGTCTTCGTCCCGGCGGCTGCAAAGTGGCCACTGGAGGTCATGGTTACGCCCCGCCGGCAGGTTGCAGACTTCACTGAGCTAACCGACGAAGAAAAGGCAGAGCTCGCTCCTCTCCTCAAGAAGCTGTACACCGCGGTCGATAGTTTCTTTGACGGGGTGGAGAAGACTCCGTACATCGCCGCTTGGAATCAGGCTCCGGTGAATCACCCCGCACGCGATTATTTCCGCATGCACTTGCAGCTGTTTTCTCTCATGCGCTCACCACACCGGATGAAGTTCCTCGCTTCCAGTGAATCTGCCATGGAAGTGTGGATTAACGATACGACCCCTGAAATCATTGCAGAAACACTACGAAAGGTTTGGTAATGGCTACCACGCACTGGGCAACCCCACGCACCGAGGAGCAACTTGTCAGCGACGCCAAGAAGCTCTTCACCGCGACATATGATGAGGAGCCGACAGGAGTGTGGGCGGCACCTGGGCGCGTAAACCTCATTGGCGATCACGTCGACTACGCCGAAGGTATTTGCCTACCCTTTGCTCTTGAGCAGCTCACTGCGGTGGCGGCTTCCGGGAGAAACGACAACCTGGTCAACATTGTTACCATCATGCCCGGTCAGGAAGAGCCGCAGGCTCTTTCCATCTCCCTGGATGAGGTAGGCAAGGGAAATCCAGCAACGTGGGCCGGCTACATCGTCGGCGTGATCTGGGCTCTGAACTTGGCGAATGCATTGGTGTGCAAGACCGGTATGAATCTTGCAGTTGTTTCTGATGTACCCGTCGGGTCTGGACTTTCCTCCTCCGCAGCGTTGGAATGCTCGACTGCCCTGGCCGCCGTTGAAGTAAAGGGTGCATCCTTTAAAAAGATGGCGATGTACCCGGTCATGGTGGAAGCGACTATTCGCGCGGAAAACGACGTTGTTGGTGCCTCCACCGGCGGTCTGGATCAGCGCACGAGTTTCTACGGGAAGCCGAACCAGGCTTTGGAAATTGACTTCCTTTACGACGAGTTCAGCTACGTTCCCTGCAACTTTGATGAGCACGGCCTCGCGCTCCTTATCGCGGACACGAATGCACCGCATCGCCTTATCGATGGCCAGTACGGCTCGCGCCGTGGCCTCATTGACGAGGTAACCGCTGTGCTCCGCAAGGAAGACTCGACGTTCCGCGACTATAAGGTCGACCAGATTCTGGAAAAGCTCGCCAAAACACCAGAGTGCAGCGACCATGATCTTTACCGTCGCCGGGTTGGCCATATTATCAATGAGACCCGGAGAACGCAGCAGGCGGTGACCCATCTACGCGAGGGTGACTTCACGAAGTTCGGCAAGCTCATGACTGAGAGCCATGTTTCCCTTCGCGATGACTACGAAGTGGTAACTCCTGAACTCGATGGTGCTGTCAATGCGGCGCTGTCTGCCGATGCGCTCGGCGCCCGGATGACCGGTGGCGGTTTCGGTGGCTCCATCATTGCCTTGGTGAAGAAGGAGAATCTTGAGTCCACAGCGGCAGCCATCGCTGAGGCGGCGGAAGCCCGAGGATTCGCAGAACCCACCTTCCTCCATGCAAAACCGAGTGAGGGCGCTCGCCGGTTGGCATAGCTCTATCACGGGTGCGTGACCACAGTACAAGCCTAAGCAGTTCTAAACCTAGCGGCTCGGCAAGGTCGTTGCGTGAACATATCAGGCAACGACCTTGACCGGGTCGCCTTTCATTTTGCTGCGCCTTTAGAGGCGAGGACACACAAAACCCATTGCCGAGCGAAAACGTCAGACCGCAGTTAGGTATCTGAGCAGCCAATTTGTCGGGTTTGTGGGTTGTGTGTATATTAATCATCCGTTGCACAGAGCAGTGAGCGAGAAGCTTACAGACGGTGTAGCGAAACCTTTAGTTCACGTCGGATTGACAAATCGAAACGACGTTACTAAAGTCAGTAAAGCGCTTTTCAAGCAGAGAATTTACTTTCCGCTGGTTGGTTAGCGTGCATGTTGTGTGAGAACTCGATAGTGTGTTGATGTACTACTTTTTGTTTGTTTGACAGGTTTTTGTGGTGCTGTGGGTGTGTGGTTTTCTGGTTTTGTGGCTGGGGGGCTTTTGCATCTGGCTCTGTAGGTTTCCGCT
>JALFAQ010000075.1 GCA_022772305.1 Corynebacterium glucuronolyticum
TCGAGCCTCACAGCCCGTACCTGGCCAATTCCTCGCGTGCCGCTTGCCGAGCCTCCTCGTCACGCAGCATCCGCGTCGCCGCCGTCATAATGGCGCGCCGGGCGGCATCGGCCTTGGTCAGCCCCCACGAATCCGCCAGCAGCGACAGCGCCCGCTCCTCGGTGGGGGTGAGCCGCAGTGTCATCGCCATTACATGAAGCCCTCTAGCACATTTCCCAGCTCGCCGAGGTGCTGTTTGAGCACGTCAATGCCCTTATTCCGGGCCGAGGTGTACAGCTTCTTCAACCCGCCCAGCTCGCGATCCTCCACAAACCCGTCGGTAATCCGTGCCAGCTCGCCGGCGACGGCCTCGCTGTTTTCCGTTAGATATTCGCCAAACGTCGACTGGCTGACACCGGCGGAGTACGTGTCCCAGTACGGCGCCAAAGCGGTCGCCAGCTCCGGCAGCACCGCATCAATCGCCGTCGGCACGACATCCTCCCGCGCCGATTGCGCAGCCTTGAGCAGGCCTTTTAGCGCCATGCCCGTAATACCACCGGTCGACTCGATGGTATCAATAGCCAACGTAGAAAGAGCAGAAACAACAGACGGACGTTTGGGACCAAGAAGAGTAGTTTTCATACCGCCTCATGATACCACCCAGATACCGCATGCCACAGTGAAGTCACTGCAAAACTGCCCCACACGCCCTGTAAGATGAAATAAGCAACAAAACTGAAAGGGCAGATATTACGTGTCTGATGAAAGTCTTTTTGATCGGGTAACGCCGATCGACCTCAATGAGGAGATGCAGTCGAGCTACATCGACTACGCCATGTCCGTCATTGTCGGTCGCGCGCTCCCCGAGGTCCGCGACGGCCTGAAGCCGGTGCACCGCCGCATCCTCTACGCGATGTTCGATTCCGGCTACCGCCCGGAGCGCGGCTTCGTGAAGTCGTCGCGCCCGGTCGCCGATACGATGGGCCAGTTCCACCCCCACGGCGATACCGCCATCTACGACACCTTGGTGCGCCTCGCCCAGCCCTGGTCGATGCGCTACCCGATGGTGCAGGGCCAGGGCAACTTCGGTTCGCGCGGCAACGACGGCCCCGCCGCTATGCGTTACACGGAGTGCAAGCTCACCCCGCTCGCCATGGAGATGGTGCGCGACATTCGCGAGGACACGGTCGAGTTCCAGCCGAACTACGACGGCAAGACTGCCGAGCCCACCGTCCTCCCGTCCCGCGTCCCGAACCTCCTCATGAACGGGTCGAACGGCATCGCCGTCGGCATGGCGACGAACATCCCGCCGCACAACCTCAATGAGCTGGCTGAGGCGATTTATTGGATCCTCGAGAACCCGGACGCCAGCGATAAAGAAACTCTCGCTGCCTGCATGGAGCGCGTCAAGGGCCCGGATTTCCCTACGGCCGCACTTATCGTCGGTGACCAGGGCATTAAGGATGCGTACACGACGGGCCGCGGGTCCATCAAGATGCGTGGCGTTACCTCCATCGAGGAGGAGAAGGGCCGCACGTACATCGTCATTACGGAGCTTCCGTACATGGTGAACCCGGATAATCTCGTCTCCAACATCGCCGATCAGATCAACAACGGCAAGCTCCCGGGCGCCTCCAAGATCGACGACGAGTCCTCCGACCGCGTCGGCATGCGCATCGTCGTCACCCTCAAGCGCGATGCCGTCCCCCGCGTCGTCCTGAACAACCTCTTCAAGCACTCGGCCCTCGAGTCGAATTTTGGTGTCAACATGCTGTCGATTGTGGATGGCGTTCCGCGCACCCTGCGCTTGGATCAGATGCTCACCCTCTACACCGACCACCAGGTCGATGTCATCGTCCGCCGTACAAGGTTCCGGCTCAACGCGGCGGAGAAGCGCGCGCATATCTTGCGCGGTCTGGTCAAGGCACTCGATGCGCTCGACGAGGTCATCGCGCTTATCCGGGCTTCGGCTACCGTGGAAGTCGCCCGCCAAGGCTTAATGGAGCTTCTCGACGTCGACGAGGAGCAAGCGCAGCACATCCTCGACATGCAGCTGAGGAAGCTGGCAGCTCTGGAACGCCAGAAGATCATCGATGAGTTAGCTGAGCTGGAAGAAACCATCGCCGACCTGAAAGATATCCTCGCCAAGCCCGAGCGCCAGCGCAAGATTGTTGAAGACGAGCTCCGCGAGATCGTCGACAAGCATGGCGACGAGCGCCGCACCCAGCTGGTTGCCGCCACCGGCGATGTTACCGACGAGGACCTCATCGCCCAGGAAAACGTCGTCGTGACGATCACCTCCGGCGGCTACGCCAAGCGCACGAAGGTCGATGCCTACCGCTCCCAGAAGCGCGGCGGCAAGGGTGTCCGCGGTGCCGAACTGAAGATGGACGACGTCGTCCGCCACTTCTTCGTCTGCTCCACCCACGATTGGATCCTCTTCTTCACCAACTTCGGCCGCGTCTACCGCCTCAAGGCCTACGAGATCCCCGAGGCCTCCCGCACGGCCCGCGGCCAGCACGTGGCCAACCTGCTGGAGTTCCAGCCGGGGGAGACCATTGCGCAGATCATCCAGATCCAGTCCTACGAGGACGAGCCCTACCTGGTGCTCGCCACCCGCAAGGGCCGCGTGAAGAAGTCCCGCCTTACCGATTACGAATCCTCCCGCTCCGCCGGCCTTATCGCCATCAACCTCAACGAGGGCGATTCCCTCATCGGTGCGGTTTTGTCCTCCGGTAAGGACGACCTCCTGCTGGTCTCCCAGCGTGGCCAGGCCATGCGCTTTTCTGCAGCCGACGACGTCCTGCGCCCCATGGGTCGCGCGACCGCCGGCGTCAAGGGCATGCGCTTCAAGGATGACGACGAGCTCCTTGCCATGTGCGTCACCTCTGATGGAGATTACCTCCTCGTCGCCACCGAGGGCGGCTACGGCAAGCGCACCGCCATGGAGGAGTACCCGGCCAAGGGGCGTGGTGGCCTCGGCGTGACCACCCTCAAGTACCAGCCCAAGCGCGGCAAGCTCATCGGTGCCCTCGCCGTTAATGAAGGCGACGAGATTATGGCTATCACCTCCGTCGGCGGCGTTATCCGCACGGAGGTCTCCCAGATCCGCCCGTCCTCCCGCTCGACGATGGGTGTCCGCTTGGTTGACCTGCCCGCTGGCGTTACGCTGTACGCGGTTGACCGAAACGTGGAAGACTCTGGTGAAGAACAAGCCGAGGCCATCGCCCGCGGCGAGGTCAATGGTCCCGCCGAGAAAAACCCGGTCACCCCTACTGACCAGCTGACTGTCGGCGTCCCGACCGAGGAGGAATAGCATGGCATCACGCCGCGTTGCGATCACCAGAATCAACACCATGAGCGTTCTGCGCACAGCGCTCCTTCTCGCGCTGGCCGGGCTCGCCGCCTGGGTTGTCTGCGTGTGTCTCCTGTATGTTGGCCTTGACGCGGCCGGCGTGTGGGACTCCGTCAACGCCGTTATCGGTGGTGCCGGCGGCGAGGGGACGATCACCTTCCAGATCGTCCTCGGCGCCGCCACCCTCCTGGGTGCCATCATCGCCCTCCTGGTCGTCGTCCTGGCCCCCATCACCGCCGTCCTTTTCAACGCCTTCTCGGGCTTCACCGGAGGCCTCACAATCACCCTCACTAACCGACGCTAACCAGGCGATTTGCCTTCGTCCCCTTCGACAACGTAAAGTACATACTCGTTCCGCAAGGGGCCTATAGCTCAGTTGGTTAGAGCGCTTCACTGATAATGAAGAGGTCGCAAGTTCGACTCTTGCTAGGCCCACCAGGAACAAAGGGGCATTAGCTCAGTTGGTAGAGCACCTGCTTTGCAAGCAGGATGTCAGGAGTTCGATTCTCCTATGCTCCACAAAACCCCGGTCTCGTGACCGGGGTTTTGCTTTGTTCGGGGGATCGAAATTCTGTACAGGAGCAGTGAAGCCACGTGTGGGTGTTCCTCACTGCCACCTACCT
>JALFAQ010000049.1 GCA_022772305.1 Corynebacterium glucuronolyticum
TCCGATCCGGGTGGGGCTTGTACACGGTGGTGAGCGGGAACATCGGTGCTTCGTAGCTCGCCACGCCCGCGCCCATGAGTTCCGCGAAGCGCTGCGCGTCGGCCGTCGCACTCATCGCCACGACGTGCAGGTCTTCGCGCAGCTGCGCGAGCTCGATGAGCATCCCTAGTAACAGATCGGTATCCACGTGCCTTTCGTGAATTTCATCAATGATAATGCCACTGATTCCGGGCAGCTCCGGATCCCTCAGCAGTGCATTGATGAGCACGCGCGGGGTGACAAACTCCACGTCGCGGCCTGCCTGCGACGAGCCCTTCACGCGGTGGCCGACGGCCTGCGGGTCCCCCGATAGGTGCCGCAACCGCCGTGCGGCGGCGCGCGCCGTGACGCGCCGCGGGCTGGTGACGATGACCTTTCCGGCCAGGATATTAGCCAAGGCGGGGGGAACGAGCGTCGTCTTACCCGTGCCCGGAGGGGCCTCCACCACGAGGAGGCGGTTTTCTGCCAGCGCAGCAGAAACCGCCGCGGGATCAAGGGGGAGACCTACGGCGATTTCTTGGAGGTTGAACATGATGGACTAGTGTACGACCTCCTCCGACCTTCGCGAAAGTGCTGGATTAACCGGTCGGCTCGCCAGCCAGCCGATGATCGGTACGGCGACAACGAGGAGCCAGGAATGTCCCCAGGCTTCCGCCGATGGCGGCGAGTAGCGCGCCTGCAGTGGATACCATGAGGCCTTGGTAGGCGCCGAACCGGCGGACGAGCAGCTTGCGGCCCCGAAGCGTGTGCGATGCCGATAGGGTAACGAGCAGGATCACCATGAATACGGTGGAAATGAGGGCGAAGCCCAAGAATGGCAGGAGGAGCGGGAAGAGGAATCCACTCTTGGTGAACGTTTCCGTCGTTAGACCATTATCCGATGAGTCGCTGACCACGAAGTCGCGATATTCCTTGGGTGTCAGCTCCGCCTGCTTGCTGCCGACGGTTCCCTCGTAGGCGAGGGCAGCCCCGCTTCGCGGGCGGGATGACGACATTTCCAAAGAATCGACTGTCCTCAAGGCTGACGGCTGGTAGCGCCACAGAAGATCCCGTTGGCGAGGGGACGTGGAGGGTGGTTTTACCTGTGTCACTGCCGAACTCCACGGACATGCCTGAAGATATGGCCTTTTTCGCCTCATCGGAGAAGTGGAGGATGTGCGCGGCTTCTGGGGAAACGACAAGGTAGTGTGCGTCTATCCTGTAGAAGAACCAGGTGCTTTCTCCGTCGTTGGGCGTTGAGAACACCGAATAGAGGTTCGCGACCTCTTCCGGGTTGGCGCGGCTGATGAGTTCGTGTGAACCTACAGCTAGGGACTGGTCGTTTGTCGTCGTGATGTCGAGATAAACGCGGACGATCTCTGATGGAAAGCCATATCGTCCACGCTGTGCTTT
Organism: Corynebacterium glucuronolyticum; assembly: GCA_022772305.1. Lineage (GTDB taxonomy): Bacteria > Actinomycetota > Actinomycetes > Mycobacteriales > Mycobacteriaceae > Corynebacterium > Corynebacterium glucuronolyticum_A. The sequence goes on from JALFAQ010000049.1 coordinate 1,432, forward strand.
ATGGAATTGCCAAAGATACTTAGCAGTGTTAATCCGGCGGCTCCACCTGCGGCAAACCTGAACGCGGGGTGATGACGGTAGAAAGACACGCGATTAATGGCAGCGGGAGACGGGTGAGCACGTACAGCATGAGTGGGCTACTGAGGATCACTCCGATCGCAATGGGGAAGAAGCTAAAGCTGTCCCCGATCGCGCCAATGGCACACATCACTGGGCCGACAAACCTGTCACGTGGGAGTCGTGCCTTTGTGGGTTCAGCAACTTTTCCGTGGAATCGAATCGAAGCGATTGTAGCCAGGCAGAGCACATGCCGGAGGCAATGACGAGGAGTGAGAACACAACCATCACGTCGAGCGGAAATCCGTATAGCCCGTGGCCTTCTTCAGCGTAAAGCCAGATTGCGGCAACGACGATAGCTAACACGGAGCCAATGAGGCATCCAAGGGAAGAGCAGATAAGACCCTGCTAGATAGCGATGCTTCGCAGCTGCCTCGGGAATGCGCCTTTAATGGCAGCAGTATCCAGGGCGTGTCGGAGCTGCTCAACACAGGTGCGGTGAGTGCCACAGCCAGCACGAGCATGAGCATGATCCACGGGAGCAAGTCCATGGACGCGCTGCCGTCCATCACCAGAAAGCGTTGCGCAGGGATGGGGGTTTCCCACCACACCTGTTCGCCCGTGAGCGGTGGCACGCTGTCTTTCAGCACCGCAGCACCCGCGCCTTTGACAATTCCAGTGACTGTCAGCGTTAGGTCCACCTCATCGCCGGAGATGGCGGAGACGTGCAAGCTATCGCCCACACCAGCAGCACGAGCGAAACTCTTGTTGAGGAGGATTCCGCCAGGTGTGAGTTCCGCGGTGCCCCTCGAGTTGCGCCGGCGCAACCTTCTGCGATGTAAACGGCTCCAGCGGGTGCTCGTCCATCGGATCCATGCTGTTCAATTTGGTTGAGACTAAGCCTTCGGGGCCGCTCGCGATCATGTTTGCGGTCTGCAGTGCGACGACCATGTCCTTATCCGGTTCAGAAATACCAAAGACTTCGAACCAGTTGCTGTTGGAGTTGGTTGCCATCGTCTCGCCGCCCATGATGATGAACAGTGGCAGCGCGAACATGAGGAGTGCGAGGACGAACCGTCCGCGGTGCGCCCGCAGGTCGCGCCAGGCCAGCGTGAACGTGAGTTTAGACATCGTGGATCATCCCGTCGCGCAGGTAGATGGTCCGGTCGGCCCACGCTGCGAACCGCGGTTCGTGGGTGACGAGCACGCCGGCGGTGTCGCCGCTTATCCGCGACCGCAAAAGCTCCATCACCTGGTCGCCGGTGGCGGTGTCGAGCGCGCCGGTCGGCTCGTCGGCAAGCAGCGCCCGCGCAATGGCCACGCGCTGCGCCTCACCGCCGGAAATGTCGCCGGGGTAGGTGTCGGCAAGGTTGTCAATCCTCACCTCCAAAAGCGCCTCTTCAGCAAGCTCCCGCGCCTCACGGTTCCCGTCGAAAGACAGCGGTAGCGCCACGTTTTCCAACACGCTCAGACTCGGAATCAGGTTATAGCTTTGGAACGCAAAGCCGATGTCGCGCGACCTCACTCAGCCCCGCGGTGTCTTGCCCGCCAATAGAAACCTCGCCTGACGTGGGTCGATCAAGCGGCCCCACAAGGTTCAATAACGTGGATTTTCCGGACCCACTAGGCCCCATAATCGCCACGCCCAGTGACACGTCGCGCAGCGCAGCCACCGCCCGCGTGCTTAAGCATGGGTTTCCTCCACGTAGTCCAGGAAGCGAAGCTCCGCTTCGCATTCGAAAATTCTCCGTTTGGCCACCAGCTTCTCCACGGGCTTTGCGCCAGCAAGCTCCCTGGTCAGCGCCCGCATTTGCCCCATCACGTGTGCTCGCTGTGTATCAATGATGGTGTCGAGCTCGTGCGGGCCTGCAAGTGCGATCTTGATGGTGAGTTCATCGCGTTTTGTTTTTGGCTTGTCGACGGGGGATTCCATCCACGTTGTTGCGGTTTCCTTCCCCGTTGCGGTGGCCACATACGTGGTGCTGGTGTGGCCGGTGTTCGCCGGCGGATTCGATGAGCCCATCCCGTTCCAGACGTCCAAGCGTTTGCGTGACCTGGCCGATGTTGAGCGGCCAGGCGTTGTTGGTGCGGTCGTGGAATTCTTGCCGCACCTGGGATGGCGCCTGCGCCTTGGTGCTGAGCAGGCTGAGGAGTGCGTTTTTGATTGACATGGTTCACCTCTAACGGTGTTTGGTTACTGAGTAACTTACCCGGTAACCAACGGGGCGCTACCCCCGCGTGTCACCCCTGCTGTACAAGTATGGGTATGACATATCCAGATTGGGCAAACACCGACCAACTACGTACCTACTATGACACTGAATGGGGCAGACCCGTCCGCAGCGAGCAGGGGCTTTACGAGCGCATCTGCCTCGAAGCCTTCCAAGTGGGACTAAGCTGGGCGCTCATCCTCGCGCGCCGCTCCGACCTGCAGAAGGCCTTCGACGGCTTCGATGCAGACGTGGTCGCCGGCTACACCGATACCGACGTTGAGCGCATCCTTGCTGCCCCCGGCGTCATCAAAAACAAGCAGAAGATCCGCGCCTGCATCACCAACGCCCGGGCGACCATCGCCCTCCGCGAAGCGGAGGGCCTCCCAGACCTCATCTGGAGGTACCAGCCACCTCATTCCCCGTGTGAATCGGCACCCGAGGCGGCAGAACTTGCCAAGGCACTGAAGAAGCACGGCTTCACCTTCGTGGGCCCTACCACGTGCTTTGCCCTCATGGAAGCGTGCGGATTGGTGGATAATCGGATTCATGAGTAAAAAGCTGGTCACCTTCGCTGGGGCAGGGCCTGCCGGCACCACCGCCGAGATCGCAGGGATTCTCGATGTCCCCACCGATCCCCGCGGCGTCATTCTCATGGCCCACTGCTTCGGCTGTACGAAAAACGCCCCCCACCTGCACCGGCTCGCCAAAGAGCTGGTCCGGCTTGGCTACGCCGTGCTGCGCTTCGATTTCTACGGCCTCGGCGATACCCGCGGCGACTTCGCCCGTAACACCTTCGACCTCGACGTCGCCAACGTCGCCGCAGCCAGCGCGTACCTAGAGAGTCTTGGCCTGCCCGAAACCGCCCGCATCGGCCATTCCCTCGGCGGCCTCGCCGTCCTCGCAGGTTCCACCGTCCCTGTCGTCACCATCGGCACCCCGTCCCAGCCCGGCCACGTCCTCGGGCTGGTCACCGCAGGCGACCAGGTCATCGGCGGAAAAGAGCTGAACGTCGGCCCCATCATGATCACCTCCCTGCAGCGCGAGGTGGCCGACCCCGGCGTGCCCGTCCTGTCCATCCACTCCGACACCGACGAGGTCGTCGACTTCTCCGAAGCCACCGCCCTGCGTGGCCGGCTCTCCCACGTCACCCCCGTCGACCTGCACGGGGTGGACCACATGATCACAGACAGAAAAACTCCCACAAACCTCGCACGAACAGTTTCCGAGTGGTTAGGCTAGATTCATGAAAACAGCAGTTGTCACGGGAGCATCCTCCGGAATCGGCGCGGCCACCGCCCGCGCCCTTGCCACAGACGGCTGGCACGTCATCGTCGCCGCCCGCCGCACCGACCTTCTCACAGAACTCGCCGAATCCATCGGCGGCGAGGCCATCACCCTCGACGTCACCGACGAGGAATCCGTCCGCCAGCTCGCCGAACGCCTCAATTCCGTCGACCTCCTCGTCAACAATGCCGGCGGTGCCAAGGGGCTCGATTCCGTTGCCGATGCCAACATCGACGACTGGATGTGGATGTACGAAACCAACGTCCTCGGCACCGTCCGCGTCACCAAGGCCCTGCTGCCCAAGCTTGCCGACGACGCCCAGATCATCAACGTCGGCTCCATTGCCGGCATCACCCCCTACGTCGGCGGCGCCGGCTACAACGCCGCCAAGTTCGGCGTCGCAGCACTGACCCGCGTCCTCCGCCTGGAGACCCTCGACCGCCCCCTGCGCGTCTGCGAAATCAACCCCGGCCGCGTGAAGACGGACTTCTCCCTCGTCCGCTTCAAGGGCGACAAGGAGCGTGCCGATGCCGTCTATGCCGGCCACCAAAACCTCGTCGCAGACGACATCGCCGAGGCCATCCGCTGGGTCGCCTCCCTTCCCGCCCACGTCAACATCGACCGGCTCGTCATCAAACCTGCCGACCAGGGCTAGCCCGTGGAAGCCTTCATCCTCATCACTGCGTCGGCGATCATGCTGCCGGGGCCGGACACGATGCAGATCATCCGTGTTGGCTCCGCCTCCAGGAAACTCGGCGCGGCGTGCGGACTCGGCACTACCATCGGCAACCTCATCTGGGGTGTGGCCTCCCTCCTCGGGCTGTCGGCACTGGTAAAGACCTATCCCGTGGTCATGGACATGCTGGCGCTCGCCGGCTCCGCCTACCTGCTGTACATGGTCGTCACCCTCATCCGGGGATTGTTTGCTCAGCGTGGCATCACGCACACAACGCCGGCACCACGGGGCCCCGATTCCCCCTCGAAGGCCCTGCGTGCAGGGCTGTTCACCAACCTTTCCAACCCGAAGGCGCTCATCTTCTACGGCGCCCTATTCAGCCAGTTCATCACCCCGGACATGGGCCTCGGCTTCGCCATCTTCATGCCCGCCTTCATGCTCGGCTTCGGCCTCGTCTTCTACTGCGGGCTCGGTTACCTCGCGGGGGTGGCGGGAGAAAAAATCGCCCGCTATATGTGGGTCGTGGACGTGCTGGCAGCGGTCATCTTCGCCATCGTCGCCATCGGCATGATCGGCAACGTGCTGGGTATCTGGCATCTGGTATCATAAAGCTGAGAAACTAGCAGTTGAAATAAGCTTTTAAAAAGTGGAGGGAGGTGACTATTCATGGGTGAAGCCATTACCAATATCGTCGAGGGCGCAGTGACCGAGGACTGGGGCCAGATGACCGATGGCATCCTGGGAACAATTCTTAAGGCACTGGGCCTTATCACGGATACCGATGGCGCACTGAGCTCGCTGCTGAGTTCTGATTAGGTGCCCTCATGCCCCCTTCATCTCGCTTTGTTGGCATGATGGGGGGCATGACCTTTGAAGTGGAAATCAGAGACGACTCCATCAAACTTGGCCAGTTTCTCAAGCTGGCAAACCTTGCCGAAACCGGTGGCGAGGCGAAAAGCCTCATTGCCGAGGGCCAGATCCGCGTCAACGGCGAGGTGGACACGCGCCGGGGGAAGGTCCTGCGCGAGGGGGATGTTGTGACGGCACCCGCCGGC
>JALFAQ010000057.1 GCA_022772305.1 Corynebacterium glucuronolyticum
TAAGCACGCCGCCAGCGTTCATCCTGAGCCAGGATCAAACTCTCCAACAAAAAATAAGTTGAACAAGCAAAAAACAGCTCAAACAAAAAATAAAATCCAGTAAAAACCAGAAAAAGCGTAAAAGAAAATGTAAACAAAAAATAGTGGCCTCAACGAGAAAACCACCACCAAAACAATCTGCCAACAAATCCTTGAAGCGCCACATCCAATACGCTTCCGCACCAGCGGAAACCTACAGAGCCAGATGCAAAAGCCCCCCAGCCACAAAACCAGAAAACCACACACCCACAGCACCACAAAAACCTGTCAAACAAACAAAAAGTAGTACATCAACACACTATCGAGTTCTCACACAACATGCACCCACAACAAAAGCACCCTATAAGGGGAGTTTCAATCGGGGTTTCGTTAGTTCAGCTCGCTGCTGACCAACGAGATGTAAGAATAGCACACGCAGTTTATTTGGCAAATCTGCAGGTAGTGGTGGTTTTTGAGGAAAAACCGACACGCAATACTGCGATGATTTAGCTCCCACGAGCAATTGTTCCAGGCTAGGCACCCTCAGTTACACCTTTAACATCATTTTCAGGCATATTGGAAGGGAACATTTAATTAAGGACGGATTTAGGAGCCATGCTTGAAAGAACAATGGTGTTCGTGGACACTTCCTATTTGCTCGCGAGCTTTTATAACTCGTGGGAGATTGGTGCCCGCGCACAATTAGAAATTGACCTCCCTGAGGTAGTAGCCCAACTGAAAGGAATGATTGAAGACCAATTAGGACAGCCCATTCACCGGCAGATGTGGTACGACGGGATCCCGGATTCTGGACCGCATCGCTATCACCGCGCGTTGCGCGCGTGTAATGGCGTGCAGCTTAGAGTGGGACAACTCATTGAGTGGGGCGAACGGCGCACCCAAAAGGCCGTCGACACGCGACTGGTGGCTGACCTTGTGTTGGCCGGCGTGCACCAGACGTGCTCCGATGCCGTGCTCGTGTCTGGCGACGCAGACATGATCCCCGGGGTGAACGAGGCGACCAATGCCGGCGTGCGCGTTCACCTGTACGGGTTTGGCTGGGATTCGATGTCGGCGGCGCTGCGGCATGCGTGTGATACGACGACGATTCTCGACCCGCGAGAGGACTTTGCGGACTGCATGCAGCTGCATGTGCTTGAGGGGCCGTTGCCCCCGGTTGTGCCGTCAGTGAAGCCAATTGGCGATGCGGAACCGCTGGAGGTTGCCGAGTCGACGCTCATTCCCCAGGAGGCGGGGGAGGCTGGGAAGCCACCGGTGGCGGAGGAACCGAGCGTCGAAAAGCAAGAGGAGACCAGGCCCGCGCGGCCGGGTGAGCCGGCGGATCGCGATGATGCGGTATACGCGTTGTCCGACCCGCGGACGTCGATATCGCAGGACGATGACCATGACGACGAGATGATGGAGCACGACATCGTCACCGGCGCTGACGAGGAAGAAGAGTCCGCGCCCGCTGACGCGAAGACGCAGGAGGAAGAGAAGCCGAAGCCGAACCCCTCAATGATGGCACCGCGGCGGAAATTGCGGTCGCGGTATGTGCCGCTGCCGAATGAGGTGTGGGCCTCGGCGGGCTTCCAGACCCCGTTCGACGTGGGACAACAGTACGCATCGTGGTGGTATGACCATGCGGCAACAGCGGAGCAACGCGACTCCGCGCACCTGCTATCTGGTGGCGGGCTGCCGCCGGAGATCGACCGGCCACTGCTTCAATTCGCATGCGAGGCTTTGCATGAGTACACGCTGAGCGAGACGCAGCGCGTCAACCTACGCGACGGATTCCACTCCGGTATCCGCGGCGTACTTGTCAACATCAATAATCGGAAATAAATGTTCACGTGCGCTTCCGACGCACAGGCCCCGACCACATGCGATGGCCGGGGCCTCCTTTTTTAGTTGTCTTCTTCGGCGGGCTTGTCAGAAATAGCTTCAGGCTTATCGTCGCCACTCATCGAGGCGCGGATCTCCGCCAGGCGAGCGTTGGCCTTCATGTCCGTGCCCGAGGAGGTAATCTCCGACATTTGGCTGTTCACAGCGTTTTGGGTGAGCTCCTGGGCACCGAGGGCGTCGGCGTAGCGGCGCTCGATCTTGTCGCGAACCTCGTCCAGAGTGGGGACTGAAGGGTCGCGATCAATAGAGTTGATTTGATCGCTCGCGCGGGTGGCGGTTTCCTGCATCCTTGCCTGGCGAGCCTGGCCGCGGAGCTCCTCGATGGAGCTCATCTGCTGTTCGTAATCGGCCTGCGACTTCTTCGCCTGGGCCATGGCCTGATCGGCCGCGGCGACGGCCTGCTCATACATAACCTTCGTCTCATCGATTTGGTTCTCCACGGCAACGAGCTGGGAGGCACAGATCTCCGCCGAACTCGTGTACTTGGCGGCGCGATCGGCATCGCCGTTAGCCTGGGCCTCGTCGGCGGCCTGGAGCGCCGTCTTCGTCTTTTCCTGCAACGCGGCCTGGTCTTTGAGTAGCCGGTTGAGCTTGATCTCCAGGGCCTTCTTATCGCCGACGATCTTTGCCGCCTGCTCCTGGATCTGAGCTGCCTGCTTCTTCGATTCCTCGGCCGCCTGGTTTATCTGGACCTCGGGATCGGTGTTGTCTTCAATCTTCTTATCCAGCGAGGAGGTGAGATATTTCCACCCCTTTTTAAATGGGTTAGCCATGATCCACGAGCTCCTTTTCTAAAAAGTATTCTGTAGCACTCGGCCAACGAGGACATCACAACTGGCCTATTAGTACACATTCTAGGCTGTTTGCGCCGTGCGTGCTTTGCATCGGGAAACGGCCGGCGGGGAAGGGGTGCTCAGAGATACGAAAACCCCCGCCAGTTGTGGTGGCGGGGGAGGAAGGACTGGAGCTAGTTGTTTTCTTGCTGGGCTGCGACCTGGCGGCGGACGTCGTCCATGTCGAGGCCCTTGACCTGCTGGATAAGGTTCTCCAGTGCCGGGGCAGGCAGGGCGCCGGCCTCACGGTAGACGAGGACCTGATCGCGGAAGATCATGAGCGTCGGGATGGACTGAATCTGCAGGGCGGCGGCGAGACCCTGGTTGGCCTCAGTATCCAGCTTGCCGAAGACGGCATCCGGGTGCTCCTCGGAGGCCTTCTCAAAGGTGGGGCCAAAGGCGCGGCAGGGGCCACACCAGCTGGCCCAGCAATCGACAAGCACAATGCCATCCTGCTGGATGGTGTCCTGAAAGTTCTGTTCGTTAACCTCGATGGTTGCCATGTTACGTAACTCCTTACACGGTCTAAATCTGTCAAGCTACCGTCACGGTAACCCCTGTCGTACGTGTGCAACGATACAGACACCCAATTCATTCCACCCACTAGGGCTGGGGTGGCGGCGGGGTGCCTGGCTCCTCCGGCGGCGGGATGTCGCGCATGCCGGGGCGGGCGAGGTCGCGGAAGCGGGAGTAGTGCAGCTGGTGGGCAACGGAGATGGTGTCCAGGGGGCCACCGCGGTGCTTGGCGAGGATGATGTCGGCCTCGCCGGCGCGCTCGTTGTCCTGCTCGCCGGCGGCAGAATCGGGGCGGTAGAGGAGCATGACGATGTCGGCATCCTGCTCCAGCGAACCGGACTCACGCAGATCGGCAAGCTGCGGGCGCTTATCCGTACGGCTTTCCGGACCACGGTTCAGCTGGGAGATGGCGATGACCGGGACGTCGAGCTCCTTGGCCAGCAGCTTCAGCTGGCGGGAGAACTCCGAGACCTCCTGCTGGCGGGATTCTACGCGCTTGTTGGAGCTCATGAGCTGGAGATAGTCGACGACGATGAGGTCGAGGCCGACGTTGGTGTAAATCTGGCGCGCCTTGGAGCGGATTTCCATCATCGACAAGTTGGAGGAATCATCGATGTACAGCTTGGCGTTTTCGATGCGGCCCATCGTGTTGGCCAGCTTGTTCCACTCCGTGTCCTCCATCTTGCCGGAGCGCATGTCTGTCAGCTTGATGTCCGCCTCGGCGGACAGGATCCTCATGACGATCTCGTTCTTCGACATCTCCAGGGAGAAGATGACGGAGACCTTGTCGTTGGCGATACTCGCTGAGCGGACGAAGTCGAGGGCGAGGGTGGACTTACCGACGCCCGGGCGGGCGGCGATGATGATCATCTGACCGCCGTGGAGACCGTTGGTGACCGCATCGAGATCCACAAAGCCCGTCGGCACGCCAGCAGCCAGGCCACCGTGGGCGGCGATCTCATCGAGTTCCTCCATGGTCGGGCCCAGGAGGTCGGCGAGGACCTGGTAGTCCTCCTGGGCGCCCTCGCGCTGGACATCGAAAACAGCCTGCTGGGCGAGGTCGACGGCCTGGTCTGCATCGATACCTGACTCCGACTGATGGCCAAGCTGCACAACGCGCGTGCCGGCCTCGACGAGTTGGCGGAAGGTGGCCTTCTCGGCAACGATATTGGCGTAGTAGCGGGCGTTGGCGGCCGTCGGCACCGAATGCACGAGGGTATGCAGGTACGGGGCGCCACCGGCGCGCTCGAGGTTGTTATCGCGCTCGAGGCGAGAGGCGAGGATGAGCGAATCGATTTCCTGGTTCTCACTGAACAGGTCAATGATGGTGGAGTAGATGATGCGGTGCATCGGGCGGTAGAAATCGTCCGGCTTCAGCACCTCCAGCACATCCGTCAGCACGTAAGGTGAGGACAGGATCGCCCCGAGGACCCCCTGTTCCGCCTCGATATCGTGCGGGGGGAGCCGGCCGGGCTCATAGGCAGGAGACGGCGGTACGTCAGTGGCCGGTGGTTCATCGGGAATGTAGGCATCATCAAATCTCGGGTTTGTCACTGCATCACGCATCCTTACTTGTCAGGAACTCAGCTTAGCGGGACGTATCCACGTAGAGCGAACACCGTGAGAACTGCTGTTCGGGTGCGGGTATGAACGGTAACTGACCCGGCGAAACGGGCAGTTATCCACAGGTCTACCCACAGGGTTATCCACAGCCTCTGTGGATAACTTTGGCCAGTGATTTCCGTCACCAACCTGTTATAGTCCCGTTACCTGCATGTTTTTCGTTCCGTGATGTGAATCACTCGGATATTTACAAACCTGCAGGTCAGAAAGTTTCCCCAGGATAACGAGTTGGTTACGGTGCGACCACCGAATGATAACGAACGTGCCTGCTTATAGAGACAAAACCCACCAACCGGACAGAAGTTATCCACAGATTGCCCGAGTTTATCCACAGGCTCGGATCGAGCCACCAACCCTCTTTTTTCACAGCGCCAGGGGCGATGCAGTGCCAAAAGGGAATGTCCGAGTAGCAGGCGTGCGCAAGGTCACGGACGGTAGTTTTCCTCTCCACTACATAGCGGCAAGCGCACCCAATAAGAAAATAAGGTAGCCACCCGCAGGTTAGTGCGAGTGGCTACCTTTTGACGGTTGTCACTACTTCTTTGCACGAGGCAAAGGCGATGCGACGTATCTCCCAAGGAAGGGAGTTTGTTTTCCTCTTACGAGGACGTTCTTATTTGTTGGCCGTGGAGCTGTTGGAGCTACCGCCACCGGGTACACACTGGGTTGCCACAACGCCAGCGAGCAAAGCGATGGAGGCGATGAAGCCAGCTGCGAGAGCAAGGTTCTGCAGCTGCGGAGCAACCTGTAGCTTGAACTGCGTAGCAAGCTCCGGGTTGTAAATACCCAGCGTCTTCTGGATACCGGTGTTGATATCCTCAAGCTGCTTGCCGAAGCCAGCAGTCAGATCCTTCACCTGCTGATTGTCCATAGCCAGGCCAAGAGCAATCGGGGTGAGCAACAACAGCGGAATAGCAGAAGCCGCAGAAGCACCAACACAGGAAGCACCAACACAGACGGCCGATTGGTCTTCGGTGAGGCCAGGGATGGAACCTTCGGAGGTCTTCTGGTCAGTGACGGTAATCGGCAGTGCCCCGATAAACTTACCGTCCTTGTCCTTGATATCGACCTGGTAGTCACCCGCCTTTGTCTCCTTAGGAGCGGTGACAGTTACCTTACTACCTTACCGTCCTTATCGATCGTGACAGTTGCTCCCTTAACAGGATTGCCACTGCCATCAACGAGGGTTCCAGTCAGACCATCCGTAGGACCGACGACCTTGCCGGTGTTGGGCACCGTGTCCTTTGCACCCGGGACAACTGTGGTTGCCGGGGCCTCAGCAGGACCGACACGGAACTCAGCGACGGATTCGTATTTCTTCGCATCTGTCTCGCTGGCCTTGAAAATTCGGGCCTGGACGATGGAGTTCTCAGGAGTGCCAACCGGGACGGTGAACGTCTGATCCGGAAGATTACCGTAGCGGTCCGTCGTCGCCTGCGTCGATGCGCCATCAACCATTTGGCCGTCGACGTACCACTCCACGCGGTACGGCATCTCAGACTTGAAAGAGGTGGCCTTTGCCGTGACCGTTGTTCCCGGAGCGGCAGGCTTATCAGAGACGTTATAGCCCGGAATTGCGAACGTGGGGAAGCCGTTGTTCACAGCGAAGTTGACGCTAATTACGTCGGAACGCCCGGCGGTTAGAATAGTTGCTAGCTGTGCGTTATTAACGATGTTGCTGAAGTATGCGCCACCCATGGTACGCATGTTCGCACCATTTTCGGAGGTATCCGGATCGCCATCAGCCTTAGTCAACACCGGGTACACATACATGTAATCCGTGTTGATCTTCTTTTGACCAGCGATGAAAGTGCCATCGCTCGGGCTACTGGCAATGCTGCCGTCCGGATTTTGGCCCTTGAACTGCAGCGTGTAACGGCCATCATTATCGGTTCTCGTCCACACCGTTTCCGCAATAGCCGGCTTGTCAGCGTTTGCTGGATCGGCGTTCCATTCATTGATGATCTGCTTTTCTGCAGCTACGAGATCATCGTAACGGTAGTTTTGATTATTTGCCTTCCACTCGTCGATCTTCTTGCCGACTTCATCGCGGAGGTACGAACCGACGACTACCTCATTTGGCAGAGCAACATCGTCTCCAGCAAAGGCGGTTACGCCACCTGCGGTAGCCACACCTACTTCGTTCTCCCGGAAGACACAGCCCTTAACGTTGCCATAGGCCTGGATATCGGTGGATTTCACCCACTGATCCTCCGGAAGGGTGAGCCAATCCTGGGGCCTCTCCTGGAGGGCAATATTGTACGGACCTGCTGTACGAGCTGCCAGGCCGCCCCACTTGGCCTTCTGGCGCTGAGCGGCACCGGTGGCGCTGAGCGGCACCGGTCCACTGACCGAGGAATTCGGCGAAGCCAACCTGATACTTTTCAGTATCGAAGTCCTCCATCCACACGCGGAGCATTTGACCTGCGGTTGCTTCCCATTCGTGCTTTTTGCCCTGCTCATCGGTCCACACCGGAAGCTTGATGGAATAGGAACCATCTGGCTTTACTGTTCCAGCGTAGACGGGGGAAATACGCCCGTTGCCATCATTAACCGGGGTGTAATCCTTCCACTGCGCAAAGACAAGCTTGCCCTCAAGCGGAATGTCAATTGAATCTAGGTTAGTAGGAACACCTGTGACATCGATGTATGCATTACCGTATACGGACTCATATTCGCCTATTTTGGACGCATCCGAGAGGTAGTATTCCGTCCCCTGCTTACTGGTCTGTTTCGGAGTGGTAACACCAGGATTAATATCCTGGATGGCGACGGGGGCTTCCTGGGCCTGAGCCTGAGGAGCGAAGCTGACGCCTGCAACCGGCTGAATTGCCGGCGCTACAAGTGCCAGGGAGAGAGCAGCCGCCGCGATGCTAACGCCACGACGGACCCCCCCCCCGTTGGCTACGGATGGATGCCATATGAACTGTTCATTTCAGTAATTGACAGAGCATTTTGGACTACGAACACACCGGGCTAGTCACACAGCTGAAACCACACTACAAGCTCCATATCATTCGCAATCAATGCAAGTCTACTGTGTTTAACTAGAAACCTGCAACTAATTCCTAGCTGTTCCTCATACTTTGCCATTTATTTAAGTCTTTTCTCAGGACAGTATCCGTGCTACCAGCTTTTCACCAGCACTACTGGAGTCTTTCCTGGCAATTCCATTCATCGCTCCTGCCTAGCCGTGATGGTGTGACGTACGACTACGCACACCAGCCCACAAGACAAAAACGGCGGTTACCGCTGTGCGGTAACCGCCGTTTTTAAAGCTGTTGTCATATGGCCCCTTCAGGGCCGCCGTTACACTAAGCGGAAACGACCTCAAAGCTCACACGTGCAGAGACGTCGTCGTGCAGGTGGACGAGAACGTTGTACTTCCCGGTACCCGTGACAAGTCCCTTCGGAACCTCAATAGCGCGCTTTTCCAGAAGCGGGCCGCCGGCAGCCTTGACTGCCTTAGCGATGTCGTCGGCCTTCACAGAGCCGAAGAGCTTGCCTTTCTCAGAAGTGCGAACGCTAATGGTGACGCCCTCGAGTTCCTGCAGCTGCTGCTTCAGGTCGATGGCCTGCTCACGGTCGCTAATAGCGCGAGCCTCGCGAGCCTTCTTAATTTCCTCGATCTGCTTCTCAGCACCCGGGGTAGCCACGATGGCCAGCCCGCGCGGAAGCAGGTAGTTACGTCCGTAGCCGGGCTTCACATCAACGATGTCGCCTGCGACACCGAGATTGTCTACCGCAGCATTGAGGATCAGTTTCATGATCACTCCTCAAAGTAAGTAGTTAAAATTTGGCTTTTCGTGTGTGTTTAAACGTGAAACGCGCCCTTAGAATGGCGGTTCACCATTGGCATCTCCACCGAAACCACCGGAGGCAGGACCTGCACTGTTCCACGGATCATTCTGCGGTGTCGTGTTCGACTGCTGCTGGCCACCCTGGTTGCCGAAGCCACCCTGGTTGTTCTGGCCTTGCTGGTTGCTGCCGAAACCGCCGAAGTTGTTGTTATTTCCGTTGTTGTTGCCGCCGCCGTAATTGTTGTTGAAATTACCGCCACCCGAACGCTCGTTGCGGGTGACCTGTGCGGTGGCGTACCGCAGGCTCGGGCCAACCTCATCCACTTCGATCTCGAAGATGGTGCGGTTCTCGCCCTCGCGAGTCTGGTACGAACGCTGGCGGAGCCGGCCGTTAACGATGACGCGCATGCCCTTGCTCAGGGAGTTGGCGACGTTTTCGGCTGCCTCGCGCCAGATGTTGCAGGTAAGGAACAGGGCTTCTTGATCTTCCCACTGGTTAGTCTGGCGATTAAACGTGCGGGGAGTGGAGGCAATGCGGAAATTCGCAACCGCCGCGCCCGACGGAATGTAGCGCAGTTCAGGGTCTGCAACGAGGTTGCCGATGACAGTAATGGGAGTTTCTCCGGCCATGTTCATAAACCTTTCGCGATGGTGGACTCTACGTAACGTGTGGTTCTATCCTATTCTGGATTCCCACACCGCGCAGAGCGGTGATTAGCGGTCTACCCGCAGAACCTTCGTACGCAGCACCAGCTCGCTGATGCCCAGCAGACGATCCAGCTCAAGAACGGTGTCCGACTCGCACGTCAGATCGAGGACAGCGTAGATGCCCTCTTCCTTCTTGTTGATGGGATATGCCAAACGGCGCTTCGGCCAAACGTCAACCTTGTCTACGGAGCCGCCTTCCTTGCGGACTACCTCAAGGTACTTGTCTAGGGACGGGGCGACAGTGCGCTCGTCCTGGGAGGGGTCAAGAATGACCATTACTTCGTAGTGACGCACGGGACCTCATCACCTCCTATGGTCTAGTAGTTACAGTTTCGGCCACGCACATTTCTGTTGCACGTGGCAGGAGGGTCGTTGCGTCAGCAACCACCCCAGGGTACACCACGGGGCACGCTACTGCAAAGGAGTGCCACTCATATAGGAGGAGGCCACCGTGAAGGTGAAGGGGAGAACGACGATACAGATGATGGCGACAGCCAGCCCAATGCGGAAGTGGGTCTTGTTCTTGGTCACCATGAAGGAGTAGTACGCCACGCCCAGGCCGATAAAACCGATGACCACAACGACGATGCCGATGAGCGCGATCTGCTCAATAGTGAATGGGCCGTACATCAGATATACGCCGCCTGCCAGATCGCCACGTACAGAGGAATGACCGTCACCAAGAGGAAGGCCAGCAGCATGAGGGTGAGGATGAGCTTTTTCGACTTGCCGTAGCTGAACATGGCAAAGGCAATGGTGAAGAGGAGGAATCCCAGCGCCACCGAGACGATGGTGAGGATGACCCACATGGACATGGACTTAGTTCCCTTCTGGTAGTCGGGGACGAATGGTAGCGGGGTCGAACCCGCCGTGGCTGTTTCTTACCTTATCTGCTCGCCGGTCCGCGAGGACAAGAATGACGGAGACAACAACGGCGACCAGGAGGGCGTCGCGAAGCAAAACAACAACATTGAGGAGCTCGGGGCCGAGACCTTTGTTTTCGACGCCGAGGAGGTGCCACATGAGGATCGGCCAGACGAGGGCTTCGGCGGCCGCCCACGTAGCGACGAGGCGCCAGTGGGGGAGCGCGAGGACGATAAGGGGGAGGAGCCAGAGGGAGTACTGCGGGCTCCAGACCTTGTTGAACAGTAGGAATGCGGCGACGATGAGGACCGCGAGCTGGACAAGCCGCGGTTGTTTCGGGCAGCGGATGCCGAAGACGAAGATGGCGGCGCAGCTGGCGGCGAAGAGGGTAAAGCTCAGCGTGTTGATGGTTTCCGGGGCGAGGTGGAGGCCGAACATGCGGGCGGCGAGCTCGTAGATCGTCGTCCATTCAGCGCCGCGCTCGGAGTTGAGGCGGAAGAACTCGCGCCAGCCGTCAGGGAAGGTGAGCGCGACGGGGAGGTTGAGGGCGAGCCAGGTCAGCACCGTGGTGGCGAGCGTGAGGAGGAAACCGCGGTAGGCGCGGAGGCGGACCGCGAGCGTCAGAACCGCGCCGAGGAGGAAGAGCGGCCACAGTTTCAAGGCCGTGCCCAGGCCGATGAGCAGGCCTGCGGCGACGAAGCGATGCCTGCCCAGCTGCTCGATGGCGAGGACTGCGCAGCAGATGGGGAGGATATCGTAGTTGGTGAAGGCGTGCACAATGACCAGCGGGGATGCCGCCACAAGGACGATGTCCCAGATGCGGTTGCCGGCCAGGCGGGTGAGCGCGCGGATGGTGAGCAGCCAGAAGAAGCCGAGGACGAAGGCTGTCAAGGTGAAGTAGAGGGTGACCTCGGGGGCGGGGAGCCACGGCATCAGCGGCACGAGGGCGCGCGTGAGCGAGGCCATGAGATACATGAAGAAACCGGAGGCTACCGGGTATTCCATGTAGCGGGTCTGGTCGCCCTCCTGCCAGGAATAGGCGTAGGGGAGGTGGCCCTGCTGGAGGCCCTCGACGTTGTAGAGAGAGATGATGTCGGAGTAGCAAGCTGCCACGTACTGACGGTTTCCAGACCAATTCAGCGACCACTGGGAAGCGACAAGCTCGCCGGTGATGCAGGGGACGCGGAAGAGGTAGGCGAGGGCGAGGAACGCCATCGCCGTGACTGTCAGGATAACCTGTGGGGACAGGTGCTGTCGGCCGATGAGCGCGTAGCGGCCGGGCGGGCCGCCGAGGAAGCCTACGACGCCCGCGGCTAGCGGCTCCGTGAATGCGGGGAGTACGCGCTGGTCATCTCGTACGAGCTTCTTCGACATTAGGCAGCGGGAATGAGATCGCCGAGGTCAGGCAGTTGCACATCCGGCACCACCGGGGCCGGCGCGGGGGCCGGGGCTGGGGCCTGCTGCTCGGGTGCCGGTGCCGGGGCCTGCTGCTCAGGGGACGGGGAGGCGGCGCTCGTCGGGGCGGAGGAGGTCGCCGCACCCGTCGGCGCAGTGTAGGTGGGGTAAGTCGTGCCGTAGCCGACGCCCGAACCGGCGGCGTTGTAGCCGAGTCCGACCGGGAGATCGAACTCCTCAATGGGGGCGTTAGCAAGCTGCGCATCCATCGTCTGGCGCCAGATCGTGGCCGGAATGCCCGCGCCGTAGACCGAACCACCCCAGGAGTTGACGAGCAGGGAACTGTCCGAATTGCCGACCCAGACAGCCGTCGCGAGCTGCGGCGTGGAACCGATCATCCACGCGTCCTTCGTGCCCCAATCGCCGAACTGCGCGGTACCCGTCTTGGACGCGCTCGGGCGGTTACCACCTGCGAGAACGTTGCCATTGGACCAGGCGGCGATGGGCAGCATCGCTGCGGTGACACCATTGGCCGTGTTCTTGTCGACGCGGCGCTCGCCCTCGTTGTTCTTGAACTCGTAGATGACATCGCCTGAGTTCGTAGCCACCGACTTCACGAAGTGCGGCTGGTGCCAAATGCCGTCATTGGTCAGTGTTGCCAAACCGACAGCCATATCCACCGGGCGGGACGGGTACTGGCCGAGAATGATGCCCTCGTAGGGCTCGCCATTCGGCTCCGACAACGTTTGCGAACCATCCGGATTGTTCTTTCGAACGCCCAGCGCCCAAGCCATATGCTGCGTGTCGACTGGGCCGTTTTCCAGGTCCTTCTGCAGGCGGATAAAGCTCGTGTTGAGACTCATCTTCGTGGCCTGCTGGATAGTGCAGACACCGCAGGTCATGCCGTCGGAGTTGGTCACCGTCGCATCACCCGTTTGGACCGGGTCGGATGAATACATCCTGTTCAGCGGGATGCCCTGCTGGAGGGCTGCTGCCAGCCCGAAGATCTTGAACGTGGAACCTGTCTGCACCGGGGCGTTTGCGTAGTCCCAACCGTTCGGATCCTCGCCACCGTAGTAGGCCTTGACCTCACCGTTGCGCGGATCGATGGAGACCACCGCCGTACGCATCTTGTCGACCTGGCTGGCCAGGTTTTCCTTGACAATCTGCTCCGTTTTTTCCTGCGCCTGGGCGTCGATCGTCGTCGTGATCTTCAGCCCCAGCGTCTCCACGTCCTCCTCGGAAATGCCGACCGTGGCCAGCTCCTCAACGACGCGGTTCTTAATCAGGCCATTAGCGCCCGTGGCCTCGGTAAATGCCCGGTTATTCGCCGGGTCGATGGTCTCCGGGTAGTGGGCCTGCGCACGCTGCTGCTCGGTAATCGCACCCGTGTGGACCATGCCATCCAACACGTAATTCCAGCGGGCCTCCGCCTCCTCGCGGTTCACCCACGGATCCAACTGGCTCGGCCGCTGAATCGCCGCCGCGATGACCGCCGACTCCTCCGGGGTGAGCTGCGACAAATCCTTGCCGAAGTACGCATCCGCCGCGGCCGCCACACCGTAGGCATTGCGACCGAAGTAAATCGTATTCAAGTACGCCTCGAGGATCTGCTCCTTCGACCACTGATTCGTCATCTTCGCGCTGGCCACCAGCTCGCGGAGCTTACGGCTAATCGTCCGCTCATTACCCACCAGCGCGTTCTTCACGTACTGTTGCGTAATCGTCGAACCGCCACCAGCCGACTCGTTACCCGTCAACAGGCCCCACGCGGCACGCGCATAACCCGACAACGAAAAACCAGGGTTCGTGTAGAACTCACGGTCCTCCGCCGCCAGCACAGCCTCCTGCAGATGCTGCGGCACCTGCTCCAACTTCACCTGCCGACGGTTACCCTCCGGCGGCACCAGGCGCGCCAGCTGGGTTTCACCATCGGACGCGTAAATCGTCGCAATCTGCGGATTCGTCAGCTCGCCCGGCTCCGGGATATCAGCCCGAACGTAGGCAACGCCGAACAAAACCAGCGGCACAAGAACAATCACGGCCAGAAGGCTAACCGCAATCTTCGCCCACACAGGAAGCCCCTGCGCACGGTTCTTTATTGCACGAGCCGAGAGCTTCCGCTTCGGCTCAGAATTACTGTGTGACATGTGTGACGGTGTCCAAATCCTCTCGCGGAATATATAACGGTAATTAGCTTAACAGTACGCGGTAATACGCCCGCCTGGAAACCGGCTCCTTACTGGGCTCTGGCGGTGTTCGCGGGTGTGGGCGGCGGGGGTTGTTGGGCGTGGTTTTTGGTTGGTGTTTTGGTTGGTCTACCGCGGGGTGCGAGAAAAAGGTAGACGTTTAGGAGTTCGCAGATTTGACGGACTAAATCGATGGGGGAGACCCAGGAATAGCCGTTTGTGCGCAGCTGCGCAGTAAGTGAGCAATTATATGCCTAGGTAGACGCATTATTACGCTCGTACTGGTAGCACCTATCTGTCATCAGAAGTCGAACTCTGTTGGCACGCCGTCATAAAAGGCGGCGTACGTCACACGTTCGTTCATAAACGAAACGATGGCACGACTCTCCGTAGAAGCTGTCGATCATTCCTCAATTCGGACATTTTTCTCCGTTAGTGCGCAGCTGCGCAATAAGTGCACAATTATATGCCTAGGTAGACGCATTATTACGCTCGTACTGGTAGCACCTAACTACCGACTCTGACGGTCCGGAACTACGGTTCCGTTTGTGCGCAACGGCGCACTAAGTACGCTGTTATACTGCCTGATAGGAGAGCGTTTTCCCGGATTGTCGCTCGAACTGGTAGTACCAAACTGTTGTGTCGCGGCGAGTCGGAACTCTAGCGCCGGTAACATGCGGTCAGGAAACGTGGCTCCCCTCACTCGCTCATTTTTGGGCGAAACGGCAACGCGGCTCACCGAGATGGCAGTCTAACCTGGTTCTGTTCGGATCGACCTCTCCGTTAGTGCGCAACGGCGCAATAAGTTCGCTGTTATATACACAGGTAGGTTATAGTTTTCTGGCCGTGGGGCCATTACTGGTAGTACTAAACCGTCACGGCCCTCGACATGGCTCGCGAGGCTGATATCTAGGCATCGTCACACACCCAGTGAATCGCCACGCACCCCTTCCCGCCTCGCATCTATTCCGACTTACCTCTCCGTTAGTGCGCAACGGCGCAATAAGTGCGCTGTTATATACACAGGTAGATGAATTATTACGCCCGTTCTGGTAGCACCTAACTGTGCCGCATCGGCGGGGCTATTCGGGAAGGACGGTGGAGGTGCGGAGGAGGTAGTTCCACTTGCAGGAGGTGCAGACTTCGACTTCGTGAAGGTCGAAGGTGAGGCCCTCGGCGGCGAAGGCGTCGATTTCCTCGAGAGAGCGGGCGGTGCCGGCGCGGTTTTTTAGCTCGTCGCCGTAGACCCAGTAAACGGTGCGGAGGGTCTCGTCGTTGCAAATAGGGCAGCGCCCTTCGCGCGGGTAACCGTGGAAGGTAGCGGCGGTGACGAGGAGGAAGTCTGCATCCTGGACGGACTCCGAAGAGACGAGGCCTGCTCTATAATCGCGGATGAGGCGCATGCGGGACAGGCCGTGGCTAACCCAGGGCATGATTGCTACCACAGATCGTGGCCTCCTTTCGAACTCAATTTGTCTTAAATACTAGACTCTCTACCGTTCTACCAGAGAGTGTAATTGATAGGTTCTACTAGCTATGAGCAACGTGCAAATTATTCATTAACGCAGGTGAGCGGGGTGAGCAGTAACTCACTGGTGGCGGATGTTGCCCGAGCTTTGGACTATGGAACGCGGACTCACGAGTGCATACTACGTCATATTTTATTAACAATTAATTAGTTTTCCAGTTAAAATAGAGCCGATTTTGTTTGCTCCGCTTGGTGTATGGACTTTTATAATCGACAATCTGCTAGCCTGGCGGATTTAACCTGACGTTCCCTAAAAGAAAGGATGAGGATCCATGAGCGTAACACCGTACGAGGTAGCTGAGGCTATCCGGGCCGACATGACGGTTTTGTATGTCAATTACTTCCGCCTGGCCGAAAGCGGTGACCTCACCGGACCCCAGCTGACCATTTTGTCGATGCTGGATAAAGAAGGCCCCTCCCGTGTTTCCGACATTGCCCAGAAGGAGGGGATTCAGATGCCGACCGCGTCCAACGCGATCCACAACTTGGAAAAACGCGGCATGGTCAAGCGTGAGCGCGACCCCTTTGATCGCCGCGGGATCCTCGTTTCCATCACCAATTTCGGCCACACCACCGTGCTTGAGGTAGGCAAACAGCGCACGGAGCACTTGGCGGACATGTTCTCCGTGCTCAACCAGGACGAACTAGAAATGTGCTACAAGCTGGCGCCGGTAATTAAGAAGCTGGCCAACTCCTACAATGCACAGCACAGGAAAGAAGCTGAGTAAGTCAAAACCACATTTTTTTGATCCTCCCGTGTCCTACAATGAAAGAGGCGGGTTTGGTACCCGCCCGCATCCTAGGGCACAATTGGTGTTACCTATGAGGAGGAGGTTTTAGTGGATAGCGATGCCCCACTACGAGTACTCGTCGCCTGGCACCCCAATGTTTCAGGCAACGAAGCCCTCGAGTTCGCTGCATGGCTGTGCCGCACCACGCCGACGCTTGTGCGCACCGTATCTATCGTGGTGAGGCCGTGGCTCAACCTGTCGAAACTGTCCTCCAAGTACGAGAAGCACCTGGCGAAGGAAGCACACCGCGCGAAGAACCAAGCGAAGAAGGCGCTTGCCGACGCAGGAGTGCCCGAGGAGTGTTGGGACGACCCCGTACATACGCTTGTCGACGGCTCCTCGCAGACTGCTCTGCTCAACGCGCAAGCGGACGAGTTTGATGCATCGATTATCCTGTTTGGCTCGCAGGGGGCAGCTCATAAGGGGTCCTTCCTGGCTAATTCGACCGTCGAGGCGCTGCTGCATTCCTCCCCGTATGCGCTGGGGCTCACGCCGCGCGGGCCGAAGCTGGCGAAGCACGGTGTGAAGCGGCTGACCGTGGCGTTTACGTCCATACAGCCGAAGGAGGACCCGCTGGCCACGGCCGTACGACTGGCCGAGCGGCTGGGGGTTCCCATGCGGTTGCTGGCGATTCTGCGAGAGGACGTGGACACGCCCACCTCGCTGCAATCGGAGCTTGCACATTCCTCGCGCGAGGATGCGCTGAGCTTTTTAGACCAGCTGCACGATAGAATCGTCGACAAGCATCCGAACATGACGGTAGAGACCGAGCTGGCGTACGGGCCGAACGTAGCCGACGCGATGGAGACCCCACGGTGGAAGAAGGGGGACCTGCTGCTCATTGGATCGACCCCGGTTGGGGCGCTGGAACGGGTTTTTGTCGGGTCGACGGCGGGGGAGATTTTGCGGAATATTAAGACGCCGGCGATTGTCATTCCGGCGGGGAAGGCGGAACATTGATCGCAATAGTCACAGGAGCCGCAGGAGGGGTCGGGCGGGAGCTCGTGCCCATGCTCGTAGAAGCAGGCTACGAGGTGTACGCACAACGGCACAGCTCAGAGGGGTTTTCGGCAGAGGGTGTCCACTGGTTCACCGGGTGGGATGTGCCGTGTCACGAGGTGGATGCGCTCATCCATTGCGCGGGGGTGTGCACGCTGGGGACGTTGGACCAGGTCACGGAAGCGGAATGGGAGGAAGCGTTCTCGGTGAACGCTATCAAGCCGGCGCTGTTGACCTCGGCGGCGCTGCCTATGCTACGCAAAGCGGGCGGGCACGTGGTGTACATCAACTCCGGATCGGGGCTTACCGCCAAAGCCGAGTGGGGGACGTACTGCGCGTCGAAATTCGCAGCTAAAGCCTGGTGCGACACGCTGCGGCAGGAGGAACCAGACGTGCGCGTCACCTCCATCCACCCCGGGCGGATCAACACGCCGATGCAGGAAAAGATCGTGGCCAGCGAGGGCGAGGCGTACGACGGCTCGAAGTATATTCAGCCGGCAACCGTTGCGCGGGCTATCATGGATGCGCTGGCGATGACGCCCGATGCGACACCAACGGAAATGATGATTAGGCCACGATAATGTTTGAGAAGAAGCAGAAATACAGCGAGGCGGACCTCGAGTTCGACCCGCTTCTGCGTCTTGAACGACGGCACAAGAGTTCTGTTGCCGCCGTCGTGTGGGGGTTTGCCACGCCGATTTTGACTATTCTTACTGGCCTGCTCGTGGCCGTTGTTGGGCGGGCATCCGGGGGGCCGCTGTGCGAGGCGGGGCTGGCCACGTGGCTGTGCACCCGGTGGTCCGAAATCGCCATCTGCGTCGTGCCGCTTGCCGTCGCGTTTGGCGGGCTCATCGGGGCCGGAATCAACTGCTATATCAAGTTTAAGACATACAACCGCTGGTGGCCGTGGCTCGCCGTCATGTGGGTGCTCATTCCATTCTCGCTTGGTTGGATGACCTCCTTTGGCACCATTGCGATCATCGGGCGGGGATAA
>JALFAQ010000066.1 GCA_022772305.1 Corynebacterium glucuronolyticum
TCATAACAGTTTCGGAGATCGTCAGCGGCGATCACACGCCGCGGTTAGCCTAGGGAGTACGAGCGCACGTCTCTCACACCCCCTCACCGCTTTCTTGCTTTTGGACTGTGAGTTCAATAAGTGGTTGGACATCACATCTACGTACCTTTCGCTGCCCCCACCCAAAAGCAAAGCCCCGGACCCGCTACAAAAGCGGAGCCGGGGCGCGGATTCTGACAAGGATTCTGGCGAATCCGTTATACGGTAAACGTGCTCACATTCGAGTCATCGGTGACGTCGTGGCCGACGTACACCGTGAACTCGCCGGAAGGCACCACGAAGTCGTGAGCGGCAACATCCCACACCGACAGCGGGTGGTTAGATGCCTCCGCGTCGATGGAAATCTCCACCTTCTCGCTTTGGCCTGCAGCAACGGAAACCTTCGCAAAGCCGACGAGCCTCTTGGCGGGCTGACCCTCCGACGGAATGCCGAGGTAAACCTGCACAACATCCTTGCCGTCCACAGAACCCGTGTTCGTCACCGTCGCGGAGACCTGGACACCCGAGGCAGAGCCCGAGACTGTCACGTCGGAAAGCGAGAACGTGGTGTAGCTGAGGCCGTAACCGAATGGGAAGGCCGGGGTGATGTCCGGGGAGCGGTAGCCCATTTCTAGGCGCTCCGAGTAGGTCATCGTGTTGTAGCCTTCGCCGAGGTTGACGCCGGGGTAGCGCTCCTCGTGGTTGTGGCCGATCCAGTCCTCTTCCGTCTTGGGGTAGGTGGTGGGGACGCGGCCGGAGGGGTTGACCTTGCCAAACAGTAGGTCGCCGACGACGTGACCGTCTTCCACTCCCTGGTTCCACACCTCGAGGATGGTGGACGCATCGTCGGTCCACGGCATGACCATCGGGGCGGAGGACTTCAGAACAACAACCGTCTTGTCGTTGGCCGGCAGCAGCTTGGCGATCATCTCGTTCTGCCTGTGCGGCATCGTCATCGACGGCATGTCGGCACCCTCAGTGGCGATGAGACCAGCCATAGCAACCACCACGTCAGCTTCACCAGCGGCCTTGACAGCCTCATCCAAGTTGGACAGGTCGCGTTCCACAATGAAGCTCGACACCTCAGCACTGCCACCCAGCTCAGCGATAACATCCTTGAGGCCGGGCTCCGGGTCGACGGTGTACAGTGGGTCCACCTTGGAGGAGCCGCCGCCGCCCTGGCAGGCGAACTCGGCGAACTTGGACTGGCCGACGATGAGGATCTTGCCCGCATCCGGCGACAGCGGCAACAAGCCCGCAGAGTTCTTCAGCAGCACAGCCATGTCCGCGCCGATCTTGCGCACGATCGCGCCGTGTCCCTTGGCATCAATCTCCACCGGGTTGTACGGCTTGTCAAACTGGTTGAACCTAAACATCTGTGTGTAGCGGCGCACCAAAGCGCGGTCGATGAGCTCAATCTCCGTGGAGGTGTCCTCGAGCGCCGCCTTGATATTGTCCTCGTTGAACCACTTGGCGTCCGGCATCTCGTGGTCGAGGCCGGCGTTGAGCGAGGCTGCGCAGCTACGCGTGGACCAGAAATCACTCTGCACGTAGCCCTCGAAGCCCCAATCGCCTCGCAGAACATCATTCAGCAGGTAGCGGTTCTCGGTAGCGTAGTCGCCGCGCACGCGGTTGTACGCACTCATGATAGCGGCGACCTTGCCGTCCTTAACCACCATTTCGAACGGCAGCAGGTACAGCTCGCGCAGCGTCTGCTCGTCCACCTCAATGTTGGTGCGGAAGCGCTCGTATTCCTGGTCGTTCACCACGAAGTGCTTGGCCATGGCGATAATGTCGTGGTCCTGGATGGCCTTGGTCACCTCGACGCCCATGACGCCCGTGAGGTACGGGTCCTCGGAGAAGTACTCGAAGTTGCGCCCTGCGGTGACGGTGCGGTGCAGGCACAGTCCCGGCCCCTCCAGCACGTGCTGGCCCAGGTCAGAGGTCTCCTGGCCGATAATGTCGCCGTACTGGCGGGCAAGCTCCGGGTCGAAGGAGGCGGCCACGCCGATGGTCATCGGCAGCGCGGTCGCGGGCGGGGACGGCGTCCCGTCGCCCATGCCTACGCCGACAGGCCCGTTGGTAATCCGGAAGCGGGG
>JALFAQ010000086.1 GCA_022772305.1 Corynebacterium glucuronolyticum
TCCAAAAGAGCGCGATCGATTCCTTCTTCGAGGATTCCGGTCGCAGCTTCGATACCCCACAGGGTAAGGAGTATTTCAAAAATCGCCTGATTATCGCCACCACGGACCGCTGGTCACAAAACGCCGAGGACGCGCTCAAAGATCAGCTCATTCCGTGCCAGCGCATCGGTCTGGCAGATATCGCCGTATCCCCCATCGATTGGGATGTGGTCTTCCCCGGTTCCGAGATGCGAGTAAACCTCACCCGCAAAGAGCCCTTCAAGCCCCGCAAGCACCAAAAAGAGGCGATCGATAAAACCCTGAAGGGCTTTGAAACCCATGATCGTGGCAAGACCTTCACGGCCCTGCGCCTGGCGCTACATCGTGGATCTTATCGGAAAGGTTGTGCGCGTGGCGGTGGAGACTGTGCGTATCGTTGACGGCCTTCGATAGATGCGGTTGAGAATCGGACAATTCAAACACACGGTGGGTTTTCTCGTCCTGCCAGAAACCCCGCACATCTCCATCCCAAACTACTCAATGCTTATCCCCTAAGAGGAATAAGAATTGACGCAAGTGGAAGCGGAAACTGCGTTGGCAGACACGCGAGCGATTACAGCGATCGTCGACTCGGTCTCCGAATCTCCAAGAGCGGACCGCCTTTTCGTTCAGTGCGGAACGAGGGCTCCGTTAGTGCGCAGCTGCGCAATAAGTGCGCAATTATAAGGCAAGGTGGGGCACCATTTTCCCGTTCGAACACCCGCATTGGTAATACCATAGTGTCTATGCGAAATGGGCTGGAGTTCTAGCGCTGTTTGCACGCTCTCGCGGCATGCGTAGTTAGCCTCGCATTCATGACTGAGACGACGGCACCGTCTGCTGGACAGCCGTCAATCTTCCGCTTTTTCGGACCTCTCTCTCCGTTAGTGCGCAGCTGCGCAATAAGTGCGCAATTATATACGCAGGTAGATCCATTATTACGGCTGTACTGGTATTACCTAACTGTCGGTATCGCCCGTCCGGAATTCTAGCTCCGTTTGTGCGCAGCTGCGCAATAAATGTGAGTTCATATGTAGTCAGCCGACTGACACAGCGCGGTAACCATGGCCGTGCCACTGAGCATCTACACAGAATTTTCTCGCCTGATGAACCGGAAGAAAAGACAACAATTCGGAAATTCCGGATAGTTCGAACTGAAGCTAACGTGAGGTATCTCGTAGCGGGAAACACTACAACGTCGACACTGGGGTGCCGAGTGAACTCCAAGCAGACCATAAGCTCTTGCATTCAAGAGACGAAGGAGCTGCGGGATTTCACAGCACATAGAGCAGGGAAGATCTTAGGCGAGGCCCAGCTCCTACAGCCATTGCATGAGATCTGGATGCCGAACCGTCGAAGAATCTCCGCACAACCCTGCCCTAAACCGCACAAGGTTTACCCCCTAAGGGGCATTCCGTTTGACGTAATCGTGTTACGCATGGGACAGTTGAGACTGTTGTGATTGCAGTGACGCAAGTGAAAGCGGATACTGCGGTGGAAGACTCACAAGCGATGAAGGCGATCGTCGACACGGCCCCCGAGCCGCCTAAGCGACGACCGCCTCTTCGCTGTCTACCCCACTCCCGTTATGTGCTTCACAGCCAGATAACCCCGTATGAGGGGAATTCGGAAAAAGATGAGGAAAAGACGAAGAAAAAACCTTGAGTTGGGGGCAGTAGGAAGGCTTATACTAAAAGCGTTCTAGCCCTCCGGGTGTTACTGATTCGATCAGGCATGACTGGAAAAACGGGTGCCACACCTGCGGGCACCATGTCCGCGTGGCGTTGTTTGGTACCCTCCCGCAACGATACGCAGGAGAAAGTCATGACTGAAGGTGCGAGAAATCCCCGGATTATCCGGGTACTCAGCAACAATGCCGTGCTCGTCCGCGTCCCCAGCGGGGTGCCAGGGGAGGACACAGCCCACAGCTCACAGGCTCACAGCGCCCATCACGATACCGACACCCAAGTCCTCGTCGGCCGTGGCATTGGCTTCCAGCGCAAGTCGGGTGATGAGATTTCGCTGGCGACAGCGGATCGGCAGTACCTGGAGCTCAACCCGGAACGGGCGGAGTTCTTCAAGGGTGTGCTGTCCCTCGACCCGGCGATGATGGAAACTATCTCGGCGGCGGTGGATTTAGCGGTTGATCTGCTTGGTGAGTTGCACCCTTCGGTGTACGTCGTGCTTGCGGAACATATCTCGTTTGCGGTGCAGCGTGCGGGCTCGGGCGAGCAGATCCGGAACTCTCTGGTGGATGAGATCCGGGCAGCCTTCCCTCTGGAATTTCAAGCGGCGCAGCTCATGGTGAGTTTCATTAACTCGCATATAACTGGCGCAACCCTTCCTATCGATGAAGCTGCCTTCATCGCCCTGCACCTCAACGCGGCCCGCCAGGGCGTGACGGTGAAGCAGCCCTTGGCCGTGGCGAACGAGTTGGCGGGGTTACTGCAGTTTGTGTGCGCCAGGCTTGGGGCGACAACCACCAATCTCGACGGGACTGTGGATCATTCCCTCGCGCTGGAGCTCACGAGGATGGGTAACCGCGTGGGGTCGAAGCAGTTTCGTTCCAATCTGGCGAGGCGATCGATTGAACGCGATCTGCCTCTCGAATTTGATGTGGCTCAGCAGGTTCTGTGTCGCATGATCGATGTCCCGACGCTGCCGTCTCACGCGGTGGGGGAGGCCGCCTACCTCGCGGTTTTTCTCCACGGCTGGCAGCAATCGGTCCGCCCACGCTAATGCTTATCCGCACTGGCGAAACTAGGAGAAAGAAGGAACAATGTCCACCGCGACACCTCCCACTAAAACAAAAGAAAAGGCAAAAACCGGTAACACCGTCATGACGGCCTTCCAAAAGCTCGGCCGCGCCCTCATGGGTGCCGTCGCCGTCATGCCGGTCGCCGCCCTCCTCATGGGTATCGGCTACTGGATCGATCCGGAAGGCTGGGGTGAGGGCAACTTCCTCGCGGCCGTTCTCATCACCGCCGGCTCTGCGGTCCTCGACAACCTCGGTGTCATCTTCGCCGTCGCCATTGCGTTTGGCTTGGCCAAGGACCATAACGGCGCCGCGGCCCTATCCGGCTGGCTCGGCTTCACCACCCTGATTTCGCTTCTCGACGAAAAAGCGGTCGCCGGTTACCGTGGCATCGACCTCGAGTCCATGTCTGATGAGGCGGCCCTCGACTGGGCCTCCCAGGGCTGGGCTGCCGTCGGCCCGAAGAACGTCCTCTTCGGCATCGCCGTTGGCATCCTCGCCGCTTGGGTCTACAATCGCTTCCACGCCACGAAGCTCCCGGATGCGCTGGCCTTCTTCGCCGGCCGTCGTCTCGTCCCGATCCTCACCTCGGTATTCTCCATCGTCCTGGCGGGTGTCTTCTACTTCCTCTGGCCGCTCATCTACGGTGTGCTCTTCGACTTCGGTACGTGGATCCAGGGCATGGGTGCCGTCGGCGCCGGTATTTACGCTTTCGCTAACCGTCTCCTCATCCCAACTGGTCTCCACCACGCCCTGAACTCGATCTTCTGGTTCGACATCATCGGTATTAACGATATTGGCAACTTCCTCGCCGGTGGCAAGACGATCGAGGCCGCCGCAGCCGCCACGTCGGCCGCCACCTGCCCGGGTATCTGGACGGACGGTGCCTGCCAGGTCAT
Source organism: Corynebacterium glucuronolyticum (assembly GCA_022772305.1). Classification (GTDB taxonomy): domain Bacteria; phylum Actinomycetota; class Actinomycetes; order Mycobacteriales; family Mycobacteriaceae; genus Corynebacterium; species Corynebacterium glucuronolyticum_A. The sequence continues at coordinate 3,673 of JALFAQ010000086.1, forward strand.
CGGCTTCGTGGGCCGCTACCAGGCCGGTTTCTTCCCGATCATGATGTTCGGCCTCCCCGGCGCAGCGCTGGCCATGTACCTCCGCGCGGACACGAAACGCCGCAAGGTCGTCGGCTCCCTCATGCTTGCCGCCGCCCTGGCCTCCTTCTTCACGGGCGTGACGGAGCCCCTGGAGTTCTCCTTCATGTTCCTCGCCCCGCTCCTCTACGTTGTCCACGCGCTTCTCACGGGCATCTCGGTCGCCATCGCCGCGGCTTTCCACTGGACGGCTGGTTTCGGCTTCTCGGCCGGTTTTGTGGACATGGTCCTTTCCGCCCGCAACCCGCTTGCCAATGACTGGTGGATGCTCCTCGTTATGGGCATCATCTTCTTCGTCCTTTACTTCGTCATCTTCTACTTCCTCATCGGCTTTATGGATCTTCACACCCCGGGCCGCGGTGAGGACGAGGCCGACGAGGGGGCCGCTCTTGCTGCGGATGCGGAAACCTCCGACGTCGCCCGCCAGATCATCACAGGTCTCGGCGGCGAGGACAATATCGATTCCATCGATTACTGCACCACGCGCCTCCGCGTCCAGGTGAAGGACTACGTCAAGGTCAGCGAGTCGGAGATCAAGAAGTCCGGCATCGCTGGGGTTATCCGGCCCTCGCAGAAGAATGTTCAGGTAGTGGTCGGACCTAAGGTACAGTTTGTGTACGATGAGGTGGCTCGCCAGATGAGCCACACCGATGCGTCCCTCGAGGGCGAACAGGAGGTTTAAATGTTTGGTTTTGGTAAGAAGAAGGTCACCGTCGAGCTCCAGGCACCGTTTGCCGGTCAGGTCGCCACGATCGCCGACGTCCCCGACCCGGCCTTCTCTGGCAAAATGCTTGGCGACGGCTTCGCTGTCGCACCCCAGTCCACCTCCGGTTCCCTCCTGGTCTGCGCCCCAGCCGCGGGAACCCTCCAGATGGTCTTCAAGACGGGCCACGCCTTCTCCGTCAAAACCACCGAGGGTCTCGACGTCCTC
>JALFAQ010000085.1 GCA_022772305.1 Corynebacterium glucuronolyticum
TTTTTTGTTTACATTTTCTTTTACGCTTTTTCTGGTTTTTACTGGATTTTATTTTTTGTTTGAGCTGTTTTTTGCTTGTTCAACTTATTTTTTGTTGGAGAGTTTGATCCTGGCTCAGGATGAACGCTGGCGGCGTGCTTAACACATGCAAGTCGAACGGAAAGGCTCCAGCTTGCTGGGGTGCTCGAGTGGCGAACGGGTGAGTAACACGTAAGTGATCTGCCCTGCACTGGGGGATAAGCTTGGGAAACTGGGTCTAATACCCTATAGGACCGCATCGTGGTTGGTGTGGTGGAAAGGTTTTTCTGGTGTGGGATGAGCTTGCGGCCTATCAGCTTGTTGGTGGGGTAATGGCCTACCAAGGCGGCGACGGGTAGCCGGCCTGAGAGGGTGTGCGGCCACATTGGGACTGAGATACGGCCCAGACTCCTACGGGAGGCAGCAGTGGGGAATTTTGCACAATGGGCGGAAGCCTGATGCAGCGACGCCGTGTGGGGGATGAAGGCCTTCGGGTTGTAAACTCCTTTCGTCAGGGACGAAGTTTTTTTGACGGTACCTGGATAAGAAGCACCGGCTAACTACGTGCCAGCAGCCGCGGTAATACGTAGGGTGCGAGCGTTGTCCGGATTTACTGGGCGTAAAGGGCTCGTAGGTGGTGTGTCGCGTCGTCTGTGTAATCCAGGGGCTTAACTTTTGGTTGGCAGGCGATACGGGCATTGCTTGAGTGCTGTAGGGGAGACTGGAATTCCTGGTGTAGCGGTGAAATGCGCAGATATCAGGAGGAACACCGATGGCGAAGGCAGGTCTCTGGGCAGTTACTGACGCTGAGGAGCGAGAGCATGGGTAGCGAACAGGATTAGATACCCTGGTAGTCTATGCTGTAAACGGTGGGCGCTAGGTGTGAGTCCCTTCCACGGGGTTTGTGCCGTAGCTAACGCTTTAAGCGCCCCGCCTGGGGAGTACGGCCGCAAGGCTAAAACTCAAAGGAATTGACGGGGGCCCGCACAAGCGGCGGAGCATGTGGATTAATTCGATGCAACGCGAAGAACCTTACCTGGGCTTGACATATGTGGGATTGCGGCAGAGATGTTGTTTCCCTTGTGGCTCACATACAGGTGGTGCATGGTTGTCGTCAGCTCGTGTCGTGAGATGTTGGGTTAAGTCCCGCAACGAGCGCAACCCTTGTCTTATGTTGCCAGCACGTTGTGGTGGGGACTCGTGAGAGACTGCCGGGGTTAACTCGGAGGAAGGTGGGGATGACGTCAAATCATCATGCCCCTTATGTCCAGGGCTTCACACATGCTACAATGGCTGGTACAGTGCGTGTGCGATACCGTGAGGTGGAGCTAATCGCGAAAGCCAGTCTCAGTTCGGATTGGGGTCTGCAACTCGACCCCATGAAGTCGGAGTCGCTAGTAATCGCAGATCAGCAGTGCTGCGGTGAATACGTTCCCGGGCCTTGTACACACCGCCCGTCACGTCATGAAAGTTGGTAACACCCGAAGCCCATGGCCCAACCGGTTTTCCGGGGGGAGTGGTCGAAGGTGGGATTGGCGATTGGGACGAAGTCGTAACAAGGTAGCCGTACCGGAAGGTGCGGCTGGATCACCTCCTTTCTAAGGAGTTTTTGTTTTTATTTTTTTTCTTCCTTCAACGTTTGTGGTTGTTGGGGGTTTGTGGTGTTGGTGTCGCCGTGTGTGTGACCGCATCTTTTTTTAATCCAGCGTGGAGACAAAATCTGCATATGGTCATGGTGCTTTTTGAGGGCTTGGTCAAACGTTTTTTCATTTTGTGGTGCATTGGCATGCTGTTGGGTGTCTGGGGCAATGTGTGTTGTTCCTTTTGGTCACTGTTTCGCAAGGCGGATGGGGAGAAGGGTTTTTTCTTTTTCTGGTTTTGTGGGGTGGTGGTGTGGTGTGTGTGAATTGTATAGTGGACGCGTGTGATTTCTTTTTTGTTCATGTTTTAGTGTTTTGATTTTTTTGGCGTTTTTTACTTGTGTTTTTATTTTTTAGGCACACGGTGGATGCCTGGGCATGGCAAGCTGATGAAGGACGTGGTGGGCTGCGTTAAGCCTCGGGGAGTTGCCGTTTGAGCGTTGATCCGAGGATGTCCGAATGGGGAAACCTAGCTCCTAGTGATGGGGGTTACCGTATGATGAATTCATAGTTGTGCGGGAGTGGCCGGGGAAGTGAAACATCTTAGTACCTGGTGTGTAAGAAAACAATTGTGATTTTGTGAGTAGTGGCGAACGAAAGCGAATTTTTGACTAAACTGCATGCAGCGTTAAAGCCTTGGTTGGGGTGTTGTGTGTGGGGTTGTGGGGTCTGCGTGGGTAGTCAACCTTTTTCTACCAGCCTTTAGCATGTGCGTAGCGGAAGTGGTGTGGAATCGCCTGCCGGAGAGGGTGAGAGTCCTGTACGTGAAATGTGTGTGTTTGGGTGTGCGTGGTGTCCCCGAGTAGCAGTGGGCTCGTGGAATCTGCTGTGAATCTGCCGGGACCGTCCGGTAAGTCTGATAACTTGTTGTGACCGATAGTGTATGTAGTACCGTGAGGGAATGGTGAAAAGTACCCCGGGAGGGGAGTGAAATAGTTCCTGAAACCGTGTGTTGACAATCCGTCAGAGCCTTTTTTTGGGGTGATGGCGTGCCTTTTGAAGAATGAGCCTGCGAGTCAGCGGCATGTCGCTTGTAGTTAACTATTTGTTGTAGGTAGCTGGAGGGAAACCGAATCCGAAAGTGGGTGTTGGTGGCATGTTCTGGACCCGAAGCGGGGTGATCTACCCATGGCCAGTGTGAAGCAAGGGTAAGACTTTGTGGAGGCGCGAACCCACGTAGGTTGAAAACTGCGGGGATGAGTTGTGGGTAGGGGTGAAAGGCCAATCAAACTCCGTGATAGCTGGTTCTCCCCGAAATGCATTTAGGTGCAGCGTCGTTGGTAGTGCTGCGGAGGTAGAGCTACTGGTTGATTGAGCGGGATTTTGTCTTAGTGATGTCAGCCAAACTCCGAATGCCGTATGTATGGTCCACGGCAGTGAGACTGCGGGGGATAAGCTTCGTAGTCGAGAGGGAAACAGCCCAGATCGCCGGTTAAGGCCCCTAAGGGTGTGCTAAGTGGAAAAGGATGTGTAATCGCGATGACAGCCAGGAGGTTGGCTTAGAAGCAGCCATCCTTGAAAGAGTGCGTAATAGCTCACTGGTTAAGTGGTTGTGCGCCGACAATGTAGTGGGGCTTAAGTACACCGCCGAAGCCGCGGCAAGAATGTTTTTTGTTTTTGGGTAGGGGAGCGTCGTGCATTGTGTGAAGCCTGCTGGTGACGGTTGGTGGATGTGTGTGCGAGTGAGAATGCAGGCATGAGTAGCGAATGGTAGGTTGAAATCCTACCCGCCGGATGACTAAGGGTTCCTGGGTGAAGCTGGTCTTCCCAGGGTGAGTCGGGACCTAAGGCGAGGCCGACAGGCGTAGTCGATGGATAACCAGTTGATATTCTGGTACCCGCATGTATGCGACAAGTGGTGAATCATTGATACTAACCATGTGCTTGAGGCAGCTTGTGCTGACACTTTGTGTTGGTTGTTGTTTTTTGTGTGTGGGACCTGAGGTGGTAGTAGCCAAGTGATGGGGTGACACAGTAGGGTAGCCGCGCCACTTATTGGATTGTGGTGTAAGCGTGTGGCACGAGGACTTGTTAAATGCGGTTCTTTTTTGTGTGAGGCGTGATGCGTAGCCCGTTAAAGGGTGATGGTGGTGATCCTGTGCTGTCGAGAAAAGCCTCTAGCGAGTGTGTGTGTGGCCCGTACCCTAAACCGACACAGGTGGTCAGGTTGAGAATACTAAGGCGAACGGGTGAACTATGGTTAAGGAATTCGGCAAAATGCCCCCGTAACTTCGGGAGAAGGGGGACCCATGATTGTGGCTGACAGCTGTTTGGCGATTGTGGGGCGCAGAGAATTGAGGGAAGCGACTGTTTACCAAAAACATAGGTCTGTGCGAAGAAGGTTAATTCGATGTATACGGACTGACGCCTGCCCGGTGCTGGAAGGTTAAGAGGACCTGTTAGACCCGCTTTTTTGTGGGTCGAAGCGGAGAATTTAAGCCCCAGTAAACGGCGGTGGTAACTATAACCATCCTAAGGTAGCGAAATTCCTTGTCGGGTAAGTTCCGACCTGCACGAATGGCGTAACGACTTCTCTGCTGTCTCGACCATAGGCCCGGTGAAATTGCAGTACGAGTAAAGATGCTCGTTTCGCGCGGCAGGACGAAGAGACCCCGGGACCTTCACTATAGCTTGGTATTGGTGTTCGGTTCGGTTTGTGTAGCATAGGTGGGAGACGTTGATGCGCGCACGCTAGTGTGTGTGGAGTCGGAAGGTGAAATACCACTCTGATCGGATTGGATGTCTAACTTCGGGCCATGATCTGGTTTCAAGGACAGTGCCTGGTGGGTAGTTTAACTGGGGCGGTTGCCTCCCAAAATGTAACGGAGGCGCCCAAAGGTTCCCTCAGCCTGGTTGGCAATCAGGTGTTGAGAGTGTAAGTGCATAAGGGAGCTTGACTGCGAGACGGACATGTCGAGCAGGTACGAAAGTAGGGACTAGTGATCCGGCACCGATGTACGGAAGTGGTGTCGCTCAACGGATAAAAGGTACCCCGGGGATAACAGGCTGATCTTCCCCAAGAGTTCATATCGACGGGATGGTTTGGCACCTCGATGTCGGCTCGTCGCATCCTGGGGCTGGAGTAGGTCCCAAGGGTTGGGCTGTTCGCCCATTAAAGCGGCACGCGAGCTGGGTTCAGAACGTCGTGAGACAGTTCGGTCTCTATCCGCCGCGCGCGTTTGGAAACTTGAGAAAGGCTGTCCCTAGTACGAGAGGACCGGGATGGACGTACCTCTAGTGTGCCAGCTGTCACGCCCGTGGCATGGCTGGTTGGCTACGTACGGGAAGGATAACCGCTGAAAGCATCTAAGCGGGAAGCCTGTTTCAAGATAAGGTTTCTTCGGTTCCCCATAGACGATGGGGTTGATAGGCCAGAACTGGAAGGTGGGTAACCATTGGAGGTGACTGGTACTAATAACCATGTTTTTTAAAAACACTGCCGTTTAAGCAAACACTAAACGAAAACAATACGATCACGCGTTGTTCACTATGCAATATCACACGCACTACGCGTTATGACCAAAGCAATAAAAATGTTTATCAACACGGCCCATGACAAGACGTGTCGGTGGCGATAGTGGTTGGGAAACGCCCGGACCCATTCCGAACCCGGAAGCTAAGCCAACCAACGCCGATGGTACTGCA
>JALFAQ010000088.1 GCA_022772305.1 Corynebacterium glucuronolyticum
TAAGCCAACCAACGCCGATGGTACTGCATCCGGGAGGATGTGGGAGAGTAGGACACCGCCGACCCCAAACATAAAAAGAAGAGGATGAGGATCCACACAATGGATCCTCATCCTCTTTTTCTATCCCCAAAACCCCACCCAACCCTGTCCCGATCTCTCTAACGTGGTGGGTGTGTCCTAATCCGGTGCTTGTAAATACTTTCGATGTCCAATTTTCATTTTGACCTGGCGTTGGCTGGAGTGCTCTTTGCTGCATGTGACCTGTTCCTAGTAGTTGCCTTATCGCTCGTATGTTTTCGGGGCACGGGGTTTTTAGAAGGCTTGAAAAGATTGGGTGGTTCCGGGAACACACGTTGGTATCGGTTTACCTGCCTGGGAATAACACCGCATTTTCTGTTCAGTTTCACTGCGAATCGCAACGAACTATTTATCAGGACGCACACCTTTAAGACGGCTTCTCGGAACCTAATAACGCACAGGTGGGTCTATTCGCTTCCGCCGGCAGGTGAGAGGAAATATCGCATTGGTAATCACGACATAAATTGCCCATTGAGGTCGGTACTTGATTCGTGTCTGCTCGAGGTTATGGAGTCGTATCTGTACTGTCAGGGAAGTTCAAGAGCGTTCCGTGCCGGCAACAAGGCCTTCTATGCGGTCGGGGAGGACATACATAAGTGCCGTACTGCGACTACCGCGGGGAAGAGGAACGGCTTGATTCTGCCACATAAAGGTGGAATAGAAACTGATAATGCAAAGAAAGCGCCCGGCTGCAGTTCGCAAACCAGGGCGTGGATGTCAGTTCTTTTAGCAAACAACCTCGTGATTGATGTGCGCAGGGCGCTCAATCTGGATGGTGGAATGCTTGATGTTGAAGTCGCGTAGCCGCGCTTGCACAGCATCGAGAATATCGCAGCTAGCGTGGACTCCATCAGCAACAACGACGTGGCAGGTTGCGAGAGGTTCGGTGCCGTCGGTGGTCCACACGTGAAGATCATGAACGGCTGCGACGTGAGGGAGGGCTGCAACGGCTTTTTTTACGGCATCGGTGTCTATGGATGCGGGGGCGCGGTTGAGAAGGACAGATACGGAATCGCCTAGGAGTCCGAGCGCGCGGGGAAGCACCATACCCGCGATAATGAAGGACGCGATGGAGTCGACGTACGTCCAGCCGGTGAGCCAGATGATGATCCCGGCGATGATGACGGCGACAGAGCCAAGCAGGTCAGACAGGACATGGAGATACGCGCCCTTCATGTTGAGGGAGTCGTTTTGCCTGCGCATGAGGATGAGAGCGCTCACCGCGTTGGCGAGGAGGCCCACCACTGCGACACCAACCATCGTCCCCGTCTGAATCTCGTAGTCTGAGCCGAGGCGGGAGACCGCACTGTAAATGATAGTGGCGACAGTGGCGGTGACAACGAGGGCGTTAACCATAGCCGCGATGACCTCCACCCGTCGGTAGCCGAACGTGGAACGAGCAGTCGCAGCCTTTCTGCCGATGAGCAGCGCCACGATAGCGATGACCATGCCTGTTGAATCGGACAGCATGTGCATGGCATCGGACAGCAACGCCAGCGAGCCGGAGATGAGTCCGCCGATGACCTGGGCGACGAAGATGGTCGCGGTCATGGCAAACGAAACGAGGAGGGCCTTCAGCGAGTCGGTGTTTGCGTGACTGTGATCGTGGGTATTGCCGTGGCTGTGCCCACTATTGTGGCTGTGGGTGTGCATGTTGGAATTCCTAGCGGGCAAAACGCGCGATGGCATCGGATACTTCCTTGAATTTCTCGTTTGCTTCTTCGTCGCCTTGGATGACAGCGTTTTTGACGCAGTGGCGCATGTGGTCGTCGAGAAGCTGGAGGCCAACTCCTTTGAGCGCGGAGTTGACGGCGCTGACCTGGGTGAGGATGTCGATGCAGTACTTGTCCTCGTCGATCATGCGTTGAATTCCACGCACCTGCCCTTCGATGCGCTTGAGACGGGCGAGGTAGCGGTCCTTGTCCTGGATGTATCCGTAGTGGCTTTGGTCGCAGTTGTCGTGGTTCACTGGGGTGTCCTTTCGAAGCTGCGCAGTCGCAGCGAGTTGGTGACGACGAAGACGGAGGAGAAGGCCATCGCGATGCCGGCCAGCATGGGGTTCAAGAGTCCAATGGCGGCGATGGGGATGAGCAGGACGTTGTAGATGAACGCCCAGAACAGGTTGCCCTTGATGGTGCGGAGGGTACGCCGCGAGAGGCGAATGGCGTCCACAGCGGAGATGAGGTCGTTGTTCATGAGGGTGATATCGGAGGCCTCAATTGCGACATCGGTGCCGGCGCCCATCGACAGTCCGAGGTCGGCTTGGGCCAGTGCAGCAGCATCGTTGACACCATCGCCCACCATGGCCACGTTGCGCCCCTCCCGCTGCAGGGCTTCGACGTGGGTGACCTTGTCTGCTGGTAGCACGCCGGCGATGACGTTGGCGGGGTCGATGCCGACCTCGCGGGCAACGGCCCTGGCTGCGCCCTCGTTGTCGCCGGTGAGGAGCCAGGGGGTGAGCCCCAGATCGATGAGCCCAGCGATCGCTGCAGCGGAGGTGTCCTTGACGGTGTCGCGGACGCTGATGATGCCTGCGACCGTGCCGTCGATGGTTACGACGACGGGTGTCGCGCCCTCTTCTTCTGCTTGCGAGAAGGTTGCGGTGAGTGCGCCAAGCTCTCCCTCTGGCTTGCCGACGCCCACCCGCCTGCCATCGACGGTCGCCTCAACGCCTACGCCAGGCTGGTTGGAAAAATCCGTCGCAGCGGGCAGTGCACCGTGGGCTGCTGCATAGGCTGCGATGGCGCTGGCGATGGGGTGCTCCGAGGCGGCCTCGACCGCACCTGCGTAGGAGAGCACGGCTTCTTCTGTCTGTCCGGCGGCGGGAACGACGCTGTGCACAGACATTTCGCCGGTTGTGACCGTCCCCGTCTTGTCGAGGACAATGGTGTCCACCTTCTTTGTGGATTCGAGAACTTCTGGCCCCTTAATGAGGAGACCCAGCTGTGCACCGCGGCCGGTCCCTACGAGGAGTGCCGTCGGGGTAGCAAGCCCCAGCGCGCACGGGCACGCGATGATGAGAACGGCAACGGCAGCGGTAAACGCCGGCGCGAGCCCGGATCCCAGCGCGAGGTGCGCGACGAGCGTGATGAGTGAGACACCGATGACGACGGGGACAAATACCTGCGCAATCTTGTCCACTAGCCGCTGGACGGGAGCCTTCTTCGCCTGTGCGTCGGTGACGAGCTGCGCCATCTGAGCGAGTGTGGTGTCCTTGCCCGTCCGCGTCACGCGAACGAGGAGGCGACCGGAGGTGTTGATGGTAGCGCCGGTGACTGCGTCGCCGGCGGTGACTTCCACCGGGACGGATTCGCCGGTGAGCATCGATTCGTCCACGGCAGAGGCTCCCTCTTCAACGATGCCATCGGAGGCAATCTTTTCGCCTGGGCGAACAACAATGATGTCGCCGACTGTAAGCGCATCGATACTGACGCGTTCTTCCTTGCCGTTGCGGAGCACGGAAGCATCCTTCGCACCCATGGTGAGGAGGGCGCGGAAGGCCTCTGATGAGCGACCCTTGGCGCGGGTCTCAAACCAGCGACCTAAAAGGAGGAAGGCGATGACCACAGCAACGGATTCCAGATAGATTTCGTCCATGGTGGAGTCACTGGCGAACAGGTGCATTTCCATCTTCATGCCGGGCATGCCCGCATTGCCGATGAACAGTGCCCACAAAGACCACAGATAGGCCGCTGTGGTGCCCATGGAAATAAGCGTGTCCATAGTGAACGCGCCGTGTTTAAGGTTTGTCAGGGTGGCCTTGTGAAAGGGGGCACCGCCGATGACGTAGACGAGGGTAGCCATTGTCAGCACCGCCCACTGCCAGTGCATGAACTGCAGTGCCGGGATCATGGAGATGAGCATGACCGGGACGGCGAGAATAGCGGAGATGATGAGTCGTCGCTTGAGCTCGTCCGCTTCCCGTTCGCGGGCGGCGTCGACTGCGGAGGTCTCCCCCTCGGCATCGGCGGTGCTGTCGGAGGTATCGGAGTTCCCCATCTGAAACGCGCCGTACCCGGTGTTCTCCACTGTCTGAATGAGATCAGCAGGGGAGAGCTTCTCCGGGTCGTAGGAAACAGACGCAGACTCGGTGGCGAAGTTGACTGTTGCCTCTGCGCCGTCGAGTTTGTTCAGCTTTCTTTCCACGCGAGACGAGCAGGACGTGCACGTCATGCCGGTGACGCCCAAGTTCACATGGAGGAGCTGCGGTTGAGTCATGGGGAACCTTTCTTGCACGGGGCGGTTACGGTTACTTGACGAGGGTGTAGCCGGCCTCTTCCACGGCAGCGGCTACGGCATCCTCGGAGACGTTGTCACCGGTGACGGTGACGTTCTTGGCCTCCACGTTGGCCTCGACAGCGGTGACGCCGTCAATAGCGCCCACCTCTTCTTCCACGGCCTTCTTGCAGTGTCCGCAGGTCATGCCCTCAACCTTGTACGTCGTAGTTGCCATGAGTGAGTTCCTTTCGGTCGGTATTTCTTGTACGCCCACAAACTTATACCCCCTATGGGTATAAGTCAAGGTTAAAAAAGCCGCCTGCGCATACAGGCGGCGTGATGGTATCTACAAGGTGAGGAGGTGCTCCTTCGTCGCTTTCACATCTTCCAGACGGGAGCGCAATGCATCCAGCCTGCGCCACTGGTTCGCAGGGATCTCCTTCTTAGCTGCAGCGATGACCTCGCTATCTGCTGTTCCCCAACAAATCGGCATGGGTGACATTTCCGCGTGGAGCTCCTGGGTGGTTAGCCCCCGCCTGCCGCCGACGGCGACAGAGGGTACCCGCTCACCAATACGGATGTCGTGGCTGGGAAGCCCCTGAACAATCCGCGCAGACAGCGCCCAGATTGGCTTCGCTTCCTGGTCTACCGCCTGGTTCACAAGCGCGAGCAACGTGATGTCTTTGCCGTTCACTTCTGCGATGATGGCGGGGCACAGCGGGAACTGATCGTAGAGCTCCTGCGGGGTACCCATCTTCTTCGGCAGGGTGAATCCCATAAACACGCTGATGATCGCCATGATGACGAGTCCCGATGCCATGAGAAGGCCCACACCCTCATAGACGCGCGTGATGATGAAAGCGAAGACGAGGAGCACAGCAGCGAAGATGAACGCGGCCCTACCAATGCGGCTGGAGTCGCGGTACAGCTCGTTGTGTTTGCTGTTGTGCGCGGGGTCGACGGTGAACGAAAACACGGTTAGTCCTTCTCCTCTAGCAGGTGTAGGTCATCAGCATCAAGCAGCCGGTAGGCGTAGCCCTGCTCCGCCAAGAACCGTTGCCTATGTGCAGCATAGTGTGCGTCTAGCGTATCGCGGGTGACGATGGAGTAAAACGTCGCGCTACCCCCATCGGCCTTGGGGCGCAAGAGCCTGCCGAGTCGTTGCGCTTCCTCCTGGCGCGAGCCGAAGGTGCCAGATACCTGGATGGCAACGGATGCCTCGGGCAGGTCGATGGAGAAGTTGGCGACCTTGCTCACCACGAGCGTGGAGATCTCACCACTGCGGAACTTATCAAACAGCTCTTCGCGCTTCTTTGTTGAGGTTTTGCCCTCAATCACCGGGGCACCGATGGCCTCGCCGATTTCTTCCAGCTGGTCGATGTAGGCACCAATGATGAGTGTCGGCTCGTCGGCATGCATCTGCACCAGGCGCTTGAGTACGCGCATCTTGCCGCTGGCATTTGTCGCCAAGCGGTAGCGGTCGGCCGACTCGGCGGTTGCGTACACCATTCGCTCGGACTCGGTCATAGTGACGCGGATTTCCACGCACTCGGCCGAGGCAATGAACCCCTGCGCCTCCAGGTCCTTCCACGGCGCGTCGTAGCGCTTGGGGCCGATGAGGCTGAACACGTCTCCCTCGCGACTATCCTCGCGGATGAGGGTGGCCGTCAGCCCCAGGCGTCGCCGGGACTGCAAATCAGAGGTCATGCGGAATACAGGGGCGGGGAGGAGGTGCACCTCGTCATAGATGATGAGGCCCCAATCACGGGAGTCAAACAGTTCCAGTGAGCGGTATTCACCCTTCGTCTTGCGCGTCACCACCTGGTAGGTCGCGATGGTCACCGGCCGGATCTCCTTTTTTTCACCGGAGTATTCACCGATTTCGTCCTCAGTCAGTGTTGTCCGGCGGAGCAGTTCGTCGCGCCACTGCCGGCCGGCGACGGTGTTCGTCACGAGAATGAGGGTGGTGGTCTTGAGCTTGGCCATCGCGGCCGCGCCGACGATCGTCTTGCCGGCGCCACAGGGCAGCACGACGACGCCGGATCCACCGGCGATGAACGAATCGCGGGCGTAGCGCTGGTAGTCGCGCATTTCCCAGTCCTCATTTTCGGTGGATAGCTCGATGGGGTGTGCTTCGCCGTCGACATAGCCCGCCAGGTCTTCAGCAGGCCACCCGACCTTGAGCAGCTCCTGCTTCAGCCGACCACGCTCTGAGGGGTGGACGGCGATGGTGTGGTCGTCGATTTGCTCGCCGAGCATACCCTTGAGCTTCTTGTGGTGGGACAGCTCGGCAAGGATCGGCTTCTCATCCGATTCCAGGAGCAGTCCGTGAGCCGGTGACTTGGTGAGTCGCACGCGGCCATAGCGGGACATTGTTTCAGCAATGTCGATGAGTAGCGACTGCGGTGGGGGGAACTTGGCGTAGGAGTCCAAGACATCGATGACCTGCTCCGCGTCGTGTCCGGCCGCGCGGGCGTTCCACAGTGCAAGCGTGGTGATGCGGTAGGTATGGACGTGCTCGGGTGCGCGCTCAAGCTCTGCGAAGGGGGCGAGCGCCGCCCGGGCCTCGTCTGCCTTGGGGTGGTCAACCTCAAGCAGCACAGTCTTGTCCGACTGCACAATGAGCGGACCGTCACCAAAACCCATTTCCGTCACTCCTTAGTAGTGGGTCGTAGGAAAATTTTCCTCGAAGTCCTCCATTGTAGTGACGATCAGTCGAGAAACACCTCAGTGATCCTGTGCAGGAGAAAACGGCGGATGGACCCCGTTGCCACATCGAGCGCATCCATTTGCCCACCCGTCACCGTCACCGGCTTCACTATGCGGTGGCTGGCGATCCCGTTCTTGTCCACAGAGCCGATGGTGATGGTCTTTCCTCCGCGGGCGGCGTGGCTGACAGCGTTGAGGATGTCGTGCGAATCGGTGATCCCGTGCCCGGATTTCGCCCTGTTCTCGGCGGAATCGGTGCTTCTGATGGCGGTCACGGCCGCCGCGATGTCCTCGTCGGAAAGGTGGCTGGTGCGCGCCTGGACGGCTGCCGGGGTCCGGGGGCTTATCGACGCTGTGACGCGCGTTGCTCGCGGACGCAGATCAAGGCTCTCACCGTCGGCTCCCTCCGCCACCGGTTGGAACCCTGCCTTTCGGAGGGCTTCAATCACCTTGATGAGCGGAGCTGGCGCGATGGCGATCGTCGGGGCGATGACCCGCAGTCCTACGGATTCGGCCTCAGCTGTCCGGCAGGCGCTGAGAAGAAGCGTCTCGTCATCGCATCGGATGTAGCTGGAGGCAGGACCACCGCGGAGCGTGCCGTGGCGCCGCGCAACGTCCTTGATGAGGAATTCGATGCTCTCCGGCGTGCCTCCTATTACGTGCTCCTGCAGGAAAGACAGCATGCGGGAGGCAGACAGCCCGGCATCGAGGCCCCGACGAATGGTGGCTTCGGTGACGCGATAGACGGCGGCGAGCCCGGGGGACTCCACGTCGGCAAGCTGATTGAGGATCGCGTATATGTCCGCGGCAACCGGTCCAGGAGCGACAATCGTGTTATCACCCTGCGCAATGAGCTGTGTCGTGTAGTCGGGGGTAAGCGTCGCTGTCACCGCGTTGAGGTCGCTTTCTGTGACGAGCGACGTGGGAGACAGGGTACCATTTACCGAGCTGACAATGAGGCCGATCCACTGGGCCTCATCGACGATATTGGCAAGCGTCGTGCGCGTGACGCGACGGCTGGTCACCGGGTGGCGGAATACATAGAGAGCTTCGAGATCGGCGGGGGACAGCTCTCGCCAGGCCTGTCCGATGATGGAGACGAGTTCCGTCTTCACCGTGGGGAGGATTCCCACCTTGGTCTCCGGCGACAGCAGGTGGATGGGTTTCCCCTTGGCGTCGTCCTTGCCTACCTTCCACGAGGCAAAGGGCGAATCGAGCCAGGCGCGGACGATTGTCTGCCACCGCTCTGCCAGCGTCTGTGCGAGGAATTCATCCGCTGCAGCCGTCGGTGCAACGTAGTCGCCACCGTCATCGTCGGCCGGAAGCGGATCCGGTACGCCGCGGGAAATCAAACCGGCGGCAAACGCGAGGGAGGTCACGCGGGCGACGGTCTCCTCGTCCACGTGCAATTCCTCGGCGAGCCGATTGTGTACGCGCACGCCCAGTGCGCCCTGCTTGAGGGTAGAGGCAGGGGTGACCGACAGCGCCGCGATAAGCTCCTCCACCAGTCGCACGACCTCGAGCCCCTGCACCGTTGCCTTCCCATCGGTGGAGCCGGAGGGGATATCGTTGGCATCTGCGCATGCCGGCTCCGTCAGCGGAATAGGCGTGGGGAGCGTACCCGTCAGCAGGGCCTTGGCCACCTGCGACAGGCGAACCGAATGGTCGTCCACACGCTCGAGGATTCCGGCATTGATGAGCTTGGGAATTGGCCGGGTGGGATCTGCGTCGGGAGCAGCATCACGTGTGCGACCGGAGCCACCTGCGGTTAGCAGTGTAGAGACGATCTTCTTCTGCGTCGCTGACATGTCCTCCAGTCGAGCGGCTCCCTCTTCTTCTGTGAGCTGAGGGCCCTGCGGCAGTACATGGAAGCCATGGGGGAGTGCGTTGACAACCTCGGGTGGTAGGAGGAACGCGTCTTCATCTCCATAAAGCAGCGCTGAGGAGAAAAGGGATTGAAGGGCCTCCCGAATTGTCTTCTTCGTGGGATGCCCGCTGCCACTGATGCCCGCTTCCTTGGCAGCCGTATGGATAAAATCCACCACATCGGGGTAGGCACAAGGGTTGAATTCTGCCCCACACCGAACGGCTGCCTCCACGGTGGCGAGCTGTGTCGCGGTGAGCTTGCTCAGCGCGCGGGAAATAGATTCTCGAACATGGAGTCTGGCAGCAAGCGAACGGAAACTAGGTGGCAGGGGCAGTGCCGTGTCCGGCCTGTGCCGCAGAATAGTTTCCAGCTCACAATCGGATCTCGCAGCCAGCCAATCGATGAAGCGCAGCTGCGGAGCCGTATCAATCGTTCGAGGTGTCATAACACCCACCCATTCTACCGCCACTTCGTGTGTGACTTTTTAGGTGGAAGTTTGGAACAATGAGTGTATGGCTAAGACTGTAAAGAAGGCGGACCGCCAGAACAAGGCCGTTAAGCCCGCCAAAAAGGGATACGTTGATCCAGGTTGGGGCGACCACGCACCGGGCCAGCACCCAGTCACGGAGATTATTGCTACGGTGCCTGGCGCGATGAGCCCGTACGGTAATGAGACGGACTTCCCCCGACCAGTTGAAGAGACGGGCTACGTACACCCCGTCACCAACATCAATCGCTAACACGTAGCGCTTAGCGCCCCGGATGAGACACGGGGCGTTTTGGCGTGCCTTGGCATAGCTACATTTTCGAGGCGCAGAAAAAGTGCCCCACGCTGTTTTACAGTGTGGGGCAACTTTTGTTTATTACTGTGCGTTCTTCACAGCGGCACCTACCTGCGGCAGGTTCGAATCGATGAACTGCGCATTGGCGGAGTAGAAGTTCTGGATGTCTTGGCGGTGGAAGTCGTACATCCCGTGGACCTCGGCAGGAACCTGGATGCCGACGGCAGCCAGGCGCTTGACCAGGAGATTGAACAGGATGTCAACCGGGAGTTCCTCGTTGGAGGAGGACTGGACGATCTCCTCGACGACGTTCTCGGTGGACTCCAGGGAGGACAGCTCGTTGCTCGGGGCATCGCGCTGCGTCGGAGCGGAGTTCAGGCCCAGGCGAGCGGAGCACGCCGGCCAGGCACCCCAGCCCTGCGATGCGAGAACGCGCTCACCGACAACGATCTGCTGTTCGCGGGTGGCCTGGTAAGCGTACGGTGCGAACTCGCGACCACCGTGTGCGGCCCACGTGCCCGGGTTGAACTGAAGGCCACCGTGGTAGCCGTTGCCGGTGTTGATGGACCAGTTGCCACCGGCCTCGCACTGTGCGAGACGGTCCCAGTCGGAATCCGGAGCGGCCTGCGCTGCCGGGGCTGCAATCGTGGTTGCTGCAGCAACGGCGGTTGCGGAAGCTGCAATCTTTGCGAAGGTGGTCTTCTTCGGCGCGGCGTGTCGTGCCATCTGAATTAGTATCCTTTCAAGATCTGCGTTAGTAAAAGGTGCGAGCCACCCTTACTCTGCGCCGACGTTCGGCGCGGAAACAGTGTTTTCAAATTTCTGTTGGTGCTTTGGCTCTTGCACCTTGAACCCATCGCCTCTGGCATGCGTGAATGCCGCATCCCGCGATGCATGCGCTCAAATATAACGCAATGGTAACGAAATAGTCACATTTTGAGCCTCATTGAGACAATATTTTCGGATTTTTGTTCATAAAGACGCTGCGTACAGCGGTGAAAATAGCCTTTGTGCGATTGGTCACAGTTCTGTTATATTGGGTCTGATTCCGGGGGAATGAATGAGGGGGAGAAGGCGTTATAAATAGGGTGGCCGGGAGGCGGTCACGTGTATAGTGAAGCAGACTATAGGTATGTATAGGTATGTAAAGCGACGAGGCGATACCTCGTGATGAAAGGTGGTTTGAAGCCATGCCGATCGGCAAAGTGAAGTGGTATGACCCGGAGAAGGGATTCGGGTTTGCCTCCAACCCCGGGCAGGAGGACGTCCACATTTCCAAGTCCGTTCTGCCAGAGGGTGTGGATACTCTTCACCCTGGCCAGCGCATTGAGTTCGATTTCGCCGCCAGCGGCCGTGGGCCACAGATCCTGCGCATGCGTCTTGTAGACCAGCCCCGCAGGCCTCGGAAGCCCGAGCACAAGTATTCGGCTGAACAGCTCAATTCCATTGTCGGCGATCTTATGACGCTGCTGGAAGATAGTGTGCAGCCGCACCTGCAGAAGGGCCGGTGGCCGGATCGCAAGGCGGGACGCCAGGTGGCAGAAATCCTCCGCGTTGTGGCCAAGGAACTAGATAAATAAAGGAAATGGGCCCACGGGCCCATTTTTGTGTTTAGGCTTCCTCGTCCGCGATAGACCACGTGACGATGACGGGGGACTCCTCGCCGTCGGTGCGTTGCACTTGCATGGAGCTGATTTCCACCATCATGAGTGTGGCCGTGTCCTTTTTGACGGGAATCTCCACGTCGCGGGGGTCGGTTGAGCGGAAGTAGTATTCGTCGTTTTTCGCGGGATCATCGTAGATGGCGAGCAGTGACCAGTCGTGGTCGCCCACTTCCTCGGGAACGGTAACCTTGACGGCGTCGCCGGAGTTGAGGTCCGTGGTGAAGACGGTGCCGTCGCACGTGTCAGCCGGTGCACCGATCTCGCACACCGCATAGGGGGCAATATCCTTGTCCTGGCCGTCGATGCTGACGGTGGTGGTCAGCGAGGCGGGGTCGACATAGGAGGCGCGGTCACGCCAAGCACCGACCCCCATCACTACGCCGAGGACGACAAGGACGGCGAGGATGAACCCGCCGGCCATGAGCGCCGTTTTCTTCCATGCATTCTTCTTTCTCGCCATGGTTACGCATTGTACTTCCTGCGTTTCCTATACCGGAACGAACCGCACCTCGTACATGACAGGCCACATTTTGCCAGTGAGGTAGAAGCGATCGGTGTCGGGGATGTGCGCGATGCCATTCAGCACAGCATTGGGGTCGGTGGCATCTGCGGGGCGCAGCCCCGAGGCGTCGATAAGCCCCGTTACCGTGCCCGTGGCGGGGTCGATGTGCACGATCTCGTCGGTGAGGAAAACATTGGCGTAGATCGCGCCGTCGGGGGCGCAGGACAGCTCGTTGAGCTTCTGCACAGGAGAGCCGTCGCGGGTAACCGTGACGCGCCCACGTTCAGCAAAAGTCTGCGGATCGCGTTCAATGAGGGTGGAGGTGCCATCCGTCATGTACACGGCGGAGTCGGTGCTGCACAGGCCCCACCCTTCCCCCGCGTAGTCCACGGTTGCCTGTGGCTCCAGGGTCTCCGGGTCGATGCGGAAGGCAGTGTGCTCCTTCCACGTGAGCATCCAGATGGCATCGCCGGTGCGGGTAAGCCCCTCGCCGAAGTACTCGTCGCCCAGCCCTGTGCTCTGGGTGACCGTTCCATCCAGCGTGCGCCGGTATAGGCCACTGTGTCCGTACGTGCCGTGGGAAACGAGGAGGGTGCCGTCCTCGTCCACCTCGAGGCCTTGGGTGAAGGTCTCTGGATCAAATGGGTGGGTGTCCACGACCTCGACCGTCAGCCGGTCCACATCGCTCGCTGGTTTACTCGCACTCAACGAGCCGGACGAGGACAGCGCTGGGGGCTCCTCCTGGACTGCGGGGGTACAGCCGGTGAGCGAGAACGAGCAGATAAGTGCAGTAAGAACGTGAACCACATGACCCATGTGCACTATTGTGCCAGGAATGCTGAATAATAGGGGTGTGGCAAGAAGGAAAGAAAACAACAGACGAACCGGCAGACGCGGGGGACACGCCGGCGCTGACGCGGAGAATAAAAAATCGGGGACCCCACAGGGAGTGCACAGTCCGCTTGTCAGCAACGTAGCTGAGAGGATTGCGCGGAGTGCTGCGCAGGAAATGGGGGAGGGGAACGTTGGCGCACACATCGGGGTGGAATGCCTGGATGAGGAAGTAGCCATCCATCGGTTTGCGGCGGACGTGCCCGGCTACCGTGGCTGGGAATGGAACGTGGTCGTCGCCGTCGCCCAGGGCTCGACGTACGTGACGGTCAACGAGGTCAGCCTCATGCCAGGGCGCGATGCTCTGCGCGCCCCGCGCTGGGTGCCGTATGCGGAACGCGTCCAGCCCGGCGATCTCACCCCCGGCGGGCAGCTGCCGCCGGAGGAGGGCGACCTGCGACTGACCGATGCCGGCGAGGGGATCAGCTTCTCCGGCGTGCGCCCCACCCGTGGCAAGGCAAAAAAGGGCAAGGATATTACGCGCCGGGGCCTGAACGAAACGCTCGCCCGCTGGCGCAAGGGCGCCTACGGTCCCACGAGCGAGTTTGCGGAAAAGGCCGCTTTGAGCTGTACGACGTGCGCCTTCTACCTCCCGCTGGATCCGGAGGTGAGCGATTCGTTCGGTGTGTGCGCCAACGAGTATTCCGCCGACGGCCACGTGGTGCACGCCGCCTTCGGCTGCGGTGCGCATTCGGATACCCCGCCGATGGAAACGCTCGGCCAGCGGGCGGCTTCACCGTTTGATGACGAAAAAGAAATGCGACTCTAACGTCGGCCTACCCCGTAATGCCCCGGCTTGCCGGGGCATATTTGTCTAATCCTGTGTGTAGCTCCTACATTTAGCTAGGGCTGTGGAACCTCGAGGTGATCAGTGGTGTGGCATGACTTCCAGTGCGTTCGCATGCGATACCTACCGCGTCACGCGGAGGAACCCCGGCCGGTGGTGTCGGTGAAGAACGAGCTATGAGAACTCCGGAGCGTCGACAAGCCGAAAAACTACACATCGAGAGAATCGGACACATAATTTCATGGACAACGGGACAAAGACCGAACCAAAACGCACGCGACCAGTTGGGCGCCTCGACAGCTACTTCCACATCACGGAGCGTGGCTCCAGCGTGGGGACGGAGGTGCGCACGGGCCTGGTGAGCTTCTTCGCCATGGCGTACATCGTCATCCTCAACCCGCTCATTCTGGGCACCACCGAGGACTTCACCGGTCACTCGCTGGGAATTCCGCAGGTCGCCACCGTCACGGCCCTGGCCGCCGGTGTGATGACCATCCTCTTCGGCATCTTTGCCAAGTACCCGTTCGGCATCGCCACGGGCCTCGGCATCAACACGATGGTCGCCGTCACCTTCGTCGCCAGCGAGGGGCTGAGCTGGGAAGAGGCCATGGGCCTCATCATCATCGATGGCATCATCATCGTCATTTTGGGACTCACCGGCTTCCGCACCGCCGTCTTCCTCGCCATTCCGCGCTCCCTGAAGGCCGCGATGAGCGTAGGTATCGGTCTGTTCATCACCATGATTGGGCTTGTCGACGCCGGTTTCGTCCGTCGTGTCCCCGATGCCGCCGGGACCACCGTCCCCGTGGGGCTGGGCATCGACGGGTCGATTGCCTCCTGGCCCACCCTCACCTTCATCATCGGTCTCATCATCTGCGGACTTCTCGTCGCCCGCAACGTCCCCGGCGGGCTGTTCATCGGCGTGGTAGTCAACACCATCATCGCGATGGTCATCGAGGCACTCACCGATGCCGGCCCCAGCTTTGTCGACGGCAAGCCCAACCCCACCGGCTGGAACCTCGCCGTCCCCGCGCTTCCCGATTCCATCGGCGGAATCCCTGATCTGTCGCTCGTGGGCAACGTCGACCCCTTCGGGGCCTTCGCCCGCGTCGGCGCGCTGACCGCATCCCTGCTCGTCTTCTCCCTCGTTCTGGCCAACTTCTTCGACGCCATGGGAACAATGACGGCACTGGGCAAGCAGGCCGGCCTGACGGATGAAAATGACATCCTCCCCGGCATGAAGCAAGCCCTTGTTGTCGAAGGCTGCGGTGCCATCGTCGGTGGCGCAGCAAGCTCCTCCTCCAACACCGTGTTCGTGGACTCCGCCGCAGGCATTGCCGACGGTGCCCGCACTGGTCTTGCCAATATCGTCACCGGTGGCCTGTTCCTCGCGGCCATGTTCCTCACCCCGCTGTACGAGGTCGTCCCGATTGAAGCAGCGGCCCCCGTCCTCGTCATCGTTGGGTGCATGATGATGGGCCAGGTCGTGGACATCGACTTCACGGATTTCACCGTCGCTTTGCCGTCCTTCCTCATGATGATGGTCATGCCCTTCACCTACTCGATCACCAACGGCATCGGTGTCGGCTTCGTCGCCTACGCCGCGATGATGCTGCTTTCCGGCCGGGCCCGCAAGGTGCACTGGCTCATTTGGCTCATCGCCGTCCTCTTCCTCGTGTACTTTGGCATGGACCCCATCATGAGCCTCATCCACAGCTAACACGCACCGTTTTTAGAACAAAGGAAACACAGTGACCTCCATCCTCCGCATCGATGACCCGCGCGACCCGCGCCTCGACGATTACCGCGATCTTAACCACTCCGATACCCGCCCGGACCTGCCCGGCGGCAAGGGGCTCGTGATCGCGGAAGGCTCGCTCGTCATCCCGCGACTGGTGGAGTCCCGTTTCCCCGTGCGCAGCATCCTCGGCTTCCAGCCCAAGCTGGATACCCTACTGGCATCTCTTGGCAACGACCTGCCCGAGGACATCCCCGTCTACGAGGTCACCCGCGAGGTGCTTGCCGAGGTCACAGGCTTCGACATGCACCGCGGTCTCGTCGCCGCTGCCGATCGGGCACCCGAGTACACCGTTTCCGAGGTGATCGAGGGAGCCCGCACGCTGTGCATCCTGGAAGGTGTCGGCGATCACGAAAACATTGGCTCCATCTTCCGCAACGCCGCAGGTCTCGGCGTTGACGGTGTGCTGTTCGGTGCCGGCTGCGCCGACCCCCTGTACCGCCGCGTCGTGCGCGTGTCCATGGGGCACGTCCTGCGACTTCCTTACGCGCACATGGAGGGCAAGACGACGAACTGGCAGCACGGACTCGCCCAACTGCAGGAGCAGAACT
The DNA here is from genome assembly GCA_022772305.1 of Corynebacterium glucuronolyticum. Taxonomy (GTDB): domain Bacteria; phylum Actinomycetota; class Actinomycetes; order Mycobacteriales; family Mycobacteriaceae; genus Corynebacterium; species Corynebacterium glucuronolyticum_A. The sequence goes on from JALFAQ010000088.1 coordinate 15,848, forward strand.
TCCAGATCATCGCCCTCACCCCCAACCCGTCGGCGGCCAACCTCCAGGATGTCATTGACCCGACGAAGAAGACGGCGATCCTCGTGGGTGCCGAGGGGCCCGGCCTGACCGAGCACGCCATGCGCGCCACCGATGTGCGGGCGAAAATCCCCATGCAACCGGGCACCGATTCCCTCAACGTCGCAACCGCGGCTGCCATTGGTTTTTACGAAGCTCTACGGCACTAATCGCTGCACAAAGAGATTACCTATTTTTCTAGGGCTAACCATGTGCGCGTACTATGACCACACATGTCTAACATCAGTCCTTTGGAAGCTGAGCAACATCAGCACGACGTAACAGATGCGACGGAGGAGAAAACCTTCTTCGGGCAGCCTCGCGGTCTTGCCAACCTCTTCGGGGTGGAGATGTGGGAACGCTTCTCCTTCTACGGCATGCAGGCCATCGTCATCTACTACATGTGGTACGAGGTCACCCGCGGCGGCTTGGGGATGGACCAGGCCTCTGCAGCCTCCATTATGGGTGCCTATGGTGGCTTGGTGTACCTGGCCTGCCTGGCGGCCGCTCTCGTTGCTGACCGCATGCTTGGCTCGGAGCGTACCCTGTTCTACTCCGCCGTCATGGTGATGTTTGGCCACATCGCGCTGGCACTCGTGCCCGGCTACACGGGTCTCGCCCTCGGCCTGGTGCTGATCGCTGTCGGCTCCGGCGGAGTGAAGACGAACGCCTCCGTCGTGCTCGGCCAGCTGTACAGCCGCAATGATCCCCGCCGTGACGCCGGCTTTACGATCTTCTACCTCGGTGTCAACATCGGTGGCCTGTTGGGCCCCGCCCTCACCTCTGCCGTGTGGGGCTGGAAGGGCTTCCACTGGGGCTTCGGCCTCGCCGCCATCGGCATGTTCCTGGGACTTGCCCAGTACACCCTGATGCGCAAGGAAACGATTAAGGGTGCAGGCCAAGAGACGCCGAACCCGCTGCCGGCAAAGGCCTACCCCGTGTGGCTCGGTGGGGCAGTGCTGCTCGTCATCGTCTGCGTGTGGCTCGTTGTTTCGGGCATCGTGAAGGTGGTGTGGCTGTCCAACATCGTCACCGTCGTGGCCCTTATCTCCGCTATCGGCCTGTGGTGCCAGATGTACTTCTCGTCGATGACGACCCCGAAGGAAAAGTCCCGCCTCGTCGGATTCATCCCCATGTTCGTCTCCGGCGTGCTTTTCTTCGCCATCTTCCAGCAACAGTTCACCGTGCTGGCGTTCTACGCAGAGTCACGTCTCAACCGTGTGGTGTTCGGCTTCGAAATCCCGCCGTCGGTCATCCAGCTCATCAACCCGCTGTTCATCTGCGCCTTCTCCGGTATGTTCGCGGCTATGTGGACGAGGCTCGGCAACCGTCAGTGGTCCGTGCCAGTGAAGTTCGCGGCAGCCAACGTCATCATCGGCCTGTCGCTGCTGTTCTTCATCCCGTTCTCCGGTGGTGCGGACAACACCACCCCGCTCTGGGCATTGGTGTGGATCCTCTTCCTATTCACCATGGGCGAGCTGCTTTTGTCGCCGGTGGGTAACTCACTGGCCACCAAGGTGGCACCGGAGGCGTTCCCGTCCCGGTCGATGGCCATGTGGATGATGGCCGTGGCCATGGGTACTGCACTAGCGGGCAGCCTGGCCGCATACTACGACCCGTCCAACGCGGCATCGGAGAATACGTTCTTCACCTCGCTGGCCGTGGCATCTGTCATCCTCGGTGGCGTGCTCTTCCTGCTCCGCAAGTGGATCCTGAAGAAGTTCGTGGATTTCCGCTAAACCGACCTGCCTTTAAGGACCGCGCACTGTCGCGGTCCTTTTTTATTTCTCCCGGTCGAGGTGGCGGAGCTGCTCCTTGAGGGCTGCTCCTTTTGCGCGGGCCTGGCGGGCAAGTTTCTTGCCGGTAAGCATGCCGATGCGGGCAACGTCGCGGATGATCTTGGCCACCTCGGTTCCGGGGGCATCGGTCACCTCGTCGGTGGTGCCTGGCTGGTCGTGGGATTCGTAGTCGTCGTAATCGGGGTTAGTGGCGGAGAAGCCGAGCTTGGTGGAGCTCGTCACCACGACCTCGTCGAGGGGGACCGCGCGTGCGTGCTCCTCGATTCGCGGTTCCTTGCGTCCGTCGGTGGCGTATCCCACCACGTTGATATCGGGTCCGGAGGAGCTAATGGGTACGCCGAGCCAGCCCTCTTCGGCACCGGCGACGAGGTCCTTCGGCTCAAAGGGAAGGTCGATGCCTTCGGACTGGCCGGACCAGTAGCCGTACTCAAACCCCTCGGGCAGGCCTTTGTCCTCGTAGACGCGGGAGCGGGTGGCGCAGAAGCTGCGACGCATCTTGTCCCCCCGGAAGTGTCCGATGCCGGCGAAGGTGCTCTCGCTGTCCTCCGCAAACACGTAGAGGTCGGGGCTGTCGATGGCGGTGATGAGTTGGTGGGGGAGCTCCGAAATCTTGGTGAGTTCCTCCACCACTGTCTGCACGACGATGACCCCGGGGAACCCGCCGATGTAGTATTCGTCCTTGCCCGGCACCGTGGAGCGGTTGAGGGGGAAGGCGCCGATCGTGGTGATCGGCTTGGAGGAGTCCAGCTGGCTGAGGAATTTGCGCCCGAATCCGCGGTCGGGTTCGGGTTCTGAGGACAGGATCGTCGCCACGTCGGGTGTGGAGACGAACCACAGTGTGACAACGGTCGCCATAGCTAGTTCTTGCCTTCGTTGGGAGGGCGGGTGGCGCGCACGCCAAGGAGGACGTCCTCCCAGTGCGGTGTGCTCGACGTCCTCCGCTTCCTCTTCCTATGTCCTCCTGCTTGTCGACGGCTCTGTTCCGGCGGATTCTGTAGCAAGCTCTCATCTCCGGACAGCTCTCCGGTGATCGTCTCGTCTTCCGGTTCGGGGATCTCCGCCGGCTCGTCTGTCTCCTCGGTGTCCAGCCCCTCGTAGGGGAGGGAAGACCGCGGGGAAATGAGATCGGTGGCCGTAGAATTCTTGGGCTCGACGATAGTGGGGCCCGTCTGCTTGAGGGAGACGAACCACTCGGCGACATATTCGGTAAACCCGGCCGTCCACGTGACCGTGGCGATCCACGTTCCGGCGCTATCCCGGTAGGCATCCCACGTGGCGCGCTCGAGGTCGTAGTCGTGCTGTGAGAAAGCCTGGGCGACCAGCTCGCCCACCGTAGGTGCGCCCGGCGTGGATGGTGCTTCAAGGTAGCCACTGCGGGCGAGCTCCGCCATCCTGTGTCGCTCGGTGAGAACAGGGTGCGCGAACGATTCGATGCGTTCGGGCTTGACTCCCATTTCCTCGGCAAGCTCGCTCACCGATGCGCCGGAGCGGATCCGTTCCTGGATCTCCCGGGGGCGCAGGCTCAACGGTGCGGAGTACGACGGTTCCGGTGCCGGTGTTGGCGCGGGCTCTTCCACCTTGTCTAGTGCTTCCCGCAGCTCAGGAGTCACCGCAACGAAGAACTCCTCGGAATTATCCGTGGTAAAAACCAGCGACGAGGCAGATGACTCGGCGGGGATAAACCGAAGCTCACGCATGGGCACACTCCTTAAAAGGTAACAACCAGTTCCTTCTAGCCTAACCGTTTGCACACCAAATGTGGTGTAGCTCCGCCCTGGCGGAGGTCTTATTGCATGGCAGACAGGACGTAGTCCACGCAGCGCGTCAGCTTGGCGATGTCCTCCGACTCAATCGCCGGGAACATGCCGATGCGCAGCTGATTTCTGCCGAGCTTGCGGTACGGCTCCACGTCGAGGATGCCGTTTTCGCGCAGGGCTGCGGCCAGTGCGGCTGCGTCCACCGACTCCGCGAAGTCAATGGTGCCCACTACCAAAGAACGGCCGGCGGGGTCGGCCACGAACGGGGTCGCAAGCTCGTGGTTATCCGCCCACGAGTACAGGATGGAAGACGATTCCCGCGTGCGTTCAACCATGCCGTCGAGACCGCCGTTGTCGTTCATCCAGCGAATCTGATCGGCAAGCATGAGCAGCGTGGCCACGGCGGGAGTGTTATAGGTCTGGTTCTTGCGGGAATTATCCAGAGCCTTCTTCAACGAGAGGAATGCGGGCTGGAAGCGGTCGGAGGCGGCAATCTTTTCGATGCGCTCAATGGCGCGCGGCGAAAACGCGCCGAGCCAGAGACCACCGTCGGAGGCAAAGCACTTCTGCGGTGAGAAGTAGTACACATCGGCCTGCATCATATCCACGGGCAGGCCACCAGCGCCGGAGGTGGCGTCCACGGCAATGAGTGCGTCCTCACTGCCCTCTGGTCGCGTGACCTCCACCATGGCGCCTGTCGACGTTTCGTTGTGCGCCCAGGCGATGACATCGCATCCGGGCATAGCTACTGGTGTTGGAGACGTGCCGGGCTCCGTCTTGTGCACCTCGGGTTCTTCCAGCCACGGTGCTCCTGCGGATGCCGTTGCGAACTTGGTAGAAAACTCACCGAAGGCGAGGTGACCCGACTTCTTCTCAATGAGGCCGAAGGTGGCCGCATCCCAAAACGCGGTCGCTCCGCCAAGGGAGAGGAGGATCTCGTAGCCTTCGGGAAGATTAAACAGGTCTGCGAGTCCTTCCCGGATCTCACCCACGACATTTTTCACTGCCGGCTTGCGGTGGGAGGTGCCGAGAACAGAATTCGCGCCTGCGACGATCGCATCAACCTGTCCGGGGCGAACCTTCGACGGCCCGCATCCGAAGCGGCCGTCAGCTGGTAGTAGCTCGCTAGGAATTGTGATTGGCATGCCCACTCCTTATGTCTCAATGTTGGTGTACAAGGACTATAGCGCATAATTTACAATTATGCGCAAAAAATACAGTGGTGAGACGGGTGATGTAGGGGAGTGTTTAACCGCAAACGGGGGTGCATGTCGGTGATACAGTGGGGGATGAACGGGGGTACCCCCGTTTTCGTTCCTGCTATGGGGTAAAAAGCTAGGTGAGTGGCCTAAACTGCAATTGTTCATCAATTCATAAACGGTACAGCCGTACGGTGACAAGTGGGCACTGGTAAAATTCGGACGAAGAAGGCTTTAAAGGCTTTGTGCTTTTAATTTGTGGCAAAACCGCCATAACGCATAGTTTTTCCGCGTACCATAGGGAAACATATGACGGTCGTGGTCACACGAAAAGTAGGAAGGTGTAAACACAATGGCATCCGAGAATAAGGACAAGGTCGTACTCCATTACCCAGGTGGAGAATACGAGATGGATATTGTTCCCGCTACCGAAGGCGACAGTGGTATCAATATCAACAAGCTGCGGACATCGACAGGCCTTGTCACCTATGACCCGGGCTACCAGTCAACAGGTTCTACGAAGTCCGCGATCACCTACATTGACGGTGAAAACGGTATTCTTCGTTACCGCGGATATGCCATTGAGGACCTCGCAGAAAAGGCCACGTTCAACGAGGTCAGCTACCTTCTCATTCATGGCGAGCTGCCCACCCAGCACGAGCTGGAAGCGTTTAGTGATTCAATCCGTCACCACACGCTGTTGGACGAGGACTTCAAGGCTGCATTCTCCATTTTTCCGCGCGACGCGCATCCGATGGCTATTCTCGCTTCCTCGCTAAACATTTTGTCCACGTACTACCAGGACACACTCGACCCGATGAACCCCGAGCACCTGGATAAGGCCACCGTCCGCCTTATGGCTAAGGTGCCGATGCTCGCTGCCTACGCGCAGCGCGCCCGCAACGGTGAGCCGTACATGTACCCGGACAATTCTCTCAATGCGCGCGAAAATTTCCTCCGCATGATGTTCGGGTTCCCCACGGAGCCCTACGAGGTTGATCCGATCATGGTGAAGGCTCTCGATCAGCTGCTCATCCTCCACGCGGACCACGAGCAGAACTGCTCCACGTCCACCGTGCGCATGGTTGCCTCCTCTCACGCCAACATGTTCGTCGCAATCGCGGCCGGCATCAACGCCCTATCCGGCCCGCTGCACGGCGGTGCCAACCAGGCCGTCCTGGCCATGCTTGAGGAGATCAAGAAGGACGGCGGCGACGCCAAGAAGTTTATGGAGCGCGTGAAGAACAAGGAAGACGGCGTGAAGCTCATGGGCTTCGGCCACCGCGTGTACAAAAACTACGACCCGCGCGCCCGCATCATCAAGTCCACCGCCCACGAGGTACTGGAGAAGCTTGGTGGCGACGAGACCCTGGATCTCGCCCTCGAGCTCGAGGAAATCGCACTTGCCGACGACTACTTCATCGAGCGCAAGCTCTACCCGAACGTCGACTTCTACACCGGCCTCATCTACCGCGCCATGGGCTTCCCGGAGGACTTCTTCACCGTCCTCTTCGCCATCGGTCGCCTCCCCGGTTGGATCGCCCAGTACCGCGAGCTCGTCGAGAACCCCAAGTCCAAGATTTACCGCCCGCGCCAGGTCTACACCGGCCACAGCAAGCGCGAATGGGTTCCGCGCTCTGAGCGCAAGTAAGCGCCGTTCATCCCCCTCTTTTTTGCAACCGCGCAAAAAGAGGGGGTTTGACTATGTACACCGTTTGTCACATAGACTGAAAACTACTTAGCACTATAAGGAGAGAAATCGTTCATGACTGACCAGAAACCCGTCATTGAGATTCCCGCCGGCCCAGCGCCTGAGGACATCGTCATCGAAGACATCACCGTGGGCTCGGGTGCCGAGGCACTCGCCGGCGGTGCCGTCACGGTCCACTACGTCGGTGTTGACTTCGCCACCGGAGAGGAATTCGATTCCTCGTGGGACCGTGGCCAGGCCATCACGTTCCCGCTGAGCGGCCTCATCGCCGGCTGGCAGGAGGGCATCCCCGGCATGCGCGAGGGCGGTCGCCGCAAGCTCATCATCCCGCCGGAGGCCGCCTACGGCCCCGCCGGCGGCGCACACCCGCTGGCCGGCAAGACTCTCGTCTTTGTCATCGACCTCATCGAGGTCAAAGGCTAGGAATGAGCCGCCAGCTGCTCATAATGAGCAAACCGCTGCTCCCGACCAACCCGGTCCGGAGTGGTGTGGAGGCGCTGTAACGTCGCCTCAATAGCAGCGAGTACGCGGGCAAGAAAGTCCGCGGGCTCGCTTTTTGCATCGGGGCGCTCGGGGATGATGCCATCGATGATGCCTTCGGCGAGCAAATCGGTCGCCTTTACACCGTGGTACTCCATCATCTCTGCGGCATGCTCCGTGTCGCGGTACAGAATTGCCGAGGCCCCCTCCGGGGGCAGAGGAGACAGCCAAGCGTTTTCCGCGCAGAGAACGCGATCGCTCGGCAACATGGCGAGGGCACCGCCACCACAGCCTTGGCCGAGAATGACAGAAACGGTGGGCACATCGGCGTCGACAAGCTCCCCCAACGTACGGGCAATAGAACCCGCCATGCCCTTCTCCTCGGCCTCGCGGGTCATCTCCGCACCATCCGTATCGATAATCGATACGAGTGGCAAATCCAGCGCCTTCGACAACCCAATGCCACGCCGAGCCATGCGCAGCGCATTCGTACCCAAGTGCTCGCTGACGGAGCGATCCTGACCAATGAGCATGACCGGCCTGCCCGAAATCTGCGTCAACGCCACCTTGACAGCGTCCGAGCGACGGCCGTCACCAGACCCCGACAACATGATCGTGTTGCTGGGCAGCTTCTCTAACAGATCGCTGACCGTCGGGCGCGCCGGGTCACGCGTGGTCGTAATCGCCTCCCACGCGTCCCGCGGCACCAGGCCCGCGACATCGTGCACCACCGGATCCTCACGTGGGGCAGGGGGGAGCGCGCCGGGGGTAAGAATATCGATCAGCTGGGCGACCGTCTCATTGAGCTGCTCCACGGGAACAACACCGTCGATGACGCCCACCCGGGCGAGGTTCTCACCGGTCTGCACCCCTTCCGGCATCGGCTTACCCGTGACGAGCTCCACCACGCGTGGCCCCAGGAACCCCAGCAGCGCGCCCGGCTCCGCAAAGGTAATGTGCCCCGACGAGCCCCAGCTCGCCATCACCCCACCCGTCGTCGGGTTGCGCAGATACACCAAAAACGGCAGCTTCTTGTCCTTGTGTCGGTACACCGCCGTCGTAATCGAGATCATGAGCGTAAACGCCTTCGTGCCCTCTTGCATCCGGGTGCCACCCGAAGACGGGGAAATAATGAGTGGCAGGCGACGCTCCGTCGCCCTGTGGATGCCGGCGATGATTCGCTTGGCCGTGGCAGCGCCGATGGAGCCGCCGAGGAAACCGAACTCGCTCACCACGAAGGCCACGGGACGGCTCCCGATCGTGCCCTCCCCGGTGATGACGGCCTCGTCGACGCCGGAGCGCTCCCGTGCCCGCGCGAGAGAGGCCGCGTAGTCCTCAGAAATATCCCCGTATTCCGGCGGGGTATCCCACGAGATATGGCTCCCCTTGTCCAGAACAATCCGTAAAAATTCGTGCGCTGATGTGTGTGCCATAGGACAACGGTAGTCAAAAAAGTGCCGAAAAATGCCCTAAACCCCACGAAATGGTGTTGAATGGGGGTATGACTAACCCCTCTCAGCACGTGACATTTAACGACGGAAACTCCATCCCACAGCTCGGGTTCGGCACCTGGCAGCTGCTTGGCGACGACTGCTACAACGCCGTGCGCACCGCCATCGACACCGGCTACCGGCACATCGACACGGCCCGCATCTACGACAACGAGGTAGAGGTTGGCCGCGCCGTCGCCGATGCCATTGCAGCCGGCGACATTGAGCGCGAAGACCTGTTTATCACCACCAAGCTATGGAATTACAGCCACGACAAGGCTCCCGAGGCATTCGAGGCATCCCTCGACCGCCTGGGACTTGATTACGTGGATGCCTACCTCATTCACTGGCCGTTCCCCGCGCAGAAGAAGTACGTGCAGGCCTGGACGGATCTGATTCGCATCCAGGGTGTCGGCCGTGTTCGCAGCATCGGCGTCGCCAATTTCTACGAGGAGACCCTCGACGAGCTGCGGGAAGAGACGGGTGTCGTCCCCGTCATGAACCAGGTTGAGCTGCACCCTGGCTTTTCCCAGGCCTCGCTGCGCGCCTACCACGACGAGAACGATATCCTCACCGAGGCGTGGTCGCCCCTGGGACGCGGCGACAGCCTCAACGAGCAGGCCGTCACCCGCGTAGCAGAGGAAGTCGGCGCAACCCCCGCACAAGTCATCATCGCCTGGCACCTGGCCCTGGGCAACATCGTCATCCCCAAGTCCGGGACGATGGCCCGCATCGAGGAGAACTTCGCGGCCCTCGACGTAGCGCTGTCCGACTCCCAGATTGAGGCCATCACCGCCCTCGATGCCGATGGAGGTCGCTCCTACAACGATCCGCGCGAGTGGCCGGAACTGGAAAACTAGTGCCGGAGAATCTGTCCCTAACTGTCGACGGCCCCGTCGCCGAGATCGTTCTTGACCGGCCGGCGAAGCGCAACGCACTGACCACCGACATGGTGACGGCGGTGGCGGAGTTCGTCGCCACGCTCCCCGAGGACGTGCGCGTCATCTTCCTCCGCGGGGAGGAGCCGGCGTTTTGTGGGGGAGCGGACCTGCGCGCCTCGGCGGCATCGGAGCGCTTCCATGAGGGGTTGTTCGCCATGCTCGACGGCCTGGTAAACACCCGCCGGCCGGTGGTCGCGTTCGCCCATGGGCCCGCGGTGGGCGCAGGCATGGAGCTCCTGCTTGCCAGCGATATCGTCATTCTGTCCCCGGAGGCCTGGTGTGAGCTTCCGCCCGCGCGTCTCGGATTCGCCCTGGACAACTGGTCGATCCGCCGGCTTGCGGACATCGTCGGCTTGGGGCATGCCCGGTCGATCCTGCTCGCCTGCGACAGGGTTTCCGCGGATCGCGCCGTCTCCATCGGGCTTGCGCACAGCACCGGGGATCTCGCCTCGGCCCGCGAGATGTGCGACCGGCTTGCTAGCTACCCGCCATTGGGGATTGCGCAGCTCAAAGCCGTCCTCAACGACGGTGGCTACACGCACGTTTTGTCCCCTGAGCACCAGCAGCTTTTCGACGCTGCCTGGGCCGCCGTTCGCGAAAATCACTGACCGGGCTGGTAAACTTCCACTACTTCGTGCATTAAACGATGTGGAAAGGTCGGTGCCCCATGGACCACAGTGCCATCACCAGCGAAATCGTGTCGGTCATGTGGATCATGATTGCAGGTCTTTTGAGCCCACTGCTCAGCTTCGCCACGGGCAAGCGCGTCCCCGGCGTTGTGTTTATGCTCGTCCTCGGCGTGGTCATTGGGCCACATGTCCTGGATCTGGCGGAGTCCGAAGGCGCGGTGAGTCTCCTGCGTGAGCTGGGCCTCGGCATGCTTTTCCTCCTCGCCGGTTGGGAAATCGAGATGCAGTCGATGCGCGGCCGGTCCGGTCGCGTGGCTATTTTAACCTGGGCTGCGTCCTTTGCCGTCGCCTTTTTGGCCGCTTGGCTCATCTTTGATCGCACGGATGTGCTCCAGGCGATCGTTCTCGCCATTGCTGTGTCATCCACGGCGATGGGTACGCTCCTGCCCGTGGTGAAGGACAACGGTATTGCGCACCGCCCCGTCGGCCGTGCTGTGATGCAACACGGCGCCGTGGGTGAGCTCGGCCCCATTCTCGCGATGGCACTGCTTTTGTCTACCCGCGCCACGTGGCTCACCCTCACCATCCTCGTCTTGTTCTTCGTCGGCGCGCTCATCATCGCCTTTGTTCCGCGCACCGTCCGCGCTCTCATGCCCTGGGTGGAACGGGCGCTTCTCGACGGCCACTCCCAGACATCCCAGACCGTCATCCGGTCGGTGATGGTTCTGCTCACCGCCCTCATGGCTCTCGCCGCAGTCTTCGAGTTGGACATCGTCCTCGGCGCCTTCGCCGCCGGTATCATCCTCGAGGTTCTCGTCCCCGATAAGTTCAAGGCCACCATGAACGCGCGTATCGACGCCGTGGGTTACGGCTTCCTCATCCCCATCTTCTTCGTGACCTCGGGCATGAGTATTGACCCGCTGGTGATCGTGAAGAATCCGTGGATGTTCATCGCCATCATCGTGGTCATCCTCATCGCCCGTGGACTTCCCATTTTCCTTTCCGAACAGCTCCTGTCCACCCACTCCGGAATTGAAAACCTCAACGAGCGCCTACAGCTTGGCCTCTACGGTGCTACCGCTCTTCCCATTATTGTTGCGGTCACCGATATCGCCCAGTCCCGCGAACTCATCGGCAGAGACGCAGCTAACCTCCTCGTCTGCGGTGGTGCCGCGACCGTGCTGCTGTTCCCGATGCTCGCTTACACACTGGAAAAGAACAACCCCCTTGCCGAGGAGTCCGGCGAGCCGGAGCCCAACTACACCTGGATCCGCGTCGCCGTCCCGCCTTCGGACAGGCGCAGTGGCCCGCAAAAGGAAAAGGATAACGGCCACCTGGAGGAAGGTGAGAAGCTCGGGGAGCTGAAAACCAACGACGAGATCGCCACGGAGCCGAAGAAAACCAGTCACTAACGTCTTAGGTTACGGGGCCGCAATGTGGGCAGTGTTAGCTACTTTTGCGTGCGCGGATGCGCCCCCTGGTGAGGGGTGTGCGTTGTGGTCACGCCTGATCGCCCCACCTGGGGGTTGGTTGTTTTGGTTTGTTGGGGGGTTAGGCGTTTTCTCGTTCGACCATTTTCTTGGCGAGTCTGATGGCACCGCCTTGGGCACACGGGTGCATGTTCAGTTTCGGCTCCCGTTTGCGAGTACAAGGTAAGAAAATCAAACCCCCGAGATGTATCTATACCCCACACCATAACGGTGCCGAAGGCACCCCGCAGCACACAACGGGGATAAAGACACCCCCATTAGCTGGAAAGCGCAGCTCCAGTCTGCAGAATCTCCCGTGGCGTGGGTAGGGGGAAGGGGAGGGACACCCCGGGGATGGTGATGGGGGCATCCATGTTGATGAACTTGGACGACAGTGCGGTGTCGAGCCCCGGGGCGAGAGGAGTGGAGTTCGCGGTGTCCCACTGGCCCCAGTCGCGGGAGTAGACGTTGTTGACGTCGACGGTTACGCCGTCGATAAGCTGGGTGCGCTTAGCCGGCTGGTGGATAGTGGTGCGGGGATGGATGCGTCCGCCGGAGCCCCAATCGTGCATCCAGAAGTATTCGCCGAGGCCGTCGTTGCCCGCCCACTCGAGGACGTTGTAATTGCCGTACACACCGAGCCGAAGACCAGCGAGCTCAAGTGCCTTTTTGAAGGCCTGCAAATAGGGGCGGATTTGTCCCGCATACTGGTCCCACGTGGGGTTATCGTCGATAGCTACATAGATGGGGCGACCTGCGGGGCCACCAGCTGCGGCGTGCAAAGCGATGGCCTTCGGAGCGTGTTGGGCTGCACCAGCGGCACCGGCGAGCCAGTCGGCAGTGTCCGCGCGACCGAACTGGTACACGGAGGCGACCCCTAGACCGTGGGCGGCAAAGTCAGCTGTTTCCGAGCGGGACACGGGCTTGCCCAGCATCCAGTTTGCGCTGGGGCGCTTCTCCGATACGTATCGGACAGCGCCGAGGTGGCCTCCGGCGCGGACGCTAGCGGCGGAGGGAACACCACCGGAGTAGTCAATGACGGTGCCCACGATGGGGCCGAGAGCTGCTGCTGGCTGTGCTGCGACGACGGCACCGGTAGCGGCGAGCAGAGTTGCCTTCATGAAAGTGCGACGATCCATGGCTGTAACAATAGCAACAATAGTCACAAAAGGCTGGCTGGCGAATGAAAAAAACCTCGCTCGCCGGAAAAACCGGTGGGCGAGGAGTGAAAAATGTGCCCCAGAGAGGATTCGAACCTCCGACACCCGCTTTAGGAGAGCGGTGCTCTATCCCCTGAGCTACTGGGGCAGGGATAAACCTCGTATAGGGTACAACATTCGGGTAGGGGTTTAAAAAAATGCCCCCGCATTCAAGAATTTCCCCTCTGTTCCCTCTAGGCTGGAAAGTAACTATAACCGACTTTTCCTGAGGATGGCACTTCTATGAGTGAGAAAACTAACCCTACTTTTACAGACGTCAACCGGCGTGAGTTCATCTGCGAGCAGGTGGAGAAGGACGGGGTGCTCGTCCTCGCCGTCGACCGCATCCAGGAGGATGGCAGCCGTAAGCGCGTCATGCTTCTGAACAAGTTCGATGCCAAGAAGCTGTCTGCGTCATGCGAGCTGTACCTGCAGACCATCTTCTCTGCTGCATTCGCTAAGGACAGCTCTTCGCTGTCCCCGGAGGAAATGCTTCAGCTCTTCGGCACGGCGGATGACTAATCACACAATCCTTGTTATCGGTATAGGGGCCGGAAATCCTGAGCACCTTACCGTTGAGGCGATAAACGCCATGAAGTCTGCAGATGCGGTCATAGCCATGGATAAGGGCGACGCGAAAGCAGATCTGCTGGGTCTGCGCACCTACCTGCTGGAGAAATATGCACCGGGCACTCCGCTCATTACGGTGGAGGATCCGGAGCGGGACCGCAATCCTGCCGATTACAAGGCGGAAGTGGAGCGGTGGCACCAAGCACGCGCAGATAAGTTAAAGGCGGCGATGCCGGAGGGCACGATCGCCTTCCTCGTGTGGGGCGACCCTAACCTGTATGATTCGACGCTGCGCATCCTGGAACGCATGGGTGAGACCGATATTCGCGTCATCCCCGGAATTACGTCGATCCAGTCGCTGACGGCTACGTTCAAGCTGGTACTGAATAAGATCGGCGGGCCGATCACCATCACCACCGGCAGACAGCTGGAGTCGGCGACAACACCGCCTGATAACACAGTGGTGATGCTCGACGGGCACAGTGCCTGGCAGGCGAATGTGGGTGAGAATACCTACATCTGGTGGGGTGCCTACCTGGGGACGGAAAACGAAGTCCTTCGACAGGGCTACGTGAAGGATATCGGCGAGGAGCTCGCTGAGCTAAAGGCCACGCTGCGGAAAGAGCATGGCTGGATTATGGATATCTACCTGCTTCGCGATAAAGCGTAAAGGCATAAAAAATCTCCCATCCGCAAAAGGATGGGAGATTCTTTCGTGCGCTTACTGGGCACCTTCGAGCTCCTTGAGCTTGGCCCGAACCTCGCTTGCAGGCGGGTTGGTGACGGTCGTGCCGTCGGAGTAGTGAACAGTGGGGACGACACGGTTGCCGTCGTTTACCGATTCCACAAACTCCGCAGCCTTCTCGTCTTCCTCCACGTTAATGGTGGTGTACGGGGTTTCGGTGCGGTCGAGTGCTTTGAGGAGCTTGGCGCAGTAGGGGCACCAGTCCGTCATGTAAATGGTTGCGTGTTGGGTACTCATGCCTTACGAGTGTACTCGTGGAACGAGTAGCGTACGGGGCTGTCAGCGTGGGTAAGGGATCCCTTCGCAGAGGTCTCCCAATCACCGGCGGTGGTGTGGGAAAACGCAGGGTCGGAGGCGACATTGGGGACGGTGACGGGGGAATCGAAGGTACCGTTGAGGAGGACGTCGACAAGCGTGACGGAGATCCGCGAGAGCCGGGGGTACAAGGACTGGTACAGCGAGCCACCGCCGATGAGCCAGCCATCGAACTCGTCGGGGACGGAGGTAACCACGGTGGCGCCGGCGGACCAGTCGCCCGGTTCCCGGGTAGACAGGACGAGGTTGATGCGACCGGGGAGCGCGCGGGAACCGATGGATTCCCACGTCTTTCGCCCCATGAGGATGTCCTCGCCCATGGTGGTGTTTTTGAAGTGGCGGAGGTCCTCCGGCAGGTGCCAGGGCATGGAGGAGCCGTCGCCGATGATGCCGTCGCGTGACTGTGCCCAGATTGCTTTCATACCTATACCGCAACCTGTGCCTTGATGGAGGGGTGGGGGTCGTAGCCGACGAGATTGATGTGCTCGAAGGTGTAGTCGAAGATGCTCGGCGCGTGGGTGAGGTCGAGGCGGGGGTAGGGGCGCGGTTCGCGGCTGAGCTGCTCGCGAACCTGGTCGCGATGGTTGTCGTAGATGTGGCAGTCGCCGCCGGTCCACACGAAGTCGCCGACCTCAAGGCCCGCCTGCTGGGCGAACATGTGGGTGAGGAGGGAGTAGGAGGCGATGTTGAACGGCACGCCGAGGAACATGTCGCAGGAGCGCTGGTAGAGCTGGCAGCTGAGCTTGCCGTCGGCTACGTAGAGCTGGAACAGGAGGTGGCAGGGCGGAAGCGCCATGTTGTCCAGTTCGCTGACGTTCCAGGCGGAGACGATGTTGCGGCGGGAATTGGGATCCTTCTTCAGCAGATCGAGGGCACCGGCGATCTGGTCGATGTGTTCGCCGTTGGGGGTGGGCCAGCTGCGCCACTGTACGCCGTAGATGGGGCCGAGTTCGCCGTTTTCGTCGGCCCATTCGTCCCAGATGGAGACGTTGTTCTCGTGGAGCCAGGCGACGTTGGAGTCGCCACGGAGGAACCACAGGAGTTCCCCGACAACCGACTTCCAGTGCACCTTCTTCGTCGTGATGAGGGGGAAGGCCGTGGCCAGGTTGAACCGCATCTGCTTTCCGAACAGGCTGGTTGTGCCCGTGCCGGTGCGGTCGTCCTTGTGCGTCCCCTCCTCCAGGATTTCGCGGAGGAGGTCTTCGTACGGTGTCGGAATTGTCATGCTGACCAGTCTAACCCAGCCAGGTGTGCGGGCTAGTAGCTCCCGTTGGCTTCCTTGTACTCGGCGCACAGAGCGAGGATCTCGTCGGCCATGTCGGGGCGGCAGATAAGCACGTCGGGGAGGTAGGGATCCCGGTTGTTGTAGGTGAGCTCGGATCCGTCGAGGCGTGAGCAGTGGAGGCCTGCTGCTTGCGCGACACCGACGGGGGCGGCGGAGTCCCACTCGTATTGTCCGCCGGCGTGGATGTAGGCATCGGCATCGCCGAGGAGGACGCGCATGGCCTTGGCGCCGGCGGAGCCATATTCGGTGAGCTCGGAGCCGGTGCGCTCAGCCACGAAGGTGGCTACCTTGGGGGCGCGGTTACGGGAGACGATGATTTTGCCGGACTTGGGTCCGAGAACCGCGCGGGCTTCGTCGGAGAAGAAGGTGACTCCGATATCAGGCAGCCCGACGGCGGCGTGGAGCGGCTTGTGGTTTTCCACGAGCGCGATGTGGACGGCCCAATCCTGGCGGCCGGTGGCGAATTCCTTCGTGCCGTCGAGGGGGTCGATGATCCAGACGCGGTTCTTGTTCAGGCGGGCCGGGTTATCGGCTGCCTCTTCTGAGAGGAAGCCGTCGTCGGGGCGGTGCTGCGCGAGGACGCGGGCGATCCAGTTTTGGGCCAGGTCGTCGCCGGCATCGCCGAGGTTGAGAGCCTGCAGTAGTCCCACCCCGCGGATTCCTTTGAGGATTTCTGAGGTGCCTACGGCGAGGCGGTGGGTCAGTGTTGCGTCGTCCAAGTGAGCAGTCATGGTTACATAATACGGTCTCCACTAGATTGAAGGCATGGCAGATTCCGTTCTTTCACGTTTTCGCCCGCAGGTTTCTACGTGGTTTACCGACGTTTTCGCAGCGCCGACGGCCGTGCAGGAGGAAGCGTGGTGGGAGATTTCCGACGGAAACAATGCTCTCGTTGTTGCCCCCACAGGTTCCGGAAAGACGCTGGCGGCCTTTTTGTGGGCGATTAATTCCCTCGTTGTGCCGACCGGACAGCTGCTCCTCGACGCGTCCGGTTCCCGCTCCCTGCCTGCGAAGGACAAGGGGGCGGGTGTGCGCGTTCTGTACATCTCGCCACTGAAGGCGTTGGGCGTGGATGTGGAGGCGAACCTCCACGCGCCCCTGCTGGGGATTTCGCGGACGGCGCAGCGCCTGGGGGAGCCGGCGCCCCAGATCACGGTGGGGGTGCGCAGTGGTGATACGCCGCAGTCGGAGCGCACCCGGCAGGTGCGCAATCCTCCGGATATCCTCATCACCACGCCGGAGTCGCTCTATCTCATGCTGACGAGCAAGGCGAGGGGCATCCTGGCCAGTGTGGATACGGTGATCGTCGACGAGATTCACGCGCTGGCGGGCACGAAGCGCGGTGTTCACTTGGCGTTGTCTTTGGAACGGTTGGCGGAGCTGGCACCCCGACACGTGCAGCGCATCGGGCTGTCGGCGACGGTGCGCCCGCTGGAGCGCGTCGCGAGCTTCCTCGGCGGCACGGAGCCGGTCTCGATCGTGGCGCCGGCGACGGAGAAGAAGTGGCAACTGGACGTCCACGTCCCTGTCGATGACATGAGCGATCTTCCCACCCCCGAGGTCGGCTCGACGATCGGTTCTTCGCTTGTCGACGACCCCCTGGATCTCACCACCCCCGTCGAGGAGGGGGACGCACCGTTTACTCGTGGGCCGGTTCCGCACAGCCCGGCCGGCGAGCCGTCGTCCACCCCACTCATCTCGGTGGCCGACGAGGTCTCATTCGACGATGTGGAGACGGCGCCGAAACCACAGCCCATCGCCGAGGATTCGGCGTTGCCCACCTCCAACTCGATTTGGCCGTTTATCGAGCAGAACCTCTATGCAGAGGTGATGGCCCACGCGTCCTCACTCGTGTTCGTCAACTCCCGGCGCACAGCTGAGCGGGTGACCTCGCGGCTCAACGAGCTCTACGCGCAGGAGTTTGCGCCGAAGGCCCTCAACGTGCGGGGCAGGCGCGACCCTGCGCAGCTCATGAAGCACACGGACATCGCGGGAACCGCCGCACCGGTCATCGCCCGGGCCCACCACGGTTCGGTCAGCAAGGATGAACGGGCGATGACGGAAAACATGCTGAAGTCGGGTGAGCTCAAGGCCGTGGTGTCGACGAGCTCCCTCGAGTTGGGCATCGATATGGGCGCGGTCGACCTTGTCATTCAGGTGGAGTCCCCACCGTCGGTGGCCTCCGGCCTGCAGCGCGTCGGACGCGCAGGACACGCCGTGGGGGCGGTATCCGAGGGCTCGTTTTACCCCAAGCACCGCGCGGATCTCGTGCAGACGGCGGTGACGGTCGAGCGGATGCGCGCCGGGCTCATCGAGGAGCTCACCGTTCCGCAAAACGCGCTGGACGTGCTTCTGCAGCAGACGGTTGCGCACGTCTCCCAGCATGTTATTTCTGCCGACGACTGGTTTGATGTCGTCCGCCGCGCTTACCCGTACACAAGCCTGGACCGCGAGGTATTCGATTCTGTCATCGACCTGGCGAGCGGTGCCTACCCGTCGACGGATTTCGCCGATCTCAAGCCCCGGATTGTCTACGACCGTGTCAGCGGAATGCTCAGCGCTCGCCCCGGCGCGCAGCGGGTGGCCGTCATCAGTGGGGGCACGATTCCGGATCGGGGCATGTTCGGTGTCTTCCTCGTCGGCGGTGGCGAAGGCTCAGCACCGCGGCGTGTTGGCGAGCTAGACGAGGAGATGGTCTACGAGTCCCGGGTGGGGGATGTGTTCACTCTCGGCGCCACGAGCTGGCGCATTGAAGAGATCACCCGGGACCAGGTGCTGGTGAAACCCGCACCAGGACATACTGGGCGACTACCGTTCTGGTCGGGTGGCCAGGAGGGCCGGCCGGCGGAACTGGGCAAAGCGGTGGGGGAGTTTCGTCGAGAAGCGGTGAGCGACCGGAACCGAGTGGCGGGCCTGGGCTTGGATGCCCGCGCGGAGGACAACCTCCTGGCGTTCCTGCAGGAACAACAGGAAGCAACGGGCGTTGTGCCCGATGAGAAAACGCTGGTGCTCGAGCGCTTCCGCGACGAGTTGGGGGATTGGCGTATTGTGCTGCACTCCCCGTATGGGCGGGGTGTCAACGCCGCATGGGCGCTCGCCGTCGGCGCGCGGGTCGCCGATCTGACCGGTATGGATGCGCAGGCGGTCGCCGGCGACGACGGGATCGTCTTGCGTCTACCTGAGGGCGACAAAGAGCCGGGCGGTGAGCTGTTTATGTTCGACCCGGACGAGATTGAGGAGATCGTGACGGAGCGGGTGGGAAACTCCGCGCTGTTCGCCTCCCGGTTCCGCGAATGCGCATCGCGGGCGTTGCTTCTGCCGCGCAGAAACCCCGGCAAGCGCGCCCCGCTGTGGCAGCAGCGGCAGCGCGCCGAGCAGCTTCTCGATGTCGCCCGGAAGTATCCCAGCTTCCCCATCATTTTGGAGACCGTGCGCGAGTGCATGCAAGACGTGTACGACATTGCGGCGCTCAAACAGCTGCACAAGGATCTGTCGCTGCGCACCGTGCGGATCGCCGAGGTGACTACCGACCAACCGAGCCCGTTCGCTTCGTCGCTGCTGTTTAACTACACCGGTGGATTCATGTACGAGGGGGATACCCCCCTGGCGGAAAAGCGCGCGGCAGCGCTCGCACTCGATCCGTCCCTGTTAGCCAAGCTGCTGGGGACGGTGGAGCTGCGGGAGCTTCTCAGCCAGAAGATCATCGCCCAGGTGCATGCGGAGCTGCAGCGCACCGCCGGCGGCCGGCGAGCGCGCACCCCCGAGGAGTTCACGGACACGCTGCGCCTCGTTGGCCCCATCCCCGTTGCGTCTGTGCCTGCCTATGTCGACTTCGGTGGCGAGCGCACTGCGCAGGAGATCCTGGCGCTTATCCAGACCAACGTGGGCGGTCGTGTGATGGAGATCCGCTTCGGCGGAAGGGAACACGTTGCCCTGGCTCAGGATGCCGCACTCATCCGCGATGGTTTGGGCGTGCCGATTCCCGCTGGGGTGACCGCCAACCGTGACGAGGTCTCCGACGCACTTGAGCAGCTTGTCAGCAGGTTTGCCCGCTCTCGAGGGCCGTTTACCGTGCGCGATGTGGCGGATGCCTTCGGCGTTGGCATTTCCGTGGTACACGGCGTGGTGCGGGCGCTGACACACGACCAGAAGCTGGTCGAGGGGCATTTCCGTGAGGGGATCGAGGAGCTGGAGTACTGCGCCACCGAGGTGCTGCGAAAGATCCGCACCCGCAGCCTCGCAGCAGCCCGCGCGGAGGCAGAACCAGTCAGCCATTCCGCCTATGCCCGCTTCCTGCCGCCGTGGCAGCAGGTCGCAGAAGTAGGCAAAACCCCCGCTCTGCGCGGCGAGGACGGCGTGTACGCCGTGATTGAGCAGCTGGCCGGCGTGCGATTGCCCGCCTCAGCGTGGGAATCGCTCGTATTTCCCTCCAGAGTGGGCTACTACGAACCGGGTTTCCTCGATGCGTTGACCAGCGATGGCGAGGTGCTGATCGTGGGCGCTGGGGCGGCGGGGGCACAGGACCCCTGGATCATGTTGCTGCCCACGGAGTACGCGTCCCAGCTCCTCCCGGACACGGTGGAAGAGCCGAGCCTGTCCGCGGTGCAGGAATCGGTGCTCACCGTGCTGTCCCGTGGTGGTGGTTTCTTCTTCCCCCAGCTTCTGGCGGAGGTCACCGGCGGTGAGTTGGGCCTGGGGCTGGGCCACACGGTCACCGCCGAGGAGCTGCGCGAGGCGATGTGGGGACTGGTGGAGCTGGGGCTTGTGTCACCAGATACGTTTGACCCCGTCCGCGCGCGCCTCAACGGAGGTTCCGGCGGTGGTGGAACAGCGCACAAGGCGAAACGCCGTCCGTTCCGGTCGCGGCTGCGAATGGGGCGCACGAGCTTTGCGCATGCGCAGCGTCCCACCACACCGCCGGACATGCAGGGACGGTGGTCGCTCACCCCGCCGGCGGAGACGGATCCGACGAACCGCTCTGTGGCCCACGGGGAGGCGTGGCTCGATCGGTACGGTGTTGTCACCCGTGGCAGCGTGGTGACGGAGAATGTCCTTGGTGGGTTTGCCCTGGCGTACAAGGTCCTCAGCGGTTTTGAGGAGTCGGGGAAGTCCATGCGCGGCTACGTCGTGGAGGGACTGGGCGCCGCGCAGTTTTCCACTCCGGCGGTTATCGATAGGATCCGCAGCCATGCCGATTCCCCGGACATTGAGGGCTGGCCTTCGGGCGCTACGGACCCGCTCACCTACGTCTTGGCCGCCGCGGATCCTGCCAACCCCTACGGTGCGGCTTTGCCCTGGCCGGAGAGTGCGCACGTCACTCGTGCTGCGGGGGCTCTCGTCGTGCTTGTCGACGGCCTTCTCGTCGCTCACCTCACCCGTGGCGGTCGCATCCTGACCACTTTCTTTGATGGTGCCCCGGAAGAAGACGACATGCTCGTCGCGCGGCTGGTGGGGGCGCTGGAATCGGTCTCGTCAACACGGTTTATCGTGGAGAAGATCAACGGTGATTCTGCTCTTACCTCCCCGTTGACGGAGTCCTTCCGCCTTGCCGGCGCGGGAATTACCCCGAAGGGGATTCGGATTGGCGGTCGCGTGGGAACTAGCCGCCCGCGGCCAGAGAAGGAGCAAAAGGACGAGACACCGTTGGTGAGAACGCGCAGAAGAGGAGGCTACCCCCGTGCCCGAAGGTGATTCTGTCTACCAGTTGGCCACATCCCTGCAGTTCATGCGTGGCCGGGAAGTGCTGTACTCCCAGCTGCGGGTGCCCGCTTTCGCCCTCGAGCGCTTCGAGGGAAGCCTGTGCGACAATGTGTGGCCCTACGGCAAGCACCTGTTCATGCAGTTCGGTGAGCGAATCCTGCACACCCATTTGAAAATGGAGGGAACCTGGTCGGTGCATCCTGCCGGGCAGCGCTGGAAGAAGCCGGGACACACCGCCCGCGTCGTGCTGCGACTGGAGGGGGCGCCACATCCTCGCCCCATCGAGGTAGTCGGTTTTTCCCTGGGGTTTGTCCGAGTCTTCCCCGCAACAGAGTATGCCGAGAAGGTGGATTATCTGGGGCCGGACGTTCTCGGCAACTGGGATGAAGCCGAGGCAGCACGGCGGATCCTCGCCAGGCCAGACCGCCCGATCGGAACTGCACTGCTTGATCAGAAGAACCTGGCGGGAGTAGGAAATGAGTATCGGGCGGAGATCTGCTTCATCTCCGGAATCCACCCGGCCACCCCGGTCGGCCATCTGGGGCAGGAAAAGGTGCACTGCATCCTCGCCATCACAAGGCACCTCATGTGGGAAAACAGAAACTCCCCCATCCGCGTATCGACGGGTGTACGCAAGGTAGGGGAGACGAGCTTTGTCTTTGGCAGAAACAACAAACCATGTAGGCGCTGTGGCACCCTCATCGAAAACGGGTTCCTCGGCGGTGTGGATCGTGGTGGCGATGCCGACGAGTTGGAACGCGTAATCTGGTGGTGTCCTACCTGCCAGCCACTATTGTGACTTCTTCTGCTGTTGGCGGCGGATGAGCCACACCGTGAGTGCGACGACCGCGACGACGAGAATGATCTTCACGATGAAGGAAAACTCCTCCATGTAGTCGGTCACGCGGTGCCAGTTCTCGCCCAGGCTGAAGCCCAGGTAAACGAGCAGCACGTTCCAAATCGCGGATCCCAGTGTCGTCCACGCGGTGAACTTAATGAGCCCCATCCTGTCGATACCAGCGGGGATGGAAATGAGGGAGCGAATTCCCGGCACCATGCGACCGAAGAACACGGAGGCGGAACCGTACTTGTCAAACCAGGCGATGGACTTGTCCACGTCGGCGGCCTCCGTCAGCCACATCCAATCGGCCACCTTGCGCAGGCGCTCTGCGCCGACGGCATGGCCGACGAAGTATAGCAGGTAGGCACCCAACAGGGAACCGGCGGTGGCCCACACCATGGCAGCGACGAGGCTCATCGAGCCCTGCGAGGCCGTGAACCCGGCTAGGGGGAGAACCAATTCACTGGGAATCGGTGGGAAGGCGGACTCCAGGAAGATGGCGATACCCACTCCCGGTGCTCCCAGCGTTTCCATAAGTGAGGTGACCCACGTGGTTATCGCATCAATCATCAAATTAATCCAATCAACATACCTGGTGCGTGACGTGGCTAGTCACTATATCAGAGGAAAAATAATCCCATTTCCCAAAAGTCCCCGTGAGTGTAGCTGGCTACACTGGGGGACATGAAAACGCTGCTAAATATAATTTGGTTCGTGTTCGCCGGGCTCTGGCTAGCGATCGGCTACGTCTTCTTCGGGCTCCTTGCCTGCATCCTCATCATCACGATACCGGCAGGTGTCGCGTCGTTCCGGATGGCCAGCTACGTTGTGTGGCCGTTTGGTCGCACGCTCGTGCAGCCTGTTGATGGTTCCGGCACTCTCAGCGGAATTTCCAACGCCATCTGGTTCATCGTTGCCGGCCTGTGGCTGGCCGTTGGTCACCTGACCACGGCTGCCGGGCTCGCCGTGACCATTATCGGACTCCCGATGGCGTGGGCGAACCTCAAGCTTATCCCCGTGACCTGCTTCCCGTTCGGAAAGAAGATCGTCGAAAACGACCACATCCCCGCGGGCTATGAGCGCGTCGTGAAGATGTAGTCGTCGACAAGCAAAAAACCGTTACCGATTGGCGCGGTACCAGTCGATGAGACCGTCGGTGGAATCATCGCCGGAAGCGACCTTCTCAGCGCCGGTGACAGCCGGGAGCAGGTCGCCGGCTTGCTTCTTGCCCAGCTCAACGCCCCACTGATCGAAGGAGTTAATGTCCCAGATCACGCCCTGGGTAAACACGATGTGCTCGTACAGGGCGATGAGGGCACCGAGGACGCGCGGGGTGAGCTCCTCCGCGAGGATCGTTGTGGTCGGGCGGTTACCCGGCATCTCCTTGTGGTTGACCAACTCGATGGGCGTACCCTCAGCGGCGATTTCCTGCGCAGTCTTGCCAAAGGCGAGCACCTTCGTCTGCGCGAAGAAGTTGCTCATCAGCAGGTCGTGCATGGATCCCGTGCCGTCAGCTGTGGGCAGATCCTGCGCCGGGCGAGCAAACCCGATGAAATCAGCGGGGATGAGGCGCGTGCCCTGGTGGATGAGCTGGTAGAACGCGTGCTGGCCGTTGGTGCCCGGCTCGCCCCAGTAAATCTCACCCGTGTTCGTGGTAACGGCGGTCCCATCGTGGCGGACAGACTTGCCGTTGGACTCCATCGTCAGCTGCTGCAGGTAGGCAGGGAAGCGGGACAGATCCTCCGAGTAGGGGAGGACCGCGTGGGTTTCCGCACCGAAGAAGTCCGAGTACCACACGCCGAGGAGTCCCATGAGAGCAGGCACGTTCTCCTTGAGCGGAGCCGTGCGGAAGTGCTCATCCATTGCGTGGAAGCCCTCGAGGAAGTGCATGAAGTCCATCGGCCCGATGACGCACATGAGCGACAGGCCCACGGCGGAATCCACCGAGTAGCGGCCACCGACCCAGTTCCAGAAGCCGAACATGTTCTTGGTGTCGATGCCGAATTCGGCAACCTTTTCCGCATTCGTGGACACGGCGACGAAGTGCTTGGCCACGGCATCCTCGCTACCGAGTTTTTCCACCAGCCAGCGCTTTGCAGCGTGTGCGTTGGCAAGCGTCTCCTGCGTGGTGAACGTCTTCGACGCAATGATGAACAGCGTGGATTCGGGATCCAGCTCATCCAGCGTGGCGACGAGGTCGGCGGGATCAACGTTGGACACGAACTTGCCATGAATTCCGGCCACCGCATAGTTGCGCAGTGCTTTGGTAGCCATGGCGGGGCCGAGATCCGAACCGCCGATGCCGATGTTGACCACGGTCTTGATGGTGTGACCGGTGTAGCCCAGCCACTCACCGGAGCGCAGCGCCGAGGCGAAATCGCGCATCCGGCCGAGAACTTCGTGGACATCAGCGGCGATATCCTGCCCGTCAACGGTGAGGTCATTTTCGGCCGGGATACGCAGCGCCGTGTGCAGGACGGCGCGGTCTTCGGTGTTGTTCATGTGCTCGCCGGTAAACATGGCCTCGGTCTTTTCCTTCAACCCTGCAGCCTCGGCGAGCGCTACCAGCTTGTCTACCGTGTCCTCGGTGAACAGGTTCTTGGACAGGTCGACGTGGAGGCCCGCGGCATCAAACGTAAACCGGGATGCACGCTCGGGATCGTTGGCAAACAACTCCCGCAAGTTTGTCTCGCTGATCTCCGTCTGGTGTGCCTCGAGGTCTTTCCACTCATGAGTGGTGGAGATATCCGTGGACATGAACGCTCCTTCGTGTTTTCTACGTAAATCACAGGTCAATGGCTATTCTGCGCACGCGTGCACGGAGTGAATCCGTACTCCGCGTACGTGGAAAGCCTTTGACCTACTACTTTAGCCCGGGAACGGTCCGTTCGTCCTGATGTCAATGGGAAGCGTGGGTTTGGGCGCAGGCTTTGCCACTTTGGGTGCCGGTTGCGGTGCAGGCTGCGGCCGTGACGGCGCCGGTGCTGGGGCAGGAGCCCGGTTGATGATCGGCACCAGACGAGGCTGCGGCTTCGGTGCAGGTGCGGGTGCTGGGGCAGGAGCCGGTACAGGAGCGGGCGGTGGCGCCAAGTGAGGAAACACCGGCGCGAGAACCTGTCTCAGAGGAGCAGGCAACCAGCGCGGGTCAATCTGGCTGAGGAACCCGCCGATGAGGGAAAGCACGGTGATGACAGCCACGCTTGCCCCAATCGCAATCTGGGTTTCGGTGTCTGCTTCCTTGGGATCGCTACTGCCTGACGATAGTTCCGCCAGCGGTGCAATGCCGATGCATTGCTCCAGTGCGCGGTGGTACGCGGCATCACCCACATGGGCATCCAGGTCTTTAACCACCGGTTGCATGTAGGTGGTGAACCCCTCAGCGAGAAAATCAAGGTGGGTAAACACCCTCGAGTCCAAGAATTTGTCAAAATCGTCCGCGCGAAAATATGGAGATGCCCGGCGCTCCTTGTGCATTCGTTGCGCCTGCTGGACAGAAACGGTTTGTTTCCAGGCCAATGGCTGATCCAAGCCGAAGACCTGCACCGTTTTATCTCTGTCCTTCAATGCTTTCTTCATTTCCGCACCAAAGACTTTTCCAAATTCTCCGTATTTATCCCCATAGTCATCAGTTGCGTGAGCGGCAGCGATAGGGACTTCGTCCCGCAGACGCTCCACCATCGCCTCATCAGCGTGAGAGGGTGAGATCGTGCACGTCTCTCCGTCGCTCGTAACGTCGAGTGCGCCTGCGGGCGGAGCAGTCAGCATGGTCCCGGAAAGCGCAACGGCGAGTGTAGTGGCGAGAGATCGTCTGCCAAATAGGCGGTCCGCTGCGTAGCGGGTTTCAGTGTGCTGCGGATGGTGTAGTGGTGTGTGGATGAACATGATTCCCCCAAAAAAATGTGGTGTTTCGGCAACGCCTCGAGTGTGTTTCCTCCCCGTGGAAGATGCCCCTATATGAACCCAGGGACGGATATGGTGCCCCTGTTTCGCCGATATCGTAAACCGGAACCACAAGACGCGCTTGGTGAGTCTGCGTTAGTACCCTCAGATAGGGGCGACTGGTGCAGTTGTCAATACAGTTGGATGTATGACATACCAAAACAAATTGTTCCTGGCCGGTTCCTTCGTCGATGCCTCCGATGGTGGCACATTCGATGTCACCAACCCGCGTGACGGGTCGGTGATTACCTCGGTTGCCTCGGCTACCGAGGAGGATGTGAAGAAAGCCTTCGATGCAGCGTGTGAAGCGCAGGAGGCATGGGCGAAGACGAGTCCGCGCTACCGCGCCGATATCCTGTGGCGCGCCTATGAAGAAATCATGGAACGCAAGGATGAAATTGCTGAGCTCATGACGCTGGAGCTTGGCCGGGCGCTCCCGGATTCGCAGGGCGAATCCGTGTATGGCGCGGAGTTTTTCCGGTGGTTTGCGGCAGAAGCGGAGCGGATGTCCGGCGACTACCGCTTGGCGCCCACGGGTAACGCACGCATCGTGGAGGTGCAGCAGCCAGTAGGCCCGGTTCTTGCCATCACGCCTTGGAACTTCCCGCTGGCAATGGGCACGCGCAAGCTGGGACCGGCACTTGCTGCCGGTTGCACCGTCATTTTGAAGCCCGCATCAAAGACACCGCTCACCATGCTTCTCTTGGCGGAAATCCTTGATCATGCGGGTCTGGACAAGGGTGTCGTTTCCATCCTCCCGTGCGCGTCTGCAGCACTGGAGCCCCTGTACTCGGATCCGCGCTTGCGGAAGCTCACCTTCACTGGTTCGACGGCTGTGGGGAAGAAGTTGGCTGCGAAGGTACCCACTGCTCGTGTTTCGCTTGAGCTGGGCGGTAACGCTCCGTTCGTCGTGCTTTCCGACGCTGACATGTCTACCGCTGTCGAAGCTGCGTTGACAGCAAAGATGCGTGGTGCAGGCCAGGTGTGCATCGCTGCCAACCGCTTCATCGTCCACCGTGACTTGCACGCAGACTTCGTGGCTAAGGTCACCGAATCCCTCAAGAGTTCGGAGTATGGTCCTTTGTCCGGAGACGACCAGGTAGAGAAGGTTACTGAGCTCGTCCAATGCGCGCTGGATCAGGGTGCGAAACTTGTCTGGCAAGACGAGGTTCCTGAAGAGGGGAGCTGGTTCCCACTCACCATCTTGGACAACGTCCCTACCTCCGCCCGCATGTACAAGGAGGAAATCTTCGGACCTGTTGTCGCCGT
Organism: Corynebacterium glucuronolyticum; assembly: GCA_022772305.1. Taxonomy (GTDB): domain Bacteria; phylum Actinomycetota; class Actinomycetes; order Mycobacteriales; family Mycobacteriaceae; genus Corynebacterium; species Corynebacterium glucuronolyticum_A. The sequence continues at coordinate 43,243 of JALFAQ010000088.1, forward strand.
GTATGAGGCAGCCAGCGACGAGGAAGCCATCGCCATGGCCAATGACACCAACTTCGGTCTCGCCGGCTACCTGTTCAGCGCGGATCTGCAGCATGCCCTCGACAGTGCGGAGAAGCTCGAGGTTGGCATGGTGGGAGTCAACAAGGGTGGCATCTCAGATGCTGCTGCCCCCTTCGGTGGTGTCAAGGATTCCGGGCTGGGCCGGGAAGGTGGCTTCCAGGGAATCGACGAATTCCTGGAACGCAAACTCATCTCCCTGCCTGCTCCCGCTGACAAATAACACGAGAAAGGTGTGATTCCATGCGTGATGACGCGCTGACCCGTCTCGGACTTGACCCGGAAAAGGCGCGCGATTTTGTACGTCGCGCATTGGAAGAGGACTTGCAGTGGGGTGAGGATGTCACTAGCCGTGCGACGTTGCCCGGCACCACGGTGACAGCAACGGCGCACGCCCGCGAATGCGGCGTTCTCGCAGGCGTTGCCGTTGGCATCCTTGCGCCGGAGGTGTACGCGCCGGGGCTTTTGTCCGTCAACGTTCACAAGGCCGATGGTGAACGAGTTCAAACCGGTGACGCGGTTCTATCATTTACCGGACCCGTGACCGACATTCTCACGGTTGAGCGCACTGTCTTAAACATCATCTGCCAGCTGTCTGGCGTAGCGACGCACACAGCTCGCTGGGTGGATGCACTGAGCGGGGAAGTATCGGCTCTCACAGGTGACCCCGTGCGTGTGCGGGACACCCGAAAGACAGTTCCTGGCATGCGCATTCTGCAGAAAATGGCTGTCCGGTGTGGTGGTGGGCTCAATCACCGCATGGGGCTCGGCGACGAAGCGCTCATCAAAGACAACCACATTGCTGCCGTCGGCAGCGTTGCCAACGCGATTGCGAGGGTACGCGAACGTTACCCGGAGATTCCCGTTGAAGTGGAGTGCGACAGTGTGGATCAGGTTGTTGAAGCAATCGGTGCCGGCGTATCGCTCATTCTTCTGGACAACATGGATCCCGATACCATCGAAAGGGCTCTCCGGCACACTGTCCCCGCCGGTGTAAAAACAGAAGCATCAGGAGGGTTGACGTTGGAAAATGCCAAGGAATATGCGGCGACGGGAGTGGACTACATTGCCGTTGGCGCGCTGACTCATTCCTCCAGGGTTTTCGATATCGGGTTAGATATGGATCCGCTCGGTGAATAAGTATTCACCGGAATTTTAATATTCATGACCGTCGGTGTAAAAGCGTCGATACAGGGCGGAACGCTGTTTCCCCGCTAGACGATTTTTGATTGTTCAACACTGCAGGTGTGTCGATTTATGGGGGTAATCAAAAGAATGAATCAATACCCCTGTTAAAACTAGGTGAACTGTGTTAATTGTAGGTTAACATCAATTGAGCTGAATAGAATTCACAAATTATTCATATTTTGTGGTGAAATCTCTGAAAAAGGTGATTTCCCAATGCAAAGAATGGAGAACCTGTGTTTCTAAAGAAGACCGTCGCGGCGCTAACAGCGGGGTTGCTCGCTTTTAGTCTCGCGTCCTGCTCTAGCTCAGAAAGCAGCTCAGCTGCTGGAGCTAATTACATCACCGCGCGTGGCTCGGAACCCCAAAACCCGCTTCTGCCGGCCAATACCAACGAGGTGGGTGGCGGTAACATCGTCGACCTCATCTACTCCGGCCTGGTTTACTACGATGCCGACGGAAAGATCCAGAACGAGATGGCAGAGTCCATCGACCTGGAAGGCGACAAGACCTACCGCGTCACGCTGAAGGACGGAATCTCCTTTGCCGATGGTTCCCCCATCACCTCGGAGAGCTTTGTGAAGGCCTGGAACAAGGCCGTCGAAGAGTCCATGCTGAGCGCCTACTTCTTTGAGCCGATCCTCGGCTACGAAGAGGGCGGATCTTCCATGGAAGGTCTGAAGATCATCGATGACAAGACCTTCACCATTGAGCTGGCACAGGCGGAGGCCGATTTCCCCACGCGTCTTGGTTACTCCGCATTCTTCCCCATGCACGAGTCCGCGTACGACGATCTCGATGCCTACGGCGAAAATCCCATCGGCAACGGCCCCTACAAGCTCGCTGAGTGGAATCACAACAAAGATGCCACCATCGTGCCGAACGAAGAGTACGACGGCGTGCGCACCCCGAAGAACGACGGCGTCCAGTTCGTGTTCTACGCACAAAACGACGCTGCCTACTCTGACCTGCTCGCAGGCAACCTGGACGTGACCGATGCCATCCCGGATTCGGCATACTCCACCTTTGAGACTGAGCTTGGCGATCGCGCTGTCAATCAGCCCGCAGCCATCTTCCAGTCCTTCACCATCCCGGAGAGTCTCCCGCACTTCAACGGTGCAGAAGGTAACCTGCGCCGGCAGGCACTGTCCTACGCCATCAACCGCGACGAGATCACGCAGACCATCTTCGGCGGCACTCGCACCCCGGCTACGGACTTCACCTCCCCGGTTATCCCCGGCCACTCTGACTCCCTTAACGGTGCTGAGGTCCTGACCTACAACCCGGAGAAGGCAAAGGAACTGTGGGCTGAGGCCGACAAGATTGCTCCCTTCGAAGGCTCCGTGAAGATCTCCTACAACGCCGATGGCGGCCACCAAGCCTGGGTCGACGCTGTTGCCAACTCGATCCGCAACACCCTTGGTGTGGAAGCAGTGGGCGATCCGTACCCGGATTTCAAGAGCTTGCGCGACGAGGTGACAAACCGCACGATCACCTCTGCATTCCGTACCGGTTGGCAGGCAGACTACCCGTCACTGGGTAACTTCCTTGGACCGTTGTACGCAACCGGTGGTGGTTCCAACGACGGTGACTACTCCAATCCCGAGTTCGACTCCCTGCTTAAGCAGGCTGCAGGCGCTCCCGACCCGGAGTCGGCCAACGCGTTCTACAACCAGGCACAGGAAGTTCTCCTCAAGGACCTCCCGGCCATCCCGCTGTGGTACGCCAACGTCACCGGTGGCTACTCGGAGCATGTCAACGACGTTGTGTTCTCCTGGAAGTCTGTCCCGCTATACGAGCAGATCACCAAGAACTAAACCGACAACCACACACGTGCCTGCAGATCAGCAGGCACAGCTAACAATTTGAATCATTCATAGAGGCACCAATCTGGTTTTCCAGCACCCCGCTGCGGCAGCGCGAAAACGCGTCGTCCGCACGCGGGGTGGGTGCGTCTATCCAGCACGTCAGGCCACCCCCTACTACTTGTTAAAAGAAAGGAGCTACGCGCATATGTTCCGTTACATCGGGCGGCGCTTGCTCCAGATGATCCCTGTGTTCATCGGTGCGACACTGCTTCTTTACTCCCTCGTGTTCCTTATGCCCGGTGACCCCGTGGCAGCCCTCGGCGGTGACCGAGGCATCAGTGAGGCCGCACGAGCTCGTATTGAAGCTGAATACAACCTTGACAAACCGTTTATCGTCCAGTATCTCCTCTACCTCAAGGGAATCCTCACCCTCGATTTCGGTACAACCTTTTCCGGTCAGCCCGTTTCTCACGTGATGGCGAATGCCTTCCCCGTGACCATCAAACTGGCTGTTATGGCACTGGCCTTTGAAGCTATCTTGGGCATCACCGTCGGTGTTATCGCCGGTGTGCGCCGTGGCGGCATCTTCGATTCCACGGTGCTTCTCGTCTCCCTCTTCGTGATCGCCGTGCCCTCCTTCGTTATCGGGTTTGTCCTTCAGTTCCTCGTCGGTGTGAAGTGGGGGATACTTCCCGTGACAGTGGGCAGAAACGAATCCTTTGAGGCGCTTCTCATGCCCGCCGTCGTACTCGGAGCGCTCTCGTTTGCCTACGTGCTTCGTCTCACACGTCAATCCGTGAGCGAGAACCTCAGTGCAGACTATGTGCGCACAGCAACGGCCAAAGGTATGAGCAAGGGTGCGGTGATGGGACGCCACGTGCTGCGAAACTCACTCATTCCAGTGGTGACATTCCTCGGCGCTGACCTCGGCGCCCTTATGGGCGGTGCCATTGTCACCGAAGGCATCTTCGGCATCAACGGCGTGGGTGGTTCCATTTACCAGGCGATCCTCAAAGGCGAACCGGCCACTGTGGTGAGCTTCACTACCGTTCTCGTCATCGTGTACATCATCGCCAACCTCATCGTTGACCTCATTTACGCTCTGCTAGATCCGAGGATTCGCTATGCCTAAAAACACTGACAATTCGAATACCTTTTCGGACTCGACGGCACCGGACATGGTGCGGGTACCGGAGGAGGGCATCCGCATCGCAGACCAGGCGACGGAAGATCAGATGGATGCAATCCACCGCACCGAGAGCCTCATGAACGATACCGTCACCGGCGGTTGCGTCCTGCCCGGCCAGGAATACTACGTTTCTGCCACCGACGAACAGGGGCTTGGCGCAGTCGACGCAGTTCCCGACGAGGCTGCCCCCAGCTCCATGTGGGGTGAAGCCTGGCGTTATCTCCGCAAGCGCCCCATGTTCTGGGCCTCCGCTGTGCTCATCTTATGCGCGGTGCTACTGGCCATGTTCCCGCAGATGTTTACCTCCACGGATCCCCGATTCTGCGAGCTCAGTAACTCCCTTGCCGGTCCACAACCGGGGCACCCCTTCGGCTTTGACCGGCAGGGCTGTGACATTTACTCCCGCGTCATTTTCGGTGCCCGGGCATCGGTGACGGTGGGTATTCTCACCACCATCGCAGTGACGATTCTGGGGACAATTATTGGCTCTGTCGCCGGCTATTTCGGCGGCATCTGGGACACGATTTTGTCTCGGCTCACTGATATCTTCTTCGCTGTGCCCTTGGTTCTCGCAGCGATTGTTGTCATGCAGATGTTTAAGGAGCAGCGCACCATCTGGACCGTGGTCATTGCGCTGAGTATTTTCGGCTGGACCAACATTGCCCGTATCACCCGTGGTGCGGTGATGAGCGTGAAGAACGAGGAGTTCGTCACCGCTGCTCGTGCCGTTGGTGCCTCCAAGTTTAAGATTCTCACCAGCCATATTCTGCCCAATGCTGCAGCGCCGATCATCGTGTACGCGACGGTGGCACTCGGCACCTTTATTGTCGCGGAGGCAACGCTGTCCTTCCTGGGTATCGGGTTGCCATCCACCGTTGTTTCCTGGGGTGGCGATATCTCCGCGGCTCAGGCTTCCCTGCGCACGCAGCCGATGGTGCTGTTCTACCCGGCTATCGCGCTGGCACTGACTGTTTTGAGCTTCATCATGATGGGTGACGTGGTTCGCGATGCGCTTGACCCGAAGGCGAGGAAGCGCTCGTGACACAGACGGAAAAGAGTAAGGCAATGAGTACACCGCAACCACAGGCAACCGTGGCGTCGACAAGCGAACCACTGCTGCGCGTAAGCGACCTGAAAGTGGAATTCGAGTCCTCTACCGGCGTTGTCGAAGCCGTGCGCGACTTCGACCTCACCATTTACCCCGGCCAGTCCGTGGCCATCGTGGGGGAGTCCGGCTCCGGCAAGTCGACCGCAGCGATGAGCCTCCTTGGTCTCCTCCCCGGCAGTGGCAAGGTCACCCACGGCTCCATCACCTTCGAGGGTGAGGAGCTTAATGGGCTATCCGATAAAGAATGGCAAAAGTACCGCGGTTCCCACATCGGGCTTGTTCCGCAAGATCCGATGAGCAACCTCAACCCGGTGTGGCGAATCGGCACGCAAGTGGAGGAGTCACTGCGCGCCAACAACATCGCCTCCGGTTCCGAGGCTCACGCTAAGGTGGTCGAGCTACTCGGCCACGCAGGGCTTCCCGACGCCGAGAGGCGCGCAAAGCAGTTCCCGCACGAATTCTCCGGTGGTATGCGCCAGCGTGCGCTTATTGCCATCGGTTTGGCTGCGAATCCGCGTCTGCTCATCGCCGACGAGCCGACTTCAGCGCTCGATGTCACAGTGCAGAAGCGCATCCTCGACCACCTGGGGACCCTCATTAAAGAATCCGGCACTGCGTTGCTGTTCATCACCCACGATCTCGGTCTTGCCGCCGAGCGCGCTGATTTCGTCGTGGTCATGCACCGTGGGCGAATCGTGGAAAAGGGACCGAGCCTGGAGATACTGCGCAACCCCAAGCACCCCTACACACAGCGGTTAGTAAAGGCGGCCCCGTCTCTTGCCTCCGCCCGCATCCAGTCCGCACGCAACCAGGGGCTCACCTCGTCTGAGCTGAAGGCCTCCCAAGGTAGCAGCGACGAAACTGTTGTCGAGGTGCACAACTTGGTCAAGGAGTTTGATATCCGGGGTGCAGCACACGGCAAGGAGATTCTCCGTGCCGTCGATGATGTGTCGTTCTACCTGCGTCGTGGTACGACGACAGCGTTGGTAGGTGAATCCGGTTCCGGTAAGTCCACCGTAGCCAACATGGTTCTCGGATTGCTCAAACCCACCAGTGGCACCGTGAACTACGAAGGTCGCGACATGTCCACCATGAGTGAGAAGGAGCTGTTTGCCTTGCGCAAGAAGCTCCAGGTCGTGTTCCAAAACCCCTACGGATCGCTCGACCCCATGTTCTCCATCTACCGGTGTATTGAGGAGCCACTCAAGCTCCACAAGGTGGGAAACAGGAAGCAGCGTGAGACACGCGTTGCGGAACTCCTGGACATGGTCAATATGCCTCGATCTGCGATGCGTCGCTACCCCAATGAGTTGTCGGGCGGTCAGCGCCAGCGCATTGCTATCGCACGCGCCATGGCATTGCAACCGGGAGTTCTCATCCTCGACGAGGCCGTCTCTGCGCTGGACGTTCTTGTGCAAAACCAGATCATCCAGCTGCTGGCGGATCTGCAGGAAGAATTCCGGCTGAGCTACCTCTTCATCACCCATGATCTCGCCGTCGTGCGGCAGACCGCCGATGACATCGTCGTGATGGAAAAGGGGCGAATCGTGGAAAAGGGAACAGCGGACGGCATCTTCGATTCCCCGCAGGAAACCTACACCAAGGAGCTCATTGCGGCCGTGCCCGGCCTCAACATTGAGTTGGGAACAGGCGACCACTTGGGTATTGATATCCGGTAACACCGCGCTGCCACAGGCAGGCAAGCGGTCCGACTAAGAAACACAGTGGAAAGCGGAGGGAAGCAACCCTCCGCTTTTCGTCTGCTAAAGCTGGGTATCAGCCCAGCTTGCCACGGCCGAGGCGGAGCAGAATCGCAGCGAGCGCGGGTCCTTCCTCGCCAATCTCTTCGCGGAACTGGTTGACGATTTCTACCTCGCGGGTATGCACCAACCGCACGCCACCGGATGCACGACGCGTGCGGCCAATGGCGCGGGAGATTTCCGTGCGCTTTTTCACCGCCTCCAAAATGACGTGATCGAGGCGGTCAATTTCCTTCCTGAGCTGCGTGATTTCGGCTTCGCTCAGTTGATCTTCTGCACCGGTGTTACTCATACCCGCTATTGTATAACTCGTTATGGCACCTTCAGATCTTGTTTCAGACCTTAACCCGCAACAACGCGAAGCCGTCCTGCATGACGACTCGCCGCTACTCATCGTGGCAGGAGCCGGTTCCGGCAAGACTGCCGTGCTTACGCGTCGCATCGCGCACCTCCTGCGTTTCAAAGGGGTGCAGCCGTGGCAGATCCTTGCCATTACATTCACCAATAAGGCTGCGAAGGAAATGCAGGAACGTGTCACTGGTCTGATCGGTCCGGAGGCGCAGAATATGGCGGTTGCGACCTTCCACTCCACCTGTGTTCGCATCCTCCGTCGCAATGCACAGCTGGTCCCGGGATTGAACTCCAACTTCACCATCTACGATTCAGACGATTCCAAACGCTTGCTACAGCAGATCGCCAAGGACATGGAGCTGGACATTAAGAAGTTCAGCCCCCGCGTGCTGGGAAACCGTATTTCCGGCTGGAAGAACGAACTCGTAGGTGTTGACGATGCGGTGAAGGAAAACAAGATTTTCGGCCAGGTCTATGGTTTTTACCAGGAGAGGCTGCGTCGCGCGAACGCGCTCGACTTCGATGACCTCATCGGGGAAGTAGTACGGATCTTCCGTGAGCACCCGGATGTGGCCATGTACTACCGCCGGCGCTTCCACTACGTGCTCGTGGATGAGTACCAGGATACGAACCACGCGCAGTACGAATTTATCTCCGCCCTCGTCGGCAAAGAGGGCACCGGGTTGTGCGTCGTTGGTGATGCCGACCAGTCCATTTATGCCTTCCGTGGCGCGACGATCCGCAATATCCGCGAGTTTGAGCGCGATTTTCCCAACGCCAAGACCATCCTTCTCGAGCAGAACTACCGCTCCACGCAGAATATTTTGTCTGCCGCCAACGCTGTCATTGCCCATAATGAACACCGCGGAAAGAAGAATCTGTGGACCGATCAGGGCGCGGGTCCGAAGATCATTGGCTACGTTGCGGATAGGGAGGAAGACGAGGCGCGATTTATCGCCCGCACCATCGATGACCGAAACCTCCCCTTCAACGAGGTGGCTGTCATGTACAGAACCAACGCCGCCTCCCGTGTCATCGAGGACGTGTTCATCCGCACCGGCATTCCGTACCGCGTGGTCGGTGGCACGCGCTTCTATGAGCGCAAGGAAGTGCGGGATATCATCGCGTACCTGCGTGTCGTGGACAATCCGGATGACGAGGTTTCACTCCGCAGGATCGTCAACACTCCCCGTCGCGGGATCGGCGACAAAGCGTTGGCGTTTGTGACCGCCTTCGCCACCCGCGAAAATATCTCGCTCTACGAGGCCATGAAGCGTGCTGAGGAGGTGGACTACCTCGGTGCCCGTGGGCGCAACGCGATCACGAAGTTCGTCGACATGATGGAGGGTTTGCGCGCTAGCGACCAAGAGGTGGGCGACCTCATCAACCTCATTACTGATGTCTCCGGCTACCGCGATGAGCTGGAAAAGTCCAAGGATCCCCGCGATGAAGCTCGCCTGGATAACCTTAACGAGCTCGTGGCGTATGCGCGCGACTTTGCGCAGCAGGCGCGGTCCAATGATGAGGATGACTCCGTCCAAGCATTCTTGGAACGAGTGTCTCTTGTTGCCGATGCCGATCAAATCCCTGATGCAGGGCAAGGTGTCGTTACCCTCATGACCCTGCACACGGCGAAGGGTCTGGAGTTCCCCTATGTTTTCCTCCCCGGTTGGGAAGAAGGCCAGTTCCCCCATATGCGCTCGTTGGGTAACGCCGAAGAAATCGAAGAAGAGCGACGCCTGGCCTACGTAGGCATTACCCGTGCGCGCAAGCAGCTATTCATCTCTCGTGCGCTTCTCCGCATCGCGTGGGGGAATTCCCAGACGAACCCTGAGTCCCGGTTCCTCGGCGACATTCCTGGCTCCCTTATCGAGTGGGAACGCGAGGAACCCGCCTACGGCATCGGCGGAGGATATAACGCCTACGGCGGTGGTGGCGATGGCTGGGTTGGTGGCCCGCGTCGGGTGAAGAAGAAGCCCGCGTCTTCCCAATCAGTTCCCGCATCGTCGTTGAAGCTTGCGGTGGGAGACATGGTGAATCACGAAAAGTACGGGGTCGGCACCGTGAAGGAAGTAACGGGCCTCGGTAAGCACACAACCGTAACGATCGACTTCGGCTCGAATGGGACGATTCGTCTCATGCTTATTGGCAACATCCCTATGGAGAAGCTGTAGGGGAAAGACGTATAGGGAGGCTGCGCACTGAACCCGCAGCCTCCCTATGCGTCTTGAAAACCGGGCGAAAAACTGAGTAAATACGAAGAAAACGAAGAAAATCTTAAGAATTACACCTTTTGGGGGTAAAAGCTCGCCGGTGGTCGTGGCGTGCTCTTGTCGGGGGCGTGCGCCGGGGTAGGAGGGGATTGGGGTATAGGGGTGGTATAAACCATCGAGTAGGTAGACGAGGGCCGTGTCCTGTAACTCGTATGGTCTAAAACGCGCTCACAGCGCCGTGGGGCGGCTAACGGGGTAGATATGGGTTTCCGGTCGATTTGAACCTAATAGGAACCTGAGACGAGCGGAGAAGTGGATTTTAGCTGGGCGGATGTGGGGTGACCAAATGAAAAAGAGCCATGGGCTGTTCGCCATGGCTCTCGGAAGTGTTGAAGCAGTGTTTATAGGTTGTTACAGGTTGATCCCACGCTCAGCCAGCCACGGGATCGGGTCGATTGCTCCACCGCCGTTGGGATGTACTTCGAAGTGCAGGTGGGGGCCGGTGGAGAAACCACGGCTACCGATGCCGGCGATGCGCTGCCCGGCATGAACCTGGGCGCCGACGGTGGTTTCTACGGTCTCCATGTGGCCGTACACAGTGATGGTGCCGTCCTCATGCTTGATGCGAACCCAGTTGCCGAAACCGGAGGCAGGGCCTGCATCGATGACGACACCGTCCTGAGCTGCGACGATCGAGGAGCCCATCGGACCGGCAATGTCAACGCCAGCGTGGAGAACGCCCCACCTGGTGCCGAAACCGGAGGAGAGGGTTCCTTCGGCCGGGCGAACGACGAGAGGTGCGCGGGCGGCTTCGTCGGCTGCTGCGCGCTCATTGTCGTACTGAACGGCCTTGGCGATCTGATCTTGGACGTTGGCGGCAGGTTTAAACTCAGCGATGTTAAGCACCTGCGGGGACTCGTGCGTCGTAGCCGGCGCGGGGGTCGACGTTTCTGCAACGAGCTGCACCTGGTTGTTGATAGCTGGTGCGGTATCGGTGGTGATGTTTGCTGCTACCGCGCCTGTTGCGCCGGCAGTGGAAACTACACCGGTGGTGACAGCTACTAGACTGACGCGACCTTTGGGTGCGCTAGGGGCCTTGCGGTGTGCCCCCGCTGTCGACCGCTGATGAGCCATTTCCTGCTCCTTCAACCTCTGTAAAAGGCCACGAGTGGAAGGTGCCGTCGTTATGACAGCTTCACTTCTTCGTGACCCTTTTGTTACCTATCTCTGCTTAACGAGATGTAACGATAGCGTAACGAAATCGGAGGGGCAAGCAGAAATAATCGTTAGTACTGTCGTTTTCGGCGGGCTTTTCGTTACATATCAATCGAAAGGTGGCGACGATGTTTCTACGTTACGCGTCGCCTCCCGCACCTGAGGGGGAAACCGTGGCACAGTTTAGGCGTGAATGTGAATGTAGGTCCCTCTCGCAATTCTGCACGTCCCGGTGGCCCATACCGGCGTGGACGGCGCCAGTCGCGTGCGAATGTTGACCCGTCAACCACCAGTTTTGGTGTGTCCGGGCATCTCCGCACGCGCCGGCTCGTGATGCCGTTCATAACCTCTAACGTGATAATTGTCACAGTCGCGATCGCTATTTCACTTGCGTCGCTTCTGTTGACATCTACCACTCTCATTGCTTTACCGGGATCAATCGCCCAGGCGTACATCGTCATCAACGGCGGCGCGATTTCCGGCAGCGGACAGGTCATCAGTTCTGTACCACTACTACCTGCCCTGTGCGTGGGCCTACTTACTGCACGAACGACGTATAGCCTCGTGAAAACACGGGCATCCATGCGCGACCTGGGGATTATTTTCGCAGCCGCGGTGGGCATACCGTTCCTTTTGACACTTACCGCAACCGCGATGCTGTGGAGCGCTTCGCACGTGTTTGCCATGGGGCTTCCCCCGCTGCTCACCTTCGCCCGTGTCGTCATCCTGCACGCTGCAGCCGTGCTGGCTGGAATGGGGCCGCGCCTGTGGAAGGCCCTGGCACGGCGCTACGCAGTTCCGGAAGCATGGGTTAGTTCTGCGTACGCGGCGCTTCGTCTGCTGGCGGTCTGGATGGTCGCAGGATTCATTCTCGTCGCTGTGATGACTGCTGTCCGCTGGCAGCCAGTTGGCCACCCACTCGTCGCGCTGGGTTATCTACCTAATGCCGCTATTGGTGGCGCGTCCGTCATGTTGGGCGCTGATTTCCGGGTTGGGGAAAGCTGGGTCTCCCTGTTTTCTGCCCATCCCGGAGTGCTTCCGCCTGTGCAGTGGCTTGTGGCTATGCCCGAATCTGTCCACACTGCCGCAGCCTTCATCATGGTTGTTGCCTTCCTCGTTGCCCTGTTCGTGCTCAAAGACATGCCTGAATACGGTCTCGCTGTAGCTCCCTTCACCATGGTGGGGATGGGCATCCTACAACTTCTCCAGAGTGGTCCCGTGGGGGTACTTGGCTATGTGGGCAGCACGTGGTGGCTGGCCATTCTTTTGGCGGGCATCTACCCAGCCGCGATTGGCTTGGGTGGTGTCCTCATCCGGCTCATCCGGGGCAAGCGTGTTCCCGCTGTAGCGGAAAACGCAGAGCAGGACAGCGCGGAATCCACGGCCGAAGCGGACGACGATACCGAGACGGCAGTCAGCGTCGTCGATGACGAATCCGCCAGCGAAACCGATGGCGAAGATGGCGCTGAAGACGGCAACGACGAAAACAGCGTAGATGGCGATGCAGACCTCACTACAGATGCGGAAACAGAAACAGCTGACGCAGGTGAGAACGAAGACACAGAAGACACAGAGGATACGCCACAGGAGGAAGGGAAGGACGACGAGCCGTCCGGCATCGCTGATTCAGGGGAGTCTGTGTCGACGGATACACCCGCACGTGGGCAGCAGAGTTCCGAACTGGCAGGTGATGGGGAACAATGGGATGTGACATCTGAAACCGAAGAGGAAAAGGTCACTGCAGACGATGATGCGAACATCCCGCACGTTGCCGCCGATCCCCACGGATCTGGGGACGAACGACACGGCGAAAACGACAGCGAAGAGGAAAACACGAGTGGTGGTTCTCGCCTCTGGGTCGGGAACACTTCTCCAAGCGATGATGGATCGGCGCAGTAGCGTCTACGACATTGTCGCTGTCATCACAGACAGACCGTGCACTGCCAATGAGCGTGCGCGGGCTGCATCGATTCCAACCCAGGTAGTGGAATTCACCCCCAACCATCGGGAACAGTGGAATCGGGATTTTCGAGATACCGTGGCATCCTTCGATCCTGACATCGTCGTTTCCGCGGGCTTGATGCGCATCGTATCCTCAGAATTCCTCGAGGCATTCGACGTCGTTTTGAATACACACCCGGCGCTGCTTCCGGCGTTCAAGGGCGCGCACGCCGTGCGCGATGCGCTGGCCTACGGAGTGGCAGTGACTGGTTCGACGGTGCACAAAATGGACGCAGGTATGGATACCGGCCCCATCGTCGCACAGTGGCCTGTGCTCATCAACGAGGATGACAATGAAGATTCGTTGCATGAGCGAATTAAGATGGTTGAACGTCAGTTAATCGTGAAGGTGCTCGAGGAAGGCTTGTGGCATGACGGACAATAAAGAACAAAAGATTTCGATTAAGCGGGCACTCATCAGTGTGTTCGACAAGACGGGGTTAGACGAGCTCGCCAAGGGGCTACACGAGGCAGGTGTGGACATCGTCTCTACTGGTTCCACCGCGAAGGTCATCCGCGAGGCGGGTGTTCCCGTCACCGATGTCAGTGAGATCACCGGTTTCCCGGAGTGTCTCGACGGGCGCGTCAAGACGCTGCACCCGGTCGTGCATGCGGGAATACTCGCGGATACGCACGTTCCTGCACATATGCAGCAGTTGGAGGAGCTAGGGATTGAAGGGTTCCAGCTCGTTATCGTTAATCTCTACCCGTTCGAGCAGACGGTAGCTTCCGGCGCAGGCTACGCCGATTGCGTGGAGAAGATCGACATTGGGGGCCCGTCGATGGTTCGTGGCGCGGCCAAGAACCATGGCTCCGTAGCAGTCGTTGTTGATTCTGCTGACTACGCTAAGGCCGCCGAGGCGACGAAGAACGGTGGCTTCACCTACGAGGAGCGCCAGAAGCTCGCTTTCAAGGCGTTTAAACACACTGCAGATTATGACGCACACGTTTCGCAGTGGTTCGCCGATCAGCTCGGCAGCAGTGAAACGCGTACGCTCCGCTACGGTGAAAACCCGCACCAGAAGGCTACCGTCCACGTAACGGGTGAGGGCCTTGCTGCCGCCGAGCAGTTCGGCGGCAAGGAAATGAGCTTCAACAACTACCGGGATGCGGATGCGGCGTGGGCCGCAGCATGGGACCACGCAGACCCGTGTGTCGCCATCATCAAGCACACGAATCCGTGCGGGATCGCCGTCTCCCACACGTCGATCGCTGATGCGCACAAGAAGGCGCACGCCTGCGATCCGATGAGTGCGTATGGCGGAGTCATCGCTGTGAACCGTGAGGTGAGCCTGGAAATGGCGCAGCAGGTGCGCCCGATTTTCACCGAGGTCATCGCCGCTCCGTCCTACGAGCCGGCGGCCCTCGAACTGCTGCAGGAAAAGCAGAACCTGCGCATCCTCCAGTGCGATGAGCCGCATCGCGGTGGCATGCAGAAGATGTTCATCTCCGGTGGCGTGCTTGAGCAGGAGCGCGATGTCCTCCAGGCGGAAGGTGACGATCCGAAGAACTGGAAGCTCGTCGCCGGAGAGCCTGCAACCGCGGAGGTGCTGGCCGATCTGGAATTTGCTTGGCGCAGTATCCGCTGTGTGAAGTCGAACGCGATCCTCATCGCCAATCAGGGTGCCACCGTGGGTGTGGGCATGGGACAGGTCAACCGCGTCGATTCCGCCAAGCTCGCGGTGGAGCGCGCCAACACGCTTGCCGACGGCACGAACCGCACCGCTGGTGCCGTCGCAGCCTCGGATGCGTTCTTCCCGTTTGCCGATGGTTTTGAAATCCTCGCGAAGGCGGGAGTCCAGGCTGTCGTTCAGCCCGGTGGCTCCATCCGCGATGAGGAGGTCATTGAGGCAGCGAAGAAGGCAGGAATCACCATGTACCTCACGGGTACGCGGCACTTCCTCCACTAAGCGTCTGTGCACTGTGTAGTGATGCTGCAGTGATGCACTGTCCTTACCAGTGCATGCGGAGAGCACCGTTCACCCCGCTGTGAACGGTGCCCTCATCTTTTGGCTGATGGGCGCTCTCAGTAGTGGAGTAGCACTACCAGCCACACCTCATCGGGTGGGGCGTTTTGAGAGTGCGTTTCTATCAAACTAAAGTTTGATTAATGATTTCGCGACGCTCATTCCTAACGATGTCAGCCGGTACCGCAGCGCTTGTCGCCGCCGGTGCCACTCTCACGTCCTGCTCCACCGGTGCCCCCGCGCCGGAGAGCTTCGACCGGGAGTTGCCTATTCCTCCGGCAGCAGACTCGACAGTGGTGGATGGGGTTCGCGTGTTCCACCTGACGGCCCAGGAGGGGGAGTCGGAGATCCTGCCGGGGACGAAAACTACGACATGGGGGTTCAACGGGCCACACTTTGGTCCCACCGTTGTGGCTGCTCGCGGTGAGCGCGTCCGTCTGGAGTTTGAAAATAGCTTGGACGAAATGACAACGATGCACATTCACGGGATGAAGCTTCCCGCTGTCATGGATGGGGGTCCGCACAGCCCCATCGAGCCGGGGGAGACGTGGTCGACAGAGTTCACCATCGATCAGCCCGCGGCAACGGTGTGGTACCACCCGCACCCGCACGAGGCGACGGGGCTGCACGCCTACCGTGGCCTTGCCGGCGGCTTTGTCATTACGGACGATGACATGCCGGATATCCCCGCGACGTATGGCGTGGATGATGTTCCGCTCATCATCCAGGATCACCGCTTCAAGGACGATGGGTCGTTTGATGAGACGGACCTTCCCGACCTCGGTCTCATCGGCGATACTCCGAATATCAACGGCTGCACCAACCCGGTGTTCCATGCGACAACGTCCCAGGTTCGTTTCCGGCTCGTCAACGGCTCTAACATGCGGTTCCACAATCTTTCGCTTTCCGACGATCGTCCGTTCACTGTTGTCGCTACCGATACGGGTTTCCTTCTCCATCCGGTAGAGGTCACCACCTTGCCTATTGGTCCGGGCGAGCGCTTTGAAATCCTCGTTGATCTCGAGCAGGGCGAGGACATCTTCCTCCGCTCGGTCGGCTTCCCCGACCGCCTGGGGTTGCCGAAGGACGACTCGGTTCCCGATTTCGGTGTCGAGGACAGCTTCTACCTCCTGCGCATCGTGGGGCCGCAGGAGGCGCTTCCGCCGCGGGAGATCCCCGATCCGCTCATTGCAGCTGAGGATATCGTCCTCGAGACTGGGTTTGAGCGTTCCTTCGCGTTGAACACGTTCGAGATCAACGGCGAACGCATGGACATGCAACGCGTCGACTTTGTCATCGACCACGACAAGCCGGAGCTGTGGACAGTAACAAACGAGAACAGCGACTGGATCCACAACTTCCACATCCACGATGCCTCGTTCAAGGTCATCGAGGCACCGGAATCGGATGAGGTGTGGACGCAGGGCTGGAAGGATACGGTCACCATCCCACCGGAAAAGACGGTGAAGTTGGCTGTCACGTTCGGGCATTACCCCGATCCGCAGTGGCCGTACATGTATCACTGCCACATGCTGTATCACGAGGATAGCGGCATGATGGGGCAGTTCGTTATCACCGAGCCCGGCGGTCAGCCCGCGGAGACTCTGGGTTCGGGAATCTCCCACGAACACCACCACGGGTAGTTGCGTCTGCTAAGCGTCGAGAAGCACGGTGGCGGGTACGATGAACTCATGACGAATGAGAGCATTATTCTCGGACCGGCAATCATGTTCGTGCCGTGCAACCGTCCCGAACGGTTTGCAAAGGGGATTACCCGCGCGGACATGATCATCCTCGACCTGGAGGATGGCGCCGGCGCTGAGCACGACGCTGAGGCACGCGAGCAAGCCCGCCAGAACCTCATCAATTCCCACCTCGACCCGGCGCACGTTATCGTGCGCATCAACGGGCCAGAGGCCCCGGGGTATCTAGAGGATCTCGAGGCGTACAAGAAGACCGAATACGGCCCCCTCATCGTTCCTATGCTTCGTGATGGCATCCCGACGGAGGTGGAGGGCCTTCCCGTCATCGCGCTCATTGAGACACCGCAGGCGCTCGTGCACGTCAATGAGATTGCCGCCCACCCCGACGTCATCGGGCTGTACTGGGGAGCGGAGGACCTCACGATGGAGCTTGGTGGCACGCACTCGCGTTACCAAGAGGACGAAACGAACCGTCCCACGCACCTCTACCGCGATACCATCCAGGTCGCGCGCACAATGGTGCATGTTGCAGCGGCTGCCCACGGAAAGTTCTCCATTGATGCTTCCTTCGCGGATTTTTCCGATCCGGAGGGCCAGTACCGTGAGGCCGTAGATGCCGCCCGCATTGGCTTTGCCGCAACAGCGACGATTCACCCAGCCCAGACCGAGCCTGTGCGCCGTGCGTATCTGCCGGATCCGGAGACCCTCGAGTGGGCTCGTCGGGTGGTGAAGGAGTCCTACAACCACCCCGGGCCTTTCAAGCTTGATGGCCAGATGTGCGACGCGCCGCTCATCAAGCAGGCGTTCCGCATCGCTCGTCGTGCCGGTGACGACGTGTAGCTTTCACTCACCATCGATCCCGCAGTTCTCGCTGCGGGATTTTTGTTCGCGCATGCAAAAACCCGCCAGGTGAACTGGCGGGTCTTAAAGCTGTTATCTCCTCAACCGCTTACCGGCTGGTGAACGGCAGGAGAGCCATCTCACGGGCGTTCTTGACCGCGGTAGCAACCTGACGCTGCTGACGCGGGGTAAGCCCGGTGACGCGGCGAGAACGAATCTTGCCACGGTCGGAAATGAACTGACGGAGCGTGTTCAGATCCTTGTAATCAACCGTCTCAATGCCTGCGGCCTTGAGCGGGTTCTTCTTGGGGCGGCGGGACTGCTCGATGCGCGCCCTCTTTGCGTTATTGCGCTTCATTTACAATCTCCCTAGAATTTACCAGCTGGACTTACGAACACCGGGAAGCTCACCGCGGTGAGCCATCTCGCGCATACGAACGCGGGACAGGCCGAACTTGCGGAGGTAGCCGCGCGGACGACCATCGTGGGAGTCGCGGTTGCGAACACGCACGGGGCTGGCATCACGGGGCTGACGGTTCAGCTCGAACTGAGCGTCGAGACGCTCGTCGTCAGTGGAATTCGGGTTCTTGATGATCTTCTTGAGCTCAGCGCGACGCTCCGCGTAACGGGCGACGATCTCTTTACGCTGCTCATTCTTGGCAATCTTGGACTTCTTAGCCATGAATTATCGCTCCTCGCGGAAATCGACGTGCTTGCGGACGACCGGATCGTACTTCTTGATGGTGATGCGATCTGGGTTGTTGCGCTTGTTCTTACGGGTGACGTAGGTGTAACCGGTGCCAGCCGTAGACTTCAGCTTGATGATCGGACGAATATCGTTACGTGCCATAAGACTTAGACCCTTTCCCCGCGAGCGCGGATACGGGCAACGACGGCCTCGATACCGTCGCGGTCGATGACCTTGAGGCCCTTGGTGGACACGTTCAGCGTGATAGTCCGGCCCTCAGAGGGCAGGTAGAACTTACGACGCTGAATATTGGGGTTCCAACGGCGGTTGGTGCGCCGGTGGGAGTGCGAGACAGACTTGCCAAAACCTGGCTTGCGTCCCGTTACCTGGCAAATTGCCGACATGGACTTTCTTTCTCCTAACCGCCCACATCGTGACAAACGCGCACGAAACCGCACCTAAATAGGTCAGGGTGCTGCGATCAGCCGGTCGACGAGGGCGTAAACGTATACTTTTGACAACAGCAAGCGACTACCTTACACGGGAGCCCCGAATTTTCCTAATTCCCAGGCGAAAGGTAGCGAATCTAGCTCGTTTCTCTGTACGTGACTGTAACAGAGCGTGCCTACAGGCGCGCGTCAAGGTGGCAGAGTGGGTGCGCAGTAATAAGATAAGTAATAAGATATATGCAACGCGGGAGCGAGAACCGTTCGATGAGAGGAAACCTCGGGCGAGGCGTCGACAAGCCCGAAGCTCCCCGAAGCTCAAGGCCTGGCGGGGGGGGGCATGTGCATGAGCAGTTGTCGAGGTTTGGCTTTATTGCCTCTGGCGTGTACTATGCCAGAGGTTGCTCGATGTGCTCCCTTGCGGGCGCTGAGAACACTGTAAGAAATAAGTACCCAACTCAGGCACGACCCGTTTCGCTCATGATGAGTGCACGACGGGGACGACCTGAAGTCTCAATCCTGAGGGAACTAATTTTATGAAGAAAGATATCCACCCTGATTACCACCCTGTGGTATTTCAGGACGCGGGTACAGGACACAAGTTCCTGACCCGTTCCACCGTGACGAGTGACCGCACGGTTGAATGGGAAGATGGCAACGAGTACCCGCTCATTGTTGTTGATGTGACCAGCGAGTCCCACCCCTTCTGGACCGGTGCACAGCGTCTCATGGACACTGC
This sequence comes from Corynebacterium glucuronolyticum, assembly GCA_022772305.1. GTDB lineage: Bacteria > Actinomycetota > Actinomycetes > Mycobacteriales > Mycobacteriaceae > Corynebacterium > Corynebacterium glucuronolyticum_A. The sequence continues at coordinate 62,513 of JALFAQ010000088.1, forward strand.
CGGCCGCGTCGAGAAGTTCCAGCGTCGCTTCGGAGGCATGGCTCGCCGTAAGAAGAAGGGAGCGACGAAGTAATGGCAGTCCCAAAGTTTCGTAAGTCCCGTGCAAACACGCGTATGCGTCGTTCGCAGTGGAAGGCTCACAACGCTGACCTGCAGGCTGTAAAGATCGACGGCCGCGAGGTTCTCATTCCTCGTCGCCTCGTCAAGGCAGCCAAGCTCGGTCTCGTAGACGTCGAGCAGTTCTAACATCATTCTCGTGCCCTGCATAAGCAGGGCACGCAGGATTAAGGGTGTAAAGCGCCAAGCGCCCATGCACCATGAAAACGGCACCTCGGTTTCACCCGGGGTGCCGTTTTTGCTGTCTGGTCACCCTATCCTTGGGTAGTTTTGTGGTAGAAATCGTGTCCGAACGGTTGTTTTTGAGGTTTTGTTGTGGGAATCTGGGGGTGCTCTTTGGCTCCTCATAGGTTGCGCGAAACCGGTAATTACCGGCCTAACCTCGCAAAAGTTTGAATTAATGGTTGTAGCAACCTGACGGAAAACTGGATTGAAGTCTGAAAATACGTTCCTTAATGGTAGTATTCTTTAAAAAACCGCTTTAAAAAGGGAAGAAATGAAGATACTTGTAGCTGATGATGAACAGGCGGTGCGAGAATCGCTTCGCCGATCGTTGAGCTTTAACGGGTACGACGTGGTGCTTGCCGAAGATGGAGCCGAGGCAGTCGAGCTTATCGAGAAGGAGCAGCCCACACTCGTCATTCTTGACGTGATGATGCCGCAGATGGACGGCCTCGAAGTTTGTCGCACATTGAGGAGTTCCGGCGATGATCGGCCGATTCTCCTCCTTACTGCTCGTGATGGTGTGTCCGATCGTGTTGCTGGCTTGGATGCCGGTGCCGATGACTACCTTCCCAAGCCTTTTGCTCTAGAAGAACTCCTCGCCCGCGTGCGGAGCCTGTTCCGCCGGTCCATTACGGAATCCCAGGCCCCTGAGCAGCCGAAGGAGCTCAAGTTTGAGGACTTGGTTCTGAACCAGGATACGCGCGATGTCACACGCGCGGGGAAGCCTATTAGCCTCACACGCACGGAGTTCGCGCTCCTTGAATACCTCATGCGGAACCCGCGCAAGGTCCTGTCCCGTTCGGACATCCTCGAAGAGGTGTGGGGCTACAATTTCCCTACCTCCGGCAACGCGCTTGAGGTATACATTGGCTATCTGCGCAAGAAGACAGAAGCCGATGGTGAATCCCGTCTCATTCACACCGTCCGCGGTGTTGGTTACGTATTGCGAGAGACGGCGCCGTGATTTTGCGCCGTGGAGCGGCGCGTCAACGATCCGAGTGGGGACGAAGGGCTCCCCTGCGCTGGCAGCTATCACTCGTCACCGCCCTCATGGTGGCGATTGCTGTTGGCTTGATGACAGTTGTCACCTATTGGGTGGTTTCCACTGCCCTTACCCGCAACGTTGATGTCGCCTTAAAGGAGAAAGCCGAGTCTCTCATCAGTGAGACCGTTGACCCGGCCTTTCTTCTGGACCCTGCGGCCGAGGTCACAGCTTTTAAGAGCTATAACCCGGACACGCGGGCAATGGTGTACATTCCCGGTTCTCCCAACCCCATTGGTGATTCCATCCAGTTGGTGTCCGAGATTCCCGTTGTGCAAGGTAATCAGGAACTGAGTATCCGCAACGCAGGTGAAGAACGTGTGCTTGCGTTGCACGGGAACACGGGTGCCACGGTTGTTCTTGCCCAAGATATGGCTACCACCCATCGCATCATTTCCAACCTGGGAATGGTGCTCTTGCTCATCGCTATCGCCGGTGTCCTCATGGCTATCGCGACAGGCATCGTGGTCGCTTCCACTGGCCTGCGGCCCATCTCCCGCCTGCAGCAGGCCGTAAACTACGTGGCTCGTACCGACGAGCTGCGTCCGATGGCCGTGGTCGGCACCGATGAGATCGCCCAGTTGACCCGTTCCTTCAACGACATGCTCGCGGCCTTGCAGGCCTCACGTGACCGGCAAACAGAGCTGGTCGCCGATGCTGGCCACGAGTTGAAAACACCGCTGACCTCGCTGCGCACAAACGTGGAGCTGCTCATGATGGTGAGTAAGCAGAAGAACGCGATGATTTCCGAGGAAGACCGGCAGGCGATCGAGAAGGATGTCGTCGCGCAGATTCAGGAGATGTCGACGCTCATCGGCGATCTTGTCGATCTCGCCCGTGAGGACGGCAGCCGAGAATTCGTTGCCGAAGATGTCGACCTCATGGAGGTCATGGACACGTCCCTCGAGCGCGTCAAGCGGCGCCGCCCGGACGTAGCTTTTGCTTTCAATCCGTACCCGTGGAAACTCAAGGGCGATCCCTTTGCCCTGGGGCGGGCGACGTTGAACCTCATGGACAACGCCGCCAAGTGGTCTCCCCGCAACGGGACGGTGCGCATCGACATGAAGCCGGTGGAATCCGGCATGATCCAGCTGACGTTCGCAGACTCCGGCCCGGGTATTCCGCTGGCCGATCGCGACAAAGTGTTCGAGCGCTTTTACCGCTCGGCGGAAGCCCGGTCGATGCCTGGTTCCGGTCTCGGTTTGGCGATCGTGAAGAGCGTGATCAACAGGCATAACGGGACAATTACCGTTGGTGATTCCGATGATGGTGGCAACCTCATGACTGTTTTTTTGCCGGGTTCTGCTGGGGATCTCCCCGCGGATGATGAGGAGGAAGTTACCAGCTCACAGGAAGATAGCAGCAGAAGTGATTTCCTTACACAGCTCTGGCAACGGAGAAAATACAGGACGACGTAATAAGATCGTTCACTATGACATACGGTGAATCAGTGTGGAACAATCCACAGGCGGAGCAGAATCACAACGCCGTGGAAAATAGTGAACAGGATACATCCAATAAACAGCCCCGGAAGGTGGGTCTTCCGGCCGCACTAGCGATGATGCTCGTTGGTTCCGTGGCCGCAGGTTCCATCACCGGGGTTGCCGTATCCTCAATGCAGCAGTCGGAGGAAGAAACCACCTTCTCCCAGCAGGCTCCAGTTAACACGGAGCCCGCGCCCGAGGGATCCGTCGAGGCTGTCGCCGCGAAGGTTCTGCCCTCCGTGGTTTCTATTCGAGTTTTGAGCGATAACGCGCTGGGGGAGGGGTCGGGCTCGATTATCAGCAGCGACGGCCTTGTCCTCACGAATAACCACGTAGCCGGTGAAAACGCCCGTGAGATTGAGGTCACGCTCAATAACGGTGAGCGCCATGCCGCTGATTTTGTTGCCGGCGATGCGTCGACAGACGTTGCCCTTATCCGCATCCGCGATGTGCAGGGACTGCCCGCAATTGATTTGGGTAACTCGGAAAACCTCAGTGTCGGCCAGCAGGTAGTCGCCGTCGGCTCACCGCTGGGGCTGTCTGCCACCGTCACCACGGGTATTATTTCCGCCCTGCAGCGCCCGGTTCGTGCGGCCGGTGGCGAGGCTGGTCAGTCGTCGCTTATCGATGCCATCCAGACGGACGCTGCGATTAACCCCGGCAACTCGGGCGGACCGCTTGTCGATATGGACGGTCGCCTCATCGGTATGAACTCGGTTATCGCATCACTGTCCTCGGGCTCGAGCCAGGCGGGCTCGATCGGCCTTGGCTTCGCCATCCCCGTCAATAACCTCAAGCGGTACACCGACCAGCTCCTCAAGGAGGGGACTGTCACACACCCGATGCTCGGCGTGAAGCTTGCGGTGAACTCGCGTTTCGACGGCGCCCTCGTCGCCGGTGTCGATCCGTCTGGTGCCGCCGCCGATGTCGATCTCAACCCGGGCGACCTCATCACCCGCATTAACGATCGTCGAATTGACTCGGCAGACTCGCTCATCGCTGCTGTACGCTCCGAAGACTTCGGGTCAACGGTCACCCTTGAGGTAACCAACCCCGAGACGGAGCAAACACGAACGGTAGAGGTAACGCTCTCGAGCGAGTAAGTTTTTGGTTATGACCTTTTTTGACGATGTAGCCGAGCCGGACCTTGCCAGCCTGCGCGCCGAGGAGGAAGCGAACCTCAAACCGACTCCTCATCGTGCTCTCGTGGTGAACGTCCGGGACCAAACGAATAAGAATTCCAAGTTGCTCGCCGAACTCCTCCACGAGGGTGGGTACCACGTTGGTGGTCTCATCGAGGTGGAATCCAAACGGTCAGCAATTAGGCAGGCCATTGAGACGGCAGTTGTCGGCGGAGTGGATCTTGTCCTCACCGTCGGCGGTGTCGGTGTTGGCCCGCGGGATAAGACCCCGGAGGCGACGGAGCCGTTGCTGGATATGGAGATTCCCGGCATTGCCCAGGCGATCCGCGCCTCCGCCATCGCCTGTGGTGCCCTTGATGCTGCGACATCGCGTGGAATTTCCGGTGTGTCCGGGTCCACGTTGATTGTCAACCTTGCCGCCTCGCGCACGGCTATCCGCGACGGTGTAGCCACTATCCTTCCGCTGTCCCACTACGTTGTGGGGCAACTGCAGGGGTAGACGTGGTAACAGCGAAGAAGCGTCGTCGGATTACCAAGCGGTCCGCGCGCGATTACGATCGCACGGCAGACCGTCCCTCAGCGGTGCCTGCAGAACAGCCGGATCGGGTGGTGCCACTCGACGAGGAACAGCCGTCTCCCGATGCAGAATCGGACGGCACGTTTACTGAGGAATATTGGCGGGAGCAGATGCCGCCACACTACGTACGACGACAGTAACGGCACCGTTCAGCGTCGCAGCGGCGACCCCGGGGGCAAGGTCGCTATCCATAGACACCAGGACGGTGTCCTTGCGGGGGAGGATGACCCTCGCTCTTTCGCAGACAATCGACCCGTCAGCAGCGACGATGGTCACCTCATCCCCGTGTTTGAGGAGCTCGCCGGTGGCGGGATCGGCAAGGCGTAAGGGGACCGATGTCGTGCCCTCTGGGGTGAGCCCCTCGCCGGTAAAACTTGTTGCGGTGAGGATCTGTCCCCGGCTGAGCGTCGTGACGGCGACCTGGCCATGTGCTACCTGATCGTCTTCCACGGCATTATCGGGGATCAGATGCTGGGGAACAGGGGAGCGGGTGAAATCACCGGGGCTTAACGTTTCCCCGGCAGAAACCGTGCGCGTCAGGGTCACTACCTGTGGATCCTGTTGGGACACAGACAGCGTGAGCGCGAGAATGACGAGACTAAGGGCAGCAATCCTGCGGAACCATAAACTCCTGTGCCACCCCGGTGTGAGCAAGGCGTTCATACACAGTTAGACGGTCTCAGAGGTGCAAAAGGTTCCGCGAGGTACAAACCTCGCGGAACCAGAGAGTCGTCGACAAGCTAAAAAGGGTTACTTGTGCAGCTTCGCGCCACCCGCAGTGAGAGTGACGACAAGTAGCAGGGCGATGCCGGCGAGACCAGCGATACCCGCAGCCGAACCGTTGCCAAAGCCGCCGGTCAGCGGAAGCTTCGTGGTGGGGGCGGCATCGTAGGCGCCGTCCTGGGCGGAGACACCCTCCGCACACATTTGGACGGAGCTGCGCAAGGCCGCATCATCGGTATCGGTGGACACCTTCTGCAAACGGGTATTTAGGTTGTTGAGCGCCTTATTACCCACAGTGGCTCCACGCTCGCTAAACATCTGCGACATCTGGCTGTTGGTAGCAATCGTGGATTCTGCCAACTGCTCGTAGATATTGTCGGTCTCCAGGAACTGCGACGCCTGCGCCTGCGGAATGAGCAGGGTAGGAATCTGCTCCTCCGGCAGCGGGTAGGTGGCTACGTTGAGCTCCTGCTGGTTCCAGCCGGCCGCACCGGCGGAATTCTGGACGTTGGCAACCGCGTTCTGCCCGGCGTTGAACTCGTCCTCGCTCATCTCCTCGACGCCCTTTTCCCCACTGGTCAACTCGTCGATGACATCGAAGTTCTTCCTTACCCCGACGGGGAGGTCGTTGCGGAACCCGTTGCGGAGGTCGATGTTAAAGCGGTAGACGGCATCGCTTTGAGCCTTGAGTACAGAGGGAGCCCCTGATTGATCGGTGATCTGGCACACGGGTCCGAACTGCGGGTCAATGCCCACGTTCACGTCGTATGCGGAGGCAATCGGCGCGCACATGAGCAGCGTCGCAGCAGTTGCGGTAGTAACGGTGGCAGAGACGGAAAACTTCATGGAGCCATAGTCTACTAGTCAGTGATGACACATTGGCACTGCGCGTCGTGTGCCTCGTAGGGGATGGAATCGAGCACTTCGTCTGCGTAGACCACCACTGCGCGGTCAATTGTCGGGTTGGCTTCCAGCAGCCGGTCGTAGTAGCCACCGCCCTTGCCCAGCCTATGGCCACTCTTGTCCACGCCGAGCGCCGGGACGATGATGAAATCGATGCCGGCCTCCGCAAGGGTATCTACCGGTGTGGTAGTGGGCTCTGGAATGTTGTACTTGCCGGGTGCCATGTGGTCGTCGTCGATGTATTCCGCCCAGGCGAGCTGACCTTCGGGAAGCGACAGCGGGAGGAACACGGTCAGCCCGGCCTCTTTCAGTGCGGGGACGAGGTACTCTCCGCCTGGTTCCCCCGAAGTGGGGTAGTAAGCGGAAACGCGGGTCGCTCCGCGGCGTGTGATTTCTTCGGCCACGTTGCGAGCCAGTCGCTCATCTTTGAGAGGTGCATGGTCAGAGTGGGCGCGTTCCTTTCGCAGTGCGAAAAGGCGCTTCCTGCATTCAGCCTTTGTTTCCATATCCTCCACTTTAGACACGCACAGGGGCACCTAGTGGAAGATACGGGGGAAGAGATTAGTAGTGTATTGCTCATGACCCGATCCATTTCAGACCACAAGCATGCGGTGAAGACGGTCATCGTCCCCGCCGCAGGCATGGGCACGAGGTTCCTGCCGGCTACCAAGACCGTTCCCAAGGAACTGCTCCCCGTCGTTGACACCCCCGGGATTGAACTTATTGCTGAGGAAGCAGCAGCCCTCGGAGCTTCCCGTCTCGCGGTGGTTACGTCGCCAATTAAAAAAGAAGTACTTGATCATTTCCGTCCGCACGAGGCCCTGGAGCGGACGCTGGAAGAGCGGGGCAAGACAGATCAGCTCGCAAAGGTGCGTCGCGCGCCGGAGATCATTGAGGCAATTGCCGTCGAGCAGGACAAGCCGTTGGGCTTGGGGCATGCCGTCGCGTGTGCCGAGTCGGCACTCGATGACGACGAAGATATCGTCGCCGTCATGCTTCCCGACGATCTCGTGCTCCCCATGGGTGTGATGGAAAAAATGGCCGAAGTGCGTTCGCACTTCGGTGGGTCCGTCCTGTGCGCCTTCGATGTGCCACGGGACGAGGTGAGCAACTACGGGGTCTTCGACGTGGAAGAGTGCCCTATGGAGGATGTTGCTCGCGTCAAGACAATGGTGGAAAAGCCCGCAGTGGAGGACGCTCCGTCCACCCTTGCCGCCACCGGCCGTTACCTTTTGGACCGCAAGATCTTCGACGCTCTCCGTCGCATTACCCCAGGTAAGGGTGGAGAGCTACAGCTGACCGATGCCATTGAGCTCCTCATCGAGGAGGGCGAGCCCGTCCACGTTATCGTCCACCGCGGGACGCGCCACGATCTGGGTAACCCCAGTGGCTACATAAAGGCGTGCGTTGATTTCGGGCTGCAACACCCGGTCTACGGCCCGGGGATTCGTCGCTTTTTGGAGGAACTACTCGGGTAGAGTTTTGTCTCATACGGCACGAGCAGGAAATCTCGGCCACGTGGACTCGTAAGGAGTTGGAATGCGATCGGTAAAGGCACACAAGGAAGTAACCCTGGCTAACGCCCTGGTGCCCGATCCTGTTCGCATGGCCATCACCGATGCTGGCGGGCTGCTCGCTGCTGAGGAAGTCCAGGCGACGCATCCGCTTCCGGCCTTCCCCATGGCCGCGATCGACGGGTACGCCGTGCGCTCGGTGGATGTCGGTGGCACGCGTGCCATCGTCGGCAGCCACGCCGAGGGGCGCCCGGAGGTGCCCGAGACTCGGGAGACGAAGCTCCCCGTCGTCGGCGAAATTCCTGCCGGGTCGCAGCAGCCGATGCGCTTGCAGCCGAAGCAAGCCATGCGTGTGCACACGGGCGCGCCACTGCCGACCTTGGCGGATTCTGTTCTCCCCTTGGCGTGGTCGGATAAGGGCACGGCGTTTGTGCGCCCGCTGAAGCCGGTGGCGACGGGCGAGTTCGTCCGTGGCGTGGGTGAGGACATCAACGAGGGGGACGTGGCGGTCACTCCGGGAACGATTCTCGGCCCGGCACAAATCGGGTTGCTGGCGGCCGTTGGTCGCTCCAAGGTTCTGGCGTATCCGCGCCCCCGCGTGTCCGTACTCTCAGTGGGCAAAGAGCTCGTGGATATCGATCGGGAACCTGGGCGCGGGCAGGTCTATGACATCAACTCCTACGCGCTGGCCGCTGCTGCCAAGGATGCCGGGGCGGAGGTGCGTCGCGTGGGGATCGTGGAAGGCGAGCCACGGCGCATCCGGGAGGTCATCGAGGGGGAGACTCTTCGCAGCGAGATCATCCTTATTTCCGGTGCTGTTGGTGGTGCGGGTGCGGCCCAGATCCAGGCGATTCTTTCTGATCTGGGGGAAATCGATACCACGCGCGTCGCAATGCACCCGGGTAGCGTGCAGGGCTTCGGTGTTTTGGGGGCTGATGAGGTTCCCTGCTTCCTGCTGCCTGCCACCCCGGTTTCCTCGCTCGTCATTTTTGAGGCTTTCGTGCGCCCAATGATCCGTGCTGGTCTGGGGAAGCGTCCGCTGGATCGGCGCCTGGTCAAAGCCCGCGCGCTGGGGCCTTTACAGTCCCGCGTCGGCCGCCGCGGGTACATCCGCGCCCGCCTCATGCGCGATGCCGAAACCCAGGATTACCTGGTCGAAGGTCTATCTGGGGCGACGGGCTCGCCGGCGCATCTGCTTGCCGGCTTGGCCGAGGCGAACTCCTACATTGTCATTCCTGAGGATCAACCCGATGTTCGTCCCGGCGATGTTGTCGATGTGATGTTCTTGTCTCAGGGCTAGTCATGCTGGACCGGCTTGCGCATTTGCTTTTCGACGAACCGGAGGCTCACCTCGGCTGGCCCGAGGCCACGCCCGTGGCTACTCTCCCCTCCGGGGCATCGGTTCAACTTCGCCCCGCCACAAAACAAGACGGAAGGCTGTGGTCTGCTTTTCGACGCGAAGATGAAGCCTCCCTCCGTGTCGTTGAACCGACGGCGCTCGACTGGAATGCGGCGAACTCCGTGCGCGCGTGGGGCGCAAATTTCCGGTTTTTGACGCAGGAGGCCTACGCCGGCCGTGTCCTGCCATTCGCCATCACCTTCAACAAGTCTTTTGTCGGCCAACTCACGCTGGGAAATATCCAGCGTGGCGCGGTGAGCGAGGCGTGGATCGGCTACTGGGTCAGCTCTCGCTACCAGGGGCTGGGCATCGCCACGGCGGCGGTGGCCCTCGGCGTGGATCATGCCTTCGCCCGCATGAAACTGCACCGGCTCACGGCGACCTTCCTCCCCGATAATGCCCCCTCCCAGGCGGTTCTCACGCGCATTGGATTCCGCGAGGAGGGCTTTTTGCGCCGTGCCCTGCACGTCGACGGGGAGTGGAGGGACCATGTGATGGTGGCGCTTAACGAGGATGATTACCCCACGCTGGCGATTAATCGGCTGTGGCGGATGGGGCGAGTTGTATAATTTTTGCTTCCTTCTCCGCGTGGCACAACGTGGCACGACCGGGTGGAAGCTTAAAATTCGCATAAGGTAAATATCGTCGTCGACAAGCATGAAGGTGGAACCTACGTGTCCGGAAATCTTCCGATCGTACTCATCGTGGTGATGTGGATTTTCGTCCTCGCACCACTGCTCCTTCGTGGGCAAAAGCCGATCAGGCGAACCAACAAAGCTTTGGAAGAAACCCGCGTAGTCTACGAGGGTGGCTCCGGTGCAATCGACGTGCCCCGTCGCCGTCCCCGTTTCACCAAGAGTGATGTCCACCGCGATGAGGTGGAAACCGACGAGGATTTCGAGCTCGTCGATTCCTATGAGCTAGACGATGCGGCTGAGGGTGACGATGCCACCCCGGTCGAGACCGAGGAAGATGTACTCGACGGCGAAGTCCTCGCGCACGAGGAAGACGGCGTTGCCGTTCGTGTTGACGCGTCCATGCTCGCCGATGCGGACACAGAGCCGGTAGAGGGCACCTACGAGGTCAATTCTTCCTACCTGGAGCCTGCCGACCTCATGTACCCGGACGAGCCGGAAACAGACGAGCTGGAAGATCCTCAACTGGTGGCCGATGAGCACAGCGATGCCGAGCCCGCTGAGCTCAGCGCCGAGGAGATCGCTTTCGCTGAACGTCGCAAGGGACGTGGTGGATTCGATCCGCAGGCCGATGCCGAGGTAAGCCTCGACCGGTTCGAACGTCGCAAGCGTACCCTACTTGCCCTCGTGGTTGCTTTGGTGGCAGCCATCCCCGTTGCTTTTCTCGTCGGAACCTGGATGTGGGCGCTGCCCGTGCTCGTTGTCCTGACCATCGTCATGTACCTGTGGGCACTGCGCCAGCAGGTGAAGGAAGAAAACCGCGTTCGTGCCCGCCGGATCCGCAACCTGCGTCGCGCGCGTCTCGGCGTGAAGTTGGGGGAGGAAGAGGAGAAGTCCATTCCCGCCCGTCTGCGCACTCCAGCGGGGATTGTCCTTGAGGTGGATGACGCCTCACCCGACTTCGATGGCTCCCTTCCCGAGGTCCAGTTCGTATCCTCGGAGCTGCAGCAAGCCGGCTAGCCAACCCCCATTTTTGGAATTTACCAACGGGGGAGTAACGTTATTACCCGTACCAATGCGGGGCCTTGGCGCAGTTGGTAGCGCGTCTCGTTCGCAATGAGAAGGTCGCGAGTTCGATTCTCGTAGGCTCCACGGTAGGGTAAACCCCCGGTCGCTATGACCGGGGGTTTCTTCATCTATAAGTAGAGTGGCTCATGCGTGGTGGGGAAAGGAATGTATCCTGTGTTCCATGGATCGACCCTTCATTCGCGAAACTGCACTTTTGCTTCTTCGATTGGTTCTCGGTGTGGTCTTTATCGCCCACGGTTGGGACATGATGTTTATCACCGGGCCGGTAGAAACCGCTGGCGGATTTAGCGCAATGGGCGTGCCCAATGCGAAGTTCTCCGCCTACGCCGCAGGTATCACCGAGCTTGTCGGCGGCGGCCTCCTCATCCTTGGCTTCCTCAGCACTATCGTCGCAGCAATTCTCATTCTGCTCATGTGTGGAGCCATCTTCTTCGCCCACTTCGGAAACGGATTCTTTGTGAGCGACGGTGGCCCCGAGTTCGTCCTCGTTCTTATTGCTGCCCTCATCATCGTCGTGGTCTTTGGAGCGGGGCGGGTGAGCCTCGACCGGGTATTCGCCGATGATTAGTTGCCAAGAGATCCAGCGCGCGATCTCAGCCAAGCTTGATAACGAGAAGGCTGAGATCGACGACACGATCATCGAGGCACACCTTGAGGGTTGCGCTGAATGTCGCGCCTACCTTGAACGAGCCCGCGTTCTCAAAGCAGAACTGTCGGGAGCGGAAGATTACGCTCCCGACCTCACAGACCTTATTGTGGCGAGCGTCGGGCCGGAAATCCGGCGGGCGGAGAACCGTCGCGCAACAAGCCTCGCCATTGCCAGAACTATCCTCGTTCTCCTCGGTATCGCCTTTATTGCTTGGGCGATCGGCACGCTTGTGGAGTCCACGCGGCTTATCACAGACGGGCTTTTCTCTGAGGACCCTGTTATCACAGACATGATGGTGAACCTTGCCGCCGCCCGTGTAGCGCTTGGCTTCGGCTTGATTTTCGCCGCGTGGAAGACGGAGGTGGCCTCGGGGATGCTGCCGGTCTTTGCCACGCTGTGGACGTTTAGCTTTGGCTTCGCTGCGCGTGGACTCATCCTCGGCACGTTGTCCACCGGCAACGTTGTGGGGCTGTTGCTCCTCCTGGCAGCCACCCTCGTCTTGTTGTGGACGTGGCTGTCCGGCTACGGCAGGTCGGCGGTGCGGCGCGCCTGGCAGGCAGCCAACGCCCGGCCTACGTTTTAGAGACTAGCGCCAGCTGGGCAGCAGCATCATGACGTCGTAAAGTTCACTGGGGATGACGAGACCGTACAGAATCGGGGAAAACCACACGAAACTCACCGCGACAGCGGTGAGGTACCCCGTCACTAGCCAGTGACCCCATGGTTTCCACCTATCTAGCTGCGCCAGGATGAGGGCGAAGCCCACCAGTACAAACGGGATCATGGGGACGGCGTAGAAGAAGTACATCTGGCGATCGAAAACAATGAGCCAGGGCAAAAACGAAGCTGCAAAGCCGATGAGGGGGATGGAAAAGCGGAGGTCCTTCCTCGTGATGAGCATCCAGGCGCACCAGAAAATCGCGGGGACGATGAGCCACCAGATGATCGGGGTTCCGAACAGGTAGATCATGGACTTGCACGAATCGCCCGCATAGCACTCGTCGTAATTGCCCGAGGAATAAAGCACGGGGCGTGCAGCCACCAGCCAGGACCAGGGCTTGGAATCCCACGGGTGGGAGTGACCACCGGACGTGGTCAGCGACCCATGAAACTCGAGAACCTCCTTGTGGTAGTAGAAGAAGTTCAGCAGCGCCGGGGGCAGGGGGAGAGACGATTCAAAATCGCCTGCTTCATACGAATGGCGGAACACACCCGTTTCGGAGGCAAACCACGAGCGCCAGGACCACAGGTACAGGGCGACGGGGAGAATAACGATACTGGCGAAGGCGGGGAACGCATCGCGAACCAGCGCGCCCATGAGTGGCTTTTCCACCCCGAAGCAGTGCCTGCGGTACCAGTCCAGCGCGACTGTGTACAACCCAAAGAACGCCATGAAGTACAGGCCACTCCACTTCACGGAAACGGCAGCGCCCAGGCACACCCCAGCTGCGAATCGCCACCAGCGGAAACCGAGTCGTGGTCCCAAGCCAGATACGTCCACACCGCGGTCGTACATTCTCCTGCACATGTCCTGGTGATCGCGGACCAAGAAATACAAGGCAGCCACCACGAACGTGGCGAGGAAAATATCCAGCATGCCGAAGCGAGAGCTGACGAGGAGAACTCCGTCGAAAAGCCCCAGAACACCGGCGTACGCACCGGCGACCCGAGATGAAGCAACATCGCGGGTGAGAAGGTACATCAGGGCGATCATTGCGACGCCGAATAGCGCCACCATCGCACGCCACCCCCACGGTGAGTAGCCAAAAACCGCCTCGCTCAGCGCCATGATCCGCTTAGACAAGGGCGGGTGGACGACGAGACCGAACGCCGGGTTTGCCTCAATTCCAGGCTTGAGGAAACCGGTACTTTGTAGAATCTCCCATGCCTGCGGGGCGTAGTGCTTCTCATCAAAGACGGGTGTTCCCGTATCAGTCGCTGCGCCGAGTCCAAAAAACCGCGTGAAGAATCCAAGACCCAGAAGGATCCCGAGGATCGTCCAGTCCTGTTTAATCCATGGAAGCCGGCGCGCCGGGGCGATCGGTGTGCGGGGGAGAACATGGCTCGCAGGGGTCGGGGTAACTGCTGTACTCACGCACATAACTATAAGGTATGGGATATGGAGAATCAGGAGTTCGGCACTCACGGAGAAAACGAGCCCAACGCCACAGCAATCACGCTGCCTCGGACCGGAGTTGTCCTGGCGGCTACACCGCTCGGCAACCTGGGGGATGCCTCCCCACGGCTCGTCTACGCGCTGGAGCATGCCGATTTCGTGGCGGCTGAGGACACGCGCCGGACGCGCCAGCTGGCAAACGCCCTCGGCGTGACCATCCGGGGTCGCATTATCTCCAACTTCGACCACAACGAGGAAAGCCGGGTCGATGTTCTCCTGGAACACGCCCGGACAGGGTGCGTCCTCGTGGTCACAGATGCCGGAATGCCCAGCGTGAGCGACCCCGGTTTCCCGCTCGTGGATCGTGCCCATGACGAGGGTGTTCCCGTGACGTGCCTGCCCGGTCCCTCGGCTGTTCCGACCGCACTCGCGTTGTCTGGTCTCCGCGTCGGAACGTTCTGCTTCGATGGTTTTGCACCACGCAAGGACGGGGCGCGCCGGGAATGGCTGGAGGAAGTTGCGACGCAGAAGCGGGCGACCTGTTTCTTCGAATCGCCACACCGCCTGGCCGCAACGCTTGCGCTGGCCGCCGAAATCGTTGGCCCTACCCGGCGGGCAGCGGTGACACGGGAACTGACGAAACTCCACGAGGAAGTGCGCCGTGGGACGCTCCAGGAGCTTGCTGAGTGGGCGACGGACGGCGTGCGTGGAGAAATCACCGTCGTCATCGAGGGTGCCACCGCCGAGGAACGAGCAGTGGACACGGAGGATCTGGTGCCGTTTGTGCTGGAGGCGGTGGAGGCCGGTGAGAGGATGAAGGCGGCGGTCAAGCGCATCGCCGCCGAGAACGGGCAGAGTTCCAAGCAGCTGTACGATGCCTGCGTAGAAGCTCGTAAATTGTAGCCAACATAGGGTATAACCAGTGCCTTTTTTCTGGCAAAGTTATCCATTTGTTGTAAAGGTACGTGAAAGTGCCCCTTTACTAGACCTTTTGCTTGTAACGGTTTTATAACGAAAATTGTTTGCGCTGGTCATTAATCTGATGTTTTCTCCCCTCAATTTGGGAGAGGGGGTCACGTCACCCACCCTTATAGGTATGGAAGAAACTTCAGATAGTCACGAAAAGGAAAGGGGTAACTCGTTGGTTCAAGAAGGAACGCACGAGGATACACCGCGCACGACGCACGCTAACGCCTCCACTGCAACGGCGGTAGGAGAGGGCGAGAGCACCGAGGAGACGCCGAAGCGCTCCGCCACGAGTGAGCTCGCCTCCATGCTCAGCCACAAGGGTACCTACGAGGATTCCACGCAGCTGGGTCTCGACGATGAGGATGAGCCCGATCGGCCACTCAATTGGAGCGTCATTGCGCCCGCAGGTATTGCCGTACTGGCTGTTGTTTGCTGGGGCTTGTTCGCCCCGGATAACTTCGCCAACTTCGCCACCACCGCTCTGGGGTGGATTGTGGACAACTTCGGGTGGGCGTTTGTTCTGTTCACCACCGTTTTCGTTGGCTTCGCGCTGGCGATTGGCTTCTCCAAGTTTGGTTCGATCAAGCTTGGGCGCGACGATGAGCAGCCGGAGTTTTCCACCCCCTCGTGGATTGCCATGATGTTCGCCGCCGGCATGGGCATTGGCCTCATGTTCTACGGCACGACTGAGCCGCTGACGTTCTTCCGCGAAGGCGTGCCGGGGCACGATTCCGGCAACATGCGTCAGGCATTCGCCTCAACGCTTTTCCACTGGACTCTTCACCCTTGGGCGATTTACTCCATCGTGGGCCTGTCCATTGCGTACATCACTTTCCGACGCGGGAAGAAGCAGCTCCTGTCCGCCGCGTTCATCCCGCTGATCGGTGAGAAGGCCGCAGAAGGCTGGCTGGGTAAGCTCATCGACATCCTGGCTATCTTCGCCACCGTGTTCGGTACCGCTTGTTCCCTCGGTCTCGGTGCACTGCAGATTGGTGCTGGCCTGCAGAAGTCCGGCATCATTTCTGAGCCGAGTGCAAAGATCACGCTGACCGTTGTGATCGTCCTGACCGCGTGCTTCCTGCTGTCTGCTATGAGTGGCGTGGGCAAGGGTATTCAGTACCTCTCCAACGCTAACATGGTGCTTGCTGGTCTGCTGGCCCTATTCGTGTTCGTCGCCGGTCCGACCGTCGCAATCCTCAACACGATGCCGCTGGCTCTGGGAAGCTACCTGGATTCCTTCTTCGAGATGGCCGCCCGCACCGCGAACACCGCCGGTGGCGACGCTGCCGAGTGGCTGTCCGGGTGGACGATCTTCTACTGGGCATGGTGGATCTCCTGGTCCCCGTTCGTCGGTATGTTTCTCGCCCGCATTTCCCGCGGTCGCACCGTTCGCGAGTTCATCATCGGTGTCATGGCTGTTCCCGCTGCTGTGTCCTTGGTATGGTTCTGCATCTTCGGTGGCACCGCCATCAAGTTTGAGCAGATCGGCCAGTCCATCTGGGGGGACGGCGTTGCCGAGTCGCAGCTGTTTGACCTCCTGCACGCACTGCCGATGGGCAACATTGTGGGCATCATTGCCATGGTGCTCCTCGCAACGTTCTTCATTACCTCTGCGGATTCCGCTTCGACGGTGATGGGCTCCATGAGCCAGAACGGTCAGTCGGATGCAAACCGCTGGGTGACGGCTGCCTGGGGTGTGCTCACCGCGGCTATTGGCCTTGTGCTCCTCATCTCCGGTGGCGACGATGCGCTGAACAACCTGCAAAACGTCACGATTATCGCGGCGAGCCCGTTCCTCCTCGTCCTCATCGGACTCATGGCGGCTATTGTTAAGGGCCTGGCAAACGACCCGAACTACCTGGACATTAAGTCGCAGCGCAAGTTCGCGATGAGCCTTGCCCGCGAGCGTCGCCTGCACCGTGAGGCCCAGCGTCGCCTGCACCGTGCACAGCGCAATCTCTTGATCCCCAAGACGCATGGCACAAAGACGGTGATCGACGAAAAGCCTCGTCGTCACACGTCCTAATCCATAACCTTTTACGGCCCCGGTATTGTCCTTCGGACGGTATCGGGGCCGGCGTGTTCGTGTCGCGCGGGACAATCCTCTAAGGTAAAAGCCATGAATAATGTGCTCGTGAATGTAGCGTGGCCGTACGCCAACGGCCCACGTCATATTGGCCACGTGGCAGGCTTCGGCGTGCCCTCTGACGTTTTTGCCCGCTACCAGCGAATGCGCGGGGAAAACGTGCTCATGGTGTCCGGTACAGACGAGCACGGCACCCCGCTTCTCGTGCAGGCAGACAAGGAGGGGACGACAGTTCAGGAACTGGCTACGCGCTACAACGAGCAGATTGTGCGCGACCTTGCCGGCCTGGGCCTGACCTACGACCTGTTTACTCGCACCACCACGCGTAACCACTACGCCGTTGTTCAGGAGCTTTTCGACGGCCTGTACAAGAACGGCTACCTCATTAAGCAGACGACGCAGGGCGCTATCTCGCCGTCCACAGGCCGCACGCTGCCGGACCGCTACATCGAGGGTACGTGCCCCATCTGTGGCGCCAGCGGTGCACGCGGTGACCAGTGCGATAACTGCGGTAACCAGCTCGACCCCGTCGACCTCATCGACCCGGTGAGCAAGATCAACGGGGAAACCCCGAAGTTTGTGGACACAGAGCACTTCATGCTCGACCTCCCCGCCGTCGCCGATGCCCTGGCCGAGTGGCTCAAGGGCCGCGAGGACTGGCGCCCCAACGTCTTGAAGTTCTCCCTCAACCTGCTGGAGGACATCCGCCCCCGCGCGATTTCCCGCGATATTGACTGGGGAGTGCCGATCCCCGTCGAGGGGTGGCAAGACGACCACGCAAAGAAACTGTACGTGTGGTTCGATGCCGTCGTCGGCTACCTGTCTGCCTCCATTGAGTGGGCGCACCGCTCTGGTAACCCGGAGGCCTGGCGTGATTTCTGGAACGATCCGGAGACCCGCTCCTACTACTTCATGGGCAAGGACAACATCACCTTCCACTCGCAGATCTGGCCGTCGATGCTCCTCGGCTACGCCGGGAAGGGTACCCATGGTGGCGAGCCCCACGAGCTGGGTGTGCTCAACCTCCCCACGGAGGTCGTTTCCAGTGAGTACCTCACGATGAGTGGTTCCAAGTTCTCGTCCTCTAAGGGCATCGTCATCTACGTGAAGGACTTCCTTGAAGAGTTTGGCCCGGATCCGCTGCGCTACTTCATTTCCGTGGCCGGCCCGGAAACGAACGACACGGACTTCACGTGGGAGGAATTCGTTCGCCGCGTGAATAACGAGTTGGCGAACTCGTGGGGCAACCTGGTGAACCGTACCGTTTCCATGGCGTACAAGAACTTTGGCGAGGTACCCCAGCCCGGTGAGCTGTCCGAGGAAGATAAGGCTCTTCTCACGCTTGCCGAGGACGCGTTCGATGTTGTCGGCGAGCACCTGCAGAACTCCCGCTTTAAGCAGGGCATCAACCACGCCATGCACGTCGTCGGCGAGGCCAACGCCTACATCGCGGAGATGGAGCCCTGGAAGCTGGCCAAGGACGAGTCGCAGCGCGAGCGCCTGGCCAGTGTGCTGTGGGTGGCGCTGCAGGTGGTGAGCGACTGCAACACGCTCCTCACCCCGTACCTGCCACACATCGCTCAGCAGGTGCATGAAACCCTCGGCCGGACAGGTGAGTGGGCTGCAACCCCGCAGATCGTCGAGGTAACCGACGATTCTCCTCGCCCGATCAAAGGCGTTGACCTGCCCCCGGAGGGGCGCACCTACCTGACGATCCAAGGCGACTACACCACGCAGCAGTCCGTGTGGAAGCGCATTGAAATGGAGCCGGGTGTCGCACTCTCCAAGCCGAAGCCACTCGTGCAGAAGCTTGATGCCACGCTCGTTGAGACGGGCCCGGAGTGGGCCCCGGTTCAATAACGCAAAAGATGGTGCCTCTCGGAAACACCGAGAGGTACATTTTTTTAAATGGTTACGGGGGCGACCTGGCAGTTGCGTTGCATGATGGTGACGTCTAGCCATCGGTTAAATTTATAGCCCACTTCGGTGAGCGTGCCCATTTCCTGGAAACCGTTTTTGCGATGGAGGGCGAGGGAAGCCGCGTTGGTGGATTCAATCCACGCCACCATGCGGTGCACATCGGGGCTGTCTTCCGCGTGGCGGATGACGGCGTTGAGCAGGCTCTTACCGACACCTTTTCCTTGGTGGCCGGGAAGTACATAGACGGAGTTTTCCACTGTATGGAGGTATCCAGAATGTATGCGGAAAGACCCGTACGAGGCATAGCCGATGACCTCGTCGTTGTCCACGGCGACAAACGCTGCTGGGATAGTGGAAAGCCACTGTTCGCGATCGGCGGCGGTGGTGGTGGAGTCGTCGAAAAGCGCTGTTGACGCGACGGCCGCCCAGTTGCGGATCTGCGCAAGTGCTTGGGCGTCTTCAAGCCGTGCGGTACGAATTTTCATAGCGACAATTCTCTCATATGATTCGCAAAGGTGTGCAACTGTCTCGACGGGGCAGGTAGTGGCCGGTGCACGAGGTGACTACAGTTGGTAGTCATGTCTCGAAAGAAGCCACGTCCCGTACCCGTTCCGCACGACCCCATTACAGGAATCAGTGATGCGCACACTCACCTGTGGTCCTGTGGTGCCCGCGATGAGGATGCAGTGCGCACCTTCGTGCGTCGTGCACAGGATGCTGGTGTGACAAAGCTGGTCACGGTCGGTGATGATCTTGCAGAAAGCGAGGCTGTGGTTGAACAGGCGACGTGGGATCCGGCTGTCTATGCGGCGTGCGCGATTCACCCCACCAAGGCGAATGAGCTGGACCAGGCAGCGCGTGAGCGGTTGACGGAGATCGTGTCCCATCCGCGGTGCGTTGCAGTGGGGGAGACCGGGTTGGATTACTACTGGCTGCAGCACGAGCCGGACACCACGGCGAGCAAGGAGCAGCAGGAGGACGCGCTGCGGTTCCATATTGACCTTGCTGTGGAATCCGGCAAGGCGCTCATGATCCATAACCGCGAGGGGGATGAGGATCTGCTGCGGATCCTCGCAGACGCGCCGAAGCCGACATTCGTGCAGCTGCACTGTTTTTCTTCGCCGCTGTCGGTGGCGGAGGAAGCCCTGTCACGTGGGTACATTCTGAGCTTTGCGGGAAACGTGACGTTCAAGCGGAATGAGGAACTCCGCGAGGCAGCTCGCATCGCGCCCGCCGGTCAGATCCTTATTGAGACGGATGCGCCGTACATGACACCCGAGCCGTTCCGTGGGGGGAAAAACGAGCCGTCGCTTATCGGGCATACCTTTGCCCGGGTGGCGGAGCTGCGTGGGGAGACTCCCGAGGAGCTCGCGGTGCATGTGTCCCAGACGTTTGACACCGTGTTTGGGCTTTCTCATTAGTCACACTTGACACAGTTTTCACAGTGGTAAAGATTACTGGACAAATCGCGTTTGTTACCTTATTGTTACATTCGTTATTATCGTTGTACTGACATTCCAGGACATTCGCGACGGCGGGCAGGTGCCGGTCACACTGGTGAGAAAGGCTGATTAATGACTTCGCACGAGGGAAACGGTTCCTCTCTGTACACCTCCGGCGGCTCTGGACGTCGTCACGGGCGTGTTCGTCGTCGCCTCAACGAGTCCTCCTACGCCCGCCCGGTGAAGATCGCGGCAGGTGGCGTTCTGGCTACCGTCGTTGCCGGTGGCGTTTTCGCCGTGGGCAACACCAAGACCATCACGCTTGATATCGACGGCCAGTCCACGGAGCTGTCCACCATGTCTGCCAACGTCGGCGATGCGCTCCACTCCGTGGGGTTCGAGGCGAAGGATACGGACCTTGTTTCCCCGTCCCCGTCGGACAAGCTTGTCGACGGCACCCACATCACCGTCCGCTCCGCCAAGCCAGTGGCACTCGTCGTGGATGGCGTGGAGCACGAGGTGACCTCCAACGCGCTCACCGTCAGCGAGCTTCTGCAGCACTTCAACGACGGCAAGAAGGCCACCATCACCAAGGCCGCCAAGATCTCCTCCAACCCGGATGAGGTCATTCCCGCCGACGGGCTCACCGTTAAGGTCACCACCCCGAAGATTGTGTCCGTCGACGACGGTGGCCGCGTGGTCTACGACTCGATTGCCGCCGACACCGTCGGTGACGTGCTGGATGCCCGTGGCATCACGCTTGGCGACGAAGACATCGTCACCCCCTCCGTGGATACCCCGATCGCGGATGTCTCCAGCATCAAGGTCGACCGTGTCCGCACGACGGAGGTCACCGCGAACGAGATGTACACCGCGGAGCCCACCTACACCGAGGATCCGGAGGCGCCGGAAGGCGAGGAGACCGAGGTTACGGCTGCGAAACCGGGGCGCAAGACCGTCGTCCGCAAGATCGTTACCGTCAACGGCCAGGAGGTGGCCAACGACGTTTTGCAGGAGACGATCACCACGCCATCCACCGGCGCTGTCATCGCTCGTGGCACGAAGACGGCGTCGGCTGCCGCGTCCGTCGCAGCGGGTTCCGTGTGGGATTCCATCGCGCAGTGCGAGTCCGGCGGTAACTGGGCTATTAACACGGGCAATGGCTACTACGGTGGCCTGCAGTTTAATGCCGGCACGTGGAGTGCCTACGGCGGCGGCGAATTTGCCCCCACGGCAAACCTAGCCACCCGCGATCAGCAGATCGCAATCGCACAGAAGGTGCAGGCCGCACAGGGCTGGGGCGCGTGGCCGGCGTGCACCGCGTCGCTCGGTATTCGCTAGTAGAACCGGACGGGGCTACCATGTGTAGCGATATGAACGATTCACCGCGCCTGTTAGGCCCCGCAGAGATCCGCGCGCTCGCCGCGCAGCTGGACATCGTCCCCACGAAGAAGCTGGGGCAGAATTTCCTTCACGATCCCAATACCGTGCGCATGATCGTCGCCGCGGCCGGGCTAGAGCCCCACGACCGTGTCATCGAGGTGGGCCCGGGGCTCGGGTCACTGACCCTCGGTCTTGTCGGTGCGGTGGAGGCCGTCACCGCGGTGGAAATCGATCGTCGCCTCGCTGCGCAGCTTCCTGAGACCGTCGCCGATCGCGCGCACGGTTTTAGTAAGCGCCTTACGGTGGTGAATAAGGACGCGCTCACGGTTTCCACGGATGACGTTGCCGAACCCACGGCGCTGGTGGCGAACCTTCCCTATAACGTCGCGGTCCCCGTGCTTTTGCACCTGCTGCGCACTATCCCCAGCATCCGTCGTGTGCTCGTCATGGTGCAAGAGGAGGTCGCCGACCGCCTGTCCGCTACTCCCGGCACGAAGATTTACGGCGTCCCCAGCATCAAGGCGAGCTTCTTCGGTGAGGTGAAAAAGGCTGGGACGGTGGGTAAACACGTCTTTTGGCCGGCACCCAATGTCTCCTCCGGGCTCGTCCGCATCGATTGCTTCGAGTCCAACCCCTGGGGAATCTCACCCGAGGAGCTCTTCCCGCTTGTCGACGCCGCCTTCGCCCAGCGCCGCAAAACTCTCCGCGCGGCTCTCGGTAGCTTCCTCGGCGGCGCTCAACGCGCCGAGGAGATCCTGAAACAGGCAGGAATCGATCCACGGCAGCGTGGCGAAAAGCTAGGCGTGGAGGAATTCGTGCGCATCGCACAGGAGGCCACGTGCTAAGCCAGGCTACTGCCCCCGGAAAAGTGAACCTGTTTTTGGAAACGCAGGCTCCTCGCCCCGATGGCTATCACGAACTGACCACTATCTTCCAGGCCACGGGCCTGAGGGAAACCGTGACGGTGACCGCAGCCGAGGAGATGTCGATCACTGTCGACGGCCTCGATGCCGATCACGTCCCCACCGATAGCTCCAACCTCGTATGGAAGGTTGCCGAGCGGGTCCTGCCCGGGAAACCGGTCCATCTCCACATCACCAAGGCGATACCCACAGCCGGAGGCATGGCGGGAGGCTCGGCCGATGCAGCGGCAGCACTTGTTGCCTGCAACGCCCTGCGCGAGGACCCCCTGAGCATTGACGAGCTCGATGGTATCGCTGCCGACCTGGGATCGGACATCAACTTCGTCCTCCACGGTGGCACAATGCTGGGCTCCGGGCGTGGAGAGATCCTTACCCCCGTTCCCTTCGCCGGCACCCTGTGGTGGGTGTTTGCCACCCAGCAGCAGGGACTATCCACCCCTGCGGTATTCCGCGAACACGATCGCGCCGGGGCGTGGAGCGACGCGCACAGCGTCAAGCCGTTGGTGGATGCCCTCACAGCTGGTGAACCGGCAGCTAAGATTGCGCCACTCCTGTTCAACCGCCTGGAACAAGCGGCACTCGTCCTCCGCTCCGAGCTCGCCCGCACCCTCGCTGTGGGGGAAGCCGCCGGCGCATTGCGAGGAATCGTCAGCGGTTCGGGGCCGACGTGTGCGTTCCTGTGCGCCGATGAAACGCACGCCCACGCCGTTGCGCGGGCACTGGAGGAAAGTGGCACCTGCCACCACACCGTAACAACGACGACCACCGCGCGAGGAGCCGTCGACAAGCAAGAGAAGGGACAAGAGTGGTAAACCTCATCAACCTAGAGAAAGTCTCGCAGTCCTTCGGCTTGAAAACCCTGCTAGACAATGTCTCCCTCGGAGTGAACTCCGGCGACCGCGTCGGCGTGGTCGGACTGAATGGCGGTGGCAAATCCACCCTCATCAACGTCCTGTCCGGGCGCCTGGAGCCCGATTCCGGGCGCGTCAGCCACATGCAAGACCTGCGCAGCGCCGTGGTCACCCAGACCCCCGACCTCGATGAGAGCGCGACCATCGCCGACAACGTTATCGGTCCCTTAGGACTTGCAACCCACGAGTGGGCCTCCAACCCTCGCGTGCGCAATGTGCTCTCCGGCCTCGGGATTACCGACCTCGGCCTGGACACCCGCGTTAGCGACCTCAGCGGTGGGGAGAAGCGCCGCACCTCGCTGGCCGCCGCACTCGTGCGCGACCTGGACATAATCATCCTCGACGAGCCCACCAACCACCTCGACGTGGAGGGCGTGGAATGGCTGGCCAGCTACCTCCTTTCCGCAGACATGGCCGTCGTTGTCGTGACGCACGACCGCTGGTTCCTCGACACCGTGGCCAACCACACGTGGGAAGTCCACGACGGCACCGTCGACGTGTACGAGGGTGGCTACAACGACTGGACCTTCGCCCGCGCCGAGCGTGCCCGCCAGGCCGATGCCAACGAGCAACGTCGCCAAAACCTTGCGCGGAAGGAGCTTGCCTGGCTGCGCCGCGGTGCCCCCGCCCGCACCTCCAAGCCCCGCTACCGCATTGAAGCCGCCGAGGCACTCATCAAGAACGTGCCACCACCGCGCGACACCGTCGAGCTGCTGAGCTTTGCCAAGCGGAGGCAAGGCAAAGTCGTGGTGGAAGTAGAAGATGCTACCATCTCCACCCCCGACGGCCGGCCACTCGTGGAAAGCCTCACGTGGAGGCTCGCCCCCGGCCAGCGCATTGGCCTCGTCGGGGTCAACGGCAGTGGCAAGACGACGCTCCTTAAAGCGCTCGCCGGCGAACATCCGCTCGACTCCGGACGCCGAGTGAAAGGCAAAACCACCCACATCGGGTGGCTGCGGCAGGAACTCGATGACCTCGACGAAAACCAGCGCGTCATCGACTCGATTTCCGACGTCAAAAACTACATCACCGTCGGAGACAAGGAAATCTCCGCCTCCCAGCTTGCCGAACGCTTAGGCTTTAGCCCCAAGCGACAGCGCACCCCCGTGCGCGACCTATCCGGTGGTGAACGACGCAGGTTGCAACTCACCCGTGTCCTCATGGACGAGCCCAACATGCTCATCCTCGACGAGCCCACCAACGACCTCGACATCGACACCCTCCAGGAACTGGAGGACATCCTCGACTCCTGGGCCGGCACCCTCGTCGTCGTCTCCCACGATCGCTACCTTATCGAACGCATCGCGGACTCCACCTGGGCGCTTTTCGGCGACGGCACGCTCACCAACCTCCCCGGGGGAATCGACGAGTACCTCGCCCGGCGCAAGGAAAGCGGCGCGAGCCAGCATGCGCGCGTGTCCACGGGTACCAGCGAGACTGCTCCCGCCGAGGAGGATCCAGACAAGCTCAGCGGTGCGGAATTTCACGCCCTGTCCAAGAAGATGAGCTCACTTGAGCGAAAAATCGCCAAGCTGGACTCTGAACTCAGCTCCATCGACGCAAAGCTAGCCGAGGCCAGCGCCAGCGCCGATACCGATGCCGTCATCGAACTTGCTGAGAAGCGCAACGGTGTAGTCGCAGAAAAGGATGCCCTGGAAGAAGAGTGGCTGGAGCTTGGCGAGCAGTTGGACTAGCGGGGGAAGTGGCGAGAATCGCGGTTGCTCGTTAGGCTGGGCTGCATGATCTTAATCAACGTAAAGTACAAGGTAAAGCCGGAATTCAAGGATAGCTTCCGCGAGCTCGTCGCGGATTTCACCAACGCCACCCTCGCAGAGGACGGCAACCTCTTCTTCGAGTGGTTCCGCTCCACCGATGAGGACGACGTCTACATCCTCGTTGAGGGTTTCAAAGACGACGCTGCCGAGGCCCACGTCAAGTCCGACCACTTTGTGAAGGCCTGCAACGACATCCCGCAGTACCTGGTGGAGACCCCGACCATCATCAACACCCTCATCCCCGGCAAGACTGAGTGGGACGAGATGGCCGAGTTCCAAGTGAAGTAATCACCTCGCCGGTTGCAACGCTTTCGTTGCAACCGGGTTTTTTATGCCACACTTGCTGTATGACAGTAACCGACTACGTGACTACGTCCACCCTCCACACGACCGGCATCATCGAGTTGAATCGGCCCCGCGCCCTCAATTCCCTCAACGTGGATATGTTCGGCACGATCGACGAGGCCCTGGAAAAGTGGGCCACGGATGACCGTGTTCACCGGGTGATTATCCGCTCCACGAGCCCCAAGGCCTTTTGTGCAGGCGGCGACATGAAGCTCGTCCGTGAGCACGCCCTGCGTGGCGATCACGACTTCGGCGACTACGCGCTCGCCCGCGAGTATGACATGAACGAGCTCATGGCACATTACGCCAAGCCCATCGTTTCGCTCATCGACGGCATCTGCATGGGCGGTGGACTGGGCATATCCGTCCACGGCTCCCACCGCGTCATCACCGAAAAGACGTGGATGAGCATGCCGGAGATGGCGATTGGTTTTGCGCCCGACACCGGCGTGACCTACATGACGCAGCACATGGCGGGGGAGTACGGCCCGAGCCTGGCACTTGCCAAGTTCATCGGTTTGACCGGGTATCGCATGACCCCCGGCGACTGCATCTGGAGCGGGCTAGCTACCGACTTTGTTCGTTCGGAGGACATCGATGCCTTCGCTGAGATAGTCATTTCCGAGTCGCTTGACGAGGCCTGCGAGCGCTTCGTTGATAATTCCACCGCCGGCGAATCCACAGTTGCCGGCATGATTGACAACATTGAGGAGTGCTTCGCCGGTGCTACATGGGCCGACATTGATGCTGCACTCGACGCACACTCCGATGCCGAGTTTGTCGACTTCGTCCGCGACCTCCAATCGAACGCGAATCCCGCCTCGCTCGTCGCCACCGCGGAGCTCTACACCGCGAACGCGCAGGTAACGGATATTCGTGAGGCCCTCGACAACGAGTTCGCCGTTGGTGCGCTGTTGCGCCGCGAGCCGAACTTCCTGGAGGGCGTACGCGCCGTCCTCGTGGATAAGGATCGTGACCCGCACTTCGATCCAGCATCGACCGACGATGTCGATCCCACCCCCTACCGGGAGGCCATGCCTGGGTTTACGGCTTAGGGCATGCAGAATGGCCCGAGTGGGTGCTCGGGCTACTAGGCGGGTCAGCCTATCCGGGTGGTGATGGGTCTATGGGGATGCCGAGTTGCATCCGGGCAAGACGTACGGCACCACCTTGGGCGCACGGGTTCATGTTCAGTTTCAGTGGCCCGCCGAAGGCAGGCTGCCAATACTCCAACCCGTTGATCCGCACCATGTGACCATGCCTGGGC
>JALFAQ010000091.1 GCA_022772305.1 Corynebacterium glucuronolyticum
CCCGCCCACGTGCCGACGAGATAGCCGCAGATGGCTGCGGGGACGATGAGGAGGACAAGCTCCAGGCCGGTCGTCGAAAAGCTATGTGTGAGGCCGAGGGTGGTGAGGAGACGGCGGTCGGCGGCGCGCTCGCGCCAGGAAAGGGCGACAGTGCCGGCGATGCCGACTGCGGCGATGGCGAGTGCGACGAGGGACATGAGGCGGGTGATGGACAGGAGGCGTTCGACCATGGCGACGATGTCGCCGCGTCGGTCAAAGGCTTCCGACATGGTGACGGGGGTGGGGCTGTCGGCGGCGACGGCGCGCACGGGGTCGGTAGCGGAGAGGGGTTGCACGGGGTCGCCGTCGAGGCGCAGGAGGACAGTGGAGTGGGTTCCGGGCTTGTCGACGAGGGATTCGTCCACAAGCGGGAGGAGGTTGTTAGAGCGCACGACGGGGAGGTCGGTGGAAAGCGTCGTGCCCCGCGGAAGGGTGACGTGGCCAGGGGCGATGGGGGTGCGAAGGACAGGCGCGTGGGGGTCGATGGCGAAGCCTTCGGCCACGCGGGGCGGGACGGCGACCTCGGCGACGCCGGGGGTGGTGCGGAGGTTATCGACGAGAGTTTCGTCAATGTCACCGACAAGCGAGGTGATGGCGATGTCGATGGCGCCTTGCTTGCTCGCCACATCGGTGAAGTGGCTCCGAAGCATGGTGGAGCCGCTCGTGACGGCGCCGACAAGGGCGACGGCCACGGTGACGATGCCGATGACGGCGGCGGAGCGGGTCCACTGGCAGGACGCGTAGCCCAGCGCCAGGCCGAGGCGCGGCAGCGGGACGCGAATGCGCAGGATAAGCGGGATGACGATGGCCGCGGCGGCAGCGGTGGCAAGCGTGGCGAACCCGCCGACGGCGACGGCGCGGATGACGCCGCTCGGCTCGATGGCAAGCGCTGCGGCTGCGCAGGCAACGGCGGCGAGGCTGCACAGGACCTGCATCGTGCGGCCGGTCGCGCCCTGGATGGAGTCGAGCGCGCTCTTGCGGGTGGCGCTTATCGCTGCGGGGAGGCAGGAGACGACGGTGACGACGACGGCACCGATGCCGAAGGCTTCCAGCCAGACAGGTGGCACGGTGATGTGTGTTAGCGGGACGCGGATGCCGAGGTCGCCGGCGATGGTGGCGGCGTAACGGGCGAGGACGCGGCCGAGCGGCAGGCCAAGCGCCGCGCCGAGGACGCCGAGGACAAGGGCCTCCACCGTAAACGATCCGACAATGCCCACCGATGAGGCGCCGATGGCGCGGACGAGGCCAGATTCGCGGATGCGCGCGCCGGCGATGACGGACATCGCCGAGTAGATGGTGAGCGCTGCGACGATCGCGACAACGATGGAGAAGGCACCGAGGAGCAGGAAGTACTTGTTGCGCGAGGAGAAGTACTCGGCGGTGAGGTGCTCGACGTGTACCGCGGCGGAGACACCCTGGTCCAGGTGCACCGCCGAACGGATTTCGCCCTTGGCGTTCGGTGCCCACTGGGCGATGGCGTCGTTGGTGGCGACGAGGCCGGAGGAGCCGAAGAGTTGTTCCGTCGCACTCGGTGTGACTTCACCGACGACGGTGGCGGTGACGGGTTGCTTATTAATAAGGAGCGTTACTTCTGCACCGATCGGTGGTTCGGCACCGGTTGCTGCGACCTCGGTGGGGGTTTCCGGAAGCCGGCCACCGATGATGTCGCGCCACTGGAGGGGGCCGGAGGTGATGCCGGTGACGGGAACCGTCGAATAGAGGTTGCCTTCCTCCAGCAGGTGGGCGGTGGTGGTGAGGTCCAACACGCCCTCGGGAAGCGGCTCAGTGGCATCCTCGATGACGGACTCCACGCCCTCGTAGGGGGCGGCAAAGGTGCGGTTGACGGAGTCTTGCACCGTCAGGCCGATGGCGGCTGCTGCGACGGTGAGCGCCACGGAGGCGACGACGGCGAGCAGCAGCGCGAGGTAGCGCAGCGGCCGGTAGCGCAGCTGGGCGAAGGCGAGGCGGATCACTGGGTGAGCCTCCCGTCCTGCATGTGGAGGGTGGTTTCCCCAAAGCCAGCGGCGGACGCATCGTGGGTGATCATGAGGAGAGTTTGCCCCAGGTCGTCGACAAGCGAACGAAACATGGTGAGGACGCTGCGGGAGGTTTGTGAGTCGAGGTTGCCCGTGGGTTCGTCGGCGAAGATGATGCGCGGGCGGGCGAGCACCGCGCGGCCGACGGCAACGCGTTGGCGCTGGCCGCCGGAGAGTTCGCGGGGCAGGTGGCGCAGGCGGTCGGTGAGTCCCAGGGCGGTAACGACGTGTTCGAACCAGTCCTTGTCGACGCGACGGTGCGCCAGACGCGTGGGGAGGAGGAGATTGTCCTTGACGGACAGGACCGGGACGAGGTTGAAATCTTGGAAAACGACCCCGATGTCCGTGCGGCGCAGGCGGGCGCGGGCGTTTTCGGACAGGCCGGTGAGTTCGCGGTCACCGATGAAGACCTGGCCGGATGTGGGGACGGTGAGGCCGGCGAGGACGTGCAGAAGCGTCGACTTGCCGCTTCCGGAGGCGCCCATGACCGTTGTCCACTGGCCTTCGGGGATGGAGACGGTGACGTTATCGAGGGCGGTGACGACGGTGTCGCCGGATCCATAACGCATGGTCACAGCCTCGGCGCGGACGACCGTGTTACGCATGTGACTATTGTTGTCTATACTCTGCACCATGCATACGAAAATACGCGCTGGAATTGTGAGCTGCACCCTGGCCGCCACGCTTATGGCGCCGGCAGCACACGCCGACATGATCGATAACGCGCTCAACGCGATCCCCAACGGGCAGATCTCGTGCGAGCAGGCTTCCAAGTACTGGACCAACACCGCCGACTACAACAACAAGGTCGCGCAGGCGCGCGCCGTCGCCGCCTTCGACGCGCGCGGCGGGCAGATCATCGCCGCGCTCGGCCGCATCGACGAGGCCGCCAACCGGTGTGGGCTGAAGGGTGGTGCGGCGCCGGCTGCGCCCGCGGCTCCCGCACAGCAAGCGCCGGCCCAACAGGCACCCGCAGCTCCGGCAGCGCCCGCGGCACCGGCTGCGCCTGCCATCGTAGAGGCCCCCGGCCTGCAGCCCACCGCGGCACCGGAGGGCACCGCCGTGACGAGCTCCGGCCAGCCCGCCAACCAGGTGTTCATCCCGGTTCTCAACCAGTGGATGTCCATCCCGGACCTCATCCAGATTGTGAAGAAGTTCCTGGCGGGCTTCGGCATTCAGATCTAAATAGGACATAAGGAAAACCCCGGCGTGTTTGCACCGGGGTTTATCTGTGGGCGAAGGGGGACTTGAACCCCCACGTCCTTATCGGACACTGGCACCTGAAGCCAGCGCGTCTGCCAATTCCGCCACTCGCCCGAGTGACAGCGTCTAACGCTGTGGACTTGTAAAAGATAGCATGCTACCAGCGTTTTACCCAAACTGGCAGGTGGACGCGATAAAATCAGGTTTGGACGGTGTCTTCTATACTGGTATTTTCACAATAGGTAAATGTCGGTGGTTGAGAAAGGTTGATAGAGCATGTCGTTTTTGGGACGAATAGCCAAACTGGACTCTGCTATGCAGCGTGGCCTGGACAACGGCATGGCCTTGGTGTTCGGCGGGCGCGTCGTGCCCGCGGAGATCGAGGAGCTACTCAAGCAGGAGGCCTCCGACAACACTGTCCGCACCTACGACGGTGAGCTGGAGTGCCCGAATCTGTTTACGCTGTCGGTATCGGAAAAGGACTTTTCCAACCTCGCGGAAAACCACGGCGAACTGCCGGGGACGCTGGCGGGCCAGCTGTCGCGTTACTTCCGGAACTCGGAGTGGTCGACGCAGGGGCCGGTGTGTGTGCAGGTGAAGGCCGATAAGGATCTGCACACGGGGCAGTTGAAGGTGTCGAGCTCGTCGACAAACCAGGAGTACCGCAGCGGGTTCGCCGGGCAGAAGCCGCGGGTGAACCTGTTGTTGCAGGATGGCTCGTCTAGGACGTATTCCGTGCATGAGGGGTCCAATATTATTGGTCGCTCGGCGGATGCGGATCTGCAGCTGCCGGATACGGGAGTATCGCGTAACCATGCGGAGATTACGTGGGACGGGTACGACGCTGTGCTTGTGGATATGGAGTCCACGAACGGTACGGTGGTTAATAATCAGCCAATCGAAAATTGGATGTTGGCCGATGGCGATGTGATCCAGGTGGGTCATAGTCTCATTGAAGTGCGGATCACGGGAGCGTAATTGTGGAAGAAAACATCCTTCTAGCTGTAAGGATTGGGGTGACTGTCCTCCTGTGGCTGTTTGTTCTGCTGGCGCTGCGCGCGCTGAAGAACGACACACGCACACAGGTGGTGACGGCCGCCCCCGCGCGGCCACGGCTCGGCAGGAAGGGCACCCCCACGTGGGTGCGCGCCGGAAACGAGCAGGTCAACTTGTCGGGGCTGACGGAGGTCACGCTCGGTCGGTCGGCGTCGAACACGTTCCCGCTTGTCGACGACTTCGCTTCCGGTACGCACGCACGGCTCACCCACCGCGGCAACGACTGGATCATTGAGGATCTGGACTCCCGCAATGGGACGTTTGTCAACGGGTACAAGATCGACCAACCGGAGACGGTGGATACCACCGACGAGATTAAGATCGGCCAGACAATAGTGAGGTTGGTGCCCTAAATGTACGCTTTTTCATACGCGGCACGCTCCGACGTGGGGCTCGTGCGGGGCAATAACGAGGACTCCGCCTACGCAGGCACGCACCTCATCGCACTGTCTGATGGCATGGGTGGGCACGCGGCCGGTGAGGTCGCCTCCCAGATCATGATCAACCACATGAAGGTGCTGGACAAGGACCCCGGCAACAACGATATTCTCGCGCTGCTCGGGGCCATTGCCACCGACGGCAACGAGGCGATTCGTCGCCACATCGCCAGCCACCCGGAAACCGACGGCATGGGCACGACGCTGACGGCACTGCTCGCCGGCACCGAGGGCATCGGCATGGTACACCTGGGCGATTCGCGTGGGTTCCTCCTGCGAGAGGGGAAGCTCGCACAGATCACCCACGACGATACGTATGTGCAGTCGCTTGTCGATGCCGGCAAGCTCTCCCCCGACGAGGTCTCCACGCACCCCGACCGCTCCAAGCTGCTCAAAGCCTACTGCGGCATCCCCGTCGAGCCCCTGCTCAAGGACCTCGACTTGCACGAGGGCGACCGGATTCTGCTCTGCTCCGACGGGCTCACCGACCCCGTCACCGCCTCCACCATTGAGACGGCGCTCGGCCAGGGCAGCCCGCAGGAGGCTGCGGATACGCTCGTGGAGCTGGCACTGCGCTCCGGCGGACCGGATAACGTCACGGTGGTCGTAGCGGATGTCGTCGACAAGCAAGAAAGAGCAGACAGTGAGCCCCTCGTCGTCGGGGCGCTCGACACCAAGGCCACCTACGACCCGAACCCGAACACGGCGGCGGGCCGCGCGGCGATTGCTGGGCGGGCGAAGCCCGAGGTCATTCCACCTGCGGTGGCCTCCGTCGCTGACGCTCCGGAAGCCGGGAAAAGGAAACGTACAGGCTGGATTATTGGGCTCGTGGCGCTCCTCGTCCTCGCGGGCGCGGGCTTTTTCGGCTGGCGCGCCATCGACAACAACTACTACGTCGCGGCGGACGGCGACGACATTGCCATCTACAAGGGCGTGAACATCGCCGGGCTGTCGTCTGTCCACCAGCGACCGTGCATCGACGCCAGCGGAAACATCTCGCTGGAGGACAACTGCCGCACGTTCAAGCTCACCGACCTGCCCGAGGATGCACGCGCCTCTGTCGCGAGCCTTCCCGACGGCTCCTACGACGACGCGCTGGGACAGGTGCGCAGGCTCGCCGACAGCGCCCTGCCACCGTGCGTGACGCGCGAAAGCCAGGACAAGCCCGGTGACGGCGACCTGACGACGCCGGGGGTCAACTGCCGGGAGGTGAACTAGGAGGTGAAGTTTCGCGCTATCGAAAGTGGCCTCCTCGTCCTCGCCGCCGTCGTTTTGACGGCGGCGGTTATCAACCTGGAGCTCGCCCTCGGCAACCCGCTGACATGGGAGGTCGCGTGGATCATCGGCGGGTTCATTGGGATTTACCTCATTGCGCACGTCGCGCTATCTATCCTTGCACCCCACTCCGACCAGATCATGCTGCCCGTGGCGGCGCTCCTCAACGCGTTCGGCCTCGTCATGATTTATCGGCTTGACGACGCCCTGGAGACATCGCTTGCGCCCAAGCAGGTGCTGTGGAGCATCGTCGGCGTGGGGCTGTTCATCACGACGCTCGTCGTTGTGCGCAGCCACCGGGTGCTCTCCCGGTTTTCCTACATTTTGGGGCTCGTCGGCCTCCTTCTGCTCGCGCTGCCCATCGTGTGGCCGTGGTCGCCGGCGAATGCCGACGCGCGGATCTGGATCTCCATCGGGCCGTTTTCGCTGCAGCCCGGCGAGTTCTCCAAGATCCTGTTGATCCTGTTCATCGCCCAGCTGCTGACGACGAAGCGCGCGCTGTTTAACGTGGCCGGCTACCGGGTGGCGGGGATGCAGTTCCCGCGCCTGCGCGACATGGCGCCCATCGTCATCGTGTGGGGCATCGCCCTGGTCATCATGGCGCTGGAAAACGACTTCGGCCCGGCCCTTCTGCTGTTTTCCACCGTCCTCGGCATGATTTACCTGGCCACCGGCCGCGAATCGTGGCTCGTCATCGGTGGCGTGCTCGTGGCCATCGGCGGCGTGGGCATCTACACGATCAGCGACAAGATTCAGTCGCGCGTGGATAACTTCCTCGACCCCATCGCCCACTACGACACCACCGGCTACCAGCTCTCGCAGGCCCTGTTCGGGCTGAGCTGGGGCGGACCGGGCGGCACGGGGCTCGGCCAGGGTTTCCCACAGGAGGTCCCCGTAGCACATTCCGACTTCATTTTGGCCGCCATCGGCGAGGAGCTAGGACTCGCGGGACTCGCGGCGATCCTCATTCTGTTCGCCATTTTGGTCACCCGCGGTTTCAAGGCCGCGATGGGCACCAACGATTCCTACGGCAAGCTGCTGGCGGGCGGGCTGTCGCTCACCGTCATTATTCAGGTGTTTGTCGTCGTCGCCGGCATCTCCGCACTCATGCCGATGACCGGCCTGACCACGCCGTTTATCTCGCAGGGCGGCTCCAGCCTCATGGCCAACTATATCCTGCTCGCGCTGCTCATCCGCGTTTCGGAGGAGGCCCGCTCGTGAACCGCACCATCCGCATCACCAGCCTGTTTTCGCTAGTCCTCGTCTTTGTCCTGCTTGTGAACCTCACGTGGGTACAGGTGTTTCGCACCGATGAGCTGGCCGATAACCCACTCAACCGGCGGCAGTTCTACCGCGCGCAGATGATTGCGCGCGGGCCGATCACCGCCGGTGGCGAGGTCCTCGCGCACAGTGAGAAGCAGGAGGACGGAACGTACAAGCGTCGCTACGGCGACTCTGCTCCCCTGTACGGGCCGACAATCGGCTACCTCGACCCGCAGCTCGGCGCGGCCGGGCTGGAGGCCAGCCAAAACGACGTGCTCAACGGCGAGAACACCGTCAAGCTGACAGTGGACCCGAAGATTCAGCAGGCTGCCTACCAGGGGCTGAGCTCCCGCGGGTACGAGGGCGCAGCGGTGGCCATCAAGGCGTCGACAGGCGAAATCTTGGCGATCGCCTCGACACCGAGCTACAACCCGGCGACGGTGACCGACAACTGGGAGGAGCTGTCCGCCGACGAGATGAGCCCGCTGCTCAACCACGCGACGCAGGACTCGCTGCCACCCGGATCTACGTTCAAGGTGATTACCACCGCGGCGGCACTCATGAACGGCTACACGCCCGGCTCGCCGTTTACCGGTGCCTCACAGATCACGCTGCCGGGGACGACGGCGACGCTGGAAAACTACGGCGGCGGAGCGTGTGCCGGCGGCGGCACTGTGTCGCTGACGACGGCGTTTGCGCTCAGCTGTAACACCGCATTTGCGCAGCTCGGCAGCCAGCTGACCGAGGAGCAAATGACGGAGACCGCCAAGGCGTTCGGTGTCGGCGAGACTTACGACTTGGGGCTTCCCGAGGCGGCAGGTGCCCTCGGCGACCTGACCGACGCGGCGGCGCGTGCGCAAAGTGCCATCGGCCAGCGCGATGTATCCATGACCGCGCTGCAGAATGCCGTTGTGGCGGCGACCGTGGCCAACGAGGGCCTGCGGATGAAGCCGTACCTCGTCTCCGAGGTCATCGGCCGAGACCTGAAGGTCAAGCGCAAGACCACCCCGACCGAGGCCGCCGAGGTGATGCCGAAGGAGGTCGCCGACCAGCTCGCCGAGCTCATGCGCGCCTCCGAGCGCTCGACTGTGGGCTACCAGGGTGGCACCATTGCGTCGAAAACCGGTACCGCGGAGCACGGCGAGGATTCGAGGAACTCCGACCCCCACGGCTGGTACATTGCCTTTGACGGCGACGTGGCCGTGGCGGTCGTCGTAAAGAATGGTGGTGACCAGGGGGCCCGGGCGGTGGGCGCAACCACCGCGGCGCCTATCGGCAGAGAAATGTTGGGAGCAGCACGTGGATAACTACCAGCTTATCGATGTCATCGGCCATGGCGGCATGTCCACCGTGTGGCTCGCCCGCGACCGCCAGGGGCGCGAGGTGGCCGTGAAGAAGCTCAAGCCGGAGCTCACCGGCAACGCCGAGTTCGTGCAGCGCTTCCAGAATGAGGCGCGGGCGGCGATGCGGGTGAATAACCCCAACGTCGTGCAGACATACGACTACACCGACGACGCGATCGTCATGGAATACGTGCGCGGCGAGTCACTTGCCGACCTGCTGGCGCGCGAAGGGAGCCTGCCCGAGGATGTCGCCCTCGATGTCCTGGAACAGACCGCCCACGGGCTCGCGTCCATCCACCGCGCCGGCATGATCCACCGCGACATCAAGCCCGGCAACCTGCTCATTACCGAGCAGGGCCAGGTGAAGATCACCGACTTCGGCATCGCCAAGGCGGCCAGCGCCGTGCCGCTCACGCAGACCGGCATGGTCGTGGGGACGGCGCAGTACGTCTCGCCTGAGCAGGCGCAGGGCAACCCGCTGGGGCCCGCCTCCGACGTGTACTCGCTCGGCGTCGTCGGCTACGAGATGCTCACCGGGCACCGGCCGTTTACCG
This sequence comes from Corynebacterium glucuronolyticum, assembly GCA_022772305.1. Taxonomy (GTDB): domain Bacteria; phylum Actinomycetota; class Actinomycetes; order Mycobacteriales; family Mycobacteriaceae; genus Corynebacterium; species Corynebacterium glucuronolyticum_A. The sequence goes on from JALFAQ010000091.1 coordinate 9,207, forward strand.
GCGACAACTCCGTGTCCGTCGCCATCGCCCACATCAACCAGGCGCCGCCGGCCATGCCGTCCACGATTTCCCCGCAGGTGCGCGAACTCATCGGCATCTGCCTGCGCAAAGACCCCGGCGCCCGGTTCCGCGACGGTGCCATGCTTGCCGGTGCGGTCTCCCAGGTGCGCGGCGGGAAGCGGCCCGCGGGCGCGCCACCCACGACGGTCGCGCCGGCGGTCACCGGATCGACGCGGGCGCTGGGCAGGGAGGTGCGACCGACGACGGTGCCTCGACAGGAGTCGAGGCGTTATAAGGAACCGAAGAAGAAGCAGAAGTCGGGTGGCGGAAGCGGCTGGCTCATTTTCATCGCCATCCTCCTGCTCGCCGGCATCGGCGCATTCATGTACTACTTCATTGGGGTGCAAACCGATCCCCCGCCGGCACCCTCGCCGGTGACGACGACCGTCCAACCTGCGCCCGTGACGACCACCAGCGAAGTCGTGGTGACCGAGACGGTCCAGCCGACGCCGGTAGAGCCGACGACGGAAGCGTCGACAAGCGAAGAAACCCCGACAACTACCCAACCACCGACATCGACGAGTATGATGCCGATACCAGAACTACCGCTGCCCACTGACTTTCTAGAATTGGGGGAACCATGATTGCATCACGCTACGAACTAGGTGACTCCATCGGCACCGGCGGAATGAGCGATGTCTACCAGGCGAAGGACACCATCCTCGGGCGCGAAGTGGCCATCAAGATCTTGCGCAACGACCTCGCGCGCGACGACGGCTTCCGCGAACGGTTCAAGAAGGAGGCGCAAAACAGCGCCCAACTCAACCACCCCGCCATCGTCAGCGTGTACGACACCGGCACCATCTCACGCGACGGGATGGACGTGCCGTACATCGTCATGGAACTCGTCCACGGAAAAACGCTCCGCGACGTCGGGCCACTGCCCGTGCACGAAGCAGCCAAAATCATGCAACCCGTGGCGCAGGCTTTGGCGACGTCGCATGCGGCGGGCATCGTCCACCGCGACATCAAACCCGCCAACATCATGATCACCAACACCGGCGACGTGAAGGTCATGGACTTCGGCATCGCACACGCGACGACGGACACGACGTCGGCGATGACGCAGACCTCCGCGGTGATTGGGACGGCGCAGTACCTGTCGCCTGAGCAGGCGCGCGGCAAGGCCGCCGACGGGCGCAGCGACATCTACGCCACCGGCTGCGTCTTCTACGAACTCGTCACCGGGCACCCGCCGTTTGAGGGCGAAACGCCGTTCTCCGTCGCCTACCAGCACGTCACCGAGGACCCGGCCGCGCCGTCGACGCTCGTGCCAGAGCTGTCACCCAACGAGGCGCTCGCGCTCGACGCCGTGACACTCACGGCCATGGCCAAGAACCCGCACGACCGCTACCAAAGTGCTGCGGAACTCGCCGAAGAGTTCGGGACGCTGGCGCGGGGCGGGATGCCTTTGGCTGCGCGGTCCTACGCGGAGCCGGGGTCGCATGAGGTGGCGGAAGTTGACGATGCGGAGCCGGCTGCAGCTGGTGCTCCGGCGACGGCTGTCGCGGAATCGGACGAGGAGCCGGAAAAGACGTCCAACCCGTGGCGGTGGATCGTCGCTGGCTTGGCCGTCATCTTCCTCGCGCTCGGCGGCGTGTTCGCCTACAACTACTTTGACCTGGGTGGCGGCGACCAGAAGCAGACGAGCCAGTCTGTGGCCATTCCACAGATCGCCAACCTCCCCAAGGAGGAGGCGCTGGCGAAGCTGGAAAGCGCAGGACTGAAGACGACGGTGATGGAAGAGACCTCACCCAGCGTCGAAAAGAATCACATCATACGCACATCCCCGGCCGAAAATTCGCGCGTACCAGCGGGAACAACCGTGGAGGTGTACGTGTCGACCGGCAAGGAGATCACCGAAGTCCCCGAGCTGAAGAACATGACCACCGCCGACGCGCAGAAGAAACTCGAGGAAGAGGGGCTGAAACTCGCGACGACCGTGAAGGAAGACAACTCCGACACCGTCAAGGAAGGCCTTATCCTCGAACAATCGCCGTCCGCTGGTAGCCAGGTGTCCAAGGGCACCGAGGTCACCATCACCGTGTCCATCGGGCAGAAACTCGTGCGCGTGCCCGCGCAGAACGGCACGACGTTCGAGACCGCGCAATCCAACCTCAAGGCCATGGGCTTCGGGGTACAGATGCAGATGGTCGACGGGATTGAGCCGGAAGGCACCGTCGTGTCGACCGCGGGCGAGGGAACCGAGGTCGCGGAAGGGACCGTCGTCACGGTGAAGGTGAGCAACGGGCAGCTGGTGCGGACGCCGAACGTCGTCGGCATGCATGTGACGCAGGTGGGCAGGGCGCTGGAAGCTGCAGGTCACAGCGGTGCGACGAACCAGCAGGAAACGCCGTCGACGAACCTGACGGAGATTGACAAGGTGGCGACGCAGGACCCCGCGGCCGGAACGCCGATCCGCAAGGACCAACCCGTAACCATCCAGGTCTTTACCTTTGCGATCCCTAATGTAAACTAACTGCCATGCCTAAAGCCAAAATCACGAAAACAACCCCGGCCAGTAGCGGCTCCGTCAGCCGCACCCCCGTCAAGATCAACTCCACCGGCACGCCCCGGTGGTACCTGGCCATCATGTTTGGCCTCATGCTGCTTGGCCTGGCGTGGCTTGTCGTCAACTACCTCGCCGGCACCGACATCGCCCTCATGCGCGACCTCGGACCGTGGAACTACGGCATCGGCTTCGGCCTGTTTATCGTCGGCCTGCTCATGACGATGGGCTGGCGGTAAGTTCTTTAGTAGTGGCCGTCGCGTCCCCGTGTTTGTTGGGGGTGCGGGCACGACGAGTAGCCCGAGGTTCTCTCGGGCTTTTCGTTTAGGGCGGGCTAGGTTGCTAGCCCGGGGGTGAGGGGTCGATGGGGATGCCGAGTTGCATCCGGGCAAGACGGACGGCACCGCCCTGGGCACACGGGTTCATGTTCAACTTCAGGGGGCCGCCGAAGGCAGGCTTCCAGTATTCCAGGCCGTTGACTCTGACCATCCGGCCGTACATGGGTGTAGCCGGATCATCGTCGTTGCGGCCGTTGAAGAACTTACACAACAACATGAGGTTGGCAGAAACGGTCTTCCCACCCATTTTCACCGCCGTGATGTGGTGCACCTGGCACTCGCTGGCCGGAGTGGAACACCCTGGGTGCGGGCACACAGGGTTGCGGATCGACTGGTTAATAAACTCCAACACGTCCGCAAACCGGGAATCCTCGGTCATCTCAAACTCAAATAGGCCAAGGTTCTCCGGGGCAAGAGGATGAACAAGAGCAAGAATCGCCCTTTTTTCCAGTTCCGCCTCCACAACCTCCTGGGAAGTCATCGTGGCACCGTTTGTCAGGGAGAACCGGAACGTGTTTCGCTCCTCCTCGGTATACCCCAGCATGTCCATATCAAGAGGCAACACCAATAGTGGTGTGGCAGCAGCAGGAAGCTTCCCATCGTTTGCAGCAAGCGCTAGCTTGACAAGCCCATCGGCAGGACAAGCCTTATCGGTTGCTTTCGCCCGGTCATAGATCTGCTTTACACGTGATGACTCCGCCTTCAACGTCAGCGTCGCGAACGTGGAGTTCTTCAATGAACGATAGGTCAATGACTTGTTAGGGTTGTCGGCACGGTGGGGATTGAATTCCTGCAAAAGACGCGCGCCTTCGGCGTTGATTTGTCTGATGTCACGACCGTAGGGAACCAGGGCCTCGCGGATGGTCCACGCGTGCTTCTTCGGCAGTTTGGCCACGTACCGTTCAATGGCTTTCAGAGAAGCGAAGCTGCAGCCGGAGATTACAGCCTTCTCCCTGGTGCGTTCTTGTTTGCGTGGGGCGCTACAGCGGCCGTAGTAGGTACCGGCAAGCTTCTTAATGTCGTGGGCGGTGGTGGGGTCATAACCGACCCGGATGAGTGCTTTTTTGGACATGCCAAAGGCCTCCCCGGCGATCACCATCGCCTGCGAGAGGAACACAGCACAATCCGTTAAAGCGGTCATGCCACACACAATAAAGCAGTATCAGCGTGGGTCAAGGACAGTAACCCAAACCTGTGGATAACCCGGCGGGAGGCAGAAAAGCTATCCACAAGGGCGTCGAAAAGCCACTAGAGCAGGGAGAGGGCGACGGCGGCGACGATGAGGGTGATCCAGCGGCCGCGGGGCTGGCAGGCGGCGAGGGGGTAGGCCAGGAGCGCGCCGATGAGGAGGCCGCCGAGATGGCCCCAGATGGAAATGCCCTGGCCGATGAAGGTGTAGCCGACGTTGATGACGAGGAAGACGGCGATGGCGCGGACGTTGCCGCGGTGTTTGGCGGCGACGGCGACGCAGATGGCGAGGAAGGCGAAGATGGAGCCGGAGGCGCCGACGGTGGCGGAATAGGGGTCGAAAAAGAGGATCGTCAAGCCGGCGCCGAAGGCCGAGACGAGAAAGGTGGCGATGAGCTGGAGGGAGCCGAGGTAGCGCTCGAGGGACCAGCAGAAGACGAGGATGGAGGCGCAGTTGACCGTCAGGTGGTAGAGGCCGGAATGCACGAAGGCATAGGTGATGAGCCGGTAGGGGTGGCCGGAGATCTGGGGGCCGTAGAGGACCCAGGACTCGGCAAGCGGGGAGCCCGAGAGGTTGTGGGTGAGTGAGCCGGATTGGAGCGCCGTGACGAGGTGGACGGCGACGAGGAAAAGAATAATGCCCCAGGTGGCTGGGGCATTTTTGAGGATGTTACGCGATGGAGACACTGTTGATGACAACGGACTCCAGCGGGCGATCCATGCGGTCGGTGGCGACGTTAGCGATCTCGTCGACAACCTTCTGGGACGCGGGGTCCGTGACCTCACCGAAGATGGTGTGGTGGTTGTTCAGGTGCGGGGTCTTGGCCACCGTGATGAAGAACTGGGAGCCGTTCGTGCCAGGGCCAGCGTTAGCCATGGCGAGGAGGTACGGCTTGTCGAAGGAGAGCTCCGGGTGGAACTCGTCCTCGAACTGGTAGCCGGGGCCACCCATGCCGGTGCCCGTCGGGTCGCCGCCCTGGATCATGAAGCCAGCGATGATGCGGTGGAAGATGACGCCGTCGTAGAAGGGCTCGCCTGTCTTCTCGCCGTTGGCAAGCGTGACGAAGTTCTCGACAGTCTTGGGGGCGTGGTTTCCAAACAGTTCGATCGCGATGTCCCCGTGGTTAGTGTGGAGAGTCGCGGTTGCGGTCGAAATACTCATGGCCACTATCGTATACCCTGTAAGGGAAACCTCGCATTCAAAAAGGAGAGAACATGCGCCGCCTCATCGCCACCATTAGCTTCCTCATCGCCGGTGGACTCGCCACGTATTACTTCTACACACGCGAATCGACCTCGCCGAATAAGAAGCCGCCGAAGCTGGACGACCTCACCAACGTGGTGAGCGGGCCTCGCAAGGACAAGGGCAGCGAGGAGGCCCAGGCGCACCACGAGTCGAAGTCACCGCACTAATGGCGCAGCCAGGTGGAGTTGAGCTCACCGTGCTGTGAACAGTGAGCGACCCAGCCGTGCGGGGTGACCTGCACGGCCATTTTTCTGCCACAAATCTGGCAGAATCGCGGGGGCTCATAGCCCGTGGGAGTCCGACCACCGAAGGGGTCGTGGATGGGACGCTCGCCAGCCAGGACGGCGTCGGCAAGCTCAGTAGAGTTAGACCGTCGCATTGAGGGCCTTGATCGGGAGGTGCATGCGGTCGAGCATGTCGAGGTCATTCTCGGCGTCGCGGCCGAGGGTGGTGAGGTAATTGCCGACGATGACGGCGTTGATGCCGCCGAGAAGGCCCTTCTCCGCGCCGAGGTCACCGAGGGTGAGCTCGCGGCCGCCGGCGAAGCGGAGAATTGTGCGCGGGAGTGCGAGGCGGAAGGCTCCGATAGCGCGGAGGGCGTCCTTCGAATCGACGAGCGGGAGGTCCTGGAAGGGGGTGCCCGGGCGCGGGTCGAGGAAGTTCATCGGGACCTCGGTGGGGGCTAACGCCGCTAATTCGGAGGCGAACTCGGCGCGCTGCTCGAGCGTCTCGCCGAGGCCGAGGAT
>JALFAQ010000007.1 GCA_022772305.1 Corynebacterium glucuronolyticum
GCCGCATCATCGTGTGAGGCGCGGGCCGTGTCTATTGCGGTGCGAGCGGTGTGCTGATCGGCAACAATACTGATCCGCATCTTCGCCGTGCCAGGAAACGGCGTACACGAAAGTGAATTCTTCGGGTTGGCCGCCTGTATCGAATGAGAACGGGAAAGTACTGTCACCTCCTCGGCCCTAATCGTGCGGCAGTTGGGTTAGTGCGACGCGGGCCTGCCAGCCATGGGACGTGTCCTGTAGTTTGTTCACGCACTGCTCCATGGCGCGCAGTGTTTTCCACGTGTGCCCCATCTCCTGTGCCTGCTGGCGTGTGGCGTTGGTTTTTCCGTAGTAGGTGGTTGATAAATTGTGCATGATTCTGGCGAAGCGGTGATCCACCCCGTCTTGTTGTCGGATCTCCCCAGTCGACATCCCCTGGTAAACACCTAAGAAGCTTCCATCGTGTGCGGCAGCAAAGCCGCGATCTGAGCTCTGAAGTTCATGGCTTGAACACTAGACCACGAAAAAGCAAAATGAAACACCATTCGACGGAACCGCTCGGGAAACTGCGCACGCGCAGCGTAAAACACAAAAACACCGCGCAGCACACCCCCCAAAAAATCAACCACCAAGGTCAAACCGGGGCTAATTAGGACAGGTGCTGCGTGGAATTAAAGAGCGTCATGAGGCTCGGGCCGTCGGCGTAGAACTGCACGGTGCTCACGGATGCGAGGTCGAGGTGCATGCGGGACACGGACTTCCCCGGCGCGCGCAGCGCAAGGCGCACGATGGCCTTGATCGGGTTGACGTGGCTGACCACGACGATGGTTTTTCCCGCCCACGTCTTTTGCGCCTTGGCGACAAACCGCTTGGAGCGCCGGTAGACGGAGTCGAGGGATTCGCCATCCGGCGGGGCGATGGCTGGGTCATCCAACCAGTCGGCGTGAAGTTCGGGGTCTCGCTCGTGGGCTTCGGCAAAGGTGAGGCCTTCCCAGGCGCCGAAATCGACTTCGCGGAGTGCGTCATCGGTGTGGACGGCAACGCCTGCCACATCGGCAATGCCCCGGGCCGTCTCTTGCGCCCGTTTTTGGGGTGAGGAGATGACGGCATCAATGTTCGTGCCCTGAAAGAAGGTGGCCACACGCGAGGCCTGCGTGTGTCCCAGCTCAGTTAGTGCAGGATCGCTCGATCCCGAGTACTGCTTCTTCACGCTCATCTCGGTTTGCCCATGGCGCACGAGGTAGATGGTGAGGGCTTCCGTGGTGGCACCGACCCAGTCCTTGTTGGTCGGCGCGTGTGCAGCCTTCGCAAGCTCAGGCTGCACACGTTGCTCGGCAAGCTCAGGCTGCACACGTTGCTCGGCAGGCTCAGGTGCAGTCTCTCCCACAAAACCCGGCTCGGCCCCCTTAGCCCCCGCGTCCATCGCGATGTTGGCGAGCTCGTCGGCACGCGCGTTCTTCTTGCGGGGCACCCACAGGATGGAGAACTGCTGGAACTTGTCGATGAGTTCGTGGGCGATTTTTGCCTTGGCCTGCATGTCGGGGTGTTTGATCTTCCAGCGCCCGGACATCTGCTCGACGACGAGCTTGGAGTCCATGAACACCTGGCAGTGCGTGGCACCGAGCTCCAGTGCCGCGGTGAGCCCATTGATGAGGGCCTGATACTCGGCAACGTTGTTCGTGGTCTTCCCCACAAAGTGAGAGATCGCACGTAGCTCCTCGCCGCGGGAGTCTAAAACGACGCTGCCGGAGCCGGCGATGCCGGGGTTACCGCGGGAGCCGCCGTCAGCAAAAACTGTGACGCCGAGCATTAACGCACCAGGTAGGTGCCGCACTCGGGGCACTGGGGGACGACGTTGGCGGGCGCGGAGCGGATCTCCTGGATGTCGGCTGCGGGGAGAATGAGGTTGCAGCCACCGCAGGCGCGACCGGTGAAGGAGGCGGCACCGAATTCGGAGATGACCTTCTGCTTGTCGTAGGCGGCGAGGACGTCGGCCGGCAGCTGGGAGCGGATGTCCTCGGCGCGGTTGGCATCGTCGGCAGGCGTGTGGGCGGCATCGGCGGCGCGCTGGGCGGCACCGAGTCGCTCCTCGAGTTCCTTCACGCGCTGAGCGTGAAGGTCCTGGTTTGCTCGCTGTGCTGCGATCTCATCGTGGCATTCCTTGAGCTCGCCGGTGAGGTCGTCGGCACGACGGGCGGCGGAGGCGAGGTCGTGCTCGAGATCCTTGCGGGTCTCGCGGTCGGTTGCAGCGCCCAGCTCGCGGCGGTCGGCCTGCTCACGGCGCTGAAGTTTCACCAGATCCTGCTGGATGCGACGGATCTCCAGGTCGACATCGCTGGCGGCGAGGACGGCACGGGAGTGCGCCTGGCGCTCCTCGGTGAGCTCGGCGGTGAGTTTCTCCACCTCGCGGTCTTCCGGGGTGGGCCCGCTGGCCCCGCCGAGTTCGGCGGCGGCGAGGTCGACGAGAAGGTGCTGCTTATCCTGGTCGAGTGTGAGCACTATTGTTCCTTTCGAATGCCTATGTTCCACGGGTCTGTGACGAGCGTGATAATTGTAGTATCCACGTCAAGTTCGTCTGCGATTACCCTTTCCGCCTGGTATACCCAGGGGAATTCGCTGGCCCAGTGGGCGGTGTCGATGACGCACATGTCGCTGGCTGCGAGGTGGTCGTCGACAACATGGTGTTTAAGGTCGCTGGTGACGAGAACGTCGGCACCGGCTGCTGCAGCAGCGGGGAGGAAGGATCCCCCGGAGCCGCTGGCTACGGCGACGGTGGTGATGGAGCGTTCGGGGTCACCCGCGGCGCGGATCCCCCACGCCGTTTCTGGCAGGGCGTTGGCCACGCGCTGGGCGAACTCGGCAAATGGCACGGGGGAATCCAGCGTCCCGATGCGCCCGATGCCCGTTCCCGTGGGTTCCGGCGCAGTCTCCACGCAGTCATAGCCGGGCTGTTCGTACGGGTGTGCACGGTAGATCGCCGCCCGGATGCGTTCCCGGTCTTTTTGCTTGCCGACGAACTCGATGCGCACCTCGTCCACCGTTTCCAGCTCACCGTGGGTGCCGATCGCCGGCGACGAGGCGTCGCCGGGAAGGAACTGCCCTTTTCCCTCAATGTGGAAGGCGCAGTCGCTGTACTCGCCGACGTTGCCAGCACCGGCATCAAACAGCGCACGCTTAAACGAGTCCATGTCCGCGCCCGCGGGGAACTGTACGCCCCACTTATCCAGGCAGTCTTTTTGCACGTCGAGGGCGCGTGTTTTCCCCGTCAGGCCGACGAGCCGGGCAAGCTCATCGTTGACACCGGGGCGGGCTGCGTCGGCATTGGTGTGCGCGGAGAAGATCGCCAGCCCGTTACTGATCGCCGTGTGAATGATGCGCCCCTTCGGGCTCGTGGTGGAAACGTAGTTGACGCCTTTGAGCAGGAGCGGGTGATGGGTGATGAGCATCTGGGCACCGGCATCGATGGCCTCACGCACGACATCGAGCGTGGGATCGAGAGCAAAGGCAATCTTCTTAACGGTGTCATCGGGATCGCCGACGCTTAGGCCCACCTTGTCCCACGATTCCGCCAGCTCCGGCGGGTAGTGGGATTCCATGACCTGGACAATGTCTCCTACTGCTGGCATTGTTCTACCTCTCTCACCAGTTCTCGCACATCTTCGGCAGGCCTGACAGCCAGCCGCCAATAGCTCAAGTCTAGCCCGGGGAAGGTATCGCAGCGGCGGATGGCAATCCCCCGTTGGGCAAGCTCCTGGCGCAGCGGCTCGGCCTCCCCTGGTGGCTGGACGAGGAGATACGGGGCGCGTGAATCTGAGACGAGACGGAAACCAGCCTGTGTGAGCAGGGTCGTCATTTCTTCGCGCTCCGCAGCGATTTCTTCCCTTATCGGTGTAGGGTCTTGGTCGAGTACCCACTCGAAGGCGGCGAGCTGCAACGAGCCGGTGGCCCAGTGGGGGCGGAAGCGCTCCACGTCCACGCCGTCGGGGACGATCATGTAGCCGGCGCGAAGCCCTGCGAGGTTCCACGTCTTGGTCAGGCTGCGGGTGACAAAGGCGTGCGGAGGGTGAGTAAGCGACACATCGGTGACATCGGCGAACGCTTCGTCGACAAGCAAATAATCGGCGGGCAGCTCGGGTGCAACGACCGTTCCCGTCGGATTGATGGGGCAGCCGAGAACCGCGAGATGCGTGGGCGCGATGGTGGGGAGCGTCGTGAACGGTGGGCGCATGATGGCGCGGGTGACGGGGACGCCGGCGAGGCGGAGGGCGTGCTCGGGCTCGGTGAAACCGGGGTGGATGACGGTGGCGTCGCGCCAGCCGAGGTTGGCGATGATGGTGAAGCCCTCGGCGGCACCGGCAAGGAGGACCACCTGGTCGGGTGAGACACCGTGGCGACGGGCGAGCTCCGCCACGATCGCCGTCTCACGGGTGGCCGAGGGATACGCACCGAGAGTTGCAAGTTCAGAGGTCAGGGCGCGGAGAAGCCCCTGAGGGGGTGTGAGACCGCGGACGTTAACCGCGAAGTTAAGCCTGGTTCCTTCCTCCTCGTCGCCATGAAAAGCCAGGTCGACGCTCGTATACTGCATTTGTACAGTATGGCAAAATGAAGGGCATTATGAAAACGCTTCTTATCGACGTAGACGGAACCCTTATCGATTCTTTCCCCGGCATTAGAGCAAGTTTTCTCGCAGCCCTCGATGATATGGGGCTCGACCACCCCGACGAGGAGTTCGTCTCCTCCATCGCCGGCCCACCCATGGAACAAACCATGGCCCGCCTCGGCCTTTCCCCCGACAAAGCACAGGTTGGCCTGCGCTACTACCTCGGCCACTTTGGCGACGACGGCTGGTCCAACGCCACCCCCTTCGACGGCATGCGCGAGTTTCTCTCCTGGGCAAAAGACGCCGGATTCCAGCTTCTCACCGCCACAAGCAAGGGCGAAGAATTCGCCCGTATGAGCCTCGAGCGCTTCGGCATGCTCGAATACTTCGACTTCCTCGCAGCAGCCCAGGAAGACGGCCCGCGTCGCACCAAGGAAAAAGTCATCCGCTACGCCCTGGACAACCTCCCCCACCCCGCAGAAACCTCTGAAATGCTTCTCATTGGCGACCGCATCCACGACATCGAAGGCGCGCGCGAGTTTTCCATCCCCGCCGTCCTTGTAGAGTGGGGATACGGCACCCCCACAGAACACCGCGAGGCACACCACGTAGTGGCCACCCCCGAAGAGCTAAAGGAATATGTGCATGACTGGTCCGAAGCCTAACCTCCACGTCACCTTCGTGTGCACGGGCAATATTTGCCGCTCCCCCATGGCTGAGGCACTATTCAACGACTACCTTGCCGAGCACAACGAGAAGCGCGTCTGCGTCACCAGCTGCGGCATCGGCGACTGGCACGTCGGCCAGCACGCCGACATGCGCGCCCTCGTGGAGCTGAAAAAGGTAGGCATCGACGGCAACTACCTCCGGGCTGAGCAAGTCTCCTCCGAGCACCTCGACGCGGACCTCATCCTCGCGCTTGCTGCCAACCACGTCCGCAGCCTTGCCGCTCTGGGGGCAGACCCTGCGAAGATTCGCCTGCTGCGCTCCTTCGATCCTGCTGCTCCCCGGGGCGCATCCATCGACGACCCCTACTACGGTGGCCACAGCGGATTCACCACCACGCGCACGCAAATCGAAGCTGCCCTGCCTGGTCTTTTTGAGTGGTGCGCCAATCACTTAGACTAAGAGCCTGTGAGCACTTCAAAGATTTGGCGGACCTTCTTCAAACCCGGCTGGGTTATCACGGCGGTCATCATTATTGTCTTCTCCTACTTTGCCATCACCGTGCTTGCGCCCTGGCAGCTAGGAAAACACGAGTTTAAAAGCGAACAAAACACCCAGATCCGCACGGCACTGCGCACGGATCCCGTCCCCGTGGACAAGGTGTTTTCCGGCGGCACGCTGCCGGCGGAGGGGGCTTGGCGGCAGGTTTCGGCAACCGGCGCCTACGAGCCGGACAAGGAAGTCGTCCTTCGCATGCGCTCCGTCAACGGCAACCCCGTCTTCCAGGTGCTTACCGTCTTCCGCGCGGATGACGGGCAGGCCTACCTCGTGAACCGCGGCTTCGTGCCACAGGAGAAAAACTCCGGCACCCCCAGTATTCCCGCTGCCCCGTCAGGCACGGTGACGATTGAGGGCAACGCGCTTCCCGGCGAGGCCGATTCCGGGCGCCAACCCCACGCCGACGACGCTCACCAGTATGTCCTCGACATCAACCTGCCCCAGATCTCCTCGCTCACCGACACCGAGCTTGCCGACGGCTACATCCAGCTCGCCGATAAACAGCCCGGCGTGCTCAACGCCATCCCGCTTCCCAAGCTCGACGGCGGCCCCTACCTCTCCTACGGCCTCCAGTGGATCGCTATGGGCATCGGTGCCCCGCTTGCCCTCCTCTACTTCATCCGCATGGAAATGAAGGAGCGCCGGCGCGACGAGGAGGAGCAAGAGGAAATGGACGGCCTCATTCCGTCGCACGAAGACCTCGATATCGACGAGGATGACGACGACACTGCGCCTGTGCCGCAGCGCTCCCGCTACGGCGGGCAGCGACGCAACCCCTACGCCAAGTTCGAGGCCCGGCGCGAAGACCGCTTCTGAGCAAGCACCACGCCAACGGCCAGCGAAGCCAGCTGTGTGATGAGCGACAGCCGGACAGCCTTCTTCACGGTCGCGATCTCTGGCTGCAGTCCGTGGCCGAGCCGCGGGCGCTCCTCCACCCCATAGGGGTATACAGTGCGGCCGCCAAGGGTCACCCCCAGGGCTTCCGCCGCCGATGCTTCCACCCAGCCCGCATTCGGGCTCGGGTGGTTTTTTGCAGCCGCGTAAACGCGCTGCCACACCTCTTTCTTCTTCGGTGCGAAGAGGAGGTGGATGGCCGTGGTCACCCGAGCAGGAATGAAGCCCAGGATGTCGTCGAGACGCGCTGATGCCCACCCGAAGTTCGTGTACCGCTCGTTTTTGTAGCCCACCATGGCATCGAGCGTGTTTGCCGCTCGGTGCAGCACGACCCCCGGCACGCCGGCAAGCCCCGCCCACACCAGCGGTGCGACGGCTGCGTCCGACGTGTTTTCCGCCAGGGACTCCACCGTCGCCCGGGCGATCCCGTCCCCGTCGAGGTACTTGGGGTCGCGGGAGCACAGCCAGGGCACCCACGTCCGTGCGTGCTCGACATCGTCCCTGTCCAGGTCTGCTGCCACCTGCTTGCCGACGTTTTCCAGCGTCGTCCCGCCGAGCGATGCCCACACGGCGACGGGGAGAAACACGGCTGGGGCGCACGCCGCCACGAGCGTCGGCGGGATGACCGCTGCCGCGGTGAAGGCGACACCCGCCGCCTTCGAATCCCGGTACAGGTGGCGTTCCAAAAACGAGGCGTACGTGCCGAAGTACGCCACCGGGTGGTGACGTTGCGGATCTCCGATGATCCTATCGGCAATAAAACCTGTAATGATCCCCCATCGCACGCGAGGGCCGTCCTTTCCCGGATTGAAACGAAAACGCCACCTGCTTCCGGATGCGGAAACACGTGGCGTTATCTTCTCGTGCGCTCTACAGGGCTCGAACCTGTGACCTTCTGGGTGTAAACCAGATGCTCTCCCAACTGAGCTAAAAGCGCCGGCGTGGAGGTAACTGTAGCACGGACGGGTTCACCCGCCGAAATCGACTACTTGGCCTGCTTGTTTCCGCGCTGTACAAGGCAGGAGCCCTGCCAGCTGCCCAGCCGCTGTGCACCCGTCTGCACAAGACCGGCGAGCTGTGCGGACTCGGCGATGATGCCGGGCTCCACCGTGCCTTCCGTGCCCGTTGCCGGGGTGAGCAACCAGATACAACCGGAATCCGAGAGGTTGCGCACTGCGTCGACGAGGCCGTCGACAAGATCGCCATCATCCTCGCGCCACCAACACAGAACCATATCGCAGATGTCGTCAGTATCCTCGTCTACAAGGTCCGCACCAATAGCGTCTTCGACTGCTTCGCTGATACTGCTATCAGCATCATCATCCCAGCCCAATTCCTGAACAATAAAACCGGGACGTGCCCCCAGGATCTGTGCGTAATCCTGTTCGCGACCATCTGTCACGTGAAATAAACCTTCCTCTACAGAGTCAAAACCAAATATTGCACTATATACTACCGTCCACTGCCCCATTTCTCCATGAAAACATGCATGAACCATACGAAAGTTTTAACAACTGTCACAAGAAAATGTTCACTGATAGAGGGGATTAAGATAAATGTGACACTATCCGTAGTTTATATGATTAGGAGCACATTATAACATCTCCGTTATCTCAGCATGTTGATAAAGCTGATGCAGGCTACAACAAAGCCCTCAAACCACGTCACATGCAGATGATCGCCATTGGGGGTTCCATCGGCACAGGCCTCTTCCTCGGTGCCGGTGGCCGTATTTCCATGGGCGGCCCGGCACTCGCCTTCGCGTACGCCCTCTGTGGCGTATTCGCCTTCTTCATGATCCGTGCCCTCGGCGAGCTCACGATTTATCGCCCCTCTTCGGGCGCCTTCGTCTCCTACGCCCGCGAGTTCCAGGGCGAGGGTGGCGCCTACGCCACCGGCTGGCTCTTCTTCCTCGACTGGTCTGTGACCGTCATGGCCGACATCACCGCCGTCGCACTATACGTTCACTATTGGTCCATCTTCACCGCGATCCCGCAATGGATCCTCGCCTTCGGCGCGCTGGCCATTGTGTTCGTCCTCAACCTCCTTTCCGTGAAGGTCTTCGGCGAACTCGAATTCTGGTTCGCACTCATTAAGGTCGCGGCAATCGTCATCTTCATGATCGTCGCCATCATCTTCATCGTCACCGGTAACTCCACCGCCGGCTACGACCCGGGTATCCAGCTCATCCGCGACAACGGTGGTCTCTTCCCCGAGGGCTTCGCCCCGATGATTACCCTCGCCCTCGGTGTTGTCTTCGCCTTCGGTGGCACCGAGATGGTCGGCGTGGCAGCCGGCGAAGCAGAAAACGTCCGCGAGGTCATGCCCAAGGCCGTCAACTCGGTCATGTGGCGCATCGCCCTGTTCTACATCGGCTCCGTCTTCCTCCTTATCATGGTCATGCCTTACGACGCCTACTCGTCCAACGAGAGCCCGTTTGTCACCTTCTTCTCCGTCATCGGTGTCCCCCACGCCGGTGACATCATGAACCTCGTTGTTCTCACCGCCGCGATGAGCTCCCTCAACGCCGGCCTGTATTCCACCGGTCGCACCCTGCGGTCCCTCGCTGTCGCAGGCTCTGCCCCGAAGGTCGCAGCCAAGATGAACAAGAACCACGTCCCCGCTGGTGGCATCGCAATCACCGCAGGCCTGGGACTTATCGGCGTGCTCATCAACTACATCTACCCCACCGATGCCTTCAACATCGTCATGAACCTGGCCGGTATTGGCATCGCCGGCACGTGGATGTCCATCATGGTGTCCCACTGGATTTTCGTCCGCAAGGCCAAGCGCGGCGAGGTTCAGCGCCCCGAATTCCGGCTTTTCTGGGCACCGGTCACCAACTTCCTCACCCTCGCCTTCCTGGCCCTCATCATCGTGGCCATGTGGATGCAAGACACCGCAGGCAAGATCACCATTTCCACTTTCGTCGTTCTCGCCATTGTGTGGGCCATCGCGTGGTTCGGATTCATCCGCAAGCGCGTGGACGGAAGCCTGCTGGAAAAGATGATTCCCGGCGATGAGGAGGATTAACAAGTAAAATCAAAACAAAAGCATTTTTACCCCATAGGAGGATAAGCCCGCCATGGCAGAAAACATGATGGACGACAGCAACTACGTCCTCGTCCGCGACGGTGTCGCATCGTACCTCCACGATGACGACCCCGAAGAAACGCGCGAATGGCTCGAATCCCTTGACGGACTCCTGGAAACCAACGATATGGGTCGCGCCCGCTTCCTCATGCTCCGACTCCTGGAGCGTGCCACCGCGAAGCGCGTACCCCTGCCCTCACTGACATCCACGGACTACGTCAACACGATCCCCACCTCGCTGGAGCCTGAATTCCCCGGCGATGAGGACATCGAAAAGGATTACCGCCGCTGGATCCGTTGGAATGCTGCCATCATGGTCCACCGCGCACAGCGCCCGGGCATCGAAGTTGGCGGGCACATCTCCACCTACGCCGGCGCCTCCCCACTGTACGAGGTCGGTCTCAACCACTTCTTCCGCGGCAAGGACCATCCCGGTGGCGGTGACCAGATCTTCTTCCAGGGCCACGCCTCCCCCGGGATGTACGCCCGCGCGTTCCTTGAGGGGCGTCTCACGGAAGAAGACCTCGACGGCTTCCGCCAGGAAGTTTCCCGTAAGGACGGTGGACTGCCCAGCTACCCACACCCGCACGGTATGCCTGAATTCTGGGAGTTTCCCACCGTCTCCATGGGACTTGGGCCTATGGATGCCATCTATCAGGCACGGTTCAACAAATACCTGGAAAACCGTGGCATCAAGGACACCTCCGAACAGCACGTGTGGGCGTTCCTCGGCGACGGCGAAATGGACGAGCCGGAATCCCGTGGACTCATCCAAACCGCAGCCACCAACCAGCTCGACAACCTCACCTTCGTAATCAACTGCAACCTGCAGCGCCTCGACGGCCCTGTCCGTGGCAATGGCAAGATTATCCAGGAGCTCGAGGCCTTCTTCCGTGGCGCTGGCTGGAATGTCATCAAGGTAATCTGGGGCCGTGAATGGGATGCCCTGTTCAAGGCAGACCCGGACGGCAACCTAGTGAAGCTCATGAATCACACCGTCGACGGCGACTTCCAGGCCTTCAAGGGACACGACGGTGCCTATGTCCGTGAGCACTTCTTTGGCAAGACACCGGAGACCGCTAAGCTCGTAGAGAATATGACCGACGAGGAGATCTGGCATCTTCACCGCGGCGGTCACGACTACCGCAAGATCTACGCCGCCTACAAGAAGGCGCTGGAGACCAAGGGCCAGCCGACGGTCATCCTTGCCCACACGATTAAGGGGTACGGCCTCGGCCGCAACTTCGAGGGCAAGAATGCCACACACCAGATGAAGAAGCTGACGCTGGAGGACCTCAAGTACTTCCGCACCAAGCAGCACGTGCCGATCAGCGACGAAGAGCTGGAGAAAAACCCGAAGGAGCCCCCGTACTACAACCCGGGCCCGAACCACCCCTCTATCAAGTACATGCTCGAGCGACGCAAGGAACTCGGTGGCTTCCTGCCGGAGCGCCGTGGCCACCGCTACGAACCCCTTGAGGTTCCTGCCCCGGAGACCCTGAAGAAGCACATGAAGGACTCCGGCAAGCAGAAGGTCGCTACGACCATGGCCGTGGTTCGCATCTTCAAGGACCTCATGCGCGACAAGAAGCTTGGCGAGCGGTTCGTGCCCATCATCCCCGATGAGGCTCGCACCTTCGGCATGGACTCGTGGTTCCCCACCTTGAAGATCTACAACCCGCTCGGCCAGCAGTACGTGCCTGTCGACGATGACCTCATGCTCAGCTACCGCGAGGCCGTCGACGGCCAGATCATGCATGAGGGCATCAACGAGGCCGGCTCCGTCGCCGAGTTCATCGCCGCCGGCACCTCGTATGCCACCCACGGCATCGCGATGATCCCGATGTACATCTTCTACTCCATGTTCGGCTTCCAGCGCACGGCTGATTCCATCTGGGCCGCAGGTGACCAGATGGCGCGTGGCTTCCTCTTCGGTGCCACCGCTGGCCGCACGACGCTGACCGGTGAGGGCCTGCAGCACATGGACGGCCACTCCCTCACCCTGTCCTCAACAAACCCCGCCGTCGTCTCCTACGACCCGGCGTTCGCCTACGAGCTCGCCTACCTCATCCCCCGCGGCATTGAGCGCATGTACGGCACCGAGGACGGCGAAAACGTGATGTACTACATCACCATCTACAACCAGCCGATCCACCAGCCGGCAGCCCCCGAGGACCTGGATGTCGAAGGCCTGCACAAGGGCATTTACCTCTTCGACAAGGCCACCGGCGACAGCCCGTCAGCCAACCTGCTAGCCTCCGGCGTCGGTATGCAGTCGGCGCTCAAGGCACGCGACATCCTCCGCGAGGATTACGGTGTGAGTGTCAACCTGTACTCCGTCACCTCCTGGAGCGAGCTTGCCCGCGACGGCCGCGCGAAGGATCGAGAAGCACTGCGGGATCCCTCGAAGGACGCGGACAAGGCGTTCGTCACCGAGGTCCTGGAAAAGGTCGACGGCCCGTACATCGGTGTCTCCGACTTCGAGTGCGCCGTTCCCGACGGCATCCGCAAGTGGGTCCCCGGCGATTACACCGTCCTCGGTGCAGACGGCTTCGGCTTCTCCGACACCCGCGAAGGTGCCCGCCGTTACTTCAACATCGACGGCGAGTCCATCGCCGTGGCCGTGCTCACCGCACTGGCACGCGAAGGAAAGATCGACCGCGACGTAGCAGTCCAGGCTGCAAAGGATCTGAAAATCACGGATCCGACGGCCACCTACCAGGGGGCCACGCAGGACCACTAATGGTCCGTCGCCCCTAGGGCACCCCTCACGAGATCCCCGATCGCCTTGTTAACGGCATCGGGGGTTTCTAATATCAGCATGTGGCCCGCCTTGTCCAAGCGCATTTCCTGCGCCTGCGGCCACAGTTCCTTAATCCTGTCGGCCTGGGACTCGGGCGTAACATCGTCTTTCTTGCCCACGAGAATGTAGCCGGGAACTCCCTGAAGGGAGGGGGCAGCATCAAGCTCGTCGTGCTCCTGCAGATCGTCGAAAAAGCCGACGAAAGTCTCCAGCGGAGTGTGGTCGATCATCGAGGCGTGGAACTCGACGAGGTTATAGTCCGTGCCGTTGCGCTTAAATACCGTGGCGGACAGGGCCGGCGCGAGGACGGTGGCCAACGCATCCTTCACCTTCTGCGCGTCCCCCGGCGCGAACTCCACGGCTTCCTGTGCCTTGTCTGCCAGCGGCGAGGCAAGGACCTGTGGCAGCCCCTGCGAGGACAAGGATTCGATCGACGAGGCGATGAGAACGAGTCCTGCGACGTTGTCCGGGGCCTTCTTCAGCGCGTTGAGTGCGATGAGGCCCCCCATGGAGTGGCCGACGAAGATGATCTTCGAGTGCGGGCTACGTTCACGGATGAGCGCCAAAATATCGTCACCGCACGCGTCGATGGTGAGCATGTCCGCCGGCATCTCGCCGGTTTCGCCGTGCCCACGCAGATCCATGAGCAGACTTTTGACATTCGGGAATTCTGCCCGAAGATAGTCGGTCTCCATGAAGAAGCTGTCGGCAGCCAGGGTGAAGCCGTGGATGAGCACGACGGTGACGGGTGCATCCTGCGGGCCGATCTCCTTGTACACCAGGTGGCAACCGTCGCGGTCGAGGACGCCCTCGTGGGTGACACCGACGAGGCCGGGGCGCTCCGTATTTGAAAGCTTCTGCGCCTTTTGTTCCTTGCCTTTAGTCAGGCGCGTCCACAGTGTCCTCACCGAATCGAAGATCTCCACCGTACAATGTCCTTTTGTAGTAACTGGCTTAACTATTCGATGGGAGAGTATAGGAGGAAACCATGGCCGATACGAAAAACGTATACGACGTCCTCTCCGCTGTTGCAGACCGCGATGTCTCCGCCGACGAGGCACTCGCCGATCTCGGGATCGACTCGTTGGGCTTTGTGGAACTCGCCGTCCGGTTGGAGGAGGCCACCGGTGTGCGCTCGGATACGATAGATTTTTCTCGCTTGTCGACGGTCGGGGACCTCGTTTCCTACATCTCACCGTCCCCCTCCGCAACATAGCCCCACGTTTCTGTGGATAGCTTTCCCCACGGCAACAGTTATCCACAGATTTTTCGGCCCCATTCGCGGTCGTGTTGTGTGCTCCCTACGCTCGCAGACATGAACGAACTGTTACCTTCAGGGCTCGTCTTTCTTCGGGCTGTTGACTCCTTTACCGAGGGGGTGAAAGACCCCGCGCGGGCGCTTGCCGACGAGCTCGGGTTACTCACCACCACGGCGGGTAGCCTTATCGCCGCAGCCAAAAACTGGCGGGAGATAAGTACCGAGCTTGAACGGCGCGTCGACAAGCTATCGATCCAAAAGCTACAGATCATCTCCCAGGCGATGAACAAGACCACCGACCCCGAAGGGGTGCGGGAGGCGCTCGTCGCCTACGCAACGCGCCCCACCGACGCCCGACGGGAACCGACCGCCGACGAACTCAAGCGCTACGCGCAGACCGTCGTCGCCGGCAACAAGCCCAAAAAGCCACGCTGCAGCCTCCTTTTTTCCAGGCACGAGGACGCAACGGGCACGCGCTACGCGCAGCTCGCCCTCCCCAGCGCACACATGGAACGCTTCGAAGCCCTCGTACGGAAATGGTGGCCCGGCGACAAAGAAAAGGAAAAGTCACCGGCGCTGAAAAATGCCATCGGCTTGCAGCGACTCCTCAACGTTACTTCAGGCACCGACGGCGACGGGCGCTGGGACCTGTCCATCGTCCCCGCGTTCATCGTCAGCGCCCCAGGCACCACCTACGTCGGCGATGGCAAGTTCGTCACCACCGACGGCGATGTCCTGTCCGGCGATGACATCGCCGACTACCACCTTCGGGACTTCGGCTACGTCACCGTCTACGACGGCCACGGCAACATCGGCTGCCACTACCTTCTGGAAAACGAACGGCTCGCCAGCAAGGAGATTCGCTCCGCTCTCGTCATGGATCAAATCTTTTGCGCCGCCGACGGGTGTCACGAACTCGCGCTTTACTCCCAAGCGCACCACTCCATCGCCTTCAAGGACGGTGGCAAAACCGACGCGCAGAATATACTGCTCGCCTGCAAACCACACAACGTCTACAACGATGACGATCGCTACACCACTGGGAAACAGGAAAACGGATGGCTCGGGCGCGACGAACACGGCAGAGCAGGACGCAAACCACCCCACGACGAGCACATCCGACCCAACGTCAACTACGGGGTGCAGTACTCGGGGCGTAGCATCGCACTGAAACAACTCGGGCTCGAGTAGGTCGTTCTTCGCCGACCCCGCCACGGCGGGGCTATCGGCATGCCCTTTTACAGATCTAGTCGACGATCACCATGTCGACATCAAAGCCCCACGTGCAAGACAGCTCTTCGAGGCGGAGGCGGAGCTCCCCCAACTCTTCGGGGCTACCGGTTAGCAATTGGGTGCAATCAACTGCACGGCGCTGCCCGGGTGTTCGCTGCCATTGCGTGAACCACTCGGCATAAAGAGGATCTGTTGCGTAATCGGTGATCTGGGACGGTGCGGGGAGGCACTCGACGAGGGTGTCCTCGACCCTCCTTCGGGCACGGGATGGGACGGCGGTGAGCCGAAGTGAAGCAGTGCTGTGGGTCGCGGGTGCGAGGTGCGGGAGGCGGAGTGCGTTAGTCATGGGAAAACCTTGTCATCGTCGTCGAAAAGTGAGCGCCAAACGCCTGAAGTAAGCGGTGCGCTAAGACGAGGTTCGTCTTCCCCAACGGCCTCGGATTGACACAATTGTCACGCGAATAACTTTCGGCCCGCAACCCTCAACAACCACTTAACCCCCCGGTCTTTCAAGGTCAGGTTAAGAGTTTGCGGTCCAGATGGCCTCGTTGGTATCCATCCACAGAGGCTTGGCCCAATCGCCAAACGCGCGATCCGTCAGGACCACCACGCCCCGCCGCGACGGACGGTGCACCCACACGAACGTGCCGGCTTGGCCGAAGTGGCCGATCGTATCCGCCGGCATCGAGGGGCCAGTCCAGTGTGGATTCTTCTCCCCCTTGATTTCAAAACCTAGGCCCCATGGGCACGGCTTGTAGTTGCCGTAACCGGGGACAATCCCGTTGAGTTCCGGGAATTGAATTGTGGTGGCATCCTCAAGAGTGGAGGGGTGCAGCACCTTCGGGGACACGATCTCTTTCATGAAGCGAAGGAGATCGTCAACGGTTGAGCGGCCACCAAAACCAGGGTTGCCATAAATGTCGGTGTTGGCCATTCCCAGCGGCTCTAAAACGGCTTCACGGGCGTACTGCCTGAAGGGGATGTCGGTAAGCCGTGTAATCTCCTCACCCAGCAGGGCGTAGGCGGAGGAGGAATAGATGCGACGCTCCCCCACCGGCTTCTGCTCGGTGAGGTCGTCGTGGGAGAGCCCGGAGGCGTGCGCCAGAAGGTGCCGGACGGTTGAACCTTCGGGACCGAGGGGCGTCGACAAGCTAAAGACCCCTTCTTCGACGGCGACGAGCGTGGCGTAAGCAGACAGGAGCTTCGTCACGCTCGCCAGCTCGAACACGGCGGACGTGTCCCCGAAGGATGAGCCGGATAGCGAGGCAGCGGCGACGGTATCACAGGGCCAGCGGGAAAAATCGATCATGCCTAAATGTTAGCGCTGATCCTCTGGTTGTCGTCGTCGAAAACAGTGCGGTCGAGGACCTTCTCGCGGCGAGACACGATGAGTGGGACGAGAGCCTGGCCCGTCACGTTCGTTGCCGTGCGCCCCATATCGATGATCGAATCGACAGCGATGAGAAGCCCCACACCCTCAAGGGGGAGACCGAGGGTGGACAGCGTCAGGGTGAGCATCACCGTGGCACCCGTCGTGCCAGCCGTGGCAGCGGAACCAATGACGCACACGAAAGCGATAAGGACGTAGTCCATGATCGTCAGCGGGATGCCGTAGAACTGGCTCACAAAGATAGCGGCGATCGTCGGGTAGACAGCGGCGCAACCATCCATCTTGCTCGTCGCCCCCAGCGGCACAGCGAACGACGCGTACGCGCGCGGGACACCGAGTGCCTCGACCGTCGTGCGCTCCGTCACCGGCATGACGCCCATGGACGACCGGGTGACGAAACCGAGGGAGGTCAGTGGCCACACCTTGCGGAAGAACTGGGCGACGGACAGGCCGTTCCCCTTCAGGACGAGCGGGTAAATAACGAACATCACAAGCGCCAGACCGACGTAGATGGCAACAACGAACATACCCAGGGACGTCAGTGCTTCCCAACCGTAGGTGGCAACGGCCTTGCCAATGAGCGCAGCGGTGCCGATCGGCGCGAGGCGGATGACCCACCACAGCACCTTCTGGATAACTTCTAGAACGCTGGCCGAGAGCTCGAAGATGGGCTCAGCCTTCTTCCCCACCTGAATGGCAGCGATACCAAAAGCGATGGATAGAACGAGGATCTGCAAGATGTTGAAGTTCAGCGACACGCCGGAATCACTGGCGCTCGCGGTAAGACCCAAGATGTTGCTCGGGACGATGGACTGCAAGAAGCCCAGCCACGAGCCCTGGCTCGACGGGGTCGCCGCGGCGGACGGATCCACGGTGGTGTTCACGCCCGGCTTCAAGACGAGCGCGACAACCATAGCCACAATGACGGCGGCGAGGGACGTAATGGCGAACCAGAGCAGGGTCTGCCAGGCAAGACGTGCGGCGTTGGTCACCTGGCGCAGGTTCGCGATGGACGTAAGAACCGCCGTGATCACCAGCGGTGGGATAAGCACCTTCAGGAGGGTGACATACGCGGAGCCCACGGCAGTCAGCGTGGACGCAAGCCACTCAATGGAAAAAGAGCGGGCGATAAAGCCCAGGATGAGGCCGATGATGAGGCCGTAAATCACCTGGGCTGCGAAACTGGTAAAGGGGTTCGACTTTTGTTGTGGAGCCGAATCCGCCTTTGTTGTTGTGGTCATGTTCTTCCTTCAGGGTCGTTTCGTTGATATGACTCCTTGACACTAGACCGCACCAATCGGTTTAGTCAATATGAACCACTTTGTCTATAGGGTTTACTTGCGCTTTCGCGCACTTCGCAAGGCTTGCTCCGTACTGTGCCGAAGGCCATTAATGCGGCGAAGAAGAGGATCCACCTCACGTACTGTCTTTTGGCCCGCACGGCGGGTCCACACCATGACGCTGCGGGATCCGGGGACACGAATCTGCGTGGGTACAATCCAGCCTCGCCAATAGCTAATGGAGGTGAGCAGCCAACCGACGAGGGCGGCGACGATCATGCCGGCGGCATTGTAACCGAGGAAATGGAACCCGACCATGGTGCAGGAGGCGAGGAAGGCGGGGACGGCGTAGAGGGTGCGACCACCGAAGATGGAGGGCATTTGGCCGATGGCGATGTCGCGAAGCATGCCCCCACCGATGGGCGTGATGAAGCCAAGGGCGATGGCGGACTGCCAGGGAAGGCCGTAGGTGAGGGCTTTGGTGGAACCGGCGACGGCCCACACTCCGAGGACGAGGGCATCGCCGTGGTTTTTGATGCGCACCCACCAGCGCCCCTCCGTGTTAATGAACAGGGAGATGAAGCCACCGATAAGGGCCATCGTCATGTAGATGGGTTCGGCAATGGCGACGGGCGGTCCAACCTGCATGAGGGTATCGCGGATCATTCCTCCACCCAGGCCGGTAAAAACGGCGAGAAAGAGGGTTCCCATGAAATCGAGGTCGAGTCGGCGGGCGATGCCGCCGCCAATTATCCCGTTGAGAAGCACCCCAATGAGGTCGAGGGTGGAATACAAGTTGGTAATCATTGGATCCACAGATGACACAGTGGTTCATCATAACGAGAAAAAGCCCAGACCGTAAAGACCTGGGCTGTAAGCGCTCCTCCAACTGGGCTCGAACCAGTGACCCTTCGATTAACAGTCGAATGCTCTGCCAACTGAGCTATGGAGGAATATTGCTTCCTTGCAACGTTGATAAACTATAACGGGATACCCTCGTTTTGAGCAAATCGCCTGGCAGGAAGGAAATTTCTGGGTTATAGGTGGCGGACTATATACTTTATGGCGGGGCTATAGCTCAGTCGGTTAGAGCAGCAGACTCATAATCCGTTGGTCCTCGGTTCGAGCCCGAGTAGCCCCACCCCAAAACACCGGGTGGTTAGCCACCCGGTGTTTTTTCATGCGGTAACGGTACAGTAGTGGGCATGATTCAGTTTGTTGTTGGTGCGGCCGCAGGCTACGTCCTCGGCACCAAGGCGGGTAGGAAGCGCTTCGACCAGATCAAGCGGGCCTACACCGCCGCCGTGAACTCCCCCGTCGCACAGAATGCTGTCAAGGCTGGGCGCACTGCCCTGGCTAACCGTCTCGATCCGAACCCGCGGATGCGCGAGGTGAAGAACCTTCGCACGGAGGATGGAAACCAAATCCTGGAACAGGACGACGACTAGAGGGTATCTACCTCATCCATCCGGGTGCCGTCTGAGTATTCCATGTCGGTGACCCGGTTTTCGGGGTCGTACAGCACAACTTCGGCGCCCTCCTCGCGGATGCGGCGAAGCTGTTCTTTCACCACCTGTCGGCCAATCGCGTTAAAACCCGTCACGCGGGACACGTCGAGGATGACGCGCGAAGAATCGGGGGCTTCGCGGACAAGCGTGGCAGAAATTTCCTCGGCAACGGTGAAGTTCACAAAGCCTTGCAGGGTGATGACGGTCTGGTCGTGCTCTTCACGGATGGAGCGCACACCGGGCACGCGGTAGTTGTTACCCTGCAACAGGTGGAGGTCCATGTGCTTACTCATGTAGGCAAACGCCTCCCTGCCACGCACGGACGTACCGGTGGAGTCCAGGTTGGGGGAAAACGTTGCAATCCCCATGCGCCCAGGTAGCGTCCCCATGAGACCACCGGACACGCCGGATTTGGCGGGGATGCCGACCATCGTCATCCAGCGCCCCGCGTAGTCGTACATGCCCGTTGAGGTCATGACGGATTGGGCGATGCGCGCGGCTTCCACGCCGATGATGCGTTCGCCGGTCACCGGTTGGATCCCGCCACTGGCAAGAGTTGCCGCCATGACGGCGAGATCGGCGACAGTGACGTTAATGGCGCACTGGTGCACGTAGGTGACGACGGCGTCGTGGGGGTCGTCCTCCACGATCCCGAAGGAGTGGAGCATGTGGGCGAGGGCGAAGTTGCGGTCGGCAGTGTCCAGCTCGCTCTGGGCAATCTCGGTGTTGATGGTGAGCTCCCTGCCGGCCAGTGCCGAGAAGAAGGCGAGGATTTTCTCGGTTCGGTCGGACACGCTGGAGCCGGAGCCATTGATGAGCTGGTTGACGGCGATGGCTCCGGCGTTAATCATCGGGTTCATGGGCCGGCCGTCCTCCTCCAACGACAGCTCGTTGAACGCGTCTCCGGACGGTTCCACGCCGACGATGCTGCTCACCGCGTCGAAACCGGATTCCTCGAGTGCCAGGGCGTAGGTGAACGGCTTGGAGATGGACTGGATGGAAAAGGGGGCATCGTCGCCGACATGGTAGCTGCGTCCCGTCGTCGTGCACACAGCGAGGCCGAGGCGAGAGGTGTCCACTTTCGCAAGTGCAGGGATGTAGTCGGCGGGTTCTCCCGCGTCCAAGTCGCGGACGGCATCGAGAATGCGGGTGAGGTAGTGCGGAATCGGTGACTTCATGTCTTACCTTCCCATTGCCCTGTCGACGAGCTCTTGCCGAACCTGTTCGAGAACGAGCAGGTCGCTGAACATCGCGTTGTAGGCCTCCGGGTCATCGGAGGGGCGCGTGCGGGACAGGGTGGCTTTCAGGTTGGAGATTTGGTTGGCCACCACACCTTCCTCTAGGCGGGCAAACGCCCCATCCATGTAGGCCTCAAAGTGGTCGGCGTCGGTGCGGATCGCCTCGACGGCCAGCGCCGAGACGAGGTTTTTCACGGCCGGGTCGACGATGGCATCGGTGATGGCGGCGATCCATCCTGCCTTTCCATCGCCGGCGCTGGCTCCACCGGCAGCGGCGATCGCGTCGCGAACCTGGCGGTAGACGGGGTGGAAGAAGCCTTCGGGGTCGAGCTCGTCAAAGGCGCGACCGGCGAGGTCGGGTGCCTGAAGGGCGATTTTGAGGGATTCGCGCTGGGGCCACAGGGCAGGGTCGCGGGGGTCGGGAAGCACGGTGGTGGGGGTGGGCTGGGGCGCTGGGCCACGAGCGGGGGTCCGGGGGGCTGCGGCCGGGCGTCGAGAAGCGTCTTCCACCATACGGGCTAGCTCGTCCTCGTTGAGCCAGCCGACCCACCCGGACAGCTGGAGGGCGTACTGGGAGCGCAGGGCGGGATCCCTGATGGCACCGATCATGGGGACGACGCGGCGGACGGCCTGCAGGCGACCTTCGATGGTGCCGACATCGTACTGCTTGAGCACGGTTTTCACGACGAATTCGAGCATCGGCATGCGGCGGGCGATGAGGTCGCGAACAGCCGCGTCGCCCTTATCCTGGCGGAGCTCGCAGGGGTCCATCCCTCCGGGGGCGACGGCAACGAAGCTGGAGCCGGAGAATTCCTGGGAGCCCTCGAAGGCCCGCATGGCGGCTTTTTGGCCGGCTTCATCACCGTCGAAGGTGTAGATGATCTCGCCACGGAAGGTGCGGTCGTCGAGCATGAGGCGACGGATGAGCTGCAGGTGATCCTCGCCGAAGGCGGTGCCACAGCTGGCGACGGCGGTGGTGATGCCGGCTGCGTGCATGGCCATGACATCGGTGTAGCCCTCGACGACAACGGCCTGGTGGCCGTGGGCGATGTTGCGCTTGGCGAGGTCGATGCCGAAGAGCACCTTGGACTTCTTGTACAGCATCGTCTCGGGGGTGTTGAGGTATTTGCCGAGCTTGTCGTCGTCGTATAGCTTGCGCGCGCCGAAGCCGATGACGTCACCGGCGAGGTTTTTGATCGGCCAGATAAGCCGCCGGTGGAAACGGTCGATGGGCCCGCGTCGCCCCATAGAGGTGACTCCGGCGGCCTCCAATTCCTCGGCGGAAAAACCCATCCTTAGAAGGTGTTTGGTGAGCGTGTCCCAGCCACCCGGCGCGTAACCGCAGCCGAAGTGGCGCGCGTGCTCGGCCGTAAACCCACGCCCGGTGAGGAACTCGCGGGCGCGCTCGGCCTCCGGATCCTCAAGCTTGTCGACGAAGAACTTGTGGGCCTCGGTGTTGATGGCCACGAGACGCTGGCGCGTACCGGCCTTTTCGCGCGTGCCCGTGCCGCCACCCTGGTAGTTGATGTGGTAGCCAATTTTGTCGGCGCAGTATTCGACGGCCTCGGGGAAGGTAAGGTGCTCGAGCTTCATGAGGAAGCTGAACACATCGCCACCCTCACCGGAGGAGAAGTCGTGGAAGTAGCCGTGGTTGGGGCGCACGTGGAAGGAAGGTGTTTTTTCGTCCTTGAACGGCGACAGGCCCTTGAGGGAATCGGCACCGGCCGGCTTGAGCTGAACATACTCCCCCACGATGTCCTCGATAGGAGTGTTTTCCCGGATATAGTCGATATCCTCTTCGGGAATTCGTCCGCGCGCCATGAAACCTCCGATTACAACCAGTTGTTACCCCCACATTACAATAGGCCGGGTGAGGAAGGGCTCGTGGATTCTTGGTCTCCTGGTCGCCGTCGTGGCGGCCTACTTCGGCATCGATCTGACCACGAATGGCAACCAACAACAGCAGCCACAGAATGCCCCGTCCGGTGGTGCTGTCTGCCCCATCGATACTCTTCCCGCCGAGGCCCGTAGCGTGGCCGATTCGATTGAAAGTGGCGGGCCGTATGCCTTCCCCGGCGACGACAACACCCACTTTGGCAACTACCAAAACCGGCTGCCCAAGGAGAATTCACAGTATTACCGGGAGTTCACCGTCCCCACGCCGGGTCTCGGGCACCGTGGAGAGCGGCGCATTGTCGTCGGCGGCGGGACGAAAACGGATCCGGACACGTGGTACTACACGGGCGACCACTACGACAGCTTCTGTGAGATCCCCGACGCAGAAGACTAACTGTAAAAGGAGTTGTACTCCGCGCCCTCGCGGGCGATGCGCTCCAGCCGGGATTCGGTCATGGATGCAATCTGGTCGATGATGACGCGTTGCCGGGCCGCATCTGATTCTGCTGCGGTAAACCACGTGGCAAACGCCGGGTCGAGGGTGCCCGGTGCCCCGCCGAGAAGGTACTCGTACACCATGGCGACGCGCTCGCGCTGGATGTCCTGCCGCATGAGGTGGGTGGGCGATTCCATAACGTAGAGGACGGCGAGGGTTTTCAGCAGCCGAATCTCGGCATCGATGCTGGGCGGGATGATGAGCGTGCCGTGGTGGCGGCCGAGGGGCGCGTCACCGTTGAATTCGCGGGTGGCGGTGATGACGGCACCGACGAAGCGACCGACGAGCTCGCTCGTCATCTGTTTGAGGGCGATGAGCGCGG
This sequence comes from Corynebacterium glucuronolyticum, assembly GCA_022772305.1. Classification (GTDB taxonomy): domain Bacteria; phylum Actinomycetota; class Actinomycetes; order Mycobacteriales; family Mycobacteriaceae; genus Corynebacterium; species Corynebacterium glucuronolyticum_A. The sequence goes on from JALFAQ010000007.1 coordinate 23,215, forward strand.
AAAACGAGCCGTCGAAAAGCGTGGCCTCGGCGACGACAGGAAGGGAGCGCAGGCTCGCAGCGGCTTCCACGAGCGACTCGGGATCCCCGCCGAACATCGTCGCCCCCTTATCAGCAAGGGCAGCTAGTTCCACCAGGTCCCCCAGGACGCGCAGGTCAATGCGGCCGGCAAGGATGCCGTCCTCCACGTCGTGGACGGAATAGGCAATGTCATCGGAGGCATCCATGATCTGCGCCTCGATAGATCTTTCCTCGCTGTCGATGCCGCTACGCACCCACTCAAAGACAGGTAGATCGTCCTCGTACACGCCGTATTTGCGGTGCCCCTGCGCCGTCCACGGATATTTGATGGCCGCGTCGAGGGCAGCACGAGACAGGTTGAGGCCGTGATCCATGACCTTCGGTTCCAGGCGGGTGAGGATGCGCAGCGTCTGGGCGTTTCCCTCGAAGCCACCGCAGTCGGCGGCGAGCTCGTTGAGTGCTACTTCCCCGTTGTGCCCGAACGGCGGGTGACCAATGTCGTGGCAGAGACCGGCGAGTTCGGCGAGCGAGCCGTCCACGCCGAGGCCTTCCCCGATGCCACGGGAGATCTGGCCTACCTCGAGGGAGTGGGTGAGGCGGGTGCGCGGGGTGTCTCCGTCGCGGGGCCCCACCACCTGCGTCTTATCTGCGAGACGACGAAGCGCTGCGGAGTGGAGCACGCGGGCGCGGTCGCGTGAGAACACGGACCGGTAATCCGCTGTGGTACCGGGAAGGCCACTTCTTTTGGGCTCTTCCGTGACGTACCGCTCCTGGTCGAACGCGTCGTAGGTGTACATGATAACCGCTAAGTCTACCTGTCACGCGGTACTGTGGGTGCTATGAAACGCTTAGTAGGAACCGTATTAGCTTCCGCCGCCCTGCTGGTCGGCGCGCCCAGCGCCCTTCTCGTCCTCCCGGCAACAGCCCAGGTGCAAACGCAGCAGCTCACCGATCGTGTGACGGATAATGCCGGCGTCTTGTCGGCGGACGAGAAGGCGAGTCTGAACGATAAATTTAGCCAGTTTACGTCCGAGACGGGCCTGGTCCCGTTTTACGTCCTGGAAAAGGACCTGGGCGGAATGTCCGGGGAGCAGGCTGCAACGCAGCTGTTTGAGACCGGCGGTGGCGATAACGTCCTTATTTTCGTCGTCGGCGTGGAGGATCGCACCGTGGGCATGAAGTACGGTGCGGACTGGCCGTCCTCGACGGTATCGTCCATCCAGTCAAACGCGACGGGTGCGTTATCTAACAGAGACTGGTTCGGCGCCGGCGAAGTCCTCGCCGGGGGTTCCTCGGACGGTTCGGGCCTGTGGTGGCTGCTGGGCGGCGGTGCTGTTGCCGTCGGTGGCGGTGCAGTCATGGCCAGCCGGGGCAAAAAGAACCGTCGCAAGCAGACCGAGGCGATGGCGAAGGATGCCCGCGAAATCTCGCCGTCGGATGTGGGCAGGCTTTCTAGCTTGCCGACGCCCGTCCTTACCGACCTTGCTTCCGATGTTCTGGTTCGCACGGATGAAGCAGTCCGCCAATCCAAGAAGGAATTGGAGCTCGCCCAGGCGGAGTTCGGTGGGGAACGCACCCGCCCGTTTACCCGCGCAATGAATAACGCCAACAACACGCTTCGCCACGCCTTCCAGCTGCAGGAGCGCCTCACCGATGCGATCCCCGAATCCGAGGAGGAGCGTCGGGCGATGCTCGTGGAGATCGTCAGTTCCTGTGGCACGGCCAACGAGGCGCTGCAGGAGAAGGAGGACGAGTTCCGCTCCATGCGCGATACCATCCTCAATGCCGATAACGTCGTCGCTAATCTGTCGGCTCAGGTGGTCAATCTCCACCGGAGGCTTCCGGCAGCCCGTGAGACGCTGAGCACGATGGAGGCCAACCACGGCGCGCAGGCTCTGGAATCCATTGCTCAGAACCCCGACTTCGCTGAGGCGGCTCTTGGCGAGGCGGAGAAAGCGACGGACGAAGCACGGGGCATCGCCGACCAGCCGGCCGGTTCCCAGGGCGGTCTCATCACTGCTATTCGACGCGCCGAGGAGGCCATCGCCAAGGCAGACGAGCTTCTCACCGCCGTCGAACACGGTGAGGACAACCTGCGGCTGGCCACCGACAACTTCGCCTCCATCCGCGACGAGGTGGCGGGCGAAATCGACGAGCTGCGCGGCTTGAGCTCCAGCGCCGAGGCAACCGGCCTGGCCGCTAAGGCATCCGGCGTGCTTACAGAGGCCACATCGACGTACAACACCGACCCGTTGGCTGCCTACACGTCGCTGACCTCGATCGACGCGGAGCTCGATGCGCTTATCGACACGCTGCGCGAGGTGAAGGCCACCAACGAGCGCAACATGCAGCTTCTGAACCAGACGCTGCGCTCCTCCCAGGCGACCGTGCAGCAGGCGGAAGACTTCATCGCCACGCGTGGCCGGGTGATCGGGTCGCGTGCACGCACACTTCTGGCGCAGGCACAGCAGACACTGGCGAAGGCCATGTCCGTGGGCCAGTCCGACCCGAAGAAGGCACTCCCCTTGGCAAGCCAGGCGGGCCAGCTCGCCCAGCGCTCGCTGCAGGCAGCACAGCGGGACTTCAATGACTACCAGCGCTCCATGCAAAACCGGCGTGGCGGTGGTGGCAGCGACCTCTTCACCGGTCTCCTCCTCGGCTCCATGCTCAACGGCGGCTTCGGTGGTGGCGGTGGTTTTGGCGGCGGCTTCGGTGGCGGCGGCGGTGGCGGCTCCTGGGGTGGCCGCTTCTAAAACAGCAAAAGACCACGGCGAAAGCCGTGGTCTTCCTTTATTTTACATCCTTGGGTGACGGACGTTGGCGTCGACAAGCACACACACCCACGTCAAGAAAACGGCATCGAGGAGCGGAATGTCGTCCACGCACGGACCGTCGTGAACCTCCACCCGACCGTTCGCCCGAGGCTGAACGTAGGCGTAGACATCTCCGGTGGAGCTAGCGATCCCCCGCACCTTCCTCCAGGTGGAAGTGCGCTCCAGCGTGTAGTGGCGATCGCCGCACGTGGCATCGAGGTGCGTGACGGTGAAACCCCGCTGGGAGACGGTGAAGATATCGCCGTCGCTCGTCGTCGCGCGACACTTGAAGTGCATGTTGGTGGCCAGAGCCTCAATGAGGATGTTTTGGTCACCGACGTGGATGATGTCGGCGCGAACCGATGCCATCTGGGTGCCAAGGGCATCAATGAGGTTATTGTCCCTCCACACCCAGCTCGGCTCGTGTAACTCCATACTTTTAGAATAATACGATGATGATGCCGAGGATGCTCAGTCCGATAAGCGCGCCCGTGGTAATCCCCGTCTTGCGCACCATCGAGGCCATGAGCAGCTCACGGGCCACCCACGACAGGAACACGGCCTGATCGGTGGGCAGCTTCTTTTCGAAGGAGACCACCGGCTGGCGCACGCCGTGGCGCGCGCCGGTGAACTGGCCCACGTACCCGCCCGCGGGATCGAGGATGACCCAGTCGGATTTCACCTCGTTATCGAGGACAAAATCAGTGTTGCCGACGTGGACATCGAGGCGATCGGCTTTCGCAAGCGTTGCCCCATCCTTGGTGGTGGCCACCCAGTCCGGCGTATCGGTACGCTTCAACTCCGTGGAGCGTGTGTCCAGGCTCCACTTCGCCTCCCCCACCGTCGCATTGCCGTCGGTGAATTCGGCTATCTTTTCGTCGCCGTGGTAGAGCGCAAGCGTCCCATTCGACGGTGGACGAAACTCCAGTTCCATTCTAACCTTTCTGGTTTAGCAACCGATGAGGTGCTGGGCGAGGAAGCCCTCCAGCTCATCGATCTTCACGCGTTCCTGCTTCATCGAGTCGCGGTCGCGCACGGTCACGGCGTGATCCTCGAGGGAATCGAAGTCGACGGTCACGCAGTACGGCGTGCCGATCTCGTCCTGTCGACGGTAGCGGCGGCCGATGGCTCCGGACGTATCGTAATCGACATTCCAGTAGCCACGCAGTGTCTGGGCGATCTCCTCGGCCAGCGGCGTGAGCGTGTCCTTCTTGGACAGTGGTAGAACGGCGACCTTGACCGGCGACAGGCGCGGATCGAGGCGGAGAACCGTGCGGGTGTCGGTGCCACCCTTGGCGTTGGGCACCTCTTCCTCGTCGTACGCATCAACGAGGAAGGCCATCATCGCGCGGCCGAGGCCGGCAGCGGGCTCGATGACGTACGGGATGAAACGCTCGCCGGTGGCCTGGTCGAAGTAACGTAGATCCTCGCCGGAGTGCTTCATGTGGGTGCCAAGGTCGAAGTCGGTGCGGTTGGCCACGCCCTCGAGCTCGCCCCACGTGGAGCCCTGGAAGCCGAACGCGTACTCGATATCTACCGTCCGCTTGGAGTAGTGGGACAGCTTCTCCTTCGGGTGCTCGTACAGACGCAGGTTCTCGTCGTTAATGCCGAGGTCGGTGTACCACTTGTGGCGGGCATCGATCCAGTACTGGTGCCACTTCTCATCCTCGCCAGGCTTGACGAAGAACTCCATCTCCATCTGCTCAAACTCGCGCGTACGGAAGATGAAGTTACCGGGGGTGATCTCATTGCGGAAGCTCTTGCCGATGTTGCCAATACCGAACGGCAGCTTCGCGCGGGACGTTGTGAGAACGTTCTTGAAGTTCACAAAAATACCCTGGGCGGTTTCGGGGCGCAGGTAGTGGAGCCCCTCCTCGTCGTCGACAGGCCCAAGGAACGTCTTCAGCATGCCGGAGAAATCGCGGGGCTCGGTCCAGTTACCGGGCTGGCCAGTCTCCGGGTCATTAATATCAGCCAGGCCGTTGGGGGCCGGGTGGCCGTGCTTTTCCTCGTAGGCCTCCAGAAGGTGATCGGCGCGGTAACGCTTGTGCGTGTAGAGGGATTCCACCAGCGGATCGTGGAAGACCTCGAGGTGTCCGGAGGCAACCCACGTCTGACGCGGAAGAATGACGGAGGAGTCAATGCCCACCGTGTCCGGGCGGGAGGTGATCATCGTACGCCACCACTGACGCTTGAGGTTTTCCTTCAGCTCTACGCCGTACGGGCCGTAGTCCCATGCGGACCGGGTACCGCCGTAAATCTCACCGCAGGGGTACACAAACCCGCGACGTTTACAGAGGTTGACCACACTATCGATTGCTGACCCTTTAGCCATATCGTTCCCTTCCAAAGTCCCAAAGTCTACGTGTACTCACATAGTACCCGGTCGCACCCACTCGCACTGACACCCCGGTAGATCCCCGGGCTCGATAGGGAATAAATTCATCAATTCATTGGTTGAAAACAATGCTACACACAAGCATCTAATAAGACTTGTTGCATATTAGCCCTGTACGGGTGGGCTAGACACTATATTTGGCCAGCATACATATAGCCAATAAGGTTTAATGAAAGCGGAAAGGATGGTTAAGCCACCCCGTTCTTTTCTACGCTGCTCGGACCAATTAGAGAACGCATATAGAACCGTATATAAATCAACGCAAACCTGTCGTACCGGCGTACGAGGAAAGAGGGACCCTCATCATGGACAATGATTTCACCGCTTCTCCCCGCGTGCAGGTTGTCGTACCGGATTCCTCTGGTCGCTACGAGCTCGTCGACCCGTCAACAATCCTGTCCCGCATTACGGTGACCGAAGACCAACAGGAAAACATCCTCACCACCGTCCGCGCCCTCGACTCGCAGTTGCGCCTGACGATCATCCTTCTCCTGTCCGATGGGGAACGTCGCGTCCACGAGCTGGTCAAGGAAACCGGCGCCAGCCAGCCGCTGGTCAGCCAGCACCTCAAGGTGCTCAAGGATGCTGGCATTGTCACCAGCCGCAGGGTCGGCCGTGAGAAGGTTTACTCCCTGTGCTCCAACACCGCGGCCACCATCATTCTGGCCTGCCGTCAGCTGGAGCACTAACCCTACTCGTCTATACTGCCCACAGAACCGCGTGTGAAGGAGTGGCGTTTATGAGAACATCGGCGAAGTCTTCTACATCTCTGCCCAAGATTGGCCAGCGCAGAACCCGACAGAAGTCGGCAATCGTCGCCGTCTTGCAGACGATGGATCACTTCTCCTCCGCCAAAACCATCCACGAGGAGCTCACCGAAAGAAAACAGTCCGTCGGGCTGACCACTGTGTACCGCACACTGCAGTCACTCGTCGACCTCGGCGAGGTCGACGTTCTGCACACCAACTCCGGTGAGGCGTTGTACCGGCACTGCGCCAACGAACATCATCACCACCACCTCGTGTGCGAAAACTGTGGCACGACCGTGGAGATCTCCGGTGGTCCCGTGGAGGACTGGGCGCGGGCTGAAGCCGGTTCGCACGGCTTCACGCTCACCAGCCACACCGCCGAGGTTTTCGGCCTGTGCCCCTCCTGTGCTGCTACAGCACGAAACTAAACGCGAGCCCCAGTAAATAGGTAATTCCCGCGGCACCAAGCCCGAGTGCGAGCTGTCGCAGCGCCCGCTTCATGGGGCTCGCACCACTCATGACGCCGACGAACCCGCCCGTAATCATGAGCGCCCCGCCGACAAGTACGAGGGAGAGCACCGTGGCCACCGCGGTGGACAGCGGGAAGAGGAAGGCAAGGATTGGCACGAGCGCGCCCAGTGCGAAGAAGCAGAAACTTGCTGCTGCCGCTGCCGCGCCACTTCCCACGACTTCCGAACTGCGGGCCTCGAACAGCCCGCCGACACCGGAAAACACATCAGCCTCTGCATCGCTTGGTAGCGCCTTCGAGCGCTGAATCGCCTCGTGGGCGTAGCGGGTTGCTTCCTCGGCATCCATCCCCCGGGCACGGAAGACGAGCGCCAGCTCGTTTTCGTCCAAGTCCAAAGCTGGAAGGGCCGAGCTTGCGGTAGAGGAATCGAGCGTGGAAGCGTCGAGAAGCTCCTTCTGCGAGCTCACCGAGACAAACTCGCCCGCAGCCATCGACAGCGCACCGGCCAGAAGCCCCGACACGCCCGTGAGCAGGATGACGTTGTTGCTCACGCCACTGCCCACCATGCCGATAACCAGCGCCAGGTTACTGACCAGGCCATCGTTGGCACCGAAGACTGCCGCGCGGAAATTGCCCGATAGCTTCTCCCGACCCGTCGCCGCCAGACCGCGGACGACCTCAGCGTGGATCTTCTCATCGGCGCTCAGTCGCTCGGTTGCATCCGCGTCGTCCTCGTAAGGCCGCCGCTGTTCGGCTGTCTGCAGCAGCGCGAGGGTGAATACCGAGCCGAACCGCCGGGCGAGCATGCCGAGGATTCGGGTCTCCAGGCTCGGCTGCACCGTCTTCTTCGCGTACGGGCCAAGCATCTCCTCCCAGTAGCGCTCGTGCCGGGTCTCCGCCTCGGCCACCGCGCAGAGGATATCGCGCTGCTCCCCCGTCGCGTTTTCCGCCAGCGCCCGGTACGTCCGCGCCTCCGCGCGCTCGTTGGCGAGATACTTGCGCCAGCGACGAATCTGCCTCGATGAGGGCATTACTTCGTCCCCCCGAACCGCCTGTCACGCTGGGCATACTCAAGGCACGCATCGTACAGGTTCTGCTTGGTAAAGTCCGGGAACAGCGTGTTCTGGTAGACCATCTCGGCGTAGGCGGACTGCCACAGCAGGAAGTTGCTCGTCCGCTTCTCACCCGAGGGGCGCAGGAACAGATCCACATCGGGCATGTCTGGCTCGTCCAGGAACTGGGCAAACGTCTTCTCCGTCAGCTGCTCGGGCCGAAGTGTTCCGGACTGCGCTCGGCGGGCGATCTCCTTGGCTGCATCGACGATCTCCGCGCGCCCACCGTAGTTGACGCACATGTAAAACGTCATCCGCGTGTTGTCTTGGGTCAGCTCCTCGGCTTTCTCCAGCTCGCGGATGACCGAGCGCCACAGGCGTGGCCGACGCCCGGCCCAGCGGACGCGCACCCCCTTCTCGTTGAGGATGTCCCGCTGCCGGTGCAGCACGTCGCGGTTGAAGCCCATGAGGAAGCGCACCTCGTCGGCGGAGCGGCGCCAGTTCTCGGTGGAGAAGGCGTACGCGGACAGGTACGGAATCCTCAGTTCCAGGCAGGCATCGATGATGTCCATCAGCACCGCCTCGCCGCGCTTATGCCCTTCGGTGCGCACCATTCCCCGCTCCTGCGCCCACCGGCCGTTGCCGTCCATGACGAGCGCGATGTGGTTGGGAAGAAATTGGCGTGGGATATCTGGTTTCACAACCCCCTATTGTGCCACGAGCTACCTCACCCGTCCTAGGCACTCCCCGTTTTTGCTTGTCGACGCTCCCCCAACCGCATTCCTTCCCCCTCACCGTCGGTTGGGGGTCTATGCCTCGTTGAACTTGTGCAACGCCATGACGCGCCGCTCCAGGTGGAAGGTGACAAACGCCGTGGTGAGCGCATGTGCCTCGGAGATCCGGGCGGTCGGCTGCCCCTTCGCCGCATTCGCGTCGGCATGCATATAGAGCCACATGAGGTGCAGGGTTTCGGGGTCGGGCGAGGCGGAGCCGGGAAGCCGACAGTGATCGCACAGCGCCCCGCCTGCACCCGCATGGAACACCTCGTGGGGGCCCGGCGCGCCACACTGCGCACAATCGAACAGGGACGGCGGCCAGCCCACATCGCTCATGATTTGGAGGAGGAAGCTATCGAGGGTGGGGGTTACGTGTTCCGTCTCATTCAGCTCCGCCAACGCGTCGAGGACGCGGTCGTACACGCCTTCCGGTTCTGCGCCAAGGCTCACCTTTTCCGCGGTTTCCAACACAGTACTAGCGGCGGTGTAGCGGGGGTAGTCGTCGATAAGCCGCCCGAAGAAGGTGACCGTATCGGCACCGGTGATCGACTCCAGGTTTCGGCCCTTGTAAAACTGCACGTCCAGCTCCACGAACGGCTGCAGGCGGGAGCCGAACCGTGAATTGGCGCGCCGCGCCCCCTTCGCCACCCCCCGCACTATTCCGCGGGTGCGGGTGAGAAACACGACGATGCGGTCGGCCTCGCCAAAGTCGTAGGTGCGGACGATGACCGCCCGCTCCCGATACGAGCCACGACGCACGGCTTAAAAGCCCAGCCGACCCAGCGCCTTCGGATCGGACTGCCAGTTCTTCAGCACCTTGATGCGCAGATCCAAAAAGACATTGTGGCCGGACAGTTCAATAAGGGAGCGCCTGGCATCGGTAATGATCCGCCCCATGCGCTTCTGCAGAATCCCCTTCTGGCCCGGACGCTCCACGTAGATGATCGCGTGAATGGCCTGCTTGCCGGGATCCTTCTCCGTCGGTTGGTCCAGCACTTCGTCGATTTCCACGGCCACCGAGTGTGGCAACTCGTCCTTCAGCCCCGTCAGTGCCGCCTCGCGAATGAGCTCCGCCATGCGGGTCTCCATGTCATCGTCTGTGAGGTGCGTATCCGGGTAGAACTTCGGCCCCTCCGGAAGCTTGTCGACGATCACATCAACGAGCACATCCAGCTGCTCCTGCTTCACCGCCGAGCACGGAACGACCTCACAGTCGCCGCCGAGCAGGTCGTGCAACGCCTGTAGCTGCACCATGACCTGGTCGCGCCCCACCTTGTCGATCTTGGTGACCACACCGATGAGCGTGGTCTTTGGAGCCACCTTCCGCACGGCGTCGAGAATCCAGCGGTCACCAGGACCGATCTTCTCATCGCCGGGAATGATCAGGGCAATGACATCCACGTCCGCGTACGTTTCCTTCACCTGCTCGTTGAGGCGCTCGCCGAGCAGCGTCCGGGGGCGGTGTAGCCCGGGCGTATCCACCACGATCACCTGGGCATCGTCCCTGTGCACGATGCCACGGATGGGGTGGCGCGTAGTCTCCGGCTGGTTCGCGGTAATCGCAATCTTGTGGCCGACGAGCGCATTTGTGAGCGTCGATTTGCCCGTGTTGGGGCGGCCGACAAAGCTCACAAAACCAGAGCGGAAACCTTCAGGGGTGTCGGTGAACAAATGAGCATCCTTAATCGTCAGAAGGTGAGGGGTTGTCTCCCTGATCATACCCCGCACCCAGCTCGTCGGGATAAACCGTGATCACAGCGCTCGTGACGCGCATGCGCCCACGACGGTCCGTCTTGCCCTCCGCCGTCAACGCGATGCCACTGGTGTGCACCGTCGACCCGGGAAGTGGCACGCGCCCCAGCTCAAAGGCGATGAGCCCACCGACGGTGTCGACGGTGTCCTGGATGTCCTCCGAGAACTCCAGTTCCTCGTCGTAGGTCTCCTTCACCAGATCGTTGAGGTCTTCCAGGCTCAGCCGGGACACGACCCGGTAGGTGTTTTCCTCGTCGAGGGCGACGATCGGGGCGACCTCCTCGTCGTCGTACTCGTCGGCAATCTCGCCGACGATTTCCTCGAGGATGTCCTCGATGGAGATGAGGCCGGCGATGGCCCCGTACTCGTCGACAAGCACAGCAATGTGGTTCCGCAATCGCTGCATATCATGAAGCAGATCATCGAGGTTCTTGGAATCGGGGACGAAGTTCGCCTCCCGCATGATGTCCTTCACCTGGACCGAGCGCCCCCCATCGGCGTGCGAATACGTTTCCGCGACGAGGTCCTTCAGGTAGACGATGCCCACCACATCATCCACCGACTCACCGATGACGGGGATTCGCGAGTGACCGGAGCGAACACACAGCGTCGTGGCTTGGCCGGCGGTCTTGTCCTGCTCTATCCAGATCATGTCTGTGCGCGGAACCATGACGTTGCGGGCCGTCGTCTGCGCCAGGTCGAACACCGACTGGATCATGCGCCGCTCGTCGACTTCCACCACGCCCTTTTCCTGGGCGATATCCACCATTTCCCGCAGCTCCACCTCTGTGGAGTACGGGCCCTCGCGGAAGCCGCCACCGGGGGTGACCTTGTTGCCCACCCAGATGAGCAACTTGGCCACCGGACCAAACAGCGTCGCCACGACGCTGAGGATGGGAGCCGCCGCCAGCGCGGTTTTGTACGGCGACTGCTTGCCCAGCGTGCGGGGCAGAACCCCGACGAACACGTAGCTGATCAGGCTCATGACGACGATGGTGACCACCATCGCGACGGACAGCGTATCGAATACTTCAAAGGCGACGGCACCGGCGAACACCGCCGCGGTGACATCGAAAACCGTCTGCGCCAGCACCATGAGGTTGATGTGCGTGGCCCGGTTGACGGCCACCCGCCGTAACCTTGCAGCCCCACGGATATCTTCCTTCACCATCTCTTCCACACGGGCGACGGAAATCCCGCTGAGGGCGGAATCCACCGTCCGGCACAGCCCGGACAACACAAGAGCGAGAAGGGCAACAGCTGAATAAACGTAGGGCTCCATGATGTGGTGTTACAGATTCTCCTTCTCCGCGGCACTGGGGAACGCCTTCGGTGTCGTCGGCTTCTCCCTGCCCGTGGTATCGTACCAACGCTTCAAAATATCGTTCTGCAGCGCGAACATGTGCTGCTCCTCGTCCGGCTTGGCGTGGTCATAGCCCAACAGGTGGAGACACCCGTGCACGGTGAGAAGATCAAGTTCATGGTTCAGGCTGTGGCCGGCCTTATCCGCCTGCTTCTGGGCGAAATCCGGGCACAGAATGATATCCCCCAGGTACGCGGGACCCGGGTCTGCAGCATCGGGGCGGCCACCGGTGGAGGAAATATCGTCCATGGGGAAGCTCATAACATCCGTCGGGCCCTCCAAATCGAGCCAACGAACGTGCAGATCCTCGATAGTGTCCAGATCCACGCACGTGATGGTCACCTCGACGGAGGGGTGAACATCCATGGTGTGCAGGGCAAACTCGGCGACGGTGGACAGCTGCTTTTCGTCCACGTCGGTGTTACCCGATTCGTTCAAAACCTCGATCGACATCTGCTACCTCTTTGTACTGTGTGTCTGTTCGTACTCATCGTAGGCGGCAACAATCCGCCCAACAAGCTGGTGGCGCACCACATCGGAGCTTGTCAGGTTGCAGAAATGGATGCCTTCCAAACCGTCCAGAATATCCCTAATCACCCGCAGGCCGGAGCGCTGACCACCGGGCAGATCCACCTGCGTGATATCGCCGGTGACCACCATCGTCGAACCGAAACCCAGTCGGGTGAGGAACATTTTCATCTGCGCTGCGGTCGTGTTCTGCGCCTCATCCAAGATGACGAACGCATCGTTGAGGGTGCGCCCACGCATGTAAGCCAGCGGCGCGACCTCGACAATCCCCGACTCCAACAGCTTGCCGATGGCCTCCTGATCCACCATGTCACGCAACGCGTCGTAAAGCGGACGAAGATACGGGTCGATTTTCTCGCCGAGCGTACCCGGAAGGAACCCCAGCTTCTCCCCCGCCTCCACAGCCGGGCGGGTGAGGATGATGCGCTGCACCCGCTTCGACTGCAGCGCCTGCACGGCCTTCGCCATCGCCAGATACGTCTTGCCGGAGCCCGCCGGCCCAATGCCGAAAACGATGGTGTTGTTGTCGATCGCGTCGACGTACTTCTGCTGCCCGTGTGTCATCGCGCGCACTGTCTTGCCCCGGCGGGAAATAATGTCCCGCCGCGCTGCCGCCGACACCGTCTCCGGCGCATCCTGGCGGACAAGCCCCACCGTGTGCCGGACTGTCTCCGGGTTGATCGTCCGTCCGGCCTTGGCCGCTGCCACCAGCTCGTAAAGGACACGCGAGGCCCGCACGACATCCACGTCCGGGCCGGTGATGGTCACCGTCGTCCCGCGGGCGAAAATCTCAGCCCGCACATGCTCTTCCAGCGCCTTGAGATTTTTATCCTCAATGCCGAGGATGGTTTGCACGTGCGCGGGGTCAAGATCGATAACCTTGGTCACGATCGGCTTATTCTTCTCCACCACAGTTGATATTCAGTCCCTGCCTTCAAAAATTCTCGTCGATATAACCGTTAAGACTCTACCAGCCACCTGCTGGTTTTCACGCCGATTGCAGACAGCGCAGCAAAACCCGCCGTCGCCGTGCGCAGCACCTCCGGCCCCAGCAGCACCGGCTTGGCACCGGCTTGACGGAACCTTTCCACCTCAGCAGGGCTCACCCCGCCTTCCGGGCCGATGATGAGGGCGATGTGTTTCGCCGTTGAGAGATCAACCGTTGCCAGTCGTACACTCGCCTCCTCATGCAAGATGAGCACAAGATCCGCCTCCGCAAACGCCTCATCCAGCGCATTCGGCTTCATGATAAGGGGAAGGCGCGCGCGCCGCGACTGCTTAGCCGCCGCTACCGCCGCATTCTCCCACTTCTTCGCTTTCTTCGGCTGCCACTTGGCAATGCACCGCTCCGCCTCCCACGGCACGATCCGATCCGCGCCGCCCTGGGTGAGCAGATCGATGGTAAGCTCCTGCCGATCCGACTTGGGCAGCGCCTGGATGACCGTCACCCGCGGGGTGGGAAGCGGCACCTCCTCCCGGGAGGTGACCGTCACGTGGAGGAGATCCTTCCCCTCAGCGGCGGTGACGGTGGCGTGGGAACGACAGCCGTGGCCGTCGGCAAGCAGGACCTTCTCACCCGGGCCGATGCGCTTCACCGTCACCGCGTGGCGCCCCTCCGGGCCCCGCAGCGTAAACAGGCCGGGGGCCGGCGCCTCCTCCACGAAAAACGTCGCAGCCGTCACTTAAAACCCCAGCTTCGAGCGGAGATTGGAGAAGAACCCGCTCGCGTTCTCCCGGCGCACAACCTCAACACCCTCCTGGGAGCTCCGGCGCACCTTCCGCAGATGCTCCTTCGCCTTCCGATCCAGGTGCGTCGGCACCGTCACCGTCACATGCGCAATGAGATCGCCCTGGCCATCCCTGCGCAGACGGGGCATGCCCTTGCCCTCCACACGAATCTCCTGGCCCGGCTGCGTCCCCGGCTGCACCTCCAGGGTGAATTCCTCACCGGCAAGATCCGTCAGCGTCGTCGAGCTACCCAGCGCCGCATCCACCATCGGGACCGACAGCTCAATGTGCAGGTTCTCCCCCTCACGGGTAAACACCTGGTGCGGCTCCACCCGCACCTCCACATACAGGTCACCGGCCGGGCCACCACCGTGGCCAACCTCGCCCTGGCTCGCCATCCGAATCCGCATACCATCAGCAATCCCCTTCGGGATCGCCACCGTCAGATCACGACGCGCACGCACACGACCATCGCCCGCGCACTCCTTACACGGATCCTCAATGACCTCGCCCGTGCCGTCACACTCCGGGCACGGCCGCGTCGTCATCACATCACCAAGGAACGACCGCTGCACCTCCTGGATCATGCCCTGACCATGACACGTCGGACACGTCACCGGCTTCGCTCCCGACTCCGAACCCGAGCCCTGACACGACGTGCACACCACAGCCGTATCCACCGTCACCTGCTTCTTCACGCCGGCGAAGGCATCCTCCAAGCTAATCGATGTCCGCAGCAATGCATCCGCCCCCGGTTGCACACGCGACCTCCGCTGGGTGCCAGCGCCCTGGCCGCCGAAGAACGCATTAAAGATGTCCCCCAGGCCACCGCCAGCAGAAAAACCACCGTAACCACCAGGGCCACCTTGCGGCTGCTCCATCGGATCGCCGCCCATATCGACGATGCGGCGCTTCTCTGGATCACTCAACACATCATGAGCGACAGAGATCTCACGAAACTTCTCCGCCGCCTCATCACTCGGGTTCACATCGGGGTGATACTTGCGCGCCAGCTTGCGGTACGCCTTTTTGATCTCACTATCCGACGCGGACTTGTCCACACCCAAAATGCCGTAATAATCACGAGCCACAGTTCTTGAAATCTCCTAGACTAATTGCTTCTAACTTCCGAGCACCTTACTCACATAATGAGCAACAGCGGTAACCTTCGAAATAGTTCCAGAATAATCCATGTAGGTGGGACCGACCGTACCCAAGGCACCCAACGGGGCTGTCGCCTGCCCATACGCCGTCGCCACGACGGACGCACCATGCAACTTCTGGTCCTCGTTTTCCTCCCCGATAGACACCTTCACCTGACCAAGCTCATGCACAGCACTCATCAGCTTCAGCATGATCACCTGCTCCTCCAGCGCCTCCAATACAGCCGGGAGCCCCGCGGGAAGCTCGCCACGCAGCTGCGTGAGGTACGGGGTGCCGGCGAGGATGAGACGGTCGGAGGGGGCGTCGACAAGCGTGTCCAAGAGCACCCGCGACATCGCCTGCACCACATCATGAGCCTCCGGGCGGGCATCAGCCACCGCGTGCTCGAGCGCGCCGCGCGCCTCCGGCATCGACTTGCCCACCAAATGCTCATTGAGCACCGTCCGCGCCTCGACGATAGTGTCCTCCCCCACCACCTCGGTGAGCTCCACGTTGCGCTGATCCACGCGACCGGTGTCCGTAATGAGGACGAGCAAAATGCGCGTCGGGGTAAGCCCCACGACCTCCACGTGCTTCACACGCGACACCTGCAGCGTCGGCACCTGCACCATCGCCACCTGGCGCGTCAACTGGCTCAGCAGTTGCACACCACGGCGCAACACGTCCTCCAGATCCACCCCCTGATCCAGAAACTTCAAAATCGCCGCACGCTCCGCCTGGCTTAGGGGCTTCACCGACTGAATCGAGTCCACAAACTCGCGGTAGCCCTTCTCCGTCGGGATGCGGCCACTCGACGCGTGCGTCTGCGCAATCAGGCCCTCTGCCTCCAACACCGCCATATCATTACGGATCGTGGCAGAAGACACCTTCAGCCCGTGCCGCTCAACAAGCGCCTTAGACCCCACGGGTTCCTGCTGGGCAATGTAATCACTCACGATTGCCCGCAGCACTCGCTCACGACGTTCACTCGCAGAATTAGACACAAAAGCCTCCTTACGTCACGGCACAATTGTATATCCCGCCACAACACACCCCGAGTTATCCACAGGAAACCCGACCGGAAAGCCCCGAATCGGCCCCCTGTGGATAACTAAGCCACTTTTCCTGACAAGACGGCTACACACGCATAATGTCGCAGTCATGACAACGATTCTGAACGCAGCCAAGGCCGCCAACACGGGCCTCGGCATCTTCGCTGAGGTGGCAGCCATCGCCGCCGAGCGAAGCGATGCTGCTGCCTACATTTCCGAATCGTTCTACTACTCCAAAACCACAGCCAACAAGCTCGTCACCGCAGCCAAAAACTGGTCGACCTACCCCGACGACAAACACCTCGCCTTCGACGTGCCCGTCCCCATCCTCATCCTCATCTCCCACGCCATGAACCTCCTCCACGCCGATGAAGATGTCGAGGCGTTCCGCGAGGAGATGCTCATCTTCGCCGACCACGGCAACACCAGCTGGGAAGACGTCCGCGCACACATCAAAAAGATCGCCGGCAAAAAGCAGGCCAGGAGAGTCTCCAACTCGGTCACCTTCTCCAAAACCACCGACATCACAGGCATGCAACACGCCCACGTCCGCCTCGACCCCGAGCTCATGGCCACCTTCCGCGTCACGTTGAAGAACCTCGGCGAGAAGTGGACCGAACTGCCCCAGTCCTACCGCTATGCGGAAGGGCTGAGGAGACTGCTACACCAGGGCGTCGACAAGCAAACAGAGGACGACCCGTGGGACCGCACCATGACACCCGCCTTCATGATCCCCGTCGACGGGGACTACATCGGCGACGGCATGTTCGCAACGACAGACGGTACACTCCTCGGCAAAGAGGACCTCGCCGATATCAAGCTCGCCGACTACGGCCTCGTCAGCATCTACGACAAAAACGGCAACATCGGCTGCCACTACCTACTCGAAAACGAACGCCTCGCCAGCAAACAACTCCTCTCCGCCATCGCCTGCGACCAAATCTTCTGCTCCCACCCCGGCTGCTACAACCTCGCCGTCTACTCCCAAGGCCACCACTCCAAAGCCCACAAACACGGCGGAAAAACCAACTCCGACACCATCATCCCCCTCTGCCGCTACCACAACCTCAAAAACGACGACGACCCCGACAAACCCAAAAACGGCCGCCACATCCGAGACCCCGAAACAAAAGAAGCCATCTTCCTCCCACCCGACGGAGGACCACCCAAACGGCACAAAAACCACTGCCGCGAATACTCCGGACGAGGCCTCTACCTGCGACACCGCGCCAAACAGCGAAAACGCAAAGAAGAGGCCACCCTCGCCCGCCGCAAAAATCGCCGCGGAAAACGCACCCCAAAACGGCACATAATCTAACCCAAAAACAGGATGTCAGCTGCAATGCCATCGGCATGCAGCCGACCATCCATGGTCACACGCACCCGGCCGTCGGACTCCTCCAGGAGGCCGGCGGCGATGTAGCGATCGATCTGTGCCTGCCCCTTATCATAAACAGCATCACGCCGAATCCCCTCCGACAAGCGCAGCTGGAGCATAACCTCTTCGACGTACCTGTCCTCCTCCGACAGTGTCTCCTCGCTTTTCACCGGCAACTCCCCGCGTCCAAGGCGCTCCGCATAGCGCGCCGGCAGCTTCTCGTTCATCCAGCGATGCTTTCCGACGAACGAATGCGCCCCCGGACCCGCGCCCCACCACGGCTCACTGCGCCAGTAACCCATGTTGTGGAGGCATTCACCACCGGGCTTCGCGAAATTCGACACCTCATACCATGAAAGCCCCGCGTCCTGCGTCATGCTGGAGATAATCTCGTACCGATCCGCCATGATCTCTTCGCTGGGCATAGGCAGTTCCCCGTGCTGGATCTTGCGGTTGAGTGCCGTCCCCTCCTCCACAATGAGGGAATAAGCGGATAGATGATCGATGCCTGTTCCCAAGGCGAGCTCAACAGAACGACGAAGATCGTCGTCTGTTTCGCCAGGTGTCGCGTAAATGAGGTCGAGGTTCACATGCTCAAAGCCGGCTTCACGAGCTTCCCTCGCTGCAGCAAGCGCCCGCTCCGGGGAGTGGACGCGGTCGAGGACGCGCAGGACATGAGGGGCAGCGGACTGCATGCCGAGGGAGACACGGGTGAAACCGGAAGAACGAATCGTCGAAAAGAATTCCGGAGAGGTGGACTCCGGGTTTGCCTCCGTGGTGACCTCAGCCCCCGGAGCAATCTTCATGGTATGAGAGACGGCGGTGAGGACGCGGGAGAGGCCCTCCCCACCGAGCACCGACGGAGTGCCACCGCCGACGAAAATAGTCGAAACGCCCTCCACAGGAAGAACACCATCGGCCTCCAGCTGCGCGGTGGCAAGCTCCAATTCCTTCTCCAAAGCTTCATGATATGAAGAGAGGGAGTCGGGGGTACCCAGCACATACGTATTGAAGTCACAGTACCCGCACCGCACCGTGCAATACGGGACGTGAATATAGAGTCCGAATGCCAATTACAAGCCTTTCGACGGGTGGGTCGGTTGGTGGGTGTCCTCCGCCGTCCGGGCGCGGTGGGCGACGCGGGCAACGATGGCTTCGACACGCGCCCTTTCATGAAGAAATTCAGGCGGATTGTTGCCCCGGAGACTCTTCGTGATATCGGGGTCGGGGATGACGACGACGGACATCCATGCGCCGACGGCGAGATTGACCAGCTGCCAGGCCTTGGTGGCGGTCAGCGGGATGGAGACGGATTCGAGGTCGTCGACGGCGAGAGCGGTTTGCTCGACGACCCACTCGGCAAGGGTCGTGAGGTAGTCGACAACAGCGTCGGTGCGCTGCACGGGGGCGGCAAGCTGCAGGAGGTCGGCGGAGGTGAGAACATCGGGACGTGGGATACGGGGGGTGAGGCGGGCGCGTGTACGACCGCTGAGGGTGCCGGCGCGGAGACCGGAGACCATGGCGTGGCGCATGCCGGAGAGTTCGGCGGTGGCGCGGCGGGAGTCGTTGCGGCCTTCGGTGATGATGTCGTTGAGCTCGCGGAGGCAGTCGTCGACAAGCATTTCATCCCAATCGGCGACGGCTTCGGCAACGTGGTCGATGTAGTCGGCGATTTCGTCGCCAATGTCGAACAGCTCCTGGGTGAGGTCGCGGAGGCGAAGCTTGGCGTCGTAAAGCCTGGCATCAGCCACGTAAGCCACGGTGACAGCAACCTCCCATAATCGTTGTGCGACGGGTGGAAAAGGCCGAGCGTTTTACCGCTCGACCGGACTGTTCCCCACTTTACGGGTCCACATGCCGTGCGCCGGGGAGGCGTGGCCGTGGAGATTATTTATTTCTGTAAATCCAGTCGATTTCATCTGCGAAACGACTGACCACAATGTTGCGCTTCACCTTCATGGTGGGAGTCAGCTCGTTTTCCTCCTCGGTGAGATCCCGATCGAGGATGTAGAACTTCTTAATGGACTCCGCGTGCGACACCGACGCATTGGCGGCGTTGATCGCATCCTGCACCTCGGCGCGCAGCATCGGGTCGGTGACAAGCTCCTTCATCGGCTTGTTCTCCGGGAAGTTGTGGCCGAGCTTCCAGCGCAGCATCGCATCTTCGTCAAGGGCAATGAGGACGGCGATGAACGGCTTGCCGTCACCTACGACGAGCGCCTGCGAGATGAGCGGATGGGCGCGAAGCTTGTCCTCCAGCGGGCCGGGCGAGACGTTCTTGCCACCGGCGGTGACAATGAGGTCCTTCTTTCGGCCGGTGATGACGATGTGCCCGCTATCAAGAAGCTCGCCGAGATCACCGGTGTTGAAGTAGCCCTCGGAATCGAAGGCATCGGCCGTGGCGATGTCGTTTTGCCAGTAGCCGCTGAACAGCTGCTCACCACGCAGGCAGATCTCGCCGTCCTCGTTGATTCGCACGGACATGCCACCGACGGGCTGACCAACGGTGCCGATGACGTTGTCCTCGCCAAAGTTCACGGCGGCTGCTGCTGCCACCTCCGTCAGCCCGTAGCCCTCGTAGACGGGGATGCCGATGCCGCGGAAGAAGTGGAGCAGGTCCTGGCTCATCGCAGATCCTCCTGATATGGCGTAATTGCAGGCGCCACCGACTGCCGCACGGATCTTCTTGTAAATGAGCTTCTCAAAAATCGAGTGCTGCATCTCCAACCCGCGGGAGGGGCCGTCCTCCTCGTCCAGGGCCTTGGAGTAAGCGATAGCGACCTGCTCGGCCTTGGCAAATGTTGCCGCCTGGATGGGACCACGGTCAATTGCGTTGTTGGCAGCGGCGTTGCGCACCTTCTCAAAGACGCGGGGCACACCCAGGATGAGGTTCGGCCGGTTGCGCTGCAACTCGACGGAGATGGTCTTGAAGCTGGACCAGTGGGACTGGGTGCCGCCCGATATCACGAAGGCGAGCGATACGGCGCGGGCAAGCACGTGCGCCAGCGGGAGGAAGGTCACCATGGAGTTGCCGGGGCGGGCAATCTGGCCGATCGGGTGGGTCAGCAGACCACGCACCTGGGCGAGCCAGTTGTGGTGGGTGAGCATGCAGCCCTTGGGCCTGCCGGTTGTTCCAGATGTGTAGACGATCGATGCGAGGTCGGCAGACTTCGTGTTGTGGATGCGTTCCCACACCTGCTCATCGGAAATATCGCGGCCTTCGAACTTCAGGGTGTCCACACCGGAGCTGTTGATTTCCAGGATGCGACGCAGCTTGGAGGGGGAATCGGACAGCGGTGGTCTGCCGTCGGCACCGAGGACGAGGTGCTTCATGATCTCGGTGTGGTCGCGCGTTTCAGTGATCGCCAGGACGGAGCCGGAATCCTCAATGGCCCACCGCACCTGTGACAGGGAGGAGGAACCGTAGATGGGGACGCTGGCTGCTCCGGCGGCCCAGATGGCGAAGTCTAAAAGAGACCATTCGTAGCGAGTTTCGGATAGAAGGGCGACGCGGTCGCCTTGTTCCACCCCGTTGGCAATGAGTCCTTTCGCTACTTCGAAAACCTCATCGACGAAGTCCTTCGTGGTGACGTTCACCCATTCGAAGTTTTGTGGCCGCGTGAAGCTGACACCGTAGGGGCGGGCTTGCGCCAGGCCGAGCAGTGCTGTGAGCACGGTGTCAGAGGGGCCGATGTCGTACTTCGCGGGGGTGCTGTATTCCTGCATGGGGTCAAGGTTAGTACGCTGCGCGTCAATCCTTCTACTTTGTTCACACATGGAAAGCCCCAAATCCCCGCTTAAACCAACAGTCTGGCATGATAAAACTCGTGAGTTATATCGACGAGCTTTCCAAGTTGGCGCAGGCATACTCGATTGCGACGAGCTACACCTCGGCGACGGGTACAACGGTGGAGGCGGGCCCTGAAACGCTCACGGCGCTCCTCCACGCCCTCGGTGTGTCCGCTGGCGACACAGAAGAGGAGCTGGTTTCCCAGCGGATGGCTTTGGAAGAGGAGCTGTTCTCGCGTCCACTCCCCCGCTGCGTTGTCGCGCGCCAGGGAGATTCCCACTTTTTTACCGTCCACGTTCACCACGGTGCCTCCGCGCACGTGACGATTGCCACGGAGCAGGGCGATGTGGTCGAGGCCGTGCAGGAGGAAAACTGGACGGATCCCCGCACCATCGGTGGTGTGTTGTGGGGCGAGGCGACGTTTTCCACCCCGCGGGACCTGCCACTTGGGTGGCACACGCTGCGGCTCGATTCGGAGAGTGTGCAGGCGGAGACGACGCTCGTCGTCGTGCCGTCGCAGATGCCCATCCCGTCCCGCCAGCGTCACGGGGTGATGGCACAGCTGTATTCGGTGCGCTCCGAGCGCTCGTGGGGTATCGGCGATTTCCGTGACCTGGCCACCCTCGGCACGATGCTCGCCAAGGACGACGAGGATATCGACTTCCTCCTCATCAACCCGCTGCATGCCGCCCAGCCGGCGCCGCCGGTGGAGGATTCACCGTACCTGCCCACCTCACGACGGTTCGTCAACCCCATCTACATCTGTGTCGAGGATGTTCCCGAGTATTCGCTTGTCGACGACGCGACCCGTGCCGGAATCGACGCCCTTGCCGCGGGCCTGCGAGAAACGAACACCACGACCGACCCCATCGAACGCAACCCGATCTTCGAGATCAAGCTGCAGGTGCTGAGGGAACTGTTCTTCCATCGTGAGCTGGAGGGATCCCGTCATGATAAGTACGTGGCCTACTGCGAGGCGGAGGGCGACGGACTCGACGAGTTCGCCCTCTGGTGCGGCCGTGAACTGTCCGACGACGAGTCCGTCACCACCGGTGCCCACGCTGAGGACGAGGGATTCCCCGAGGATGCCGAGTTCTACCGCTGGTTGCAGTTCATTTGCGACGAGCAGCTTGCTGCAGCGCAAAAGGCGCTGACGGATGCGGGGATGGAGATCGGTATCATGAGCGATCTTGCCGTCGGCGTGCATCCCAAGGGTGCCGACGCAGAGACGCTTGCCGATATTCTCGCCCCCGAGGTGTCCGTCGGTGCCCCGCCGGACCCGTACAACGTGTTTGGGCAAGACTGGTCCCAGCCGCCGTGGAACCCGTACGCCCTCGCCGAGGCAGGCTACGCGCCATTCCGCGACATGATCCGCACGGTGCTGCGCCACTCGGGCGCACTGCGCATCGATCACATCCTCGGCCTGTTCCGCCTGTTCTGGATCCCCCGCGGCCAGTCCGCCAAGCTGGGAACCTACATGAACTACGACTACAACGCCCTCGTCGGTGTGCTCGCTTTGGAGGCGACCCGCGCCGGTGCCGTCGTCATTGGCGAGGACCTGGGCACCTTCGAGCCGTGGGTACAGGATTACCTGGCGGAGCGTGGGCTTTTGGGAACGTCGATCCTGTGGTTTGAGGGCTCGCCACATCATGAAGGAGCGCGACGCCAAGACGAGTACCGCACACTGGCGCTGACCAGCGGAACGACGCACGATCTGCCACCGACGGCAGGAATGGTTGAGGGCAAGCACATTGCCCTGCGTGACCGCCTGGGGCTGTTGGAGCACAGCGCGGAGGAGGAGGATGCCTCCGATTTCGCGTGGCAGAAGCAGATTTACCAGGTCGCGTTGGACGAGGACTTCTATCAGTCGCTGGATCTGTCGCACAGGCCGTCGGGAGACGACACCTTGGAGATCGTGCGGCAGCTGTCTGAGTTTGTGCGCGGAACGCCGTCGCTTTTGACGTGCACAGCACTGGTGGATCTCACCGGTGACCGGAAAGCACAAAACCAGCCGGGGACCGTGCGGAACCAGTACCCCAACTGGTGTGTTCCGCTCACCAATGACAAGGGTGAGGCGGTAACGCTGGAGACTCTGCGTGACCAGCGTTACTACAAGGCTCTGGTGCTAGACCGAGGTCAGTAGCCAGGCGATAAAAACAAAGACGATGAGGCCCACGAGTGACCAGGTGATGACCGTTGGACCTCGTTTCCCCTTGTCTTTTTTGAAGTGCTCGGCTTTATTCACCTTTACGTATCCTCCTTTTCCCTTCACCATTAAACCACCTATATGTTTTGGCACCTAAAAAGTTGAGCGCTCGCTGTATATATTCGGCGATGACGGCGCACAGGGGCACCGCCACCCCCAGCACAATGGGCACTTGCAGCCACATGCTGGAGGATGTGAGGGTTTGGGTGAACCAGTCGAACATTTACACCGCACCCATGAGGCCGCGACGGGCGAGGAGGGGCGCGACATCCTTGTCGCGTCCGCGCAAGGTGCGGAACTGGCTGGTGTAGTCCTTGGAGGCCCCCGTGGACAAGATGAGATCGCGGAAGCGCTGGCCGGCCTTGCGGACGGTGTCTGCGGATACATCGGCGGTGCCGGCGGCGCCGGTGTCCGTGAACCAGCTAAACCCGTCGGCATCGAGGGCCTCGGCCCACAGGTACGAGTAGTAACCCGCGGAGTAGCCGCCGGCGAAGATGTGCTGGAAGTAGGCCGTCTGATAGCGGGGCTTGAGGTTGTCGACAGACAGTCCGTAGCTTTCCAGCGCGCTGGCCTCGAACTCGGCTACTGCCTCCGGGTTGGCGGAGATCTTTTTCACCTCGTCTAGGGTGAGCGAGTGCCAGGCCAGGTCGATGATGGCGGCGCCGAGGTACTCGGCGGTGGCAAAACCCTGACCGAACAGCCGGGCCTGCTCGATGGCATCGATAAGCCTGTCGGGGATGACCTCACCAGTATCGACATGCCGAGCGTAGTGACGGATGATGGCCGGATCGAGCGCCCAGTTCTCGTTGATCTGGGAGGGGAATTCCACCCAGTCACGGGGGACGTTAGTACCGGAGAAGCTGGGGTATTTGACATCGGAGAGGAGGCCATGGAGGGCGTGGCCGAACTCGTGGAACAAAGTCGTGACCTCGTCCATGCTGAGCAGTGGGGTGGAGCCGTCGGTGGGCTTGGTGATACTCAAGACATTGACTACAACAGGCTTTTCTCCGGTGAGGTGCGCCTGGTCGTTGAAGCTACTCATCCACGCTCCGCCACGTTTTTCGGGGCGGGCGAAGTAGTCGGTGATGATGAGGCCAATTCCGGTGCCGTCCTCCTCCTTAATCTCCCACACATCGGTATCTGGGTTGTATCCTTCGAGGTCGTCGCGGTGGGTGACGGTGATGCCGTACAGTCGGTTGGCGGCATAGAACACGCCGTCGCGGAGCACCTGGTCGAGGGGGAAGTACTGCTTGAGCTCGCCTTCGTCGAGGGCGTAATCGTGCATCTTCACCTTCGACTCCCAGTACGGCCAGTCAGCACCGGTGACCGGTTCGTCGGCGGCGTCGACAAGCAATTTGTATTCACCGGTGGCGTTGGCGGACGCGCTGGGGGCAAGATCTGCGAGTAGCTTGCGAGCGGCATCGGCATCGTCTGCGGTTTCTACCTCGATGACGTAGTCGGCGTGCGTCTTGTAGCCGAGGAGGCTGGCGCGCTCAGCGCGCAGGGTGGCCATGGTGGCAGCGATGCGGAGGTTGTCCTCCCCGCCGCGCTTTTGGGAGGCCGCGTAGAGCTTGGCCCTGGAATCGTGGCGGGTAAGCTCGCGTTGCAGGGACTGGACGGTGGGCAGTTCCAGAGGAACGCGGTAGGTGTCGCCGGAGACGTGGTAGGACGCCACCTGATCGTCGGAAAGCCCGGAGAGCTCCTCGCGGGTGAACTCCACGGCGAGGTCGCGGGTGGTGGCGTTGAGTGTCTTGGAGAAGCGATCGTCGAGTTCCGCAAGCTCTCGATCGATGTCTGCGAGGCGCTTCTTCCCGTCAGCACCCAGGTTGATGCCGGCGCGGGTGAAGCGACGCAGGAGTTCTTTCTTTAGTCGCTCGCCCTCGTCCTCCGACGGGGTTACCTTCTGGATTCGCTTGTAGAGGGCCTCGTTTTGGTAGATGGCGTTGGTGTGCTCGGCGAGTGCGGGGCTCATTTCGGCGACAATGGCCTCGCGGGTGTCGTTGGAATCGGTGCCCACGATGTTGTAAATGTAGGCGCAGACGCGGTCGAGGACCGCGCCGGAGCGCTCGAAGGCTTCGACGGTGTTTTCCCACGTGGGCTCCGGCTCAGCAAGGATCGCCTCGATTTCCTTATCATGAGCGGAAAGGCCCTCACGGAAGGCCGGAAGAACGTGGTCATCGGTGATGTCTGCAAATGGCGGCAGATGGTACGGCAGCGGTGATTCTTTCAGCAGAGGGTTCGTCATAAGATTCATGGTAGACGAGACATAGGAGGATTCGTGGCGATGAGTGAGTTACAAGTTTCGACGCCGCACGGGCAAGCCTACGGTGTGACAGACGGCGAGGTGCAGTACTTCGAATCGATCCGCTTCGGTGCCTCCCCCACTCCGTTTGGGGCCTCGGCTATCGTGCCGACGGAGGGTCCGGTGCCACAGCCCGATCCGGAGAGCCCGCCACACGAGCTCTACCTGTCCGTTACCGCTCCTGCCGGAGGCAACCTCCACCCCGTCATTGTGTTCGTCCATGGCGGGGGCTTTGAGGAAGGCACACACATCGGCTCGTGGTACGGTGCGTCGTCTGCTGCCCGCGACGGTATCGTCACCGTCTCGGTCGACTACCGCCTGGGCGTGCAGGGGTTTGTGCCATTTACCTCCGATCAGCCGAACCACTACCGGGGCATCGATGACGTGAACACCGCGCTCGAGTGGGTACAGGATGCCATTGAGGCCTTTGGCGGCGACCCAACAAATGTCACACTGTCTGGGCAGTCGGCCGGCGGTGCGATCGCCGTGTGGCTTGCGCGTAAGGATCACTACCGCGGGGCTTTTCGACGCCTGTGGGCACTGTCTCCTGCATTCCCCCGGCACCCTGTCACCTTGCAGGAGGAGACGATTCGGCGCACCGTCGGTGGGTCTCTTTCCGCCCCACACTTTGATTCGCTGCGCCACGATGACATTGCCCGGTTGACGAAGAAGCTGCACCGCGCCTCCCGGCTGGATCTCACCTTCGGTCCTGCTCCCTTCCGCCCGGAGGAGCTGGTCGATATTCCGCTCGTCATCGACACGTTGGAAAACGAGTGCTACGACATGCCGCCTGCCCCCTCGTTTGACCGCCTGCCGTTTACCGGCAAGGCTATTGAGACACTCGCCCCCACCCTGGGGCTTGCTGCCCCGGAGGACTATGTCTCCTACCAACCGAAGAACCGGCGCATGCAGCAGCTCATGGGCGATTTCATCATCCGGCAACACGCGGTGAAAACCGCCGAGTGGGCCCCGCAGACGACGTGGCTGTTGTCCTTCCACGGGCGCGGCGCGGACGGGGAGGCGCGTGCTGCCAAGCACTGCGCGGATCTGCCTATCTTCTTTGATTCTTTCGGCGATAACCCGGAGGAGGAGCAGCAGCGTATCGGCGCGGACATTTCCGCCACAGTGGCGCAGATCCACCCGGAGGTGGTGCGCTTTGCCACCGATGGCACGGTGAGCTGGCCCGCCTACGGTAGGGACAAGAGAGTTCTGAGCGTGGGGCTGTACGCTGCGGAGAAGGATCTCGTCTCCGATCCCTTCGCACATCTCATAACGGCGTTTCCGCAGCAGTAGCCTACGGTTTCTCACCCTCTTCACAGGGAAGGTCTGACCTCCAGCGTCACATTTCCCTCACATACAAAAATCCCCGCAGCATATGCTGCGGGGCAGTTATACGATTTCTTAGAACTGGAAGCCACCCAGCGGTGCGCCAGCGGTAGCAGCACCAGCAATGGCAGCAATGCCCATAATTGCCGCGATGGCTGCGATGATGCTCTCAATCTCACTGGTCAGGCCAGATTTGTTATCGAGGAAGTCATCGGTCGGATCCACGTCGGTCGGATCAATTGAGCGGATGGTCGGCTCGAGAACCGTCGGGTTAATCTCATTGTCCTGCGCCATTGCGGGTGCAGCAAGTGATGCGAGCGCAACTGCGGAAGAGGTAGCAAGTGCTACGGCTGCTCGTTTCATGGTGTCTCCTTAGGCGCGGAAGCTTCTCTTTCTGTGACTAAGCTTAGACCTTTCTTAGCATTAAGGCAAGTATTTTTTAAAGTTGACATACTTTCTTGAGCAACCTCGACTGTTTTCCTTTAAAGTCTGGAATCCTAGACGCTAACGCGGGGGCTGGGGACACGATTCTCGCAAATGATTTAGTCTGGATGATATGGCTGACAAAGACTACGCCGACTACACACTCACACCCGACGGCCTGGTGAAAGAAACCAGCGCCCGCAACTTCCCGCAGGCCTACCCTGCCCCCGGCGACCAGCCGTGGGAGAAGTCTGATCCGGAGTGGTACAAGAGCGCTGTCTTCTACGAAGTTCTCGTCCGCGCCTTCTACGACTCCAACGGTGATGGCACAGGGGATCTCAAAGGTCTCACCGAAAAACTCAAGTACATCAAGTGGCTGGGTGTCGACTGCATCTGGTTGCCGCCGTTTTACGATTCGCCCCTGCGCGACGGGGGTTACGACATCCGCGACTTCCGCAAGATTCTCCCGGAGTTCGGCACCGTCGACGACTTTGTGGCGCTTGTCGACGAAGCCCACAAACTCGGGCTGCGCGTCATCACCGACATGGTGGTCAACCACACGAGCGACGAGCACCCGTGGTTTACCCAATCTGTCGAGGATCCGGACGGCCCCTACGGGGAATTCTACGTGTGGAACGACACGGACGATGCCTACTCCGATGCGCGCATTATCTTTGTCGATACGGAAACATCCAACTGGACATACAACGAAAAGCGTGGCCAGTACTACTGGCACCGCTTCTTCCACCACCAGCCGGATCTCAACTACGACAACCCGAAGGTGCAGGAGGCCATCCTCGACGCGATGCGTTTCTGGCTAGATCTCGGCCTCGACGGGTTCCGGCTTGATGCGGTCCCCTACCTGTTTGAACGGGAGGGAACCAACTGTGAGAACCTGCCGGAAACGCACGCGTTCCTCAAGCGTTGTCGCGCGATGGTGGATGAGGAGTACCCGGGTCGTATCCTCCTCGCCGAGGCCAATCAGTGGCCGGTGGATGTAGTGGAGTACTTCGGTGAGCCCGATGTGGGCGACGAGTGCCACATGTGCTTCCACTTCCCCGTCATGCCCCGTATCTTTATGGCCTCCCGCATGCAATCGCGGGATCCGATTTCCTCCATTTTGCGCTCAACGCCGGTCATCCCGGAATCGGCGCAGTGGGGTATCTTCCTGCGCAACCACGACGAGCTGACGCTGGAGATGGTGACCGAGGACGAGCGCGCCTACATGTACCAGCAGTTCGCCTACGATCCGCGAATGAAGTCCAACGTGGGCATCAGGCGCCGTCTCGCACCCCTTTTGGAAGGCGACAGGAACCAGCTGGAACTCTTCACAGCGCTGCTACTGTCGCTGCCAGGTTCTCCCGTCCTGTATTACGGTGACGAGATCGGCATGGGCGACAACATCTGGCTTGGCGATCGCGACGGTGTGCGCACGCCGATGCAGTGGTCGCCGGACCGCAACGGCGGCTTCTCCTCCGCCGAGCCGGAGCAGCTGTACGCCCCCGCCATCATGAACGCGGAATTTGGCTACGGTGCCGTCAACGTGGAAACCCAACGTGGCAGGGATTCCTCCCTGTTGAACTGGACGCGCTCCCTCATCCATATCCGAAAGCAGTACGACGCCTTTGGTAAGGGTGAATTTAAGGAACTTCCATGCGACAATATAACAGTGTTCAGTTTTGTTCTCTCCCACCAGGACGAGACAATTCTGTGCGTCAATAACCTCAGCTCCCGCCCACAACCCGCCAAACTCGACCTGTCTGAATTCGCCGGAGGCAGTGCCCGGGAGCTCACCGGTGGCGAGGAGTTCCCGGAGCTTTCGGACTCCTGGACGCTGACACTGCCCCCCTACGGATTCTTCTGGTTTGATATTTCATGATTAACACTGACTCTTTGGCCTCTGCCCGCTTCTTCGCTACCAAAACTGAGCCGATTACCGGCGTCAACGTGATCGCAGAAGCGCCCCTGGAGCGCCCCGCACTCATCAAGGGCAAGGATGCCCCGGGTGTGCTCACCTTCGCCCGCGTCCACCGTGAGAGTGGAAGCGACCTGTACCAACTGGTCGTCGACAAGCAAGGAAACGACATCCTGGGGCAGGAGGACACCGCGTTTGCAGCGGGAAAACAGCTGTCCAACGGATATGCGGCGGGAAGTGGCGTGCTCCACAAGCTCACCGACCCGGCGATGCCGCCGGTGGAGACCGTGCGCAAGGTGGGCGAACAGTCCAACACCTCGTGGATTTACAACGACCGGGTCATCGTCAAGTACTTCCGGCGCCTCACCCCGGCCCCAAACCCGGAAATTGAGCTCCTCGAAGCCCTGACCGAGGCCGGCTGCACCCACATCGCGCCACTGCGCGCCTGGACCACCGTGGACATCGAGGGAACCGAGTACGTCACAGCCATGCTCCAGGACGTTGTTCCCGGAGAGGATGGCTACGAATTCACCACCGCCCACCCCGACGACCTCGATGTGGCACCCCTCGGCGAGGCGATCCGCGATGTCCACACGCAGCTGGAAAAGACGTGTGGCACCGGTAGCTTCGCCCCCGGTGAGTTGACGACAAACCTCAACGCCCGGCTCGATGGGCTGGTCGCCCGCGCCCCGCAGCTCGCCGAGTACGAGGACAAGCTCCGCGCGCTGTACCAGGCCATTGCTGACCGGACAATCCCCACCCAGCGCATTCACGGCGACCTCCACCTCGGCCAGACGTTGACCCACGACGGTACGTGGGTGCTCATCGATTTCGAGGGCGAGCCCGCAGCCAGCGTGGAGGAACGACGTCGCCTCGACTCCCCGCTGCGCGACCTTGCCGGCATGATCCGCTCCTTCGGTTACGCGGCAACCACCAGCAACAAGGACGAAAACTGGACGGCAGAAAAGACGAACGAGCTACTTACCAGCTACGGTAATGTGGACAAGGACGTTCTGCGCGCCTACATCGCCGATAAGTGCGCCTACGAGGTCGTGTACGAGCTGGAGAACCGGCCACACATGGTGGACGTTCCCGCACGCGCCCTCGCAGCGCTTCTGTCCTAGCGTCTAGACGCGGCTGAGCAGCGCCTCGCGCAACTCCGCATGCGACAGCTGCTCACCGATCCACGGGCTGAATGCGAACGGGGTCGCCCGCACCCCCGCGATAAGCTCCGTGGCGGGCACCCACGTATACGCGTCGACCTCGTCAGGGGCGAAGTCGACGCGCGCGCCGGGAGCCACCCGCGCAACGAACACGGGGCAGACCTCCCACTCCACTACCCCGGCGGAGTCTGTCGCCCGGTATTCAAAATCAGGCAGCACACACTCGACAGCGGTGAAATCCTCTGCCTTCATCCCCAGTTCCTCGAACCCGCGCCGCACAAGTGCCTCCTCCGGGTTCTCCCCCGGACCGGGGTGGCCACACATAGAGTTTGTCCACACGCCGGGGAAGGTGCGCTTGCTCAATGCGCGTCGACTGACCAACACGCGTCCCTCCGGATCTACCACATAGCAGCTGAATGCGAGGTGCAGCGGGGTCTTGTCAGTGTGGATGGTGGCCTTGTCCGCCACGCCACACGGGTTCTTGGACGCATCGAGGAGCACGACCTGCTCTGGTTCGGTACGGGGTGATGTCATGCCCCTAGCGTACTTGGCCGGTGCTCCCACGAAATCACCTGGTGCTGTGGGACAATGGCACTATGCCCGTCCCGCAAGAAGCCCATCCTCTTTTCCGCGCCCGGACGCACGCCTCCGCGGAGATCGTCGCCCGCGAAGTCGCGGCCTTTTCCGTCCGCCTTGACGAGTTCAACTCGGATAACGCTGACTACGGCGGTCGCACCGCAGAAATCGCCACGACGGGGACGCACCTGCGTTCCCTCCTCGTCCACCTCGGTGCCGACCGGCCGGCACCGGAAAGAAACAGTGCCGACAGTGCTAATAGTGCCGTCCACCGTCCCGACGCACTCGTCGGCGCAGCCTTCGACCTCGTCCACACGGGTTTGTGCATCATCGACGATGTCATCGATGCAGACCACTCCCGCCGTGGGCTGAAAACCATTCACGCCACGGCCACCTCCATCGCGTCGCCGACGATCGGTACCCACGCGGCTGCCCACTACGGCAACTCCATCGCTGTTCTCATCGGAATGAGCGCGCTCAATGCGGCGACCTCCGTTGTCGCCGAGGCGGACATCGATCCGGCAATCACCCGGCAGGTCATCGCGGAGCTCACCACCGCCGTGGATGACGCAATTATCGGCGAGTTCATGGACGTGGAGCATTCCCTCCCCGGCCACGATCCCACCCCACGCCAGGTGGACAACGCGGCGCTCCTGAAAACGTCCCCCTACAGCTTTGAGGCACCCCTTGTGTGTGGCGCGCTCCTCGCCGGCCGCTCCGACGAGGCCTGCACGAGCCTGCGGATCATCGCCCGCCACTTGGGTGCGGCGTTCCGCATGGCTGATGACCTGCGCGCGCTCACCGGCGACGGGTTCGTGGGCGATATCCGTAACCACCGCACGACCCCGCTCATGGTGCTGGCAGAGAACTACCCCACCTGGCCGAAGATCCACCTGGCGTTGAGTTCCATGCGCATGGATGCGGCCCGCGCACTTCTCGCCGATTCCGGCATCCTCGAGGAGGCCTGCTCCATCGGTGAAAGCCACCTCACCGCCGCCAGGGAGAAGGCCCAGGAAGCAGAGGTCTTCTCGGCACCTGCTGCCTCCACCTTCCAGTACATTTGTTCCCGCTTCGAGGAGCTTCTCCACCCCGACAATCTGAATTAGTAAAGGATTTTCTGTGTCTGCCACTGCGTCCTCCTCCCCGTCTCCTGTTGTTGTTATCGGTGGTGGGGTCACAGGCCTTGCCACCGCGGGGCTCCTCGCCCGGGCGGGCTATGAGGTGACACTGCTGGAAAAGCTTGACGACCTCGGCGGCCGGGTGGGCACGTTCACCAGTGGGGACTACCGCTGGGACACCGGCCCCAGCTGGTGGCTCATGCCAGAGGCGTACGACCACTTCTTCTCCCTCATGGGAACCTCGACGGAGGAAGAACTGGATCTCCATAGCCTTGATCCGGCGTACCGCGTGGTCACCGACAGTTTCCCCACCATTGATGTGCGCACCGGTATGGAGAACGTCGTCGCTCTTGCGGAGTCGGTGGAGCGCGGTGCCGGCGAGAAGATCCGCGCCTATCTGAACGAAGCAACACTTACATACAGGGTTGCCCTCAACACGTTCCTGTACACCACGTTTACCTCCGTCAAGCCGTTTTTGGACAGGGAGATCCTCACCCGGATTCCGCTGCTCATTCGACTTCTCACCCGCAGCCTGAAGGATGATGTTGAGGCGCAGTTCAACAATCCAATTCTGCGGATGCTCCTCGAGTACCCTGCGGTTTTTGTGGCCACCCGACCCGATCGTGCGCCCAGCATGTACAAGCTGCTCAGCCACACGGATCTCATCGCCGGCGTGAAGTACCCGCAGGGTGGCTACTACCAACTCATTAGGAAGATGGCCGAGCTTGCTGAGGCCAACGGTGCCACGCTGAAAACAGGCTGCACCGTCACCCGGATCCTCACCAAAAAGGCAAAGGTAACGGGGGTGCGCTTTACGCACAACGGCAAGGAGGACACCATCCCTGCGGGGATCGTTGTGTCCACCGCCGATCTTCACCACACGGAGACCTCTCTTCTCCCCTCCCGCCTGCGGTCGGTTCGTTCCTGGTCACGGAAGGATCCTGGCATCAGCTCTATCGTGGCGCTTCTCGGTGTCGCTGATCCGTTGCCCACGCTTGCGCATCACACTTTGTCGCTTTCCGACGATTGGTCGCCGGACTTTGCCGCCATTTCGGGCGCGCGTCCGGGCCAGGAGTTCTCCCGCAGTGTGTACGTGTGCAAGGCGAGTGCGACGGATCCGACTCTTGCCCCGCCGAATCATTCCAACATTTTCATCCTCATTCCTACGGCTGCGGATCCGTCCATCGGCCGTGGTTCTGCGTATAACCAAAACCCGAGTCAAAGGGTAGAGGACATCGTCGATGAGGTCATCGACATCGTCGCTAGGCGTGCCGATGCCCCGGCGCTCAAGGAGAAGGTGGAGAAGCGTTTCACCATCGGCCCGGCGGA
Source organism: Corynebacterium glucuronolyticum (assembly GCA_022772305.1). Taxonomy (GTDB): domain Bacteria; phylum Actinomycetota; class Actinomycetes; order Mycobacteriales; family Mycobacteriaceae; genus Corynebacterium; species Corynebacterium glucuronolyticum_A. Next base: position 56,584 of record JALFAQ010000007.1, read on the forward strand.
TTTTAAAAACCGCTACAACTCGTGGCAGGCCTCCTCCATCGGACTTGCCCACACGCTGTGGCAGTCGGCGTTCCTCCGCGGCTCAAACGTATCCAGCAAGGTCGCCGGCCTCTACTTGGCCGGTGGCACAACCGTCCCTGGTGTAGGCGTGCCACTGTGTCTCATTTCTGCGGAGAATGTTCTCAAGCGTCTCCGTGGTGATTCCACCTCCGGCCCGCTTCCCTACCTGTAGCTTCTAGGATTTTGCCCAGGCTCCGATGGGGCCGGGGACCATGGGTGGGGCCTCCCCGACGATAGCCCGCGTGTTGGCATCCTGCTCCAATTCGGGCAGCACGGTTTTAATGTTCCGGGATTTCTTCTCCCGGCCTCCTGCCGGCACCATCCCCACAGGTATGACACCACGCCCCACACCAGCACGCGAACCACCCGCACGACCAGCACCACCAAGAGCAGCACCAGGCACAGCCCCGGCAGCACCCGCACCCACACCACCAGACCCAGCACCGGCACCGCCGGCGGCAAGCAACCCCGCCCCCACACCAGCACCCAGCCCAGCACCCAGCCCAGCACCAACACCGGCAGCACCCCGACGAGAAGCAGAACCCACCCCAGCACCAAAACGAGACGAACCACCACGGCCACCACCAGAAGGAGTCACAGCAGACGCAGGACGCACCCTACTACTACTGCTGCTTCCACCCCGGCGGGTAGAACCCGCAGCACCTGCACCTAGTGTACCAGCAGCAACCGGCACACCACCACGCCCAGAACCAGACACACCAGCAGCAGGAACACCACCGGCAGGAATGGCACCTGTACTTGCAGCACTCGGCACACCACCACCAGCACCACTCAGCAACGGGGACGACACTTGGGGCACCCCCTGGGTACGTGTGGCCGCATCCCCACCAGACACCACACCACCAGCAGGAATCACCCCGCCACCAGACGTACTTCCCCCGTGTGTGACAGCCCCCTGCATACGGTGCACATCCTCCACCAACACACGATCAGGCTTGCCCTCCCGAATACGATCAATATGGTCTTTCAACACCTCCTGCGACAGGCTTGCCGTCTCCTCCAACTCCGCCTCCAACAAACCACCCGTAGCAGGAGGCACAGACGAATCAATAAGAGAACCCACCCGCGGTTCTGCCAAACTCAACAACGGAGGCATCGCAAACCTCGCATACGCCGCAAGCGCCAACTTCTCCTGCACCTGGCGCACCCCCGGCACCATGTTCGCCATCACCGTCGCATTCATCATCGCAGCCTCAGCCACACCTAGCTTGTGTGTCCACCCCATCCGTGATGCCCACACCCCCATCGCCTGAGCATTACCCGCAAACGACCCCACCACCCCACTTGTCACCCGGATCCTATCGACTACAGCATCAATAACCTCCCCTCGGTTAGCTGCCTGAATATCATTCGCCACACCCCGCAAACGACCAGCAACATCCTGCATGGTCGTGGACAAGGCCTCCCACGCGGTAGAGGCCTGCCCAATCGCTGCCGTCTGCGTGGTGAAATAATCCCGCAAAAGCCCCACCACCGACTGTGGCGGAACCACACTCTTCAGGCCGACAACCACTGGCACCGGTGTTATCGACTCCGGAACATAAACCCCCACACCACCAGAAACCACACCAGTTGTGCCGGCGGCATCAGACGCATTGTGGAGAACAGTCAGCCCATGGGCGAACACATCCTCCTGCAGGGAAAACCCCTCCACCGTAGCCCCCAACCCCCTGGCTAAGCCCTCAACAATCCGGCCCAAACCCTGC
>JALFAQ010000013.1 GCA_022772305.1 Corynebacterium glucuronolyticum
AACATCGCCCTCGACGAGGCCGACCGCCTGTGGATCCCCGTTACCCGCGACTGGCGCCTCAACGAGCGCCACTACGGTGCCCTTCAGGGCCTAAACAAGGCCGATACCAAGGAGAAGTACGGCGAGGAGAAGTTCATGACGTGGCGCCGCTCGTACGGCACCCCGCCGCCGGAGCTCGACGATAACAACGAGTACTCCCAGGCACACGACCCGCGCTACGCCGACCTCGACCAGATTCCGCGCACCGAGTGCCTGAAGGACGTTGTCGCCCGCTTCATCCCGTATTTCAAGGAGGAGATCCTCCCGAAGGCTCTCGCCGGCAAGAACGTGCTCATTGCTGCACACGGCAACTCCCTGCGCGCACTGGTGAAGTACCTGGACAAGATCTCCGACGAAGACATCGCCGGACTCAACATCCCCACCGGTATTCCGCTGGTCTACGAGCTCAACGAGGACGGCTCCGTAGCGAACCCCGGCGGCACCTACCTCGACCCCGAGGCTGCCGAAGCTGGCGCAAAGGCAGTTGCCAACCAGGGCAACAAGTAAGTCTTGTCCTACATCTTCACCTTCATCGCCGGTATCATCGCCACCCTCATCGGGTTGGCGGTGTACCGGGCAGGTGAGGCCATAGCGCGCCGGACACGTATCGCCCGGACGTTCAGTGAACCGCGAGTGACCACCGTCAGCCAGGTGCTGCACCTCGCGATCCAGGGGGCTCCCGTGGGCGTGGCCATTGTGGATGCCAACCGTGAGGTTGTCCTCTCCAATGCCTCCGCCCACACCATGGGGCTTATCCATGAGCGGCGCGTCGCCCAGGAAATCTGGGATCTGGCCCAAGATGTCCTTTCGGACAAGGAAGAACGCAGCCTTGACCTGCGCGCACCGCGCAGAACCGGCAAAACTCGTGTCACTGATATCCGCGTCGTCGTAGCGCCCCTCACACTTACCGACGACCGTTTCGTCATCATCTACGCCACCGACCAGTCCGAGGCCGTGCGCATGGAACACGCTCGCCGAGACTTCGTCGCCAACGTTTCCCACGAGCTGAAAACCCCCGTCAGCGGCATCGCGCTGCTCGCCGAGGCTCTGCTCGAATCCATCGATGACCCGGAATCCGTGGACTACTTCGGTGAGAAACTCTACGGTGAATCCCGTCGCCTCGGCGATATGATTGACGAGCTAATTTCTCTATCTAAACTTCAGGGGGCTGAAGCATTGCCCGACCTTACCCCCGTTCTAGTCGATAACGTTGTCGACGAAGCCATTCGTCGCACCACCGTTCAAGCAGAAAACGCCAGCATCCGTCTCAACCGTGGCGTGCGCACCGGCGTCTACGTACTTGGTGATTTCAACCTTCTCGTTACCGCTGTGACCAACCTTATCGCCAACGCAATTAACTATTCACCTGCGGAAACCCCAGTGACTGTGACGCAGAAGGTGGTCTCTGCCGATACCATCCATATCCGCGTAACCGACCGCGGAATCGGCATCTCCACGGAGGATCAGCAACGGGTATTTGAGCGCTTCTTCCGTGTGGATAAGGCGCGTTCCCGCTCTACCGGTGGCACAGGCTTAGGCTTAGCGATTGTTAAGCATGTTGCTGCAAATCATGGGGGAACGGTTAAACTATGGTCTAGGCTCTCTACAGGGTCGACTTTTACTATTGAACTGCCCATCTATCGCCCCGGCGAGGAAAGAGAAGTGCTTCCGCACCCGGCCCGGAAACAAGATGTCAACAGGACTATCGATTCCCGTGGCCTCCGCGGAAGTGACGACAAAGTAAGGAAGCAGTAGGAGATATTATGGCAACAGTGCTCATCGTTGAGGACGAATTATCACTCGCTGAGCCGCTCGCCTTCCTTCTCAAAAAGGAAGGTTTCGATGCCATCATCGCCACCGACGGCCGCACCGCACTCGTGGAATTTAACAAGAACGACATCGACCTCGTCCTCCTCGACCTTATGCTCCCTGGAATGAGTGGCACCGACGTTTGTCGTCGGCTCCGCCAAGTTTCCAGTGTCCCCGTCATCATGGTGACAGCGCGTGACACCGAACTGGACAAGGTCCTCGGCCTGGAGCTCGGTGCCGACGACTACGTCACCAAGCCATACTCTTCCCGAGAGCTCATCGCTCGCATCCGCGCCGTCCTCCGTCGCGGTGGTGACGTCGACGGCACAACCGTCGACCAGATCCTGGAGGGTGGCCGCGTTTCTCTCGATGTCGAGCGTCACATTGTTACTGTGGATGGTGAGCAGGTGGCTATGCCACTCAAGGAATTCGACCTCCTCGAGTACCTCCTCCGCAACGCCGGTCGTGTTCTCACCCGTGGCCAGCTCATCGATCGCGTCTGGGGTGCTGACTATGTCGGCGATACTAAGACCCTCGATGTCCACGTCAAGCGCCTTCGTTCTAAGATCGAAGCCGAGCCCAGCCACCCCACCCAGCTGGTGACTGTCCGCGGTCTGGGCTACAAGTTCGAGGCCTAGTCCCTCCCTCATCCGCCGCCGGCCTCCCCGGCGGTTTTTGCTGCGCTCTCCCATCCCTAATGCGGCCCGTCCGCCTCCGGACCCCGGGTGCTGGAAACCGGCTTGGGCCGCATTCGGTTCAGTGGGATCCGTGAAGTGGCCCATCTGTTTTCGAAGGCAGAGATTTGCTCAGTGGGTGGGCCGCATTCGGGATGCGCCGGTTTGGTTTGCGGTCCGTCCGGATTCAAACGCAGGGGGCTGGAAACCGGCTTGGGCCGCATTCGGGATAAAGGGCTACTTCTGCATTTCGGCGAGGGCGGTTGCGGGGTGGACGGCGGTGGGGGTGCCGCGTGATTCCATGTAGTCGGCGAGGAGGGCGTAGACCTTTTCGCCGCACATAGCGATGAGTTCACTCTTGGTGGTCTTCCACAGGGGCTCGACCGCGTTATGGCAGGAGGGATTGGTGGTGCAATACCAGGTGAAGTCCTCGCCGCCGTCGCCCCAGCCACGGCGGATGTATTCGGTGATGGTGGTGTGGAGGATCTCGGATCCGTCCGCGCGATCCTCGTAGTCTTCGAGACGGCGGAGGGGGAGCTGCCAGCAGACTTCCGGCTTTACGTCGACGGGGTCGAGGCCGTTGTTGAGGGCATACAGGTGCAGAGCACAACCGGCGCCACCGGGGAAGGTGGCGGAGTTGGCGAAGATGCACATGCCGTCGACGACAGCGGTTTTGGGGTTGGGCTCGTCATCGATTTCGTCCCATTCCATCCAGCCTTCGGGCTCATCGGTGTAATTTTCCCACTCGGAGCGGGTGAGACGCGGGACAAGGGCGGTTAGGTTGCGGCGCTCGGCGGCGTCGACAAGAAATGCCCCGTGGGGGCAACAACCGTGAGACGGGGTGCCATCGATGCCGTGGCAGGTGGTGCCGTAGCCGCACTGGTAGTAGGAGGCGAGCCAGGTGACATCGAAGGTGAACAGGTGAAATGGGTCATCAGGGTTGTACACCTCGAACCATTCGCGGGGGAAGTCCGGGCTGAGTTCCGTGCCCTTTTTGATCGACTCAGCCGCGTTCGTGCCGTCCGGATAACCCAAAAAAACCGTGGTGTTGTTCACGCTGCCACCTTAGACCGTCTACCCTTAGGAGTGTGCGATTAGGTGTTTTAGACGTCGGAAGTAACACAGTCCACCTCGTAGCGATTGATGCGCGGGTGGGCGGTCATCCGACCCCCATGAGTGACTGGAAAGCCACGATGAAGTTGGTGGAGTACCTCGACAAGGACGGTGCCATCAACTCCAAGGGCGTGAACAAACTGCTCAGGGGAGTGAAAGAGGCGAAGGAGCTGGCTGAGCAGCTGGGCTGCGATGAGCTCCTGCCCATTGCTACTTCTGCCATCCGAAGCGCCACCAACTCCGAGAAAATCCTGGACGAGGTGGAGAAGGAGACGGGTATTCGCCTGCAGATTCTCTCCGGCGTCGATGAAGCACGCCTCACATTCCTTGCCGTGCGACGGTGGTATGGCTGGTCCGCCGGGCGGATCACCAACCTGGATATCGGTGGTGGCTCCCTGGAGCTGACGACCGGCACGGATGAGGAGCCGGATTTGGCGTTTTCTCTGGATCTGGGTGCTGGACGACTAACTCACACCTGGTTCGAAACGGACCCGCCGTCGCAAAAGAAGATTGGCATCCTGCGCGATTACATCGACGCAGAACTCGCAGAACCGGCGCGAAGGCTCCGCGCATGTGGTGAAGTGGACCTGGCAGTGGCAACGTCGAAGACGTTCCGCAGCCTCGCCCGCCTCACGGGTGCGGCGCCGTCGTCGGCTGGTCCGCGGGTGAAAAGAACGCTGACTGCGGCTGGTTTGCGCCAGGTCATCGCCTTTATTTCGCGAATGACTGCAGCCGACCGTGCGGAATTAGAAGGCATCTCCTCTGACCGATCCCACCAGATCGTCGCTGGTGCGCTCGTAGCAGAAGCTTCAATGCGTGCTTTAGGATTAGAGCAGATGGAAATTTGTCCCTGGGCGTTGCGAGAAGGTGTTATTCTCCGACGAATCGATAGCGGACTGAAAGCGGAAGAAGTGAAATGAGCGAAGAACAACTGACAGTAGCTGAGCTGCTAGCCAGGTCCGGGAAATCGCCCTCTGGGTCAGGTTCCCGCAGGCGGCGCCGGCGCAGCCTGGAAGAAGGCGGCATTTCCGTTGCTGAGTTGACCGGGTCGATCCCGCGTGTGACTGAGAAACCGGAGGATGCCCGCCATACCACCTCGCCGATCGATTCCACCGTCGACAAGGACGAGAAGCCCGAGGCTAAAAAAGCTGAGGCCGCAAAAGACAAGAAGGCTAGCGATGACTCCCAGGTGAAGAAGCCCGCCGAGTCGACGAAGGTGAAGAAGACCTCCGAGCCGCAGATAGCTTCCGGGGAAAAGACGTCGGAGCAGGCAGAGGCCGCTCGCGGGTCCCACGATGACGACACGATGGTTCTGCGCGTTTTCGCCGACGGCGAGTCCGCGCCACTGACCACTGGTTCTTTCCCGGCAGTCCCCGCACAGGGCAAGCAGAGCGAGCAAGCCTCCAAGGCCTCCAGAGCAGAAGATGCCGTGCAGTCATCCGATAAAGCAGATGCCACCTCGGTGCTGCCGAAGGTCGTGGTGGACGACGAGGATGAGCTGGAGCACACGGCCACGAAGGTTCAGCAGGTCGACACGTCCCAGGACATCCCCCAGGATGCCGTGGAGGTGGATGATTTCTTCCCCGAAGAGGACGAGGACACGGATGATCTCGTAGACGCCGCAGAGGCAGAATACGACGAGGACGAGAAGCCGTCCATCGCGGGAATCGTTGTGACGGCAGTGGTCGCGTTCATTATCGGCGTGCTGGTGTTCTATGCGTTCATGTCCCTGTGGGCCTCGTCGGTGATGCCGCTTATCGTCATCATCGCAGCTCTTGTGGTTACGGTGGCCATCGGTGTTGCCGTTCACTCGCTGAAGACGGGCAAGGACACGCTGACAACGGTGCTGGCCACGGTGACGGGTCTCGTCCTTACCTTCGGTCCGGCGCTGGTGACGGGCCTGTAGCCATGATTGCGATCTACGGTGGCGGGAAGATCGGCGAGGCGCTGACCGCGGGGCTCGTCGCCGCTGGTCACACGGATGTGTCGGTGGTTAATCGCCGGCCGGAACGCTCGGCGTATTTCCGTGAGACGTATGGTGTGCGTTCCTCGGAGGATCCGCGGGACGCGGTCGCTGACGTGGTGTTTATTGCGGTGAAGCCGTACGCGGTGACGGAGGTTCTCCGTGGCCTCGCCCCGCATCTTGCGGAGGGGTCGACGGTTGTGTCGCTCGCCGCGGGGGTAACCCTTGCGCAGCTGGCCGAGGCCGCCCCGCAGGCCGAGGTGGTGCGCGTCATGCCGAACACGCCGATGTTGAAGGGTATGGGGATGTGCGCCATCGCGCCGGCCCCCGGGGCGGATACCGCCGAGGTGGAAGTCCTGTTGCAGTCGGTGGGGGAGACGATCGTCGTCGAGGAGAAGGATATGGACGCTGTCACGGCGTTGTCTGGTTCCTCACCCGCCTACGTTTATCTGTTTGCTGAGGCGCTTGTCGACGCCGGGGTCGCCCGTGGTTTGAGCCGTACGGTCGCTTCAACTCTCGCTATCCAATCCATTCGCGGCGCCGGTGAGATGCTGGCAGGCGACGTGTCTCCCACGCAGCTGCGCTATGACGTGACATCGCCAGGTGGCACGACGGCTGCGGCGCTGAGGGCGCTGGAAGACGGCGGCCTCCGGAGCGCGGTGTTCTCCGCGGTGGATGCGTGTGCGGATCGAAATCGGGAACTCGGAAAGGCCGATTAAGCTGGGGAAAAGAGATTTTTTCTCCATTTAAGTCGCACGAGTAACATTATTCACGGTAAGCTTAACTAAGCACTTGCGTGACGATCATCTGCAGGAGGGGAAGCCTGCGGCGCGCAAATGCGACGAAGGGTTATATAACAATGGCACAAGAAGATAAGGGAGCGTTCCTCACCGTAGCGGAAGTTGCGGAGATCATGCGCGTTTCTAAAATGACTGTGTACCGTCTCGTCCATGCAGGCGAGCTGCCGGCCGTCCGCGTAGGACGCTCGTTTCGAGTAAACGAGAAGGCTGTCTCTGACTACCTGGAGGCATCCACCTACGAAGTCGGATAGTCCCGATTTTGGTGAACACCTGTTACAGGCGCTATGATGTTGCCGTTCGTGTCTTACACACTTTTGTGACGCAGTTCGGCCCTTCCGGCGCATGCGACTGCGTGAGGCACTAGAAAGCTACAACAAGCCAAGTAAAAATAAGTGAGGTTGAAAGCCCTATGGGTTCCGTAATCAAGAAGCGTCGTAAGCGCATGTCCAAGAAGAAGCACCGCAAGATGCTCCGCCGTACCCGCGTGCAGCGCAGGAAGCTCGGCAAGTAAAAACTTGGAACGTGGGCTTTCAGCTCACTTGCCTAAAGCCACCGGCTATGCCCGGTGGCTTTTTGCTTGCGCGGACCACCCCAGCGCGGCGACGAGCCCAATGACGGTGGCCGGCAGACCCACGCGGAAGGCAAGTTTGCGGATGGAGCGGTAATCCCGCACCTCCCAGCCGCGGCGCTTCGCCTCGCGGCGCAGGGACACGTCCGGATTGATAGCCACAGCGGTGCCCACCATGGACAGCATCGGAATGTCGTTGATGGAATCGGAGTAGGCGGTGCAGCGGCTAAGGTCCAGATCCTCGATGGTGGAAAGCGCCGCCACAGCGTGGCTCTTACCGGGGCCGTGCAGGATATCGCCGACGAGCCTGCCGGTGAATTTTCCGTCTTTGACCTCTGCTACCGTGCCGAGCGCCCCGGTCATACCGTAGTGCTTGGCGATGATCTGCGCCAGCTGCACCGGCGTTGCCGTCACCAGCCACACCTGGTGCCCCGCCGCCAAATGCATGGCGGCCAGCTCTGAGGTCTCCGGCCAAATCTTGCCGGGAATGTTCTCATCAACGATGTCCTCGCACAAGGCGACGAGCTCGTCCACGTCACGGCCCTTAATAAATTCGAGGGCTTGCTCGCGCCCCTTCGCCATGTCGGCCTTGCTTTCCGAGCCCCGGACGCGGAACTTAATTTGCTTCCAGGCAAAGGGCAGCAGGTCGCGCGTCTTGAAGTAGCGCCGTTTGGCCAGGCCGATGGCGAACATGACAAGCGATGCACCCTGGATGAGGGTGTTGTCCACGTCGAAAAACGCGGCCACGCCCTCCTGCTGGGGGACGTCGGGGTCCGGTGTAGAAACGTGGTGGGTGCCCGCCGCCTCGTAAGCACCGCTGACAGCGTCAACCCCCTGCGAATAGGCGTCGAGTCCAAGCCCAAAGGCAGATTGCACTGCGGCCTCAGCGGCGGCCTCACCGGCGGCTTCCTGTGCTTTGTCGTCAAGCGGGGGTAGCGCAGTCTCCTCAAAGAATCGGCGGAGATTTCCGTGGGAGATAGTCCACGCAGTAAGTATCTCGTTCGTTGAGTGTGACGGTGCCACGGGCGCTACGTTTAGACCTTTCTAGGAAGGAACAGGTATGTTACATCGTAGGCATATTTAACTAATAGCGCATGATTTAGTGGAGTGGGTGTGAATACGATCCCGACGCATGACGTTGTAATGATGGTGCGCAAAACATGTGGCTCGTGCGCCCGGGTGGAGCGGCAGATCCGTCCCATCTGCGAAAAGTACGGCGCGACCTTCTCCACTGTCGACGTAGATTCTGACCAGGAAAAGGTTATGGAGTACGGTGATCGGGTACCGGTTATCCTTATCGATGGAGATGAGTTCGCCTGCTGGGAAGTAGACAACGAGGATCTCGTCGATGCGCTTAGTAGACCGCAAGGTGTGAGGTGAATATAACGTGAGTGTTCTAGTGGTGGGAATGTCCCATCGGGTGGCACCCGTGAATGTCCTGGAACAGGTCTCCATGGACGAAGACAAAAGGGACCGTACCGCACAGCGATTGCTGCAGTGCCCATCTCTGTCCGAGGTCATCCTCCTGTCCACGTGTAACCGCGTGGAGGCATACACCGAAACTAACAGCTTCCATTCCGGCGTGAACGAGATCGTCGATGTTTTTGCAGAGACTTCTGGCCTCACTGGCGACGAGCTCCGCGAACACCTCTACGTCCGCTACGCCGATGCTGCAGCAGAACACATGCTGGCCGTGGCCAGTGGCCTGGACTCCATGGTCCTCGGCGAGCAACAGATCATCGGCCAGGTGCGCAGCGCCTACCAGGCAGCAAGCGATAACGGCACCGTCGGTCCGACGCTGCACGCTCTCGCCCAGGCAGCGCTCCACACCGGCAAGCGTGTCCACAGTGAGACCGGCATCGATGAGACGGGTGCCTCCATGGTGACCTTTGCCCTGGACAAAGTGGCGGAGTCACTTGACAGTGACTCGTTTAAGGGCCACCGCGCCCTTGTCCTTGGCGCTGGTGCCATGAGTTCGCTCGCCGCCACCCATCTGGGCAAGCGTGGCATCGACGAACTTGTCATCGCTAACCGCACGTTTGACCGCGCCGAGCGCCTTGCCCAGCACTCCCGCGAAGCCGGCGTGCCCGCCCATGCCGTGGAGTTCCCCGAGCGCATCAAGACCTACAACGACGTGGACATCATTGTTTCCGCCACTGGCGCCCACGACTACACCGTCAAGGCCCCGGACATCACCGGCCACCGGCCCGTGTTTGTGGATCTGTCCATGCCCCGCGACATCGACCCGGAGGTCCCCGGCACGCTCATTAATATTGAGTCCCTCCGCGAGTCCGAGTGGGAGGAATCCCGCGAGGTAGAGGAGATCACCAAGAGGATCCTGCGCGAAGAGCTCGATGCTTTCACCTCCGCCCAGCGCGTCCGCGATGTTGCTCCGGCCCTGTCCGCCCTGCGCAGCATGGCTGCGGGGATTGTGGCCAAGGAGATGGAGCGGTTCGAAAACCGTGTGGATACCGATCCCGAGACCCACCGTGAGGTGGCAAAGACCGTACAACGAGTCGTCGACAAGCTTCTCCACCAGCCGACCGTCCAAGTGAAGGCCCTGGCGGCGAGCTCCGGAACGATTACCTACGACAACGCCCTGCAGCAGCTCTTCGGGCTGCCCGCCACGCCCGTCTCCACCGATGTGGCCAAGCTCCCCACTAGCGCAACCATGGACAAGGCAACGAAGGAGAAGCAGTGACACTTCGCATTGGCACACGAGGCTCAAAACTCGCCACCACCCAGGCCGGACATGTCCGCGACGCGCTCATCCGCGCAGGCTACGACGCCGAACTGACCATCATCACCACCCCCGGAGATAGGAACCTCTCGCCCGTGCAAAAAATCGGCGTCGGCGTGTTCACGCAGGCGCTGCGCGAGGCCATGGACCGCGACGAAATCGATATCGCCGTCCACTCCTGCAAGGACCTCCCCACCGGCCAGCCTGAAGGCCTGACCACCATCTACCCCGTGCGTGAGACCCCGTGCGAGGCGCTCATCGCCCGCGACGGCATCACCCTCGATCAGCTGCCCGAAGGCGCCAAGGTTGGCACTGGCGCGCCCCGCCGCATCTCGCAACTCAAGGCGCTGCGCCCCGACCTCGACATCCGCCCCCTGCGTGGCAATGTCGACACCCGCATGGGCAAAGTCACCTCCGGTGAACTCGACGCCGTCATCCTCGCCCACGCCGGTCTCACCCGCATCGGGCGTGGCGGTGAGGCAACCCAGGTCTTCGACCCCACCTACCTCATGCCCGCCCCCGCGCAGGGTATCCTTGCCGTCGAGTCCCGCACCCACGTTGACGCCATCTCGACGCTTATCGACGACCACGCCACCCTGTCCGCCCACGCCGAACGCGCCGTGCTCTCCACCCTCCAGGCCGGATGCACCGCGCCGCTGGCAGCGTACTCCACCGTCGACGGATCTAAGATCACGCTCACTGCCGGTGCCTTCGCCATCGATGGCTCCAAGCAGATCGTGGAGACCGCCACTGGTACGGACCCCGACGATCTCGGCCGCGAGGTGGCCGAAAAACTTCGCGCCCAGGGTGCCGAGGAGATCATTCGGTAGTCTTGCGTTTTCGTGACGCGTGTTGGGAGTAGGTGAGCAGTCACTATGCCTCTAGGTGTACAAAGACAACTCAGTGACTCAGATCTGGTGGAGGTGTCGGCGCTCAGGAAAACAGGGCCACCTATGCGTTGATAAAACCTAACAATAGGTTATGAATCTGGGAATAACAACTGCAGTAAGCCGGGGCTTGGTTCCTGTAATATCGCGGTGTTTGTGCAACGCAATTTCCACGAAGCATTAGGTGAATTTCGCAGCGATAATTAAACCCTTGGTGCTCCTGAAGCTATTACACATATAAATCCGGTCTCGTGTGATGTTTTTCATAGGTTTGTGTGGTTGTGAGGGGGTTTGGGGTGGTTTTATGCTTGGGGTAGAAATTGTTGGTTGGGTGTGGAGGGTGTTGTGTTTTATCGTCGGTTTGTGCGTGGTGGTTTTGTTGCGGGGGTTGTGGTTTGTTCTGTCCTGTCTTCGGGTGTAGCGGTGGCCTCTGAGTTTGAGCCGTTGGGCACGGATTCCATGCAAACTGTCGCCCCAGCGCAGCGGGAAGATTTCCGCCCCGATCACTTCACAGATGATGAGGATTTTGCTGCTGTGGCACCCGCGGATGGACAGTGGCGTACCCGGAGTGCAGACGGCGGGCGTAGCGCACTGGACGGGGCGGGGGACAACAGCGGGGTTGCGGAGGAGTCCCCGCGGTTCGTACCAACAAGGTTGGGGGATGACCTGGTGATTGTTTCTGCCTTAGAGATGGGGTTGATTCAGCAAATGGTGGAGGATGCCTACGCTTCGGGGGAGCCGAAGGATCATGTGGAGTTGGGCAGGATGTGGTCTGATCAGGTGGATCTTTTGGTGGTTCCGGATGTGGCGGTGGATAAGCAAACCGCTGATGTGGCGGAAACCCAAGTGGCTGTCCAGCGGCAGGAGCGGCGTGCGTGTCAAGCATTGTGGCCCACAGGTATTGAGATCTGTGGGGCGATTTTAGACAAGTACCGGCAGTTGGGATGGCCTGCTAACTGGTTGGGGTGGCCAACAGAACCAGAAAGTGTCAACCCGGATGGGCAGGGCTATAGGCAGCGGTTTGCTACAGGGTTTATTTATTGGCACCCCGCTACAGGTGCTCATGCGGTTGCCAACGTGACGATGGCCGCCTGGGAGCGAGGCGGATTCGAGGCTGGTTGGCTTGGCTACCCCACCTCGGATGAGCGTGCTGTTACCGGCGAGGTGGGCCCCGGTGTGGTGGAGGCCTATGGGGGTGTGCAGGATTTCCAGGGTGGGCAAATCTACCGCACACCTCTTGCCCGTGGGGC
>JALFAQ010000024.1 GCA_022772305.1 Corynebacterium glucuronolyticum
CATGACCGCTTTGACGGATTGTGCTGTGCTCCTCTCGCAGGCGATGGTGATCGCCGGGGAGGCTTTCGGCATGTCCAAAAAAGCACTCGTCCGGGCAGGCTACGACCCCACTACCGCCCACACCATTAAGAAACTCGCCGACATTTACTACGGCCGCTGTGGCGCACCACGCAAACAAGAACGTACACGCGAGAAAGCCACCACTGCCGGCTGCTCCTTCGCGTCGCTTCAGGCTATTGAACGGTTTGTGGCGAAGCTCCCCAAAAAGCACGCCTGGACGATCCGCGAGGCCCTTGTCCCCTTCGGCCGGGACATCACGCAAATTAATGCCGAGGGCGCGCGTCTTATCCAGACCTACACCCAAGCGGAAAACCCAGAAAAGAGGCTCACCTACAGGGCGATCCCGAACTCCACGTTCGCAACACTCACCTTGACGGCGGAGTCGTCGCGGGTGAAGCAGATCTATGATCGGGCACAAGCAACAGACAAGAACCCAGCAGACGGCCTCATAAAACTAGCCCTTGCTGCTAATGATGGGGAGCTTCCCCCTGTTGCTATCCCCCTGATGGTGATCCCGTTTACCCTGCCGTATGTTCACGTCAAGGAAGTAGAACGGGGCAAGTTTGTGTTCTCCATGACCAACGGTGCCACCATCTCCGGTGAAGAGATCGTGCGGGCAAAGCTTGCCGAGGAACGCCTTGTTGCCCTCGTTAGCCCCCTCGGCCCACGAGACTTCGGGATATACCGGATTGAGATGACACCGGAGTCACGGTATGCGGACCCGTTGGAGCGGGTTTTCCAATCAATTCGTAACCCGGTGTGTGCCTGGCCCGAGTGCAGTAAGCCTGCCACGAAGTCGCAGATTCACCACATGAAGCCCGTCAAGCATGGTGGGAAGACGGTGTCAGAAAACCTGATGGTGTTGTGTGACTACCACAACGGCATTAACGATGATGACCTGGATAAACCGAAGCACGGTCACATGGTGAGAATCGATGGTCTTGAATACTGGAAGCCTGCCTTCGGTGGGCCGCTGAAGTTGAACATGAATCCGTGCGCCCAGGGCGGTGCCGTCCGCCTCGCCCGGATGCAACTCGGCATCCCCATAGACCCTAGCCCCCCAGGCTAGGCCGGCAAGCCGACCTGCCAAAACGAAAGCCCGAGCACCCACTCGGGCTAAAAACCATGCGAAAGTCGAGGTCATAGATGAAAAGTGAAGAAGTTTACGTCCGCGTGCCAGCTTTTCTCAGGTGGTTCCTTAATTACAGAGATGCCGTGAGTTGTGTCTTGACTGGCTTGGGAGGTTTTTTAGGAAGCGCCGCACTTTCAGCGCAGCTAGGTGCCATTCAATTGATGTTTCTCGCCGTTGCTAGTGCTGGCATGTTCATGCTTGCTGCCTTGCTGCTCTATGGTGCTCGGCGCTTGGACCAGAAACAAGAAGTAAAAAAGGAACAAGAGCTGACTGCCCAAATCGAGTCTGATGACAGGTGGGTCTCGCAAATAATTGAAGAGTTTGCTTGCGCTAACTTGAAGGTAGCAGAAGAACTGACGGATCTGAGAAAGAATGCGTTGTTCCAGAATATGCGAAGAACTAGAGATGTCATTTTAGAGATGGTGAGGTTTAATCTTGGTCCGTCAGAAGGTGTGAGGACGTGTCTTTTTACACCAGCAGACAACGAATACGAGTTGCAGTGCTCGGCTCAAACAGGCAGAGGAGATGCGCCTTCTCGACGACGATTTAAGCCCGGGGATCCGACGTTCGACGCAGCCATCAATCGCGATGGAAGGTGGGTCTACGACGTAAACGCCGAAGATTCAGGTTTGGTGGCTGGAGAAAAGCAATCCCTTGGTGCTTACGGAACTTTTGCTACATGGCCAGTGTCTCTGGATTACGAGCTGTATGGAATTCTAACTATTGATGCTAAGAAGCCGGGGGATATAAGTGGCCGAGACTTTGATCTCCTCCGAGCGTTTGCCTCTGTTCTCACACTTACTTTAGCGGTTGAACCAGATGCGAGGAGCATTCCTTGTGAGCCAAGCTAAAATCAAGAATTAAGAAATGGAAAGGAGAAGCCCCTATGACTTATCGACGCCCCAGTGATGCCGCTTTATCTGAACGCGTCCGAATGATCGAAAAGGATGCTGAAGGGTATTACCGCCGTAACCCTCGGGTTAAGCCAGGCTTCACAGAAATTCGTAAGCGTCTGTCTCGTGAACAAGCTAAAGTGCGGAACGCACAGAACTGACCGCCCACGATCACAAGCCTCGAACCTTCGGCCATCAGCGTGTCGCCGAGAACAACAATTTCGCCCTGAGGTCTGCCAGTGTAATGCTAACAGTGTTAGCGAATTGGTTCCCGACGAGCACGGATTCGCGGTAATTTTTCTGCCTTACTGCTTGTAGCTCGCCAGGAAGTTCCCCAGCCGCTCGATCGCCTCGGCGAGTTCTGCCGCGTGCGGGAGCGTGACCACACGGAAGTGGTCCGGCGTGGGCCAGTTGAAGCCGGTTCCCTGGACGAGCAGGATCTTCTCCTGGAGGAGCAGGTCGAGCATCATTTTGGTGTCGTCGTGGATCTCGTACACCTCGGGGTCGAGGCGCGGGAACGCGTAGAGTGCACCCATCGGCTTGACGCAGCTGACACCGGGGATGGACGTGAGTTTTTCGTACGCCGTGTTGCGCTGTTCGAGGAGGCGTCCGCCTTCGCCGGTGAGCCCGTAGATGGACTGTCGCCCGCCGAGTGCCACCTGGATGGCGGATTGCCCGGGCACGTTGGCGCACAGGCGCATGTTGGCCAAAAGATCGAGTCCCTCAATAAACCCACGCGCGTGGTGCTTCGGGCCGGTCAGCACCATCCAGCCGACGCGGTAGCCGGCGACGCGGTACGCCTTGGACAGCCCGTTGAGCGTGATGCACAGCAGGTCGGGGGCGAGCGACGCGATGGAGATGTGCTTGGCACCGTCGTAAAGGATGCGGTCGTAGATTTCGTCGGAGAGGATGAGCAGATTGTTTTCGCGCGCGATCTGCGCGATTTCTTTCAGCACGTCGCGCGAGTAGACGGCGCCGGTCGGATTGTTCGGGTTGATGACGACGATAGCTTTGGTTTTGTCGGTGACCTTGGCGCGGATGTCCTCCACGGACGGCATCCACTCGTTGTCCTCATCGCACAGGTAGTGCACCGCCTTGCCGCCGGCGAGAGAGGTGGCGGCTGTCCACAGCGGGTAGTCCGGCATGGGGATGAGCACCTCGTCGCCGTCGTTGAGCAGCGCCTGGGTGATCATGGTGATGAGCTCGGAGACTCCGTTACCGATGTACACGTCGTCCACATCGAAGTCCGGGAATCCAGGGATCGTCTCGTACCGCGTGACGATAGCCCGCCGTGCGGGGAGGATACCTTTCGACGTCGAGTAGCCCTGTGCGTGCGGAAGTGCCGCGATCATGTCGCGCATGATCACGTCCGGCGCATCGAAGCCGAACGTCGCCGGGTTGCCCGTGTTGAGCTTCAGGATCCGGTGCCCGTCGAGTTCCATCTTTTCGGCCGTGGCGGCCACGGGTCCACGGAGATCGTAGGCTACATTTTTCAGCTTTTCAGACTGGTCAAACTCTCGCGTCGTCATAACCACTCACAATACCCTGTTGCGCACGAAAAAATGACGGGCCTGCCGTATCATTTGTTTATGAGCACGCCTCTGAAGCCCCGAAGGCGGAAGCCACTTATCGCTTTTCTCTTCATTTTGCTGCTCGGTTCGGCGTATCCGCTCGGCTTGTTCGTATGGATGGGGACCCCGTTGTACTTTAACCACGGCCTGATGCCGGAACAGATCCTCACCGAGGAAATACCTGGGCGCACCGGCCTTGCGCGTGCTGAAAACGGCGAGTGGCAGCTCGTTTACAACCCGTGTGGCGCGGACGTGGATCACGTGGCGGTGTCGGACAACATGACAGGCGTATTCGCCGTGGATAGCAGCGTCGCAGATGCCACAAAAAGGGGGCGGCAGGTGCAGGTGTGGACTCCGCAAAGCCGGGAGGCTGCGGCGCACCCGTTTACGGCACGCCTCTTCCCGCCCGATCCTCCACGGGGTTGGGCGGTCACGGAGAACACTTTTCGGGATAATTCTCCCCAAGACGGTACCGTGACTATTGGTTACACGGCCACCGGCACAACCGCGCTTCCCGCGCGCGTCTCGCACAAGGAAACCGTCGCTCGGCTTTCATCGGATGCTGTGCTGGTAGGCGAGTACCGCCCACTGACCATGTCGAGAGCGGACTTTTTCGATTGTGAAACCTTGACGCCACGGATGTCGGACGGTGCGGCGCGCCTCGCGTTGGCCGAGCTTATTTTGACTGGCCAGTATCAGCACTGAAAGTCGTCGTGATTTAGAAAAAGGATGCCTCCAAAGAGGCATCCTTTTTCTCAACGTAACTACTCCTCGCCGAGGAGGCGCTTCACTTCAATCGGCAGGATGCGCAGCAGTTGCTCGCGCGCGCCCGCCAGCGCCGGCACGTTGAGCACCGCCCACAGCCCGCCGGCGACCAGCAGAACCACGCCCGCCAGCGTTCCCAGCACCACGCCGATGGTTTCGACGGTGTCCAGACCCTGCTCCGCCACAACCACGTTGATGGTCTGCGTGTCCAGCACCTTCCCGTCTTTCACCATCTGGAGCTCCACCGGGTACGTGCCCGCGGCGACGTTCTCCGGCACGGCGAGTTTGACCTCGTCGCCCGCAACGGTCACGGCCCCTTCAGGCAGCGTCGTTTTTCCGATCTTCAGGCTTGCACCCGCAGGCTTCGCACCGCCGAAGTTCGGCTTGTAACTGGTTTGCGTGCTGTTCACCGTGGCCTTCGGCTCCAGGAACGCGCCCTCGCCGATCACCACGTTCACCGCCGCGCGCCCAACCTCCACATTATTGAGGAACAGGCCCACAACCAGCGGGTACGTCCCGGCCGGGAACGTCCCGGGCAGGTCGACGCGCACCTTCCGCAGCTTCTGGTCAATGGTGATCGAATCCTTCGGCAGCGTCGTCTCAATGACGCGCAGCTCCGCGCCGTTGTACACGGAATTGTGGCTGAACCCGAACTCCTGCGACCGCGCCGACGTGCCACCGCCGCTCGCCGTCAGTTCACTGTCCGGGCGTTTGATGGACAACGGCACAACTAGCTTATCGACGAGCTTTCCATCCACCCACAGCTCAAACGTCACCGTCGCCTCAACGGACGCTTTCTCCAGCGGCACCGTCGCCTGCCACGTGCCGTTCACCTTCTCGACCTTCACACCTTCCGGCGCTTCCTTCAGCCGCACCTCAGCACCCTTCAGGTTGCCCTGCACCGCCGGGTCAAGCGCCACAGTGCCACCCGAGGTCACGCTCACCGGCTTCGCTTCCGCGAACTTCGCCGGCTCCGGATTCGGGGACGGCTCGGGCGAGGGCTCAGGCGAAGGCTCTGGGGACGGCTCCGGTGAAGGTTCCGGCTCGGGTGAGGGTTCCAGGGAAGGCTCCGGGGAAGGCTCCGGCGCGGCGAGAACCGTTATTGTGATGGTCTCGCCGTAATGCTCTTTGTACTCAGGATCCAACCCCTCGTCTGGATAAACCGTCAGAACGTATTTACCAGGCTTGACATCCTTCGTGGCCTTGACGGTTAGATCGGACTTCCCTTCGATCGTCAGCCCTTTCGGTAGCGCCGAGGTATCGAATACCGGTGCGGCGACTACTCCGCTCATATCATGAATTCGCTTGATTTCGGTCGACTCTCCCGCAGTCAAAGTGGCGCTGGCAGGGTATCCGTTAATGGTGTCACGGATCATAAAGGAAACGCGATTGATAATGGGTTTCTTACCTGGCTCGGTGATAGCAATATCGATTGTCTGAACCACATTCGCATACGTTGAGATGTCGGTGCCGGGATGAACCCGGATGGCACCGGTTTCTTTGTCAAGCTCGATCCAATCCTTGGGAAGAGTTGTCGCGTGGATCGACAGCGTTCCCTTAGGGATGTAAACCTGAGATGTCGGAGTTACAACAGCGTATTTCTCTATCTTCGTAACCCAGGGTATAACTTCCGTTGGGTAGGCCAAGTCAGCAATCTGCCCATGTTCGCGGACGGTCAATTGAACCGTCTTTTCCGCTGGCTTAAACTCGCCAGCCTGGTATGAAATCGTGATGTCGTGCTTGCCTACCTTATCGGTTGTAACAGTCACTTCACCGAATTCGTTGATCGAGAATTCGGATTCATCGAGCGTGGGAGAGCTTGCCTTCACGTTGTTGAGCGGGAAATCACCCCGGTAGCGCCAGGGCTTAAAAGTGGCAGGTAAGCCAGCGAACACTTCCTTGTTATCGGAGTAGGACCAGTACCGATCCGATTCAGGATCTGGGTCAACGTAAAAACCTTGCGTCAACTTGCCTACGGAGCCATCACTGAAAGTGATAGGCCACTCAATTTCCACGTGTTCCCTCTTGGAAAACGCTTGGGACGCGATTATCACATCGTAGGAGAGGTTTTCTCGATTGACGTTTTCGATGGTTATGCCCGTGAGAGTTTTGTCTGTGACAGATGGCTCTCCCAGAGTCGCGCCGTCCCAGTATCCGCTGGAATTGAAGTAGTCATCGGGGAGGTGCTTCAAGTAGTCATTTTGTTTGTCGCGCTCCCAGTAATCGTTTTTTTTGTAGCGAACAGTATGAGTATCGCCGGGGTACGAGTCCCAAGGGACTTCTTCTACGCGGGATGTTGCCTTGTTGAGATATTCGGATTTGTCTCCAATTGCAACCATGGAAATAGTGAATGTGCGCTTCGACTGATCAGGATAATGAGCGGTGAGCATTGTTAAATACCTGCCCGCTTCGAGTTTCGGATTGTCCTTGAAAGTTAGCTTTCCGGTATTCTCATCCAGATTCATGTAATAGCAAGTGAAAGAACCCGCTAGGCATGCAATGCTATCAGTGCCCATAACCCAGCTGACGCTTTGGTTATTTGGTCCGAAGGTAAACGATGTTGCAGTGGGAGCTGCTTTCTTTGCAACTTCGATAACCGTGTCGGTAGCAGTCTTCTTGAAAGCGACGGTTGGTTCTTCGAGGTCCTTTTCTTTTACTGCCTCTGAGTTCCAGGCAACGTTAAAGACCTTGGAGTCATTGCTCCCGTCTGGGAAAGTAACCTTCCATTTAATAGTTTCGCGTGCTTCCGCCTTGGTTGGGTCAAACTCCAGAATCTTTGGCGTAGTTACGGTCAGCGTGCCTGTATTCTCGTCGGCTTTCACTCGCCAATCGGTCTCGGGATCCACGTTGTCTTTATTAAAAATTTCAGCGCTGTACTTTAAGCCTTGTGGATCGGGCCCAGTGAAGTAATCAGCGCGTGTAAGCCCAGGAAACGCAATTGTTTGTGGTTTCCCGGCCTCGACATAGTACGTTTTCAATTCGTCGGGGTAGCTAGGGAGGTTAATGTCAAAAAACGATGAGTAACGCTCCGGGAAAAGGTACACCTCGCGACTTGCTACGGAGCCATCTGGAAATGTGGTAGCTAGTTTTACAAGGGCGATTGTTGCTTCCTCGGCGGATTGTTTGTCATTGCGCGTAACTGTTCCCGCTCCTGTTGCTGAGTCAAAAGTGTAGGACCAGTTATTGGTTTGGGGTGCGACGTATTTTTCGCCGATCCGCTCCAGCATTGTTGCCTTGACGGGTACGGAAGGCTGTATTTCCCCATTTTTTCGGTGTCTCAGGAAACCATGGATCGGAAGGGATTCCCCGTAGAAGAGGTGGTTGTCGGTCTTCTCGCCTTCCAGTCTGCCAACATACCAATTGGATGCTTCAGTGGCGACGATATTGATTGTTGCTGGAAGTTCCAGGTCCTTGCCACCAAGAGTGATTCGTGCGGTCAACTGCAAAGGGCCGGGATTTTCGTTATCTGCAGTGTACGCGTAGTACTGGTGTCCGTCTGCTTTTTGCCAGGTCACATATAACCATTCGCCCGTGTTGCGAAGCTGGTCGATGGTTAAGCTTTCGGTGACCTTAGGTGTAGTTACATCGTCGAAAGTCAGTTCCGGAAACACGTCCTGGTTTGGAACGAATTGCTTGACTGTTTTCGTCGGGATTGCATTTGGCTTCCACCGGTCAAACCCCTTCAGCCCGGCCTCCTCCGCGCCGGCCGCAGGCGACAGGACCCCCGCCACCAGGCTCGCGCAGGCCACAAGGCTCACGAGAATTCTCTTCACCGTGATCTTCCTTCCTCGTTTTGAGAATATAGATACAGTTCTTACGCTATTTTGAAGCCCGAAACCGAGGGAAGAACCCAGTTTTGGTGGCACGGTTCGAGTTGTGCGAGGAAGAATTTTGGTCTAAGAAACCGTCGCGCACGGAAATCCCAGGTACTCTGGAAATCATGTCGATCGAAACGTTTCTTCTCCACCCGCCCGTGACGCAGGTTTTCCTCATCCACGGCTACCATTCCTCGCCGCATAAGAAGTGGTTCCAGTGGCTGAACCTGCAGGGCATTATGAAGAACATCAAGTTCAAGGCGATTGAGCTCCCGGACCCGGACAATCCCGACCCGGAGAAGTGGCGCGAGACGATTGCCTTGGAGATCGGCGTTGTCACCAAGCAGATTGGGATTGTTGGTCATTCTCTCGGCTGTCAGGCTGCTCTTCAGTACCTCGATTCGCTTTCCGACGATCAGTGGAAGCTCGGCCGTATGGTCCTGGTCTCCGGTTTCAACGAGCCATTTGGCGACGACCCCGCGATCGCTAGCTTCGTCGGCGACGGTGTCGACCTGGGTCACATCAAGGGCCACGTCGGCGGCATCACCGTCATTCGCTCCGATGACGACCCCGAGGTCCCCACAGAGCTCACCGATAAGCTCGCCATCGGCCTCGGCGTTCCCCCGACCGTCGTCCCCGGCGCCAAGCACTTCCGCGATTCCGACGGCATCGGCCAGGTCCCCGAGGTCCTCGAGGGGCTCGTCAAGTAGCTCCTACTTATCTAGGAACTTCTCGGCTGCGCCAAGCGCCCTGTCCTTCAGGGCGCGCACGCGTTGCTGGTCGCTCTTCTTCTGCTCGAGCGCCACGAGTTTTTGCTGGTATGCGAGCTCGCGCAGCCGTTCCCTACGCAGCTGCGCCGCCGACGGCATGTACCACGAGTCCGGCCCGATCTTCATCACATACAGGAGGATGAACACGACGACGGGCAGCAACACAAACAGGATGCTCAGCTGACTAGCAGTAAATCCGATCCCCGCCACCGCCGCGACCATCGACAGCCCAAGGATCCCCGCCTTGGGGTGCCCAGCTTTCTTCCGGTATTCCTCAATCTCGCTGACGGTATACGACTCCTCCGGCAAGTCCCGGAACAGCCCCGCCACCTGGTCGTCGGTCACGGCTTCGGCGACTTTTTGCACCCGCTCCTCGTACTCCGCGAGCGTCAGCCGGCCGTCCGCAAAGTGCGTCCCGAGCGCATTCATCGCGCGCGTCCGTTCCTCGTCCGACAACCTGTAGTTCATACCCTCAGCCTACCCATTTTCTTACTTGTCAGCGTCCTCCTCTTTCGAATCTACAGCTGTTGGTCGCGGTGCGTTCGGCGTCGGCGCTGCGGGCGTCGGCGTGGGGACGCGGTTTCCTGCCGGGACATGCGGGGCGGCTGGTACCGGAACGGCTGGGGACGAGGGGGTAGGTGTGGTAGGTGTGGGTGTCTGTCTTGCGGTCGGCTTGGGTACCGCTGGTGCCGCAGGGGTAGGTGTCGGTGCACCTGGCACGGCAGGCGTCGGTGTTGCTGGAGTTGGGGCCGCAGGCTTGGGTGTTGGTACAGCGGGGGTTGGTGCCTTCGGCGTTGCAGCAGCTGGCGTTGGCGCAGCCGGTGCCGTGGGTTTCGGAATCGATGGCGTTGGTGCACTTGGGGTAGCCGGCGTGGGCGTTGCAGCAGCCGGTGCTGCAGGCGTCGGCACGCTGTGGGTTGCCGGTGCTGCCGGCGTCGGAATGGACGGCGTGGGTGCGTTCGGTGCGGCTGGTGTAGGCGTTGCTGCGGTGGGCGCGGAAGGTGTCGGCACGGAGGGTGCGGCAGGCGCAGCAGGCGCGCTCGGTGCCACAGGCGGAGTCGACGGCACCGGTGCTGGCGCGGCCTCCTGGGTCTTCTTCACCGGTCGGATTGGCAGCTGGCCGTCGACGAGGACGGAGTCGCGGAGGCGGACGGCGACGTCGGTGACGGTCGTCGTGTAGCCGCCGGATTTCACGCCGGTTTCCAGCATGGTGGAGCAGAACGGGCAGGCGACGGCGATGTCGGTGGCGCCGGTCGTCGCGGCTTCCTCGGCGCGGAAGTCGGAGATGTGCCGGCCGATGTTTTCCTCCATGAACATGCGGGCGCCGCCGGCGCCACAGCAAAACGCCTCGTTGCGGTTGTGCGGCATTTCGGCAAGGTCGGCGCCAGTGGCGGCGAGGAGTTCGCGGGGCGGATCGAAGACCTTGTTGTGGCGACCGAGGAAGCACGGGTCGTGGTAGGTGATGCGTTCGCGGTGCTCGGGCCCGCGGGGCGTGGGCGTGAGTTTGCCGTCGCGCACGAGCCGGTTGAGCAGCTGCGTGTGGTGGAGAACCTGGTAGTTCCCGCCGAAGTCGGGGTACTCGTTGCTGAAGGTGTTGAAGCAGTGGGCGCAGCTGGTGACGATGGTCTGCACGCCGGCGGCGTTCAAGTTCTCGATGTTTTCGGTGGCGAGCTGCTGGAAGAGGAATTCGTTGCCGGCGCGGCGCGCGGGGTCGCCGGTGCAGGTTTCGGATTCGAGGACGGCAAACGAAACGCCGGCGACGTTCAAGAGTTCGACGAGCGCGCGGGAGGTTTTCACGCCGCCTTCGTCAAGGGAGCCGGCGCAGCCGACCCACAGCAGGTACTCGTATCCGTCCGCGGAGTCGCCGGGCTTCAGCACCGGTACGTCGATGCCGTCGCGTTGGGCTTTCTTCACCCACGCCATGCGGTCCTTCCGGTTGCGACCCCACGGGTTGCCCTTGACCTCGAGGTTTTTGAACATGCCGGTGAGCTCGCTGGGGAACTGCGATTCCTCGAGGACGCGGTAGCGCCGTAGGTTGGCGACGTGATCGATGTGCTCAATGTCGACAGGGCATTGTTCGACGCAGGCACCGCAGTTGGTGCAGGACCACAGGACATCGTCGGTGATCTCGAGGCCGTCGCGGATGTCGGTGATGACCTTGCGGGGGCTCAGCGGCTTGCCGGTGTTCCACGCGGGGCAGAGATCCTGGCAGCGGTTGCATTCGGTGCAGGTATGAGCGTCGAGAAGCCCCTTCCAGGAAAGGTCTTCGGGCGTGCCGACGCCGAGACGTGGGGCCTCCGAGGCGTTGTCGAGCGTCAACGGTTGGCCGTCGTACTCCAGTGGCGCGAGCGCACCGAGGGCGGGCGCCCCATCGGGGTTGCGCTGCAAGAAGATGTTGAAGAAGGCGAGGAAACGGTGCCAGGCCACGCCCCAGGACAGCTGGGTGCCGACCACCCACAGCCAGATCGTGCCGGTGGCGAGCTTGATGAACGCGAACACGGACACGAGCACGGGGGAGGCGGGGAGCAACTCCGCGACAAAGCGGCTGAAGAAGTCGACGACGGGGTGCCCGCCACCGTACGTGGCGATTTTGCCCGCCTTGACGAGGATCATTCCCAGGCCCTCGAGGAGGACGACGAGTTCGACGAAGAGCGCTGCGTGCCAGTTGGTGCCACGGTGGCGTTTCCCTAGCCAGTGGATGGCCATGAGGACGAGGATGCCGACGACGGTACCAAGCCCCAAAAGCTCGTCGATGAAGTGGTAGACCGCGGTGGAGCCGACGAGCGGCCAGCCACCGGCGGGGTTGAACATTTGGATGTAGGCCTCAAACCAGACGACGGCGCCGAGGAGGAACCCGACCATAACGAGCCAGTGCATGGCGGAGACAAGCGGCTTGCGGCTGAGTTCTGTGTGGAATACGACTTCTTTGATGAGCGTGCCGAGGCGCGTCATGGGTTTAGCGGTGCGCGTCGTGGTGCGTTTGCCGCGCGCGATGGTGGTGTACATCGTCCATGCCCCACGCAGGAAGAAGCACCAGGCGGGGAGGGTGATGACGATGCCGATGAGGCCGATGATGGTGGTCGCATCCATGTGCAAAGTGGGTCCTACTCTCGTGTTCGCTTGTGTAGCTTTAGCGTACCTGGCGTGGGAGTGCGTGCGAAACGCTAGATGGCTGAAAGCGGTCTTTACCAAATCGGAGATTCACCGAGTTCGCAGTATCTGTGATCGCCTCCACTCCACAGTAAACGATGGCCGGAGCCCCACCCGTAACGGCGACGCGTCGGCGCGTGTGTGCGTGTCAGGGTGATGCCACTGGTGACACGGAAGCGGGCACGGCGGCAGGCGCGTATGTCAAGCCTCGGTTGCGACCATGTCTCACAAAACAGATTGTTTATGGCACGTTATAGGCAGACCGAGCAGTCTGTAGGATGCCTGTTATTTGGCGGAAACGCCTTCTAAAGACAATGAACTACCACGTCTATTGCAACTAGACCGAACGGTATGGTAAAACGGTTGTACACAACCAGAGAGGTTCAAACCATGACTACGAAGCTTGCCATCCACACAGGCATTCCCCGCGGGAAGCGTTCCGACGGGCAATGGGCCCTGGACGGCCGTGAACCGCTGAACGCAGACGAGGTCATCAAGCAGGATGACCCTGGCCTCGCCGTCAAGCAGCGGATTATTGAGCACTACTCTCACGAGGGGTTCGACTCGATCGTCCCCGACGATCTCGCACCGCGCATGAAGTGGTGTGGGATTTACACGCAGCGCCGCCAGGACCTCGGCGGGGAGATGACCAACAAACTGGACAACTCCGAGCTGCAGGACAAATACTTCATGATGCGCGTCCGCTTCGACGGCGGCCGCGCCACCCCGGAGCAGCTGCGCGTCGTGGGCGGCATCTCCCGCGACTTCGGTCGTGGCACCGCGGACTTCACCGATCGGCAAAACATCCAGATCCACTGGATCGAGATTGAAAACGTGCCGGAGATCTGGGAGCGCCTCGACGCGGTCGGCCTGTCCACCCTCCTGGGCTGCGGCGACGTCCCCCGCGTCATCCTCGGCTCACCTGTCGCGGGCGTCGCCGCCGACGAAATCATCGACGCCACCCCCGCCATCGAGCGCATTAAAAACGAGTACCTGCTGGACCCGGAATTCCACAACCTGCCGCGCAAGTTCAAGTCGGCGATCTCCGGCAACTCCCGCCAGGACATCACCCATGAAATCCAGGACCTCGCTTTCGTCGGCGTCACCCACCCGGAGTACGGCCCGGGCTTCGATGTCTGGGTCGGCGGAGGGCTCTCCACCAACCCGATGATCGCCCAGCGCCTCGGCGTGTGGGTCCCGCTCGAGGACGTCCCCGAGGTGTGGGCAAATACCGTCCGCATCTTCCGCGACTACGGCTACCGTCGCCTCCGCAACCGCGCGCGCCTCAAATTCCTCGTCGCTAGCTGGGGGATCGAGCGTTTCCGTGCGGTCCTCGAGGAGTATCTCGGTCATTCGCTTGTCGACGGCGTCGCCCCACCGATCCTCACAGGTAACCGTGACCACATTGGTGTCCACGCACAAAAGGATGGTCGGTTTTACGTCGGTGTGAAGCCAACCGTCGGTCACGCCTCGGGCACCCAGCTCATGGCCATTGCCGATGTCGCCGAGCGGTTCGGAGTGTCCCGCATCCGCACCACCCCGAGCAAGGAGCTGCTCTTCCTCGACGTCGAAGAGGAAGACGTCACCGCCCTGCAGGACGCGCTGGAGGAGCTCGGCCTCTACCCGCGCCCCTCGGAGTTCCGCCGCGGCATCATCTCTTGCACCGGCCTGGAATTCTGCAAGCTGGCGCTCACCACCACCAAGGCCCGCGCCATCGAGCTCGTCGGCGAGCTCGAAAAGCGTGTCGGTGATCTGGATGTCCCCATCACCATTTCCCTCAACGGGTGCCCCAACTCCTGCGCCCGCACGCAGGTGTCCGATATCGGGCTGAAAGGCCAACTCGTTGAGGGTGAAGAGGGATTCCAGGTACACCTGGGCGGCGCGCTCGGCGTGCAGGACCCCGAGATTGGCTTTAAACTGCGGGGACTTAAGGTCAAAAGCCGTGAGTTGGGAGATTACGTGGTACAACTCGTCGAAAAGTTCAAAGAACAGCGACACCCCGGCGAACAGTTCCGCGATTGGGTACGCCGAGCACCGGAGGAGGACCTGCAATGGCGGTAAGACGCAAGCCGAACCCCAACAGGAACTTCCCCATCCACTGCCCGTACTGCGCCTCCACCGCGCTCGAACCCCACGAGGTCGACGAATTCGGTTGGGAGTGCGGCGAGTGCCTGCGCGTGTTCTCCGTCCGTTTCCACGGTCAGGACGACCCCGACAACCGGCCCCGACCCACGGCCTCCACCCACGAGGCGCATCTCAAAGATGCAAGAAAAGGAAGCGTTCATGATTAACCTCACCGGCGGCTCGTTTGTGGACATCAAACGACCAACCGTCACCCCCACCCCGCCGTTGGACCCGGACATCGCCGAGACCAACGCCCAGCTCGTGGAGGAGTACGCGGACAGTCTTTACGACGCCTCCGCCGAAACCATCCTCACCTGGGCCCACGAGCACGCCCCCGGCCCCCTCGTGGTCACCCTCTCCATGGAAAACACGGTGCTGTCCGAGCTCGCCAGCCGCTACCTTCCCGACGCCGACGGCCTCTTCCTCGACACCGGCTATCACTTCCCGGAGACCCTCGAGGTCGCCGACAAGGTGGAGAAGCGCTACCCGCAACGTCTTGTCCGAGCGCTCCCGCGCCAAACCGTTGCCGAACAGGACGCCGAGTGGGGGAAGGACCTCTTCGCCTCGAACCCCACCGCCTGCTGCGACCTGCGCAAGGTGGATCCGCTCAACCGGGCGCTCGGCACCTACGTCGGCTGGGTGACAGGCCTTCGGCGTGCCGACGGCCCCACCCGCGCCACCGCGCCGGCGCTGAGCCTCGACAAGACCGGGCGGCTGAAGATCTCGCCGATCATCACGTGGACGCTGGACGATACCGAGCGCTACATCCAAGAACACGACCTCATCGAAAATCCCCTGACCCACGAGGGCTACCCCTCCATCGGCTGCGCGCCGTGCACGAGAAAGGTACGCCCCGGCGAGGATCCCCGCGCCGGGCGTTGGGCAGGGTTTTCCAAGACAGAATGCGGGCTTCACCAGTAACATGCTTTCACCACATTTAAAAGACCTAGAAAACGAGTCCATCTACATCCTCCGCGAGGTGGCCGGCCAAACCGACAACGCCGCCATCCTCTTCTCCGGTGGCAAGGATTCCTGCCTCGTCCTCGAGCTAGCGAAGCGGGCGTTCGCCCCGGCGGCCATCCCGTTCGAGCTGCTGCACGTGGACACCGGCCACAACTTCCCCGAGGTCATCAAGTTCCGTGACCGGGTCGCGAGCCAGGCGGGCATCCGCCTCCACGTCGCCCACGTCCAGGACTGGATCGACCGTGGAGAACTGCAGGAACGCCCCGATGGCACCCGCAACCCCCTGCAGACCGTGCCACTCGTGGAGACGATCGAGGAGCGCGGCTACGAGGCCGTCCTCGGCGGCGCCCGCCGCGACGAGGAGCGCGCCCGCGCCAAGGAGCGCATCTTCTCCGTCCGCGATTCCTTCGGCGGCTGGGATCCCCGCCGCCAGCGCCCGGAACTGTGGAACCTGTACAACGCGAAGGTCCTCCCCGGCGAAAACGTCCGCGTCTTCCCCATCTCCAACTGGACGGAGATGGACGTGTGGGAGTACATCGGTGCCCGAAACATTGAGCTCCCGCCGATCTACTTCGCCCACCAGCGCACCGTCTACAACCGCGACGGCATGTGGCTCACCCCCGGCCCGTGGGGCGGTCCGAAAAAGGGCGAAGAGCTGGTGGAAAAGACGGTCCGCTACCGCACGGTCGGCGACGGCAGCTGCACGGGCGCCGTCGAATCCACGGCCACCACGGTCGACGAGGTCATCGCCGAAATCGGCACCTCGACACTCACCGAGCGCGGTGCCACCCGCGCAGACGACAGACTCAGTGAATCCTCCATGGAGGACCGCAAACGGGAGGGATACTTCTAATGGTTAACACGCTTGAGAATCGCGACAACCTGCGCTTTTGCACGGCCGGTTCCGTCGACGACGGCAAGTCCACTTTTGTCGGTCGGCTCCTGCACGATACGAAGTCGGTCCTCGCCGATCAGCTCGCCTCGGTGGAGGCGACCTCCGCATCGCGCGGTTTCGACGGGCTCGACCTTTCCTTGCTTGTCGACGGCCTCCGCGCCGAGCGTGAGCAGGGCATCACCATCGACGTCGCGTATCGGTACTTCGGCACCGATAAACGCACGTTCATCCTTGCCGACACCCCCGGCCACGTCCAGTACACCCGCAACACCGTGACCGGCGTGTCCACCTCCCAGGTCGTCGTCCTCCTCGTCGACGCCCGCAACGGCGTCGTCGACCAGACCATCACCCACCTCAAAGTTGCAGCCCTCATGGGCGTGAAGACGGTAATCCTCGCTGTCAACAAGATCGACCTTGTCGGTTACTCCGAGGACCGCTTCAACGAGATCGCTGCCGCCTTCACCGCCGAGGCCGAAAGATTCGGTGTCGCCGAACCGATTGCCGTGCCGATCTCCGCGCTCAAGGGCGACAACGTCGTGGAAAAGTCCACCAACATGGACTGGTACGACGGCCCCACCGTCCTCGAGATCCTTGAGACCGTGCCCGTCACCGGCGGCCGCGCCGAGGGCCTCGGCTTCCGTTTCCCCATCCAGTACGTCATCCGCGAGCATGCCTCCGATTACCGTGGCTACGCGGGCCAGATCGCCGCCGGCACCGTGCACGTAGGGGATACCGTCGAGTTTGACGGCGGCTCCACCACCATCGCCCGGATTGACACCACCGATGGCCCTGTGGACGAGGCCGTCGCCGGGGACTCCGTCGTCCTCATCCTCGACGGCGAATTCGACCTCACCCGTGGCTCTCTCATCGCCGATACGCTTCCCGAGGCCGTCCGTACCTTCGACGCCACCCTCGTCGGCGTGTCCGACGAAGGCGTCACCGCCGGCAAGCAGGTCCTCATCCGCTACGGCACCTCGCTTGTCCGCGGCAAGGTAAGTGCTGCCGTCGGCACCAACGAGATCGTCCCCGCCACCATCACCCTCGCCGAGCCCCTCCACGTGGAGACCTACGCCGCCCGCGGCGCCGTCGGTTCCTTCATCGTGGTGGATAAGCAGTCGGGCTCCACGCTCGCCGCGGGCCTTGCAGGGGCTAGAAAGTAGAAAACACCATGAACGCATCGATTCCGCTCATCATCCTGTCCCACGGTTCCCGTCACCCGCACGCGGACCGGGAAGTGGAAGCGCTGGCCAATCGAATGTGTTCACCAGATCGCCCCGTCCGCGCCGCCTACCTCGACTTCTCCCCGCGCACGCTGCACGTCGTGGCGGAGGAGGTTGGTAACGCGGTTGTCGTGCCGCTGCTGTTCACCTCGGCGTTCCATGTCACTGACGACGTGCCCGCCGTCGTGACCGAGGCATCCCGCGACACGGGCACGCGCCTCCACCTCGCAGCGCCGCTCGGTACAGGGGAGGACATCGCCCGTCTTGTCGCATCGCGAGTTCCGATTAACGCCGAAGGCACCGTCGTGTACTACGTCGGTTCCCGCCGCCAGCACGCCAACGAAACCGTCGAACGGCTCGCCGACCGCGTCGCGGAGCTCACCGGCATCCCCACCTACGCGCACCGCGCCACAGGCAAGGCACCCCTGCCGGATCTTGACCGCGCGCACGTCGTGCCGCTCTTCGTCACCCACGGCCTGCTGCTGGACAAGCTTCAGCTCCCCGCGGGCTGGACGATGAGCGCTCCCTTGTCGGTCGCGCTCGCGGATATCGTCGATGCCCGCTACGAAGAGGTGGCAGCATGAACGCCATCATCGTCGCCATTACCGGCTTCCTCGCTCAACTCGTCGATGGCGGCCTCGGCATGGGCTTCGGCGCCACCTCCACCACCCTGCTCATCACCCTGGCCACCCTCACCCCGGCGCACGCCTCCGCCGTCGTCCACGTCGCCGAACTCGGCACCACGGCGGTCTCGGGCTTCAGCCACTGGCGCTTCGGTAACGTCGACCTCCGCCAAGCCCTCTGGCTTGGCATCCCCGGTAGCATCGGCGCCTTCATCGGTGCTCTTCTTTTGACATCCATCACGTCCCCCGTGGTCACCGCTGTCATCCTCACCGGCCTCGGCCTGAACGTCATGCGCCGCTTCGCCCGCCGCCACCAAAAACCCATCGCCGGCACGCACTCCCGCGGTTTCCTCACCGGTCTCGGTTTCTTTGGCGGGCTTATCGACGCTACAGGAGGTGGCGGCTGGGGTCCCGTGACAAGTTCCACCATGCTCTCCCTGCGGAAGCAGGACCCCCGACGCATCGTCGGGACAGTGAACACCGCCGAGTTCCTCGTCACCGCTTCCGCCACCGCCGGCTTCATCGTCGGCTTGTGGGAGGAGCTGCTCGTCAATTGGCCCCTCATCCTGGCCCTCCTTATCGGTGGCAGCATCGCAGCCCCCTTGGCCGCCTGGATCGTGAGCCGCTTCAACCCGAGCTTCCTCGGTGTCCTCGTCGGCACCCTCCTCGTCGTCCTCAACGTGCCCCGCATCTTCCCCGATGCCACCATGTGGCCGCTCCAGATCCTCATCGCTGCGGCGGGCGTATTTCTCGGCTGGCGCAGCTGGCGCTACGAGCGTGCCCACCGCCGCGCCCGCCAGGACCACGTCAATTCAACCGAACCGGAGAGTCTCGTCGCGACTGTGGGCTCCTAGAACCGGGGCGTGACACAGGTGGGCGTTTAAGAGTTGGGATCACCCATTGAACCAACCCGTCACATCTGCTATCCCGCAAACGCCCATCAACTGTCACGCGTGTCTCTACCGGGATGAAGCGGACCTCGTTCAACACGAAGTCCTCCGGCCCCTGGTAAAGGACCTGCCTGCGGGAGGCATTCACACCAAGTTTGTCGCCCACCATGTTAACTGCATCTGCACAGTCCACCCGTGGCATAGTTGACGGTTCGATCCCATTGACGAGTACACCTCGGTACAAAAACAAGTTGCTCTCCGCTGCCTGGTTGGTGAGGTTCTTTGCCGTTTCGGCGACGACAAAACTCTCAAAGATGGCGGGATCGGCTGCAGGTCGAAGGTGATGTAATTCGCTTCGCTAGGCTCATCGGGATAGAGCAGAAACTCGTCAAGGGGGGAGACCCATCTCCCGAAACGATAGCGGCGGGAGGTGAACGAGTCCAACCCTGCCTGCAAGAGATTCCGTGACGGAATCAAGTCGGAGGTAGTTCACAGAACCGGAGGTGATGAACTGGCCAGGTTTCAGATTCGTCGAGAATCAGTTGCGAACCATGCTCCCGGAGGAAGCCAATGGGATCCGCGCGCGCTTTCGCAGCTGTTGCCTGATTTTCGAGATCGAGGTAGTGGTAGTCCGGGAACATCCTTGTGAGAAGAGAGGTCTTCCCGCAACCACGAGCGCCACCTACGAAGACGATGGGAAACCAGGTCGTCATGTTCCGCAGGTGGGACCCAATCTCGCGCGCGATGTACTCCACGGCACCTCATCCTAACCTCGATAGACCACGTACAATACTGACTATGACAACGTTGTTCGTGTCCGCCACCGCGGAAGAGGCAGTCCACCTGCCACAGGATAAGCAGATCATCGTCACAGGTGTGGGCCTTGTCGCCGCCGCTACCGCGGTTATGGAGGCCGCCATCACCGCGCGCCCCGACCGCATTGTCAACCTTGGCACCGCCGGCGCGCTTGCCGACGGCCACTCCGGCGTCTACGAGATCACCCACGTCGTCCAGCACGATTTCGCTGGCACCGGCATGGACGACGACTTCGCCCAGAAGGAATTCGAGCTCGTCACCTCCGGTGAACTCCCCACTGCCCGCCTGGCCAGTGGCGACCACTTCGTGTCCTCCACCGAGGAGCGCAACCGCATTGTCCAACTTGCCGAGCTTGTGGATATGGAAGGCTTCGCCGTTGCGTGGGTAGGAAACCGCCTCGGCATCCCCGTCACGCTGCTCAAGCAGGTGTCCGATCAGGCAGATGAGGCAGCAGCCGCCAAATGGGCCGGAGCTGTGGAGCCCGGTGCCGTACAGCTGGCTAAAGCGGTAGAAAAGCTCGGTCTGTAGCGGTCTGGGCACGACTTTTAGCCCGAGTGTTTGCTCGGGCTTTTCGTTTGGACAGGTCGGCTTGCCGGCCTATCCTGGTGGGCTGGGGTCGATGGGGATGCCGAGTTGTTTCCGGACAAGGCGCACGGCCCCACCCTGGGCACAGGGGTTCATGTTCAACTGGAGCGGTCCGCCGAAGGCGGGTTTCCAATACTCCAACCCGTCGACTCTCACCATCCGGCCGTACATGGGCTTGTCCGGATCATCATCATTCCTGCCGTTGAAGAACTTACACAGCAGCATTAAATTCTCGGATACGGTTTTCCCACCGTTTTTAAACGCCTCAATATGATGCACCTCGCACTCCATAGCAGGAGTCGAACACCCCGGATGCGGACACACAGGATTCCTCAGAGCCTGGTTAAACCATTCCAGGAAATCCGCATGCCGTGACTCCGGTGTCATCTCAACCGTGTACACACCGAAATTCTTCGGAGCAAACGGATGAACAAGCGCTGCAAGCAGAGCCTTCGACAGTTCCGCTTCCACAATTTCCTCACCAGATATGGTTGCACCATTGGTAAGGGAAAACCTAAAGCGACCACGCTCGGTTTCGGTCGCCCCGGTAAACCACGTATACAAGGGAACCAAAAGACACGGAATGGCAGCAGGGGGAAGTTGCCCATCTGAGGCGGTTAACGCTATCTCGATCAACCCCTTCGCGGGGCAGTCTTTGTTGGTTTGTTTCGCCCGATCGTAGATCTGCTTGACGCGTGAGGATTCCGCTGTCAGCGTCAGTGTGGCGAACGTGGAGTTCTTCACCGCACGATAGGTGAGGCTCCTGTCGGGGTTGTCCGCATGGTGAGTGTTCAACTCTTGGAGGAGGCGTGCGCCTTCAGCGTGGATAGCGGGAATATCCCGACCGAGTGGGATGAGCTCTTCCCGTATGTGCCAGGCGAATTTTTTCTTCTCCAGTTTTGCTACCTGTGTTTCGATGGCTTTCAGGGAGTAGAACGTGTGGCCGGCAGCCCGAGCTGCCTCTCGTGCGCGTTCCTGGCGGCGCGGGGCGCTGGCGCGCCCATAGTAGGTATCCGCGATCTTCTTAATGTCGCTGGCCTGCGTCGGATCAAACCCCAATCCAATGAGAGCTTTCTTGGACATGCCAAACGCTTGCTCGGCGATCACCATCGCCTGAGCAAACGTGCGAGCATAATCCGTCAATTGCGTCATGCCACACACAATAAAACAGGGCAAAAACGCGTGCTTCAGACCTGTGGATAACTATCGAAACGAGGCGTGTTGGAAATCCAGGAACGCAAAAGTGTGCAACTTTCTTGCACGTCTCTAGCTGGCGCGATGGTGATTATCCACACATATTAGGAATTTATTAGCGGATGAACTCGATTTGCTTGTCGCCACTCTTTAGGACGAGCTGACCGTCGGCACCCTTGAGTACCTGCGGTTGGGCGAGCAGGACGCTGCGCAGCGCTGCGCCGAGCTCGTTGTCGCGCGGGGAGCAGGCCATGCGGGTTGCGCCGCCGCCGGTAACGGTGAGGCTGCCGTCGGCAAGGGCTACATCGGCCTGGGTGACGGGGTTGCAGTCACCCTGGTAGGTGAGCTTTCCGTTGTTCAGGAAGTCGAGGGTTACCTCGTCCGGGAAGATGGCGGAACGCCAGTGGCCGGTGAGGAGCTTTTGGGCTTCCTCGTTGTTCGGGACGGTGGATGCCGTCAGAGCTGCCGTGGCGACGTTGGTGATGTTATCGGAGCTCAAGTTCTCAGCCATGGGGACCCCCATATTGCTGGATAGTGCAGTGGCGAAGGCGACTGCGGCTGCGGAAATGGACTTAGCGATTGGGAATAGTGTTATTGCCATGGCAGCCACGTTAGCAGAAACCGCAGGCAGCAGGTGCTCTACTGAGCCAGGCGTGTGGTTACGCGTCGACGGTCTAGTCGTCGTCACCTTCCCGCTGCTTTTCGACGGCAGAGTCAACGACCGTGCGGGCCTCCGTGCGGCCGCCACCCATGCGCTTGAAGCGGGCGCGGACGTTGGCAAAGGCCTCCTCCGTGCTAATCGACGGATCGCCGTCGGCCGTGGAGATCTTGATGTCGTCGTAGGTGATCTCCCCAGTTCTCAAGGAGACCATTTCCTGATGGTAGCGGATCCACACGGCAACAGCGGCGGCCACCGGGACGGCGAGGAAGGCACCAATGATGCCGAACAGGCCGCCACCGACGGTGACACCGAGCAACACGACAACGGGGTGCAGATCCATCGCCTTGGACTGCAGCATCGGGGAGAGGATATTGCCCTCCAGCTGCTGGACGAGGACGATGAGGATGAGGGCGAAGATCGCGGTCTTCAACCCGCCGTCGACAAGCGCAATCAACACGGCCAGAGCACCAGCCGAGAACGCACCAACGATCGGAATAAACCCGGCGAAGAATGTGATGACAGCGAGGGCGAGAGCCATGGGAACCTTGAGCACCCACAGGCCAAGGCCGATGATGACCGCATCGATGGCGGAAACGGTAGCCTGCGCGCGGATGTACCCACCGAGGGTGTTCCATGTGCGGGTGAGCACCTCCGAGAGGTGCCAACCCATATTCTGGCCGACGACACCACGGATCGTCGGCAAGAGCTTGGAACCATCCTTCAAGAAGAAGAAGCTCAAGATGATCGCAACACCGAAGGTGACCACCGCCGAGGAAACGGCGGACAGACCGCTGAATACACCGGAGGCGATGTTCGATGCCTGGTCCTGGACCCAGCCGAAGACCTCGTCGATGACCTTGTCAACCTGCTCCGTCTGCGCGTTTAGCGGCGGGCCCTGGATCCAATCGCCGAGGTGGTAAACGCCGGTCTTGGCGGAATCAAAAAGGCGCCTGCCCTGGGTGTTAAACGTCGGGGCGATGGCGGCGACCACGGCGGAGAAGATAGCCACGAACCCGAGGAGGGTAAGGATAACGGAAAGGGAAATCGGAACCTTATGGTCCTTCAACCATTTCGTCGGCGGCCACAAAATCGTACACAGCAGAATGGAAATGAGGATCGGCAGAATGCCGGCCCACACGGAGCCGATGATCTTGCCCAGGATCCACATTGCGATGGCCAGGCCGATAAAGCGCCAGGCCCAGGCAGCAACAATTTTCGCGTCAGCGCTTAACACCACGGAGCGATCGGCACCATCAGCGCCGGATTCCGGGAAGGGATCCTTCCGCGGATCGGCATCATTGGCCTCTTCGAGGGAACCCTCAATGGCGTCGCGCAGGTCCTCGCGGGTGCGGTCGTCGACGTTGTCGTCAGCCGTAACTTTCCTACTTGAACTCATGACTACTTTCAGGGGATTCGGAATTATCAGTAACGCTGGAAGTCTAACGCAAAAGCTGCATAGTAGACAGTCAGTGCCTTATTACCCTTGCGATGGTATTGACACCTATCTATTGGCCGTGTCCTGTGCTGGTAGAAAAGCAGGAGGGTGAACCCAGGTATCTTAAAAATCCCTCGCTGATTTACTTACTGATCCCCGTTAACTACAAGGCTAAGAAAGGCACGACTGGTGGGAATCTCCCTCATTATTTCCGCAGGAGGAATAGCGGTACTTGGATTCGGTTCCCTACTCCTGTGGAAAACTACGGTCAACGGCACGAACCCGCGCAACGGGAGTTTTGGTATACGAACGTCTGAAACGAAGAAATCTGACAAAGCATGGGATGCCGGTCATCGTGCAGTAGCACTATTGCTGTGTGCCTTCGGGTACGTGGATATTGCTATCGCACTGCTGCTCGTCGTCATGGGATTAGCGGTTCCTGCCCTTACCCCGGCCGTCGCTCTGACAGCTATCTGCGTTGCATACATCGTTGTTGTCGGCGGTTTCCTTTACTGTGCAGCACGAGCCAATGCGGT
Organism: Corynebacterium glucuronolyticum; assembly: GCA_022772305.1. Lineage (GTDB taxonomy): Bacteria > Actinomycetota > Actinomycetes > Mycobacteriales > Mycobacteriaceae > Corynebacterium > Corynebacterium glucuronolyticum_A. The sequence continues at coordinate 24,099 of JALFAQ010000024.1, forward strand.
GGCTAAAAAGGTGAATGCGGACCCGCTCAACGGAGTATGACGCTTGACCTACGTTTGTCGCTGCACTTTCCCAACTCTGTAGAGCGCCTTTGGGGGCTTTTTGCGGGTTTTCGTCCTTTTTCCAGAGGCGCAGCGGAATGTGCAGTATGCTGGGCAGCACAATTTTTCCCAAACCTTATAAGTCGAAAGGAATCCACGTTTGATGGTTTTTCTTAGCACCTGCTCGGGCTAACGGGGGAGTGTGTACGCATGAGTATTGGGATAATAGAGATACTCCTCATCGGTCTTATTAATGTCGTTATTTTGTACGTGGTGTACAGGATTGTGAAAAATTTGCTCAATTTAGAAAACCCGGTGCTGGCAACACGACGTAATAAGGCTTTCTGTTGGTGGGCGTTGAAGCGCTCCCGCCGCATTCGTGTCGCTTCGGCGTTGAGCTGAAAGTTACACCACCGTCCGCGTCGTAATCGTGAACCCGGCACCACGGAGCCGCTTGAGGTAGGGGGCGCCGAGGCCGGAGGCGGGGGTGAGAATGCCACCGCCCGCGCCGCCGGCACCGACTTCGTCGGCCCCGTTATTCAGTAGCGTCATCGCGGCCTCGCCCAGGAATCTCGCCGTACCTTTATATCCGGGGTCCTCGTCGCCGTGGAAGGTGGCCGTGACGTGCTTGCCGCTGACGGTCAGGCCGTGGTGGACGGTGGTGAAATGGCCGGCGTCCTGGGCTTTCGGGCTGGGGCCTTCGCCGGGCGCGGGGATGAGCTTCTGCCACGGGCCGTCGGTGGTCACGAGCTTGAAGGCGCCGGCAAGGCCACCGGCCAGGGCGTAGGCGGCGAGCTTGGTGCCGGTCTTCTGGCGCTCCGTGTAGCGCAGGTCAAAACCGTAGGCGTGGTCGAGGAGGCTGTTGGAGCGGCGCACGACGCGGGTGTTGAAGCTGGCCATGAAGAAGGGGCCGGCCCAGCCCTCCGGCGTGCGGTCGATGTCCATGTCTTTCTGCCCGTCGAGGTTCGCTTCCGCTTCCGGCGAAGGGCACAGCGAGTACTTCCCATGTAGCGCGTTCTCGCCGTCCTGCTCCGCAAGCGCCGCCTTCATGGAGGCGATGGTGCCGCCGGAGAGCCCGCCCTTCAGGTCGGTGACCACCATCTGCACGTGGGTGAATTCCTCGCCGGCGGCCTCGGAAAGCGCGAACATGCCCATGTCGCTCGGCACGGAGTCGAAGCCGCAGGAGTTAACAATCCGCGCTCCCGTCGAAACCGCCTTCTCGTGGTAGCGGTCGATCATACGGCGGATAAACGGCGCCTCACCGCACAGGTTGACGTAGTCGGTGCCACGTTCGGCGCAAAACCGGATGAGGTGCTCACCGTAGTGCGTGTACGGGCCGACGGTGGAGATCACCACGCGGGCGTGCTCTGCGAGGAAGTCCATGTCGGCCGGGTCGTTGGCATCGGCGATGATGATGGTGGCGTCGATGCCGAGCGCTTCCAGCTTGTCGCGGTTGCGTCCGGCAAGCGCAAGCTGCAGGTCAGGGTAGGTGGTGTGCAGGTAGCGTGCGGTGAGCTGACCAACGAAGCTGGTCGCGCCGAAGATGATGACGTCGAAATCCATGCCCCCATTGTGGCACGCCAGATAGGCTTGGGGCATGGCTTACGTGTTGTCCTGCAATAAAGCTATCCCGCGCGATGATCCTGGCGGTGCGCCGCGCGTTTCTGGCATGCATAAGGTTCCCGTCGATTCGCTCGAGCTCTTCACCCCTGGCCCCAGCTACGGCGACGGCCCTGGCGTCGTGGGGGATACGGTCGGTGACATGAAGCACCACGGTGGCGCGCAGAAGGCGGTCTATGCGTTCGCGCGCGAGGAACTCGACTACTGGGAGGCTCGTCTTTCCACCACGCTTGTCGACGGCTCGTTCGGCGAAAACCTCACAACTTCCGGTATTGCGTGGGAGGAGGCCATTGTCAACCAGCGTTTCCGGATCGGTACCGCGGAGCTGGAGGTGTCGGTGTCCCGCACCCCCTGCCGGACGTTTGCTGGCTGGATGGGTGTCCCAGACTGGATCAAGCAGTTTTCTGAGCACGCCCGCACGGGCAGTTATTTACGTGTCGTTGTGCCCGGCGTTGTGTACACCGGCGACGAGCTCGTCGTCCTTCATACGCCGGATCACGGCATGACAATGGGGGATGTTTTTGCCGGCGCGATGGGCGATAAAGAGGTGGCATCGCGACTGGTGGAGGCCCATTGTTTGCCGGAGATGTACCACCAGCGGATGGTAAAGCTCATAAAAAGTTGAGTCGGATGGGAATAACTTTGCGGAGTCTGCGTTGTACTGAGTGTGAGATTGAGTGGCACAGGCTCAAGGCGGCTGGTACAGTTGCTCTTGGACTTGAGTGAGACTCGATCAAGTCGTACTGACTAGGCGGTGACAGGCCTGGTTGGAAGACATGACAAACGGATTTCGAAAAAGGAGAAGATTTTATTATGGGACGCGCAGTAGGTATTGACCTCGGTACAACCAACTCTGTTGTAGCAGTTCTGGAAGGTGGGGATCCCACCGTTATTGCCAACTCTGAGGGCTCCCGCACCACCCCGTCGGTGGTCGGCTTTGCCAAGAATGGCGAGGTGCTCGTCGGCCAGTCCGCCAAGAACCAGGCGGTCACCAACGTCGACCGCACCATTCGCTCCGTCAAGCGCCACATGGGCACTGACTGGACGGCGGATATTGATGGCAAGAAGTACACGCCGCAGGAGATCTCGGCACGTACGCTCATGAAGCTGAAGAGGGACGCGGAAAGCTACCTCGGTGAGGATGTCACGGATGCCGTGATTACCGTCCCCGCATACTTCGAGGACGCACAGCGTCAGGCCACGAAGGAAGCTGGCCAGATCGCAGGCCTCAACGTCCTGCGTATTGTGAACGAGCCGACGGCTGCTGCTTTGGCTTACGGCCTGGAGAAGGGTGACAAGGATCAGATGATCCTCGTGTTCGACCTCGGTGGCGGCACGTTCGATGTGTCCCTGCTGGAAATCGGCGACGGTGTCGTCGAGGTGAAGGCCACCGCCGGTGACAACAAGCTCGGTGGCGATGACTGGGATCAGCGCATCGTTGACTGGCTCGTTGACAAGTTCAAGGCTTCCCACGGCATTGACCTGACCAAGGACAAGATGGCTCTGCAGCGTCTGCGCGAGGCAGCGGAGAAGGCAAAGATCGAGCTGTCCTCCTCCCAGTCGGCAACCATTAACCTGCCGTACATCACCGTTGATGCAGAGAAGAACCCGCTGTTCCTGGATGAGACCCTGTCTCGCTCCGAGTTCCAGAACATCACAAAGGATCTGCTGGATCGCACCAAGCAGCCGTTCAACCAGGTGGTCAAGGATGCGGGCATCTCCACGTCCGAGATTGACCAGGTTGTGCTCGTCGGTGGTTCCACCCGTATGCCGGCCGTGAGCGATCTCGTGACCGAGCTGACCGGTGGCAAGAAGCCGAACAAGTCCGTGAACCCGGACGAGGTTGTGGCCGTCGGTGCTGCTCTCCAGGCTGGTGTTCTCCGCGGCGATGTCAAGGACGTCCTGCTTCTCGATGTCACCCCGCTCTCCCTCGGCATTGAGACCAAGGGCGGCGTGATGACCAAGATCATCGAGCGCAACACCACCATTCCGAAGCGTGAGACACAGACCTTCACCACGGCTGAGGATAACCAGCCCAGCGTGCAGATCCAGGTCTTCCAGGGCGAGCGCGAAATCGCAGCCCACAACAAGCTGCTCGGCTCCTTCGAGCTCGGCGGCATCGCCCCTGCACCGCGTGGCATCCCGCAGATCGAGGTCACCTTCGACATCGACGCCAACGGCATTGTCCACGTGACCGCTAAGGATAAGGGCACGGGCAAGGAGAACACGATTACCATCCAGGACGGCTCCGGCCTGTCCCAGGAGGAAATCGACCGCATGATCAAGGATGCGGAGGAGCACGCCGACGCCGATAAGAAGCGTCGTGAAGAGCTCGAGATCCGCAACCAGGCCGAGACCATGGTGTACTCCACTCGCTCCTTCATGGACGAGAACAAGGACAAGGTCTCCGAGGACATCCGCACCAAGGTGGAGGATGCAGCCAAGGAGGTCGAGAAGGCACTCGAGGGCGATGACATCGAGGCCGTGAAGACGGCCGTCGAGAAGCTGTCCTCCGAGTCCCAGGAGATGGGCAAGGCCATCTACGCTCAGGAGGCCGCACAGGGCACGACCGAGGCTGATGCCAACGGTGGCGACGACAACGTTGTCGATGCCGAGGTCGTTGATGAGGACACGGACAACAAGGACGGTGACAAGTAGTGATGGACCCCGAGAACCGCGAGCACCCCACACCCGAGGAGCCCGAGGTGCCGGAGTCGGCTGCTGACGCCACCGAAAGCGAGGCGACCCCGCCGGAGGCCGACGTTGCAGACACCGCCGCAGACGCGGCGGCAGCGTCCGCAACCAACGCTGAGGCGAACGAAGCGCCTGAGGCGGAGCCCGAGCTTTCTGAGGAAGACAAGCTCACCGCGCTACTTGCCGAGCGCACCGATGACCTCCAGCGCGTCAGCGCTGAGTACGCCAACTACCGCAAGCGTGTGGCGCAGGAGAGGCAAGCGACGATCAACCAGACAACGTCGAACGTGGTGCACAAGTTCCTCCCCGTCTTCGACGACCTCGACCTGGCGGATCAGCACGGCGATCTTGCCGACGGCCCCCTCAAGGCCTTCGCCGGCAAACTTACTGGCATCCTCAGCGAACTGAAGGTCACCCCCTTCGGCGAGAAGGGTGACGAGTTCAACCCAGAGATCCACGAGGCCGTGCAGGACCTGTCGTCCGGCGACGACAAGCGCCTCGGCGTTGTGCTTCGCAAGGGCTACATGATTGGCGATCGGTTGCTCCGCACCGCCATGGTCATCATTGATGACTTTGAAGAACCTGCCCCAGAGCAGGACGAACAATAAAGAAATAGGAAAGGAGGAGATGCCCAGTGGCAGAAAGCGAATGGGCTAATAAAGACTATTACGCGGACCTGGGGGTCTCCTCGTCCGCAAGCGCGGATGAGATCAAGCGGGCCTACCGAAAGCTGGCACGTGAGAACCATCCGGACACCAACCCCGGCGATCCCGCCGCAGAAGAAAGGTTCAAGAAAGCCGCCGAGGCCTACGACGTAGTAGGCGACGCCAAGAAGCGTAAAGACTACGACGAGTTCAAAGCCATGGTTGGCTCCGGCCGATTCTTTGGCGGAAACGGAGGCCCGGGCTTCCCGGGCGGGTTTCGCTCGTCGACGGACGGCGGGTTCTCCGACTTCTTCACCCAAGGCGGATCGGGATTTGCTGGAGATGGTGGCTTTGGGGATATCCTCGGTGGCCTTTTCAACCGTAGCGGGTCTGCTTCTCGCACGGCGCAGCCGTCGCGGGGGGCTGATGTCGAAACCGAAATAACCCTCGATTTCCGCGAAGCAGTTGAAGGCACCGTCATCCCCATCCAACTGACCGGGGATGCCCCCTGCGGGACATGCCACGGGTCAGGCTCGAAATCCGGGAATCCCACCACGTGCCCCACGTGTCACGGGTCGGGATTCACCTCAGAGCAAAGAGGCGCGTTCGGTTTCTCCGCCCCCTGCCCCGATTGCGGTGGCAGCGGGCAGAAGATTACCGATCCGTGCACGAACTGTCACGGAACCGGAACCGTGCGTCGGACTCGATCCATCACCGTCCGCATCCCCGCCGGGGTGCGCGACGGCCAGAAGGTTCGACTCGCGGGCCAGGGCGAGGCGGGGCCAAACGGGAAGCCGTCGGGTGACCTGTTTGTCAACGTCACCGTCCGCCCGGACAAGGTGTTCACCCGTGAGGGCAACGACCTCGAAGTGACCGTCCCCGTGACGTTCGCTGAGGCCGCCCTTGGAGACACCATTACCGTGCCCACCCTGGGTAAACCCGTGAAGGTGAAACTCCCCGCGGGCACCCCCAGCGGCCGCACGCTCCGGCTCAAGGGCCGTGGCGTCAAGGGCGGCGACCTTATGGTCACCGTCACCGTCACAGTCCCCACCAACCTCGACGCGGCGGCAAAGAGTGCGCTTCGCACCTACGCCCAGGCGGAGAAAGACTCCGGTTTTACTCCGCGCGAGGATTGGATGAAAGAAAACAACCAGTAGTACGCAGACACGAATCACAAAGGAGGTGACGGATGTCTAAGGAAAACAACGCAAAAGATACCGAAGTCTTCGTCATCTCCGTGGCCGCTGAGCTCGCCGGGATGCACGCCCAGACGCTGCGATCCTACGACCGCATGGGGCTTGTCACCCCACGCCGTACCCGCGGCGGTGGCAGGCGCTACACCAAGGATGATGTCGAGCAGCTACGGGAAATTCAACGGCTCAGCCACGACGAGGGTGTCAACCTCGCCGGCATCAAAGCAATCACGCGACTGCAGGAGGAAAAGTCCGCGCTCGAAGCCAAGCTGACAGAGCTCGAGGCGGAAAACGAAGCACTGCGTGAAAAGCTTGAGCGGGCTCCGCGCCGTGGCGGAGAACTGGTCCATGTACCAAGCTCCACTGCTGTGGTGGTGTGGAAGCGCCGTCACTAGCTACTAACAATGATTGGGAACCTCATGGTGGGGTTCCCAATTTTTATTCGCGCGGGAAATTCGAGGTGAAGGCTGATACCCACCCCGGACAAATGCTGTAGGCCTGACTACTTATCTTCGTCTGTTGTTTTTGGAGGGGGCATGGGATGAGCCTACTCGCGATCAGGTGTTCCGGGAGATAAGGGGGAAGTTGTTCACTATAGATGAGTGCGGTGGGGTTCAGTGAGCTGCGCGGGGAGGATATGTCTGTGAAAACCAGGAAATGCTGGTGTTTCATGGCACTAACTGTGTGTTCGGAAAATCTGCGAGTATAGTCCATCGTCTTCTGTAGAGAAAAGCTCAATCTAATTGTTGATTGTTGAAGCACCTCTTTTACTGTTAACTAAGGATAGCCTAAGTTTTAGAGCTGCGTTCAGTGTTTGAGGAATAGGGCTGAGCCTATGCCCTCTCCATAGGACGGATTGAACCGGAGAAACTACTGAAAGGAGAGTATCGTCAAATGACTACGACGGTTCCTGTGCAGAATTCCATCAGTGGTAATGAGAATTGCTTATCACTTCAGCTGAAAAAGCGTACGGAACGTGCCCATGATAATGCTGAACAATCACAGTTCATGAGTCTGCTCATTGGCGGTGATCTTGAGGCTACGGACGTCATCCGTTTGCACTCACAGTATTGGGTTTTTTACTCCGCGCTTGAATCGGTTATGCGCCGTAGTCTCGGGGACGCGGGTGTTGCCAACATGTATGATCCACGTCTGGAGCGTACAAGCTGTTTGGAGCATGATTTGCAGTTTGCACTTGGTGATGGCTGGAAAAACGAGCTTGAGATAGTTGCCGCAACCAGAGATTACGCGGAGTATCTGCGGAGTATAGAAGATGCGGCTTCTTACCGGATTATTGCGCATCACTATGTGCGTTACCTTGGGGATCTATCTGGAGGGCAGGTAATCTTCCGAAAGCTAGTGGGAGATTACGGATTCGACCCCGCAGGCCTCACCTTCTACCGCTTTGAGGGGATTGACAAGCTTCCTCCGTTCCGTGCACGTTTCCGGAAAAGGCTCGATAGCATTGAGCTATCTCTGGAAAAACGCGACAGCCTGTTGCAGGAGGCGGAAAAAGCCTTTGACTATAATCTCGCTATCTTTAACCAGCTGTGCAGCTAGCAAGCTAGTTTTGTCGTACGTCAGGTAAAATACAAAACACCCGAGTGGTCGTATGTGTATGAGCACTCGGGTTTTGTGTCGTACCAGCTAAATGGCGCTGAAAGACAAGTTGTTATTCTTCTTCGCTTGGATCATCATGAATGCCAGTGCGCCTATTGCAATAACAAGACCGATGACATCGGTAATGGGTTCCGGTGACATCATGGATAGGCCTGCGCCGAGGAACACGATGCGTAAAATCCACGGCACCTTCTCCATAAAGAAACCTTCCACGGCAATAGCTAGCAACAGCACGCCAGCTACTGCTGTTGCCGTTACAATAATGGCTTCGATCCAGCTGGTGTCCTGTAGCAGTAGAGCCGGGTTAAACACAAATATGAAGGGAATAATGTAACCGGCCAGCGCGAGTTTCATTGATTGGAAACCGGTGCGCATCGGATCGGCTCCAGATAGACCCGCCGCAGCAAACGATGCGAGGGCGACTGGCGGAGTTATGTTGGCGAACAATCCGAAATAGAACACGAACATATGCGCTATCAGCGGGGGAACCCCTAGTTGGCCAAGCGCTGGGGCCGCCATTGTTGCGGTGATGATATAGGTCGGAATAGATGGCAACCCCATGCCCAAAATGATTGAGGCGATCATCGTCAGTACCAGAGACAACAATATAGATCCTGCGCCGAAGGCGACGATCGCATTTGCCAGTTTCACTCCAAAGCCGGTCATCGTTACTACTCCGACGATGATTCCAACAGCCGCACAGGCAACTGCGACAGAAATGGCGGTTTTCGCCCCATTGGCGAGCGCATCGATAATGTCCATTAGTCCCATCCGTGTGGCAGGACGAAGCTCAGCGACAATAATCGTGACGAGAATCGTCAACAAGGCGGAGAATAAGATCGTCCGCCCAGAGAAGAAGAGCATGTAGATGAGGAAAGCGAGGGGGATCAATAGGTGCCCTCGTTCTTTCAAAACAGAACCTACTAAGGGCAGCGAATCTCGGGAGATACCCTTCAGCCCATTTTTGGTTGCCCGCAAATGAACTTGTGCGATAATTCCCAGGTAGTAGAGCAATGCGGGGATGAGTGCGGCAATAGCAATATCGCGGTAGGGGATACCTAGCGTTTCGGCCATAATGAATGCAGCTGCGCCCATAATAGGCGGCAGGATTTGCCCGCCGACGGAGGCGGAGGCTTCGACTGCTCCAGCAAACGTTGACTTGTATCCCACACGTTTCATTAGTGGGATAGTAAATGCACCGGTGGTTACCACATTGGCCACCGCAGCACCATTGATGGAGCCGAGAAAACCAGAGGCAATAACCGCCACCTTAGCAGGGCCTCCACGCGATTGTCCGGCGATCGCAAGGGCGATATCGTTAAAGAATTCTCCCATTCCTGATTTTTGTAACACAGCGCCGAACAAGATAAAAAGGAAAATATATGTAGCCGAAACGGCAATGGCGGTACCGTAAATACCCTCAGTTGTAAGGTAGAGAAAATTGAGTGTGTCGGAGGGGTAATAGCCGCGATGGCGGAAGATTCCGGGAAAAAAGCGACCGTAAAAGGCATAAATAATAAAAAAGATGGCCAGTAGAGGTAGAGCCCAACCAGTCAAGCGTCGTGCAGCTTCAATGATGAGGATGATGAGAATTGCTGCAAAAACAAGATCCATTGTTGAAGGTTGGCCGAAACGCCGCACGATTCCATCGTATGCGGCTATCACGTAGACGGATGTTGATAGCGCTGCTAGAGCAAGGATGATGTCGTAGACGGGGACCCGAGAACGAACCCCGGTGCGGATCGGTGGGTAGAGCAAAAACGCGAGAAATAGAATCACACCGACGTGAACTGAACGGTGAATAAGTACTGGTGGTGAACCAAAATAGGCGGTCCACATATGGTACAAAGAAAGTCCAACAGCTACAGCTGTAATAAGTGCTGCTAGTGGTTTCCATTCAACCTGGCGTACCCGGGATTCGCGGTCGAACTCCTCCAGCACCTGGTTTACATTGCTGGTGTCAATAGTGGGTGTTTGGGACATGTTTTACTCCTCAATGCGTAGTCGGACGAGGGCATGGTGAGGTAAATCGGTGGGGGATATGATCCTCGTTCCCACTGTGATAGTGGTTTGAGTGTCGTGACTGTGTGCCCACGTCAGTTCAGCAATAGTACGATCAATTCCTTCGGTGTGGATGACACCATCCTTGACAGTGGTCACGCCTCCGGGATCGGCTGGTACTCCGGCCCCGTAGGATTTCACATCGATAGCGGTAAGTACCAGATGGTCATCGTGGACCCTGTAGTACTCAACCCACGGTTCCTTTTCGATCGAGTGAATCCAGCTCATCGTGATTGGCAGACCTTCCTCAGACGGGAGACGGAAATACTCCGCGCCGGTTTCTTGATCTTCAATCACAACTGCGGGTTGCATATGATGTCCTATAGCTAAAGGCCCACACAGGCCACCCGCGCAGAGAATCCCGATACCGATGGCACGTGTCAGGTTTTTAAGTAGCGTCATCATGCACCAACCCTTGTTCCCTGAAGTAGCGCAAGGCTCCTGGGTGAATAGGAACTGCAGCGCCGTCATCAAAGCTATCGAGGGTAATCTGACGCGCGGCCTTATGCGCGCTGTGCAGGGTATCCAGGTTTTCAAACAGGGCTTTGGTCATCTTGTATACCTGTTCCTCGTCGAGGTCAGGGGACACCAACAGTTGATTCATAATCGATGCCGTATATACGTCTTCGGCTTGTGAATACGTTCCTCCGGGGATCACACTTTGATCAAAGAAGGGGTACTTTTCTTTCAGCTTCAAAAACCCGTCACCATCGATCGGGATGATCACAACGTCTTCCGTAGTAGCTAAGTCCATGATGGAGGAGTTGGGGAGACCGGAAGTGACAAATGCCGCATCGATCTGACCATTTTTGATCTGGTCGATGGCGCTTGCATAGGATAAGAAATCCTCCTGAACATCGTCATACGTCATCCCGTATGCATCTAGAATCATCTGTGCGTTGAGCTCAACACCGGAGTTCTTATCGCCCACTCCGATGCGCTTTCCACGCAGATCTGGAACAGAAGAAATACCCGTCTTTTTCGTCGTGACTATCTGAACATAATTGGGGTACAGGGCAGTCAGTGCAGTGAGTTCGCTGAGTTGGCGCCTGCCTGTAAAAGGTCCGGTGCCTTCAACAGCTTGTCGTGTGGCATCACCCATAACGAATGCGAGTTCTGCTCTGCCTGTGGTGATAAGCGAGATATTTTCCACCGATGCTCCGGTCGCCTGCACGGATGCTTCGGAGCCAAGGGTGTTACGAAAGATTTGTGCCATTGAGGCGCCAATTTGGTAGTACGGCCCGGATGTTCCGCCTGCTGCGATGGTGATGAATTCAACGGATCCACGTTCATGAGAAGGACCAGGTGCGATGCAGGAGGTCAGTAGCAGTGCTGCACAGGCTAAGAAGGCACTAAGTCGTTTTCGCATAGCGTTCCTTTCCGGTTTCTTTGAAAACTGAAAAAGTGGCTGAGTGACAGCGGAAAATACACCGAGCCGAAACGTCGGGAGCAGATCATTGTCAGGTGGGTACTACAATGTCGCCCAGATCACACTTTTTTCGGAGATTACCGGGAGAACGAGCTTAGCGTCAAGGGTTTTTTTATCCTTTCTACATCGGGGGTACATTGATTCTGCAGGTACGGCGAGCAAAGACCGGCCAGTATTGATCGCGTGTGCTCCGGTTACCCCCATCCACAATGTCGCTGGTGGTAAGCCTCAGACGATGAGAGGGATACCGCCTGGTTGCCCTCGCTTTTACGGAGCGGTTTCTTTTCGACGAAAAAACATCAACCAGCTGCACCGATTTTCAAAAGAATCAGTGTCCAGCCCCATGTAGGTCATACTCATGGTTCATTCAGGTGGAGGTACGCGCCCTTCTAGCGCAGGGGAAGGACTGGTGATGGGGGGCTTGTTCTAGGTTGTGGTTCCGGTGAGCCGAGAAAGACCTGATTGGGGGAATTGAAAACGAATGACTATTGCCGGTAGCCTCGTGACCACCTGCAACAATTGTGGACAGGTGGTTAAGCCCGCAGTGCGCGTCGAAAAAACCTACCGCGATTCCTGGGCAGCTGGTTTAACGGACTGGGGTTTCGCAGGGGGTGACCCGGGGATTCGTGTACAAGAAATCTAGGAGGAGCCGGAGCTGCCCTGCTCCGCGTCCGGATCGCCCTTCGGCTCCACGGCGATGATCGGGCTGCCAAAGACGAGGCCGCCGTACACGGGCGCGTTGCCGGCCTTCGGCGTGACGGTGATGGTGGCCGGCTCGTTGGCGTTGAGCTGCACGGTCCACAGCTGCCCGCCGAGAATGTTGCCCATCTCCCGCGTGCTGGGTTCGGTGCCGGGCCGGCTAATGGTCACCAGGTACGGGGCCTTGGTGCGCCCGCCGTCGGTGCGCGTGTCGTCGTAGCCGAGGTGGAAGTACAGCCGGGAATCCCGCGTCGCCGTCACGGTGATGGAGGGATTGCCCTGGCCGCCGGAGATATAGGACTTGGGGCAGTCGGAGGCATCGAGGTAGGTGTCCTCAAGCTTCAAGTCGGTGAGTTTCACGGTGGTGTCGGAATCGGCGAGGAGCTGGTTGTTCGTGCCATCGATAAGTGGCAGGTCATTGCCGGCCCAGTTGCAGGTGGTTTCCTTTTCGGGGGCGGGCTGTGTGGCCGCCACGCTGATCCCCACGATGGTGGAAATGAGCGTAATCACGCCGAGGATAGCTCCGGCTACCTGGGTAATGTCGTACTGGCCGAGGACAGGGATGGTGATTTTCATGATCGCCTTTCGTGCGCGGGTTGTTCCATTGAGTCTACAATCGCTCCCATGAAAGTTGCGCTGTGTCAGATTAATAGTTCCGGAGACATTGAGTCCAACCTCGCGCTCGTCGAGGAGCACGTGCGCACGGCCGCCGCGGAGGGCGCGCGCCTCATCGTCCTTCCCGAGGCCACGATGCACGCGTTCGGCGCCGGGCCACTAACCGGTTCCGCTGCCCGTTTCGGTTGGTTCTCCTCCGCCATTCAGTCGCTTGTCGACGACCTGTCGGTCGCCGTTGTCTGTGGCTGTTTCCGCCCCGAGGACAATGGCCGCGTGTACAACACGGCACTCATTGCCCGCCCGGGCGAAAAACCGCTGCTCTACGACAAGATCCACCTGTACGACGCGTTCGGCTTCGCCGAGTCCGATAACGTCGCGCCGGGGGAGAACGTCGTCACCTTCGAATGGGAGGGCATCACCTTCGGGATGGCCACCTGCTTCGACATCCGTTTCCCCGGTCTTTTCAAGAAGATGGCCCGCGACGGTGCCCAGGCCGTCATCCTCCCCACGAGCTGGACACCGGGCGACAAGAAGGTCTACCAGTGGCGCCTATTGTCCCGCGCCCGCGCGCTGGACAGCGTGAGCTACGTTCTCGCCGCCGACCAGGCCTTCCTTGACGACGGCCGCACCGACCCCGTCGGCGTTGGGTACTCCGCCGTCATCGACCCCTTCGGCCAGGTTGTCGAGGAGCTTGGCGAGGATAAGGGGATCCTCTACGCAGAGCTAGACACCGAAGTCGTCGACAAGGCCCGCAAGACCTTGCCGGTACTGAAGGCGGATTAATCCCCGAAGCCGGACCGCAGCGCCTTGACCACGAGGTTGAGGCGCGAGGTCGCGCCGAAGTGCGCGATGAGCTTGGACACCTGCTTTTTCACCGTCGACTCCGAATATCCGGACTTGTCGGCAATTTCGCTGTTGGACAGGCCGTCGCAAAGCAAATCGAGGATAAGACGCTGGGGTTCGCTGAGATCCTTAGCCACGGGCGGCGGGGCGACGTGCGTGGTGGGGAGGTAGCCGACGAGCCGCGACATCGGCTCCGGCGACACAACAGTGCCGCCGTGGGCGGCCCGGCGCACCGTATCAATGATGTACGACGCCTCGGCGGATTTAATGAGGTACGCGGCGCCGCCGTGGGAGAGCACCTCAAGCATGGTCTCGTCTGAGTCTAGCGAGGTCATAGCCACAAAAACCGGGGGATGCTGGAGCCGTTTAATGGCACGCAAAAGCTGCACGCCGTCCATGCCGGGCATATGAATATCAGCAACGATGACATCGGCGAAAGTGGAGTGAAGAACATCGAGAGCCTCGGAGCCATTGGCAGCCGTGCCCACAGTGACGATGTCCTCTGTGGTGGCGAAATACCGTTCCAGTGTGTCAGTGACAATGTGGTCATCGTCAACGACGATAACGCGAATTTTGTCCACCGTTTATCGGCACCACACGTTTCCGGGGCAGCCGAAGAACTCGTCAGCGATCGAGACGGCGCTGGCAGCGGGCGCTGCAGCCGCGATGGTCAGGACGGTCAGTGCACTAGCAATGAAGCGCTTCATAGGTAACTCCTTTGTGATTACTGCATACCCATACTAAGGCATAGGGAGCCCAACGCGCTACCCCAAACTGCTTACGGGGCGGGGAGGGTGAGCGTGAGCGTCCAACTCCTACCGTCGTTCTCCGTGTGGACTTTCCCGTCGACGGTCGTGGCGAGCTCCGTGATGGAGGGCAGCCCCAATCCGGAGCTGAACGCTGACGGCGTGAGTGGCAGGATGGAACGATCGGCATCCGGCGTGGTCATCTCGTTTTCCATGGAGATGGCGACGGTGTTTTTCCGTCTGGTGATCAAGATCGTCACCGTAGAACCGGGCTTGGAGTACTTGATGGCATTTATCGACGCCTCGTTGAGGATGTCGGCGATCGCCCGCAAGGTTCGTGCGTTGAAACGCAGTGACGCTACGGGCGTGAGTTCTGCCACCTCTACCTGTAGGCCGACGGATTTCAGTCTGTCGGCGACCATGTCACAGATCGCCCGGAAGGTAGACGGCGACGCGGAATCGGTGTGCAGGGCATCCATGTCGTTGGTGGACAACACCTTCATGAGCGCCCGCGTCTCCATCATCGCCGAGCGCACGGAAGCACCGATCTCGTTCAGCTCCTCGGCCAGTGCCGAGTCGTCGGCGCGCTCCAGCGCGAGGGCCTCCGACCGCATCGCCGTGGCCGTGAGCGAGCTGGCGACGGAATCGTGCAGCGTGAGCGCCAGCGCCTTGCGGTGCCGTTCGAGATCCTCCGTCCACTCCTCCACGAGCCGCTCGTGATTGCGCTGGTAGCGGCCGGCAAGCCAGCCAAACAGCGTGCCCGCGAGGACGAACACGCCCCACACGATAATCCCCTGCGCGCTTGTCGATTGCTCAAAGTCCCGCGGATCGATCACCCCAATCGCCCACAGGCACAGGCTCACCACCGTGGCAAGCGCCGGGCGCCCGTGGAAGGCCACGACGCCGGCGAGCACGGGGGCGAGCAACACGGAGGACACGAGCCGATAGTCGCTCGTCGCAATCGTGAGGAACACGGCGATGAACAGCACAGAGCTGATGATCGGGTAGCGAAACGCCGTGAGGGTGAACACCACAAGGGCTGCCCCGGACAGGACAACGACGGGGTGCGCCACACCCGGCTGCAGCAGTAGGTTGATGATGAGCACGGTGATACCCGTCAGCGCGACGATAACGAGCGGCTTGTTCTGTAGAAGGTCCCTCACATGACAAATCATAAACACCGGTGCCGGCCACGTCTATGCTCGTGGCCGGCACCGGTGCCAACTGTGAAATGATCCCGCGGATCTCCAGGTGCAGCTACACCCGTGAAAGCTGCACCCGTCCGGGACCACCCGATAAAGGGCGGTGTCTGTGGGAACACCATTATTATGACCCCGCCACACCCCGTGCGGGAGGGGGAAAAGGTTCCCACTTTGGGGTACTTTTGTTCCCTCTTTTATTACAGCGCGTTGTACAGGATGTTTTCCGGCGGGGTGCCACCCTTGACCAGCGCATCGCGCATGGACGGGATCCACGCCGGCGGGCCACCGATGAGCACCTGGCGGTCGGCCCACGTGCCGTAGCGGGGGAGGACCTCCTCCAACGTGCCGTGTTCTGTGAGATTCAGTCCGCGCGGGCACTGCGACCACTCGGTCGGGCGCACCCACCACTTGTCCTTGTCGTTTTCCACCACCGGGGTAACCGTCAGCCACGGCGCGGTGGCCGCGACCTCCCACAGGGTGCGCAGATCATAGAGTTCACCGGGGTACTCGGCACCGAAGAAGAGGTGGATGCGCGCCGGGTTCAGCTTGCCCACCTGCGAGAGAATGAGCGACCGCAGCGGTGCGAGCCCCACGGAGTTGGCGATCATGAGCACGTCCTTGTCGCCGTCAATGGACACGCGACCATAGGGATTGCCCAGCAGCCACTTGTCGCCGATGCGGGAATTGGCCAGCGGAACCGACGAGAGCCCGTTCTCGTTGGTGCGGACGTGGAATTCCATCTCACCGGTCTCCGTCGGCGGTAGAGCGGAGGTGTAGAACCGCCAGATGCCGGGGGTGACCTCTGAAGAGATCGGGAAATAGGAGCCGGGCTGGAAGTCGATGGGGGTGCGCGTCTTCAGTCGCACGACGGAAATCCGTCGGCAGCGGCGCTGCACATCGACAACGGTCGCCGTGTAGTTGCGGGGGATCCCCGCCGCATCGTCGCGCGCAATGGACTGCGCCAAAAGCGTGGATACCTCGCCAAGCGCCGTATCCGCGCCGTTCAAATACTTAAACTTGAGGTCGGAGCACAGGGTGAGCAGGGAATCGCGCAGGCACTCGACAAACGGGTGGAAATAGCGCGGCGAGACGTTATATTTCCGGTGATCCTTGCCCAGCTGGACGATGAGCGTGCGCATCTCATCGGTCAGGTGTCCGCTGACGGGCGTGCGGTCAAACACGAAGGACAACACGCGCCCCAGGTCGGCGTGGACGTTTTCCTTGTGCAGCGGAAAGACGAGCATCGTCTCCGGGCACTTGTCAAAGAAGTTGGCGCGCACGTGCTCATGGAACTCGGGGGAAACGGAACGCAGCCGCTCGGCTACGGGTGAGAGCGTGTCATTCACTGTGCGTCGTCCTTTGAGCGTGGTTTAACCTTTGCTTACTTTCATCGTAGTGTAATGACTTTTCGCCTGCGGTATGACAAAGGCTGCGATGAATGTGGTTAAGGGGGCAGCACACACGATGGCCAGGGCGCCGGTGCCGGAACGCAGCAGCTCCGTGGCCACCTGGTCGCCGGTGAGGATGAGGCCGGCGGACCGTGCGGAAACAGACTGTAATAACAGCATCGGCAGCGCCGTGCCCGTATATGTCAGTACGAGCGTGTACGTCATGGAGGAGACGTGGTCGCGGCCAACCTTCATCGCCGAGGTAAACAACTGCCATGGGCGCGCGCCGGGGTTGGCGGCCGCGAGCTCCTTCACGGTGGAGGCCTGCGCCACGGTGACATCGTTGAGCCCGCCGACGGCACCGACGATGAACCCGCAGAGCATGACGCCGAGGATCTGGACCTCCGGCAGGTATAGGACAAGGTTGAGGTTTTCGTCGTCGCCCAGCCCGCGCAGGTTGGTAGAGCTGATCGCCCACGTGGCAAGCCCCGCGGTAATGAGAATGGAGACGAGGGTGCCGGACAAGGCGGAGGCGGATTTCCAGTTGATGCCGTGGACGAGCGGGACGGAAACGATGATGATGGCGCTCACCGCAGTCACGGCCAGCGGGATGGCGGGTTCACCGTGGAGGAGTGCGGGGACGAGGAACACGATGATGACCCCGAGCGAGTACGCCAGGCCGATAAGCGAGCGCAATCCGTACCAGGCGGCCAGCGCGATGATCGCCAGCCCAATGACGATGCCCCAGATGGCCAGCGGGATGGCGCGCTGGTAGTCGCCGAACGCGTACGTGTAGCCGTCGGGCGTTTCAGTTTGTGTGAGAAGAATTTTGTCGCCCACGTTGAGCTGCGGTTCGCCGGCGACGTCGTGGGTGACGAGCCGGGTGGAGATCCCCTCGTTGGGGCCGTCGGTGATGGCGACGGTGTTCTTCTTGCAGCCCGGCTCGTTCGGCGGTGGGCAGCCACCTTCGGTGACGGTGGTGACGGTGCCTGGGACGTATTCCTGGTTGAGGGTGAAGTTGGAGCTGAACGAGTCGTTGATCGCCGGCGCGGTCGATGGTGGCCAGTACAGCGCGAGCCCCACGGCGGTGAGGATGGTGCTCAGTCCGATGAACACGAGGAGCGTGATCTGCGCACCGGTAAACCGCACGCGTGTTGTCTCGGTGCGTCCGTGTTTGGCCATGGTACAGCTCCTTTTTCCGTGCCTCGGCGAAAGCTATCTCTACTAGGGTACGTTTTCAATAACCTCGATGGAAAGTTGAGCCAATACGACTCAAAAAATTTTGCCTTGAGTGGAACATACTCAACTTGTGGTGCGTTATAGATGATAGATAAAGAAAAGGAGCAATAAACCATGAGTGATTTCACACCAACAACAAAAACAGGGGAGGCCCTGCAGACTGCTCTGCAGCTGGCTTCCGGAAAGGGTAACCCGGATATTCGCCCGGCGCATATCCTCGTTGCCATTGTTGAGCAGCAGGACGGCGTCGCCGCTCCGGTGCTCAAGGCAGCCGGTGTTGACCCCCAGGTCATCGCCACGGAGGCCCGCAAGCTAGTCGAAGGCTACCCCTCGGCATCAGGTTCGAACATGACGAACCCGAACTTTAACCGCAGTGCCCTCAATGCTTTCAACGCAGCGCAGGAGCTCGCCGGCGAGCTCGGCGATGAGTACGTCTCCACTGAGGTTCTTCTCGCCGGCATCGCCCGTGGCGATTCAGACGCAGCCAAGATGCTGGAGCGTCACGGTGCCACTTACGACGCCATTAAGGCAGCTTTCGAGCAGGTCCGCGGTGGTCATAAGGTTACCAACGCCGACCCGGAGAACCAGTTCCAGGCGCTGGAGAAGTACTCCACGGATCTCACCGAGCGCGCCCGCCAGGGCAAGATTGACCCGGTGATCGGCCGTGACCAGGAGATTCGCCGCGTCATGCAGGTGCTGTCCCGCCGCACGAAGAACAACCCGGTGCTCATCGGCGAGCCCGGTGTCGGCAAGACCGCCATCGTCGAGGGGCTTGCCCGCCGCATCGTCGCAGGCGATGTCCCGGAGAGCTTGAAGAACAAGCGCCTCATTAGCCTTGACCTCGGCTCCATGGTCGCCGGCGCGAAGTACCGCGGCGAGTTCGAGGAGCGCCTGAAGGCCGTCCTCGAGGAGATTAAGAACGCCGACGGCGAGATCGTCACCTTCATCGACGAGCTCCATACCATCGTGGGTGCGGGTGCGACCGGTGATTCGGCGATGGATGCCGGCAACATGATTAAGCCTCTCCTCGCCCGCGGTGAGCTACGCCTTGTCGGTGCGACCACCCTCGATGAGTACCGCAAGTACATCGAGAAGGATGCCGCCCTCGAGCGCCGCTTCCAGCAGGTCTATGTCGGCGAGCCGTCCGTCGAAGATGGCATCGGCATCCTCCGTGGCCTGAAGGAGCGCTACGAGGTGCACCACGGCGTCCGCATCCAGGACTCGGCCCTCGTCGCCGCCGTGACGCTGTCCGATCGCTACATCACCAACCGCTACCTGCCGGATAAGGCCATCGACCTGATCGATGAGGCGGCGTCCCGTCTCCGCATGGAGATCGACTCCTCGCCGCAGGAAATCGACGAGGCTGAACGCATCGTCCGTCGTCTCGAGGTGGAAGAGCTGGCACTGCAAAAGGAGACGGACGCCGCCTCCAAGGAGCGTTTGGAAAAGCTCCGCCGCGAGCTTGCGGACGAAAAGGAAAAGCTCTCCAAGCTGCGCGTGCGCTGGGCTAACGAGAAAGAGGCCATCAGCCATGTGCAGAAGGCGAAGGAGGAGATCGACCGTCTGCGCACGGAAAGTGAAGAGGCTGAGCGCGAGGGCGACCTTGCCAAGCTATCTGAGATCCGCTACGGCAAGATTCCCGCAGCTGAGAAGGCTTTGCGGGAGGCTGAGGATGTGGTGAATAAGGAGCAGGACACGATGCTCACCGAGGAGGTCACTCCGGACACGATTGCCGAGGTTGTCTCCTCCTGGACGGGCATCCCCGCTGGCAAGATGTTGCAGGGCGAGACCGAGAAGCTCCTGCACATGGAGGCTGTCCTTGCCGGTCGTGTCGTCGGTCAGACGCAGGCCGTCACCGCCGTCTCCGATGCTGTCCGTCGCGCCCGCGCGGGTGTCGCCGATCCGAACCGCCCCACTGGCTCGTTCCTCTTCCTCGGTCCCACGGGCGTCGGCAAGACGGAGCTCGCCAAGGCGCTTGCGGAGTTCCTCTTCGATGACGAGCGCGCAATGGTTCGCATTGATATGTCTGAATACGGTGAGAAGCACTCGGTTGCTCGCCTCGTCGGTGCCCCTCCCGGATACGTCGGCTACGACCAGGGCGGTCAGCTCACTGAGGCTGTCCGTCGTCGCCCGTACACGGTTGTGCTTTTCGACGAAGTGGAGAAGGCTCACCCCGACGTTTTCGATATCCTCCTGCAGGTTCTCGATGACGGCAGGCTTACCGACGGCCAGGGCCGGACGGTCGACTTCCGCAACACGCTGTTGATCCTCACCTCGAACCTTGGAGCCGGCGGCACCAAGGAGGAGATGATGGAAGCCGTGAAGAGAACGTTCAAGCCGGAATTCGTCAACCGCCTCGATGACGTGGTGATCTTCGATTCCCTCACCAGGGAGCAGCTCACCGGTATCGTGGACATCCAGGTCGGCCAGCTCGCCGAGCGCCTCGCCGCCCGCCGCCTCACGCTGCAGGTGTCCGATGCTGCGAAGAGCTGGCTTGCCGACCGCGGCTACGACCCCGCCTACGGCGCCCGCCCGCTGCGCCGCCTCATCCAGCAGGCCATCGGCGATACCCTCGCCCGCAAGCTGCTGGCCGGCGACGTCCGCGACGGCGACATCGTCCATGTCGATGTTGCCGACGGCGGCGGGCACCTCGACATCGAATCGAGGTAACGCACAAAAAATCCGCAGTTCACACGAACTGCGGTTTTTTCTATTTAGCGGTTCTAGACACACCTCAGGCTAGCAGTTACCTGTACCCTTTCCTCCATGACAACGAACAACCCGGGGTCTGGGCAGGGCGCAGCCACAGCGGCTGCGTCCGGTAACACCAGGCACATTGAAATCCAGCGATCGCTGTACACCCCGCTCGTCGTGGTGTTTGTGGTCGTCTTCCTTATCTCCAACATCAACGCGACAAAGGGCGTGGAGATCGGTCCCTTCGTCCTCGACGGTGCGTTCTTCCTCTTCCCGCTCGCCTACGTCGTCGGCGACGTGCTGAGCGAATGCTTCGGCTTCCGCGCCACCCGCCGCGCCGTCTTCTTGGGCTTTGGCTGCATGCTCCTCGCGGTCGCGGCCTTCTACATCGCCATTGCGCTTCCCTCGGCCAGTTTTTACGACGGTCAGGAGGCCTTCGCCGCCGTCGTCGGTCTTGTCCCTCAGATCGTCGCCGCCTCGCTTGCCGGTTACCTCGTCGGCCAGCTCCTTAACTCGTGGACGCTCGTCAAAATCAAGTCCCGCACGGGCGAAAAGACCCTCTGGGCACGCCTCATCGGCTCAACCGTGGTGGGGGAGCTCGGCGATACGGTCATCTTCTGCACCATCGCAGCGCCCGTCATCGGCATCGACTCGGTGGGTGCCTTCCTCAACTACGTCGCCGTCGGCTTCGTGTGGAAAACGCTCATCGAGGTCGTCCTGCTCCCCGTCACCTACCCGGTCATCGCCTGGGTTAAGCGCCGCGAGAATTACTAGGCTCCCACCCCAGCGCCGGTGCTACGTGCTCGGCGAACGCCTGCAGGATCTTCACGTTCAGCTCGACCCCCATGGTGTTGGGCACGGTCAGCATGAGGGTGTCGGCTTCCATCACCGCACGGTCTTCCTGTAGCTTTTCGACGAGCACATCCGGCTCAGCCGCATACGTCTTCCCAAACGTCACCTGTCTGCCCTCGCCCAGCGACCCAATCTGATCCTTGCTAGAGCCCTGCAGCGAGAACAGGCGACGCGTTTCGTCGTCGACAATCGGGAAGACGGTGCGGGAGACGGACACCCGCGGCTCCCACTCGTGATCCCACGCCTCGCGGTACTGGCGAATCTGCTCTGCCTGGATGTCGCCGAGCGAGGAGCCGTCTGCCTCGGACACCAGCGTGGAGCTCATGAGGTTTACCCCATCCTTCGCGGCCTGCACCGCCGTGGCGTTTGTGCCCGAGCCCCACCAGATCCGTCGGTCCAGCCCCGGCGAGTGGGGGAAGATCGGCAGTGGCGTGCCGGGCTGATACATCTGCGGGTACTGGTTTTCCAGCGTGTCCGCCTCCGCAACACCCTCGCCGCGAATAGCAGACAGGAACAGCTCAAACTTCGACCGCGCCATATCGGACCCGTTGGCCTCCTGGGAGTCGTAGCCAAACACGCGCCACCCATCCTTGGCAGGCTCCGGCGACCCTCGCGACACGCCGAGCGCTACCCGACCATCCGAAATCTGGTCCAGCGCCGCCGCTTCTTCGGCAAGATACAGCGGGTTCTCGTAGCGCATATCGATAACGCCCGTGCCCACCTCAATGTGTGTGGTGGAGCCGGCAATCGCTCCGAGCAGCGGCATCGGCGACGCGGCCTGCGGCGCAAAGTGGTGCACGCGGAAGTAGGCGCCGTTCACGCCGAGCTCATCGGCGGCCTGTGCCAGCTCAAGCGACTGTTTTAACGCGTCCGCGCCGCTGATTCCGCGCTGGTGTCCAATGGCATAATGTCCAAAACTTAAAAACCCAAATTTCTTCATGCCATCATTATAGGTGACGTGTCAACAAAACGGAAGGGGGCTAAATACCGGGGCCTTATTTTCCATGTGTGCGCCCGGCGACGCAGCTGAATGACCGCACTTCTGCGAATAGAGGCCGGAAAATACGACCCATATTTTTTTGGGCGCAATCCTCGGGGCCGCCGAAAAGCCTCTGGGGCACGCGTCCCACAAGTGCGAACAAGGTAGGGTGGGCAAATCAGGGGCAGGCATTTAAAATCAAGGGCATGAGTATCCTCGTGACCCCTGAAGAACTGAGAGCCAATCTGCAAAAGGGCGGGAAGCAAATCCTGCTGCACGCGATGTACGAGGAGACCCGCCGAGACGGGTTCGCCAAGTTCAACGCGTCCCACATTCCCACGGCGCAGTTCTGCGACGCAGCAAACGCGCTGGCAGGAACGCCGAGTAAAGAGGGCGGGCGCAATCCGCTGCCGAACGTGGACATCCTCCAGCGGTGGTTCGACGGCTGGGGTCTCGGCGAGGACCACCACATCGTGTGTTACGACGAATCCCGCGGCATCCTCGCCGCACGCGCGTGGTTTGTGCTGCGCTGGGCGGGCGTGGAGAACGTCTCCGTGCTCGACGGTGGCCTGACCAAGTGGCGCGACCTGCGCTACCCGCGGATGGGCGGCCCCGGCAACCCGCGTTCCCGCGGCACGCTGAAGGTGGATCCGGGCCACATGCCGATCGTGAACACCGAAGACGTGAAGAACCACACGGGCCTACTTGTCGACACGCGTGGGCGCAACCGCTTCACGGGCAAGACCGAGCGCCTGGACCTCAAGGCCGGTCACATTCCTGGCGCGGTTAACGTGCCCACGGCGGCGTTCCTCAATGAGGATGGCACGTTCAAGCACCCGCAGGTGATTCGCGAGGCCTTTGAGTCGAAGGGCGTGACGGATGGCTCCGAAGTCATCATCTACTCGGGTTCCGGCCTGCACTCCGCCCAGGGCCTTATCGCCATGGAGCTGGCGGGCCTGCCGGGCGCTGCCACGTACCTCGGCGGTTGGTCGCGTTGGTGCGCCGATCACACGAACCCTGTGGCCACGGGTGATTAACGCATGCGGCTAGCGCTTATTGTTGTTGCTCTTGTCCTCCTCGCCGCCGGTATTTTCCTGGTTCGCCAGCCCGCCGGCCGCGCGGGGCGGGGGCAGCTGAAGGCGTGGGCTGCGGACAACGGCTTCGAGATCGTCCCCTCCGTCCCGGATTTCCCTGCCTCTCCGGTCGCCCGCGGCATCGTCGGCGGCTACGAGGCGCTGGCCGGCTTCGACGAGGTCCCCGTGAGCGCCCTGCGCCGCGACGAATCGGCGGGCGTCGCCCTCACGCTCACGCCCGGCGATAGTTACGGCGATCCCCGCGTGGAGAAGGCCCTGGCCGAGCTCCCCGCCGAGGTCACCCGCGTCACCGTCGTGGGGGAGTGGGTGCAGGCTGTCGGCTCACTCGATGCGTTCCCGTCGTTGCAATTGCTTGCCGACGCCGCCTTCGCGCTTCCTCCCGCAGGTGGCTACCGCGAACGCACCGTCGTCGAGGGAGATCCGACGCGGCCTGTGCGGGCCATCCGCGCCCAGCGCGAGGAACAGGTCGTCGACAAGCCAGAGGTAGAGCTCCCACAGCGAGCCGTGGGTGCAACGCTCGGCGAGGCGGACGACTACGTTGTCGCAGCCGACGACGTGGCACCGATCGCCGACGGGAGCCACCCCGTAGACGAGCCCACCCGAAAGGGCCCGGCCCCGGCCAAGGCCACCCGCAAGATGGAGCCGAGCTCTATTTTCGACGAGGGCTGTGGCACACTAGATTCGTGACTGAAAAAGAAGAACTAGCCCAGCTTGTAACCGACCTGTGCGTTGTGCGCGGGAAGGTCATCCTGTCCAGCGGCAAGGAGGCCGATTACTACGTTGACCTGCGCCGTGCCACCCTCCACAACCGCGCCTCCAAGCTCATTGGAAAGCTCATGCGCGAGATGGTGGCGGACCTAGACTTCGACTCCGTCGGCGGCCTCACCATGGGTGCCGACCCGGTCGCCGACTCCATCATGCACGCCGCCGGTCGCCCCATTGACGCCTTCATCGTCCGCAAGGAAACCAAGAAGCACGGCATGCAGCGCCGCATCGAGGGCCCGGACATCGCCGGCAAGAAGGTCCTCGTCGTCGAGGACACGACGACCACCGGCAACTCCCCGCTCACCGCAGCGAAGGCGTGCGTCGAGGCGGGCGCCGAGGTCGTCGCCATCGCCACCGTCGTCGACCGCGAGACCGGCGCCGACAAGGTGCTTGCCGACGCCGGCTACGAGTACCGCCACCTCCTCGGCCTGAAGGACCTCGGCCTTGACTAAAGGCCCAACAGAGTGGGGGGAAGGCCGCCACGGGGTCGGCCCCTGGGACGGCCCCCTGCCCACAGACCCCCGCTACGACCCGGAGCTACTCGCCGAGGGTGACCACCGCAACGTCGTCGACGCGTACCGCTACTGGACCCGCGACGCCATCGTCGCCGACATCGACACGCGCCGCCACCCGCTGCACATCGCCATCGAAAACTTCGAAAACGACATGAACATCGGCACCGTCGTGCGCACCGCCAACGCCTTCGCTGTGGACACCGTCCACATCGTCGGCCGGCGCCGCTGGAACCGGCGCGGCGCGATGGTCACCGACCGCTACCAGCACCTCATGCACCACGACACCGTCGCCGACCTCATCGAGTGGACGAAGGGCCAGGACCTGTCCGTTGTAGCGATCGACAACATCCCCGGCTCCGTGCCACTGGAGACCGCCACGCTTCCCGAGCGCTGCCTCCTCCTCTTTGGTCAGGAAGGCCCCGGCGTTACCCCGGAAGCCCAGGACGCGGCGGTCATGACGCTGTCCATCGCTCAGTTCGGCTCCACCCGCTCCATCAACGCCGGCGTGGCCGCGGGAATCGCCATGCACGCATGGATCAGGCAGCATGCGGATCTCAGCCAGGCGTGGTAGAACTCATGTAACAAACCAGCGCGTGTCAGCGAAGGAACTAATGTGTTAGAGATTTGGGCCCACCGGGCCGATCTTGCAGAGGCCGCGATCAACGATCGCCACGCCTCCAAAGTGTGGGGTATCCCAGGAACCAACCTAGGCGTTGTTGCCTGGCCGTCCGCCAGCCGGGACGAACTTTTCTTGCATTGGCACTACTGGTGGCAGGCCCACTACCTCGACTGCCAGATCGATGCCTTCAAACGTGGCGCCACCAACGTCCGCGCCAAGCGGCTCACCCGCACGGTGCGCGGCATCCGCATGCGCAACCTCGGTCCGCTGACCCGCAACCGCTACTACGACGACCGTGCCTGGATGGCGCTCGCCCTCGGCCGGATGCGTGGCATTCCCCGCGTCAATCCGCCTGCGTCGCTCGACGCGCTCGAGATGGACATTATCGCCGGCGTGGACTCGAGCCTCGGCGTGCTGCCGTGGAAAAACGGTGCCAGCTTCTTCAACGTGCCCGCAAACGGGCCGATGTCCATCATGTGCGCCCGCAGTGGGCGCCTGGATCTGGCCATCTCCGTCGCCGATTGGATCGGCCGCAACCTCATCAACGACGACAGCCTCGTCATGGACGGCGTGCGCATGAGCATGCACGGCCCGGACATTGTCCGCGATATCCACCCCTACAACCAGGGCACCTTCATGGGCGCCGAGCTGGAAATCGCGCTCGCGCTGCGGGCCATGACGAAGACGCCTGCCGACGGCGACAACCTCGAATACGCCGAGGCCGACAGCGCCGACACCTACATCCCGCACATCATGCTCCTCCGTGACCTCGTGCAGGCCACGGCCACACACCTTACCTCCACGCACTACGTCCTCAACTGGCCGACAACCGGCGGCGACGGCGGGCTCTTCAACGGCATCCTCGCCCGCTACCTTGCCGATGTCGCCTTGCGTCTCCCCAGCGACAGCCACTTAAATCGCGCCACCAAGCGCCTCGCCGCCCGCATAGTTCTCAACTCCGCCGAGTCCGCTTGGCGACACCGCCTCGAGGTCGACGGCCTCCCCGTCTTCTCCAACCACTGGGACACAGACGCCCAGCTGCCCCGCAATGCTGTCCCCGCCACGAGCGAGCGTGGCACGATCCTCGGCTCGACTGTGCCGGAGCGCGATCTGTCCGTCCAGCTGTCCGGCTGGATGCTCATGGAGGCCGCCGCCCGGGTCTCGGAGAAGTACTCCGCCGCCCGTGTGTGATACCGGTCATGGAAGACAAATATTTCCGTTAAGTCGTGCATAATGGGAAGTAGACACGTCTAAAAACTCCTGAGGAGGAAAATACATGCCAATTGCAACTCCGGATATCTACAACGAGATGCTGGACAAGGCCAAGAAGGGTGGCTTCGCTTACCCGGCTATTAACTGCACGTCCTCTGAGACGATCAACGCTGCACTGAAGGGCTTCGCTGAGGCTGAGTCCGACGGCATCATCCAGTTCTCCACCGGCGGTGCCTCCTTCGGCTCCGGCCTCGCTGTCCAGAACAAGGTCAAGGGCGCTGTTGCCCTCGCTGCGTTCGCACATGAGGCTGCAAAGAGCTACGGCATCAACGTTGCTTTGCACACTGACCACTGCCAGAAGGAAGTTCTTGACGAGTACGTCCGTCCCCTCATCAAGATCTCCCAGGATCGCGTCGATGCCGGCGAGCTCCCG
The DNA here is from genome assembly GCA_022772305.1 of Corynebacterium glucuronolyticum. Classification (GTDB taxonomy): domain Bacteria; phylum Actinomycetota; class Actinomycetes; order Mycobacteriales; family Mycobacteriaceae; genus Corynebacterium; species Corynebacterium glucuronolyticum_A. The sequence goes on from JALFAQ010000024.1 coordinate 51,294, forward strand.
CTCTTCCAGTCCCACATGTGGGACGGCTCCGCTATCCCAATCGATGAGAACCTTGAGATCGCCCAGGAGCTCCTGGCCAAGGCCCACAAGGCCAACATCATCCTCGAGCTCGAGATCGGCGTTGTCGGCGGCGAAGAGGACGGCGTTGAGGCCAAGCACGGCGCCAACCTCTACACCTCCGCTGAGGACTTCGAGAAGACGGTCGATGCCATCGGCACCGGCGAGAACGGCCGCTACCTGCTGGCCGCTACCTTCGGCAACGTCCACGGTGTGTACAAGCCGGGCAACGTGCAGCTGCGCCCCGAGGTTCTGAAGATGGGCCAGGAAGTCGCAACGAAGAAGCTTGGCCTCGAGGCCGGCTCGCAGCCCTTCGACTTCGTCTTCCACGGCGGCTCCGGCTCCGAGAAGGAGAAGATTGAAGAGGCTCTGCAATACGGCGTCATCAAGATGAACGTTGATACCGACACGCAGTACGCTTTCACCCGCCCGATCGTGTCCCACATGTTCTCCAACTACGACGGTGTCCTCAAGGTCGACGGCGAAGTGGGCAACAAGAAGGTCTACGACCCGCGTTCCTACATGAAGAAGGCTGAGCAGGCCATGTCTGAGCGCGTCATCGAGGCGTGCCAGGACCTGCACTCCGTGGGCTCCCACAACAAGTAACTAAGCAACACCAAAAAGCGGCCTTATAAGGCCGCTTTTTCTATTGGGGTCATACCGTGCCCCGCCACAGCTTCTCACCCGGCGTGAATTCCCCATGCGCGGTAAAGCACGCGTTGGTCACGGGCATCCACGTGAGTTTGCGCATGTCCGGCAGCGTCACGGGCGTGTCCGCCGACCGGAAGTACACGACCTCCTTCGCGTCGAGAAGCGAAAGATCCTTGGCCGAGGACCCCCAGCGCCTCCATTGCCTTAGCGGGTTCTAGGGATTGTTGCAGCGCTCGATTCTGAGGAGCGTTATGAATAGGGAAGAACTCGCAGCCAGGCGTGAACGTTATTTCGATCTTGTGGCCTCGGGTATGAGTTTCACGGCCGCTGCCCGCGTGGTTGGCGTGTCCAAACGCACTGGTAAGGTCTGGCGGAACCGCCAAGTGTTGATTGGTACCGTGGCGACATGCCACAGCCTGCACCACTACACGCCTGCTATCTAAGCGAGGCTCAGCGCATACAAATCGCTGATCTGCTGCACGCCGGCTACTCCATCCGCACAATCGCGGCCACGCTGGGCCGCGCCCCATCAACAATCAGCCGAGAACTGGGGCCCGGAACAAGTATCTGCTTGGGCTTACGCGCACCTTCCCGGATAATAAGGCTCTGCATGCCTGGCACGAAACGATCTATCAAACTCGAAGTCACACGCACCCTACGCGCAGGCCGTGCCCGCAGAAAACCACGTTTTCGTGAGCCTAGGTCATGCTCTGTGACCGGCCAGCCAGTGTGGAAGACCGAGCTATACCAGGTCACTGGGAAGGCGATCTCATCCTGGGAGCAGGAAACCAAAGCGGGGTTGGCGCGCTCGTAGAACGCGCCACGAGATTTACGATTCTTCTGCACTTACCAGGCCATCACGATGCCGGCGCGGTACAAGAAGCAATCGTGAAAAAGATGCGTCCCCTGCCCGCACTGCTACGTAGCACGCTCACCTGGGACCAAGGCTCTTAAAATGGCATCACACAAGAAAATAGGTACCGCCCTGAACATGGATGTCTATTTTTGCGATCCGCACTCTGGCACTAACGAAAACACCAACGGCCTACTACGCCAATATTTCCCTAAGGGAACCGGCCTATCCACCTATTCCGAGGCCAACCTCGATGCCGTCGCCGAAGAACTCAACGACCGGCCACGCAAAACACTAAACTGGAAGAAACCATCAGAAAAATATCAACACCTAACCGCTGCAACCACCGTTAAAATCCGCCATTCTCCAGCGGATGGCGACTGATCAGATGACGGAGTATCTGCAACATACTGCGTCAGCGATGTATCTCATCCCGCCGGGAATTCGCGATGGCGACTCTTCCATGGGACAACGGTTGCTCGAAGCATATCGAGGGCCAGTGCACATTTTCACTTACGTTTATGTCGTGGCCACTGTGGCAATGAATTCGCCCGCCCACGTGCCGACGAGATAGCCGCAGATGGCTGCGGGGACGATGAGGAGGACAAGCTCCAGGCCGGTCGTCGAAAAGCTATGTGTGAGGCCGAGGGTGGTGAGGAGACGGCGGTCGGCGGCGCGCTCGCGCCAGGAA
>JALFAQ010000027.1 GCA_022772305.1 Corynebacterium glucuronolyticum
CCGAGAGCTAAGTCCTCCCTCACCCGGCGCGCCACTGCGTTTGGTATGAGTTCTAGTCCTGCACCGTTTGGGAGTTGACCAGCGAAGGCTTCTGGGGCTAGCAGGCCAATTGGGGTGTCCTGCCAGCCGTTTGCCATGAGAACCATGTTCATCGTCTTGTCGATGAGTGCGGCGTTTTTGGTTTGGGCGTTGGCTAGGGCTGCGATTACGAGGTGGGAGCGTTTTTCTACCCACTCGTCGATGTCCATCGGGGTTCGTGCCGGCGTGATGTCTTGGCGTACGACATCCATAGTGTCTCGGATGATGCGGGCGCGGGCTTAGGCTTTTCAGAATGGCTTGAATCCCTCCCAGGTGGAGCAACTCCAACGACCGCAGCGAAGAAGGCAAGGCTCGCGAGCCCTACCTTGCTTCGACATGCAGAAAAAGGCCAAACAACCGCCGACAACGTGATCGCTATCGCTCGCGCCTAAGGGTACCTCCCGTGGATGCGCTCGTCGAGCTTAGTTTTCTTGAGCTTTCAGAATCCGGAGGCGAGGCGGTCCGAATGAAGGAAGCGTTGAAGGAGGCATCGATTAGCCAGTTGTGGGACGTGATGGCGGAGAAGATCGACGGGTCGAAGGTGACCGTCGGGAAGTTCCCGAGGTTTGATGAGATGACGATCGAGTTCGAGGAACCCGCCGACGATTTCAACGCCCGGCGCGGAGCGTGCTCTTCGTTTGTCCAAGGAGGGTAAGGCTGCCGCACAGAAGCGGACACCGAGGCTTGAGGAACCGGAGTCGCCCTAGATGGTTGATGTTGATGACATTGCGCGGTCGATGGGTGTCACTGTGGTTGAGATGCCTGAGTTGAGCGAAGACGTTAACGCCGTGTATATCGATGCGGAGTTCATGATTCTGATTCGGTCGGGTCTCGACCCGTGGACTAGACGGTGGTGCCTGGCTCATGAGCTCGCGCATGCGTGGTTCGGGGACGAACAGAGTGAACCGAGGATTGAGCGTCGAGCCGACCAGTGGGCCGCTCAGCTTCTAATCAGTCCTGCAGAGTATCGCGCGGCGGAAGCGCTCGTGGGTTCTTCGGCTGGGGCGCTAGCCTACGAGTTGGAGGTCACGCCGGAGACGATCGAGGTGTGGCGGGAGTGCTTCAAGGCACAGGTCGCGGCGGGAACGTAGAAACGAAAAGAGGGGCCTGCACTTTAGCAAAGGCGTACAAGTCCCGTGTCCACAAAAACCAAGTACCTATTCCACTGAAAAGGAACGCGTTAGCATGGCATATACACGTGGAATTCGCACCACACCTAGGAGATAGACAATGAGGATAGACAATGAGCAAACTACAGTATCCAGTGGCGATCTACACTACCGAGGATGGTAAATCCCACGTGCGGTTACAGCTCCGAGACCATTCCGCATGGCTTACACAAAAGCAAATGGCAGAGCTATTCAATGTCGGGGTTTCCGCAATCAGTAAACATCTGAAATCCATCTATGAAGATGGTGAGCTTACGCGCGAGGCAACTCTCTCCAAAATGGAAAATGTTGCTCTTGAACAGGGGCGTTCCGTGCGTCGTAACATCGAGCATTACAACTTAGATGCCATTCTCGCCGTAGGCTACCGCGTTCGTGGCCCCGTGGGGCTCAGTTTAGGAAGTGGGCCACCGATGTCCTACGCGAATACCTTCTCAAAGGTTTCGCACTGGATGACCAGCGACTGAAGAATGATGGGGTCGATACCCACTTCGATGAACTACTTGAACGTATTCGGGATATTCGTGCAAGCGAACGCCAATTCTTCCGCAAAATCTGTGATGTCATTTCTGCAACAAGCGCTGATTACGAAGAACGCAAGTCTTTTCCCGAAGTACGCAACTTCCTCGCGAGCATTCAAAACAGGCTCCATTTCGCTACCCATGGCAAGACCGCCGCAAAACTCATTTGGGAACGTTCAGACAGGAATAAACCCCACGCTGGGTTAACGAACTGGCCAGGGAATCAGCCACTACGTGCAGACCTCGGGGTGGCAAAGAACTATCTCACACAAGACGAGCTCACACGGATGAACAGGCTGACCACAATGTTTCTCGACTACGCAGAAGATCAGGCATCTCTACACAAAACAATCCTCCTTGACGAATGTATACAAAAGACCGAGAAACTAACCCGTAAACAGCAGTTGTTTGTCTACCTCACCCCACCCGACGGGGTCAGTGATTTGAAATCAACAACCAACAGTCTGGAAGGCGGCATCAACGCTGGAATCAAAACCCTCCTACACAACCACAGGGGACTACCCGAAGGTCACCAACGTGTCGTCTGCGACTGGTGGTTGTACCGACATACGCAACTGCCTGACGACCCCGAAAAGATCGCCAGGCAGCAACACTGGGGACAGGCCGGACTCGCCAAAGCTCAAGCCATCATCACCCAAGAACATGAAGCCACCTACGGAAACGCAGACGGCCGGCCAGCCACCTACGACACCGCAATCGACTCCACACCCACCAAC
>JALFAQ010000031.1 GCA_022772305.1 Corynebacterium glucuronolyticum
TTGAAGGTCACCGGTCCCACGCGCTTGGAAAATGACGCGCCGGAGCCGGAGATGTTAATCCAGCTATCCTTGCCAGTCTTCTTGCGCTGGCGGTAATTCAAACCCATGGCTCGTATTTTATCCCGTCACTTCCCAATCGGCCACACCCCCGGACACGACCACGAACAGCGAATGTGGCATGGGCGAATCCTCCTGCGGGAAATCCGGCGAGCGATGCAGCAGCTTCTTCCCTCATTCGTAGTCCAGTTGGCCCGATGTCACCTGTGTGCGTGGAACACCGCCAGCTGCGAGTGGTTGCGATACCCCTTCACCTCCCACCCCATCCGGAGGATTACTGACCCTACCAGGCAAGTTCCTGTAGTTTTTGTGTTGCCCACGCGAACCCGATGCGTTCCTGCTCGATACGCAAGCAGGAACCTTCGGAGTGCTCGCGGAGCAACGCGAGCGTCTCCTGTTCCTCCGCGCTTAAAAGCCCCTCGGAAAAGGCCGTTGCCTGCGTTTCCTCGACGGCAAATGGGAGATGACGAAGCGTGGTGTCGAGGTCCATGAGTACGGAGCGTACCTGGGGCAGATGGGAGCGCACGCGCGTGAGCATGGCGAACCCAGCTGTATCCAGGTCACTCCAATACCACACCGGTACGTTCGTACCAATGAAGCCGATTCGCTCGGTAACCGAAAAACCGCCACCGTATACCGCGAGAGTCTCAGGTAATTTAGGCAGTGCAATGAAAGTGGTGTAGTTCTCAACAATCAAAACCCTTGCAAAACCTGCGGGGACACCCAAAAGTGCGGAAGCCTCGGCACTGGCGTGATCGAGTCCGCCGATTGCCGACACCTCTGGATCGAGGCTCCGCAGCTCCACCATGACTGGCTTCGGCTTGAATGCCAGTTCTCCGAGGAGCGCGCGCACGAGGCCTCCGTGGTTTTCCAGCCACTTGGTATCCACTCCCATGATTGGAAGTTCACGCTGGTAATAGGCTGACGCGTCGTGGGTGCTCAGCCAGCGGGTGACCGCGACGAATTGGTCGACAGTCACATCGCTCCAGGTTTCCCACGCCGTGGCTTTGCGGGCCAGAATATCTCGCACTGTAGTGCTGGGAATCTCCTCCCCTAAATCTATGACAAGGCGCTCCAGCACACTGACGAGGCGTTCCCACTGGCGCGTGGTACCGGCTAAGCGTGCCGCCATCTCTGGGGAATCGATGACGAGGCGGGTGGGCACTGAGTACACGCCGTATAATCCGAGTCGCTTGTCCGCGTATTCCACCGGAGCCCAGTGACTCGCCCACTCCCTTTTCCACCGGCGGAACTTCTCTCCACCGTCCTTTTCCACGTCGCGGGCGGTGGGTGGTTGGAGATTTATCGCCAGGGATGAAAAGCTACCAGCCAACCAATCTGTGCTGTTATTCCGGTAGAAGGTTGCTGCGCGTTTCTCTACATCCTTAATCGTCCTCATGTGTCTCCGCTTCCTCGATCGTGAGAGCGGCCGTCTGTGAGTGCTTACGGTCCCGGCACTCCACCATGAGCACGCCGCCGATATAGTCCTCCACCGGTTGCAGGAGCTTCTCCGGCGTGGCAAGGATCATGTGGAAACCAAAGCGGTCAAAGACTTCCATGGAGGTACGGGTGAATTCTGCATCGGCGCGATCGAAGGCCTCATCAAGAATGATTGTTCCGTAGTGAGGATAGACGTCCTCGCCGATGACCACGCGAGATTTTCTCGCCTTTGCCGGTGGTTCTCCCATACCCGTAAGCCGGAAGCGAAGTGCCGCAGCCAAGCAGAAGCTGGAGAGCTTTTGTGCTTGTCCGCCGGAGAGCCCCTCAGCGGAATCGTAGACAGCACCGCGGTTGCCGTCGGCATCGACCTCCACTCCATAAAAAGCCACGTGCCAGCGCGTATCCAGGCGAAGTTTACGCTGCCTGGCGGTTGTTATATCGCTTTCTACGAGGTCCTCGATGACTGCAGATAACCGCTCGAAACGCTGTTCTGCAGCGCCTTCGTCGTTTTCAAGAGTGCCGTCGACTGCCTCGGCGAGTTTGCGGGCGAAGTCCCTGGCTTCCGCAGGTTGGGATTCACGGACTTCAATCTGCAGTGTGCGACCGGGGTAGAAATCCACGAGAGTCAGCGACTCGTTCAGCCGGTCGATTTCTTTCCGAATGGAGCTCGCCGCCGTGGCGATCTCACGACGTAGCCGTCCCAGATGGGTGTTCGTCTGGTCAAACAGAAGCTCGCGGAAATTGGATTCAAACCGGGGAAGATCGTTATCCTCCAACCTTTTCAGCTCTGCGAGGAAATCACCCAGCGCCTCAATTTCCGGGGTGAGATCGCCCTGCCGCTCAGGCCAGGCATCAAGATAACGGTTCATGGCAAGCTTGATCGAGTTTTGGAGGGTGGAGCACTGCCCCTCTGCCGCAGACTTGTCTGCCCGTAGTTTCCTCTCCACCTCAATCGTTGCGGCATCGATATTGGACGCATTGATGGCTCGAGCGTACACCTTCATCCGACCGGCGATCCGTCTTTCCGTCTCCGGCGGAAGCGGCTCGGCCCCCTCGAGCTCCCTGGTCAGCCACTCGATTTTAGCCGTTGCCTCGGATACGCGGTTCCGGGCAACACCGATCCGCTGTTGTAGGTTTGCCTTCTCCGTCTCCTGGAGGTTTGTCAATCCAAGCGCGGTCCGCAGCTCTGCTTGTAGTCCGGCGAGTCGATCGTTGTTGTCTACCAAGGCATCGAGGTCTTTTTGCGCCTCGTCCAACAAGTTCTGAGCCCCGGAAACGTCAATTTGCGCAAATCTCTCTGTCTCCAGCGCCCGTCTGGCACTGACGATGCGGGCCGCATCGGCTTTTGCCTTGGATTCGAACTGTTTTTGTTCTTCCGCCACGGCGTTCAGTTCGTTTTTCCGCTGGCGCTGCTGGGCGGTGAGCACGTCGATGCGGGCATCTAAGTTTTCAAAGAGTACCCAACGGGATCGGTCGTCGATACGGGAGCGGTCGTCTTTGACGTGCCGGCTACCGTCGCGAAGCTGCCCGGCTTTGGTGACTGCACGCCGGTGGGAGCGGAACTCTTCGATCGATTCCGCGCGAACGTGATCAAAGCGGGTGGATAGCTGGTGCTGGATCCAGCCTTCATAGCGTCCATGTTCAACGACGATGGTTGCAGCAAGACTCTGCACCGAAATAGACTGCGGCCGCAGGGATTCCAGCTTCGCATCAATGTCCTGGTAGGTGAGCTTGGTGCCGAGATGCGTGGCATCCACAACGGCAGCGACCTGGGGATAAAACTCGTCGGGGACAAGGAGCATCCTGGCAAAGCCACCCATGACCCGTTCGGCTGCGGGCTGCCACTGCGCAAAAGCTGGGTCGATATGAATGAGGTCAGCGACAAACGGCAACGATCCTCGGGCAATTCCTGTGATCTCACAGATGCGTTCTCGGGCGCGAAGAAGCCGAGGATCCATGTTGGACCGGAACTTCTCCGCCATCCTGATATCCTTTTCCCCCTGTTTTATTGCCTGTCTGAGGGCGCTGACGCGGGAGTAGATATCGGTACGGGTGTCCCCGTAGGTCTGTTGCCGTGCTTCAATGTCCGCAATCTCTTCTTCCAGCTGTACGCGGAGATTAATGAAGTCTTCTTGGCTGGAGGGCTGGAACGGAGTCAGTTCCGACAGAACTGCGAGGAACTTCTTCGCTTCATTCTCGACGCGAGCGCACTCATCGCGGAGCTTGTCGCGGCGGTGTTCTGCCGCCTTAATTCCGGCGTCTTTTTCTCCCCTGATCGCGACGTGGAGATTCGTCACCCTTTCGGCCAGTTCCGCCACTTTTTCCTGCACAGCTTCAAGGCTTGCCTGGGCATCATCGAGTTCGCCCTGGTTCGTACGCAGATCCGAGCGAGCAAAGCCGAGCCGCTGGGTATTTGCGTATACGGGGACGGCATCCAGATCCATCGCGTAGTTACGAATCGTTTTTGTGAGCTCCGCATGTTTGTTTGCGCTGTCTCGGATGGGGCGGAGCTTGTCTATTTGGTTGCGGGCTGTCACCACCGTTGCATACGCTGTCTTCAGCTCCGTGAAGTTCTCGGCGGCATCGTCTGCGATCTTGAATGTCGCGGGCTCCGGCAGCATGAAGTCCCGCATGAGCTGGTTCAAATCGCCCAGGGTCTTTGCAGATTGTGTGCGTTGCAACAGCTCGATGGCCTTTTCATCCGCGATCCCCAAGCGTTTGCGCAGCGCTGCAGAAAAGGGCGACAGGTTGCGATTGATGGCGATGAGGTCCGGGAACTGTTTCTTAGCCTCGGGTTGCTCGGCTCTGTGTTTGCCGAGCTCCTCGCAGGCGGCGAGGCTCACCTTGCCGGGGAGAAGCAGAAAAAGGTTCTTCACCTCCGATTGCGTCGTCGTATTGGCAGTCAGGCACATGATGCGAATCGCCGTGATCTCCCCGCCGTCGCCGTCGCTGAAGTGGAGACCTACCCCACTCCACATCGGTCCGGGACGCAGGAATGACCTGGTAACATCATCAAGTTCCGCGTCGTGTTCCTTTTGCCACGCGCCACGGCAGTAGGTGACCAGATCTCGGCCGGATTTCTTCCCGGATTCGGTTGCTGCGGCGTTAAAACGGTGACGTCCGGGGGAACCCAGGATGGTCGAAACCGCGTCGATAAGCGTGGACTTGCCTGACCCAGAGGGGCCGAAGATGAGGAACCCAGCGCGCGCGACGTCAACCGTGTGAAGACCGTTGAATGTGCCCCAGTTGTACACCTGCAGGGTGGTGAGGCGGTACTGGCCGGGGGCGATGGTGCTAGCCATTGGAATCCTCCAGGAGGTGGGCAAAACTTGCGGTTACGGCCTTAATCTCGTCGCTGGAAAATGCCACGCGCAGGACGTGGGATACTTCCCAGCGTCCAGGTGTTGATGTCTCAGTGACGACTCTCGCCTTAGCTAGGGAGTTCCAGGCACTGTCGAAATGCTTCTCCTGCTTCGTGTGGTCAGTTCCCTGCGCCGACTGGTAGGGGGCGGTGGCTTCAAAGACCTCCTGTTTTTCCACAATCGTTCGCTCATTTGGGTTCGACTTCGCCAGCTGCCGACGCAGGTGCAGGATGATGACCGTCTCCACAAAGGTCAACGGCTTTGTGCGCAGGAGTGTGCGAGAACCTTCAACCTCTGTATCCCATACCTTGGTGTAGGCGACTCCTGCCGTTTCATCGACGACAAGGGTCAGAAAGAGGTTATCGAGCTGCTGCGAAAGCAGCGCACGGGACTCGACTATCACCCGAAAGTCCTCCCGGTCTGCTGGGGTTGTGGTGGTGATAAACGGCCCCTTGATCAGCTTGACCAGAGCTTTTCGCTGCCTGAGAGTAAGCGTTCCCGTGTCTGTTTCTGTCAGGTGAATCTGCTCATCCATGGCTACCTCCAAAGATCCGCTGTTGGTACGTCTCCGGCACACATTCGGTAAAAACGCACCGATTTACGCGTGCTTGTCTCTTCTTCCCCGTTGCTGATGTCCACCGAACGAGTTCGCTGCCATCGGCACGCTGCCCATGACGGGCACCCAGCTTGATTAAACCGACGACGCTGGCGAGCCCCTGCGTGGCGGGGAATGCGGTCAGCACATCCGCGATCGTGGCCTGGCCTCGGCGGATAACAAGCACGTTGATGTTGCTGGATAGCTCCTGCCAATCGATTTCCGTCTCTCGGATGCGCCGCCGCAGTGCCTCAATATCGATGGTTCCGGCTTCCGCTTCAACGAGGTCACTTTCAATGCGGTAAGCGGATGGGTCGTAGAGGTTCCAGGAGGAAATGGATTGCGGTTGTCGGGTGGTTAATTCGAGTTCCACGCCGATCTTTGCATTGCTGGCGATACCTGTCTTCCCAACTTTCATTGCGAGCCGCTCTGCCTCGTTGATGGAGGCAATGAGCGCCTGCTGGGATTCAGCCTCGCGTGACTGTACAAATCTTCGCAGCGACCGTGAAAGCCCCGTCATGGAGTCATGCACTTGTCCGGAGGATTCATCGAGGATTCGCATGAGGCTGCGGAGCTCGTCGCGTTCCTCGACGGAGAGCTTTTCCGTGAACGGGCGCGACATAATGGAATCGATGACTGCGTCGATCCGCGCGGAACGTTCGTTATCGAGAAACACCTCGTAGAACCCTCTAAAGGCCCGCCCGGCCTCGGATTCTTGGATCAGATCCACTCCGCGGAAGACGTTGTCCAGCACCTCTCCGGCGTTCAGTGTTGATTCGACGATTGATTCGCGCAGGTCACAGTCTACCTTTTCCACATCCGTTCGCATGCGCGCAAAGTCTGTGGGCAGCACCCGCGCAAGTGATAGCACCTCCCTGGCTCTTTCCACGGCGCGGCCATCGTCGACGACGCTGACACCCCGTTCGCGAATATTGTCGATCCGCTCCTGAAGCTGGTCCCGTTGTGCTTCAAGCCGGGTGATTGCCGCTTGTTCATTTGGATCGGTGTCCGCTGCCAGATTGGTCAGCCCCATGTACACGGTTCCCAGCCGGGAGCCGGTGACCACGCGCTGCGGCTCAACGATTTCAGAAATGTAGTCGAGTGCAACGTGCGCGTCGGAGGACAGCTCGTAGAACTCCTCAGTTTCTCCCTGCGGGCTGCGTCGCACGAGGTAGCCGGCCTTCACCCAGTCCCCCACGTACGCCACCACAGACTTAGGTAACTCCAGCCCTGTGGACTCGCGAATGTCGACAAGCAGCGGGTCTACGGCAAGGAATAGTTCCGTTCCTGCCAACGTACGGTTGTCGCCCCGGAAGACCTCGGCAAGCACCGCCAGAATAACTGGCGCGTTTTTGGCTGCAAGCAGCGACCAGGCGGGGGATTCTTCCCGCACCCGCACCAGTCTCAGCGCGTCTGCCACAGCCAACATCCGACTCATGCCTTACAACTTAGCAAGGCCACGCCACATCCACCGCGAATTAGTTAGAACAACCGTACGAGGTGTGAGAATAGATCCTAGGAGACCATCTTGGCGTGGCGTGTCAGAAGCTCTGAGAGAATGAATTGTTCCCTTTCATCGTGTTCTAAACCGTCCAGTGCGAAGCCGTAACATTGCGCCACCGCACTGTCGAGTTCGGAATGCGCTGCGAAGAGCTCCGGATACATCCATTCATCATCCGGGTCGTACATATCCGCAAGCGTCACGTCTTTGTAATTCTCACGCGCGTTCAGAACCAGCTGTGCTGCCTCCTCCACGTCTTTTCGTTGCTTATCCGTAGCCTCGGGGAAGACAAAGTTGTTGTAGACAACTCCTGC